>JBHIUZ010000080.1:0-1514 GCA_042138025.1 Nitrosopumilaceae archaeon | reverse complement strand
CGGTAACCTAAAAAAAGTATGGATATTTGAGTAATAGTTATCATTTGATCCACACGAAACCATAAAATCAATAACTATTCTAATATTTTCAAGGAAATGCCTTCAGAATATCTAGAACATCGATTTTTAAAAAAAAATTCAATTGAATATCGTGATTATCAAGTCAATTTAGCAAATCAAGCAAAAACAGAAAACTGTCTTGTTGTTTTACCTACTGGTCTAGGTAAAACTGCAGTTGCTCTACAAGTTATAGCTGAATATCTTTCAAAGGGAACTGGCGGTATACTTTTTTTAGCCCCAACAAGGGTGCTAGCAAATCAACACTATGAATTTTTAAAAAATAATCTCACCGTTGAAGATATAGCTTTAATCACTGGAGAAGATCTAATTAACAAAAGAAAAAAACTTTGGATGAACAGCGTAATTTGTGCTACCCCAGAAATTACAAAAAATGATTTAGATAGACAAATTGTTTCTTCTGAACAATTTAGCCTCATAGTTTTTGATGAAGCTCACCGAACTATTGGTGATTATGCTTACTCTGGAATTGCACAGCGTTTGGTAAATTCTAGTGCAAGAATTATGGGGATGACTGCAACTTTGCCTAGTGAAAAAGAAAAAGCAACAGAGATTATTAACACTCTTAAAATTTCAAAAATTTCTCAGAGAACAGAGGATAGCCCAGACGTTAAACCATACATACAACAAACTACTACCCAATGGATTAATGTTGAACTTCCAGCAGAAATGAAACACATTCAAAGTTTGATAAAAAAAGCCCTTGAACAAAGATACCTTGAGCTAAAACGAAACGGTGCTAATGTTACTGAAACAAGATCATTATCACAATTACTGCGTTTACGAGACTATGTTTTAAGACAAAATAGACGATGTGCCAAACCACTATTTACTGCAATCCGTATTCATTACGCACTAAGTATTTTTGAATCACATGGAATAACTTCATTTTTACGGTTTTGTGAACGTACAAGTAAGAAAAAAGGTGTAGGAATCAAAGATCTTTTTGAAAATGATTCTAATTTTACCCAGGCTATTTTATTTGCAAAAGCGGCTCAAGAAAAAGGAATAGAACATAGTAAAATTCCAAAATTAAAGGAAATTTTACAATCAATTGGAGACAAGGCATTAGTTTTTACTAGTTATCGAGATTCAGTGGAGGTTATTCACCAAAACTTGACTAAAATGGGAATTAGAGCTGGGTTTTTAATTGGAAAGGCAGGAGAAACTGGATTAAAACAAAAAAAACAAATTCAAACTCTACAAAATTTTCGTGATGGCGAATTTGATGTTTTAATTGCAACACGAGTTGGAGAAGAAGGTTTGGATATTGCAGAGGTTAACCATGTTATTTTTTATGATAATGTACCAAGTTCGATTAGATACATCCAAAGACGAGGTCGTACAGGAAGAAAAGGCGCAGGAAAATTAATTGTTTTAATTGCAAAAGATACTATAGATGAGACATATTATTGGATAGGAAAAAGAAAAATGAC
>JBHIUZ010000079.1:0-1603 GCA_042138025.1 Nitrosopumilaceae archaeon | reverse complement strand
GAATCTAACTAAGTTTGAATCCATAATTTAATTACCAAAAGGGTTCAAACATAATCAAAGTTTAATAAAAAATAAAATCAAAGATGGCTTTATCACATACTGGCTGCTCTTTTAAGAGCACGTTTGTATTCTGCCTTCTTTTTATTTGCAGATTTTTCTGCTTGTCTTATAGCTTTTTGAGCGCTTTTAATTTTATTTTGAGCTTTTTGTAATTCACGTTTCCTTTTATTTGCAACTGCTTGTGCCTTTCTTTTGGCCTTACCGCCGGCTCGTTTTGCTTTCCGTGTACCTCTCTTTGCTTTACGTCTTACTTTAAGGGCAGTTCGTTTTGCGTTTCTAGCAGTTTTTTTTGTTCTTCGTTTTGCTTTTCTTACAGCTCTTTTTATTCGTCTTTTTACAACCATATAATAATTAGTAAATCTACTATTTTTGTATCTATGATATGTATAATTCCAAGCTAATCATGTTCAAAAAATTTACAAATAAATTTCAAAAATCATTTTGAAATTTTTATACCGAATTTTTTATGTTAAAGTTAGAATCTAACTAAGTTTGAATCCAATACGATGCATGATTTATTGTCTTAATTTGGCATTATTAACATGTTAAATTTGGTTAGATCTAAAAATTTACAAATCTTTCTTATTTAACCAATAAAACTGGACATTTAGCATTTAGTCCAACAGTACTTGATACTCGTCCCATCAACATCTCTTTCCACATTGCATTTCCCTTTGTTCCCATAACAACAAGATCAATTTTTTGGGAATCAATTAGTGAAAGAATTGTATCGGCAACCTTTTTTGAGGGAATTATTGTATGATCAAATGGAACATTGAATTTTTTTGCAAGTGCTTGCATCTTTTTTATTCCATTTTTTAGGTTATCAACGCTACCTAATGATACCGAGGATTGACGACTTGGAGTTCCATTAACCCAGCCTCGTGCAAGATCTTTGTTGACTATTGATACTACAGTAATTGTTGCTCCTTGCAATTTTGCAATGGTTAACGCATGACCAAAAACATGTGGAGCGATTTTTGAGTCATTGAATGGAAAAAGAATCTTGCTCACTAGTTTACTTTCCGAAACATTGCAGTGGTCTAGATCTTGACATATTATTTTAGCCATTGTATAAATTATATATATACAAAAATTCTTAAGAATTTTTGTATGTTAAATTTTTCATACATATAAAAATTATAATATTTACATAAAATCTTGTAATAATTTGTGAATAAATTGTAGCATAATCTAATGAATTTGTTAGGTTCCGTATCAATACATACGCGGTTTAACATATTGTGCTAAATATAAAAAAAGAGAAGAAAGGCTATCGTCTCCTAGAAACTCGTCTCCTAGCAGCTCGACTGTAAGCCTTTTTTGTAACCTTTCGCCCTTTCTTTGGTTTTGGTGGTTGTGGCCTTGGTTTTCCTCCTCTATAGGTAACTAATCTTCTTGCAGCTCTTCCATAAGCTTTTTTTGTTGCTGCGCGACCTTTGGGAACCTTAGGTCTAATTTTTCGTTTTCCAGTACCTACGGTTGTTACTTTTCTTCTTGCAGCACGTTTCCATGCTGCTTTTGCTGATCTTCTAGATCGAGA
>JBHIUZ010000078.1:0-1610 GCA_042138025.1 Nitrosopumilaceae archaeon | reverse complement strand
ATTCTATTTTATTCTGGAGATAAATTAGGAATACAGAATGATATGATAATGGCTTCTATGAAACCTGAGAATCTAGATAGGCTAAAAATTAGCGAGGATGATTTAGAATATCAAAAAACCATTCTAAGTGGTTTAGGAAGAATTAGAGATATTGCTCAGGGCAATGATGGTTTCTTATACATTATTACTTCAAATACCGATGGAAAAGCATTTCCAGATAAATCTGATGATAAATTAGTGAGGATACTAAGATAAAATGAGCGATTCTTCAATTCCAAAATTTTTTGAAAAAGGCTTAAAAGAAAAACTAAAGATAATCAAAAACTTTTCTAATTTATCTGAAGACGACATAAAACTTTTAGAAAATTCTGGAGGAGGAATTTCTTTTGATATAGCTAACAATATGGTAGAAAATGCAATTGGAATTTTTTCTTTACCTCTTGGTATAGCTACAAATTTTAGAATTAATCAAAAAGATTATCTAATTCCAATGGTAATTGAAGAACCATCTGTAATTGCTGCAGCATCAAACGCTGCAAAAATTGCCAAAGTACATGGTGGATTCACTGCCAAAGCAGATGAATCATTAAGTATTGGTCAAATTCAAATTGTTGAATCTGACATCAAAAAATCCATTACAAAATTAAAAGAATCCACACAAGAAATTCTTGACCTTGCAAATTCAAAAAGCCAAACTTTATCTAAAATGAATAAAGGTGCTAAAGAAATCATTTTCAAAGAAATTAACACTGTATCAGGTAAAATGTTGATAGTTGAGATCATTATTGATGTAGGTGATGCAATGGGTGCAAACATTACAAATACAATGTGTGAGGCTGTTGCACCATTAATTGAAAAAATTACTGGAGGAAGAGTAATTCTAAAAATTTTATCTAATTATTCCACTAAAAGAATGGTGAAAGCTTCTGCCATTTTTGATAAACATAAAGTGGGAGGTGAAAAAATTGTAGATGATATTATTTTAGCATATCAATTTGCAGCTAATGATGAATATCGTGCAGTTACTCATAATAAAGGAACAATGAATGGTGTAATAGCTGTTGCAAATTCTACCGGACAAGATAGTCGAGCAATTGAAGCTGCGGCAAATGCGTATGCGATAAAAAATGGACGTTATAGTTCTATTACACATTGGTCAAAAGATTCAAAAGGAAATCTCTTAGGAAACATTGAGATTCCATTGTCAGTTGGAATTGTTGGAGGAATAATTAACGTGCATCCTATGGCAAAAATTTGTTCAAAGATTTTAGGTGTTAAATCTGCTCAAGAACTTTCTTGTGTGATTGCATCTGTTGGACTTGCCCAAAACTTTAGTGCAATGAGGGCTCTTGTGACTGATGGAATTCAAAAAGGTCACATGAAACTACACGCCAAAAACCTTGCTAGTGCAGCTGGCGCTACTAATGCTCAAATAGAAAAAATCGTTCAAAAAATGCTTGAAGAAAATAATATCTCACTTAATAGAGCAAAGGAATTACTCAAGCAAAATTAAACACCAAATTATATACTCAAACTACTACTGTGTTACAAATGTCTAAAGTAAAATTTGCCATTCCAAAAGGAAGTCTTGAAGAAGCTACCTTTAAGAT
>JBHIUZ010000077.1:0-1873 GCA_042138025.1 Nitrosopumilaceae archaeon | reverse complement strand
TCTGGCCAAGCAAATTTGAACATCAAAATACTTGCTGAAAATACTGGTTCAAATGATAATGTTGTGTTAATGTGTACTGGACCTGCCATTTGTAATTATGATGTTTGGAATGGTGAAAAGGCATTCAAATATTCTTCAACTGACTTTACCTCAGGCCAAATTGCACTAAAACCAGGTGACTCTAAAGAGATCAATCTATTCTTTGGACCAAACATTGGATACGGTGGTACTAAATTTGAGTATGATTCCACTAAAGACTATTACTTTAGAATTTCAGAACCGTGGGGGAGTGAAAAAATCCCATTGAATCTAAAGTAATGCATTATTTTTTTCTCTCTCACTTACTAATTGATTTAAAAATGATAGGAGATACTGCTAATGGCTCGTTCATGTAGAGGAATATGTCAGATGATGGCAGCTGAATCTGTACCGAATAAGTTGAGATACAAGCTTGGTCATAAAAGATGTTCATATTGTGGAATATTTTTTTCAAATGATGAGCTCCGATGCCCATGTTGCAAAGCGGCTCTTCGCACAAAAGCTAGAGGAAAAAGGAGAGAATCTAGTAATGGTCTTTATTAGAACTAAGAAGGTTAAAGGAGAAAATTATCTCTATTTAGTACGTAGTGTATGGGATTCCAAAAAAAGTACTTCCCGACAGGAGATTATCAAATACCTAGGAAATGCGGCAAATGTAGTTTCTGAAGACATCCCAATAAATTTTAGGGATGATCCTAAAGTGGCTGCGTTTTTATCTTCAAACTTAGGCAAGTCTGTTAAACAAAAGGAAGAATTTATGAATAATCTTCAGAAAAAAGTTTTTGTATGTTTAACAAATGGTCAACGTGATGAGATGATTAAAATTTATGAAACTTTTATTAAATCTTCAACCGTTGAGGAATTTTTAGAAAAAATTATCAGACCTGTTATGTATAAAGTCGGAGACCTTTGGGAAGCAAATAAACTTAGTGTAGCATCTGAACACATTGCAAGTAACATAGCTCATGATTTGATCAAAATTATTGGTGAACGCATATCAAAAATAGATGGACGTGGAAATATCTTGGTTTGTACCCCTCCAGGCGAGGAACATAATCTTGGATGCAATATTTTAGAATCATATTTGCAAAGTAAACGCTATAAAGTTTTTAATTTGTCTCCAAATGCCCCATCAGAAGATGTAATTGAATTTATTAAAGATAAAAAACCAGATTTAGTTTTAGTATCAATCACATTAGAAGACAATATTAAGCCAGGACAGAGATTCGTAAAAAAAATTGTAGAAAAATTTGACATCCCCGTTTTTGTAGGTGGGTTTGCATTAGTAGATAAAAAACCAAAATTTGAAGGATTGGTTGTTCACGAAGATTCATTATCAAAAATTTACAATGTGATAAGAACTGAACTTTCATGAAAGTCAAATAAGTTTCTAAAATATGAATTTCCCAAAAAATATATTTTCTGCATTTGCTATTTTATTTTTTATGTCATCTGCGATCATACCTATACAAAATCTCATAGTCTGGGGTCCAGAAATGGTTTTAGATTTTTATTTTTCACCAGAAATAACCGCCGAAAAAATTTCAATTGGGGTTTTTGCATTAGGATTTTTTATGATCTTTTATGCATATAAAAAAAGAAATTTAATTGAGGAAGGAAAATTTTAAGATATAATTGGTTTTAGAAATTCTTGGATGTTTGTTTTTGTTACTTTCGTATTTGTGAAAGTTTCTTGAATTTTATTGACTACCCGCCCCATTGCAGTTTTAACCCCTTCTGTTTTTTCAGGGTCTGTGCCAGGAAACAATCTCACAGTAGTTTTCCCTTCACGTGAATTAACCTCAATGAAAAAATTTTGATTTTTTTCCTCAAT
>JBHIUZ010000076.1:0-2012 GCA_042138025.1 Nitrosopumilaceae archaeon | reverse complement strand
TCATAAATATCATAAGATGCAGGCTCAGAACTCAAGATCCCTATCATCAAATCAACGGGATAGAATCATCAACGCCTGCATTATACAATTGATTAGATTGCTTATTGAATTTTTCAAGAACCTTGATAAATAGCTAATACCAAAATATCCTAAATGGTTAGTATTGACACTTCATGTTCTATTGAAAGTTTTAGACGATTTATTATTACAAGTACATGTAGTTCATTTGTCCCAAGTAGTTACCTAGATGATTATGAAGTATTTCCCGAAAGAGAAGAGTCACTTGGTTCAATTTATGTTGAGGCTGCTGACAAAGTTACATTGAAAAAAATTCGTGAAATAACTTTTGTTAATGCAAGAGATGTTTTAGGAATCATATATAATTCAAAAAGTGGCAATACAAAATTAAAATGGCGTCAAATTAGAAGGCTAAATGGTAAAGTAACTGGAGAGGCTTCTCAAAATTCACTAGTTAATCTGGCAGAAAGTGGAGTAATCACAATGGAATGGGTTGAAAACTATATTCGAAAAAAGGCTGAAGAAAGTAAAACAAACATCAATGAAATTCCGAGCTAAGCTCTATTTCTTTAAGTTTTAATAAAATTTCTATAATATGATAACAAAAATTTTAGATGATAACTCTATTTCATTAATTCCAGAAGAATCAGATGATTTACTTACATTACGTAGAATAATAAAATCTGGAGATCGAATTGTTGGTACCACTACTCGAGCAATTAAACAGGACAAAGAATATGCAAGACCTGATCGAGGAGATAGAATAAAAATAAAAATTGTTTTGGATGTAGAAAAAATTTCATTAGATAACGTGCTAGACAAATTAAGAGTAAGTGGCAAGATCATTGAATCAAACAATGATGCAGTTGCACATGGCTCTCATCACTCTTATTTGATTAAACTAAACGAGGGTTTTAATTTAATTAAAAAAAAATGGACACAGGTTGAAAAAAATCTTATTAATTCTAAAACACAAAAATTTGGTTTTGTTCTAATTGCTATTGATACTAGTGATTGTGGTATTGGTAAACTTAAGGGAACACATCTTGAATTAACACCAAATATTTATTCTGGGGCCAGTGGAAAGCGTTACAAATCTAATTTTAACATAGAAAAATTTTTTGAAGAAATTCAAAAAGCAGTTTCTTCTGTCTTAAAAGAAGGAGATACAATAATAATTTTTGGACCCGGTGAAACACGAAAAAAATTTGGAAACTATATTCAAAAGACCTCAATTGGACAAAAACATAAAATTCAAGTCATTGAAGGAATTGATTCAGCAGGAGAAGATGGCATTTACACTTTTACAAAATCTGAATCAATGAAAGACATAATGTCAGATAGCAAGCTTGCCAAGGTTTCTTCAATAATAGATGAGATAATGTTCAGGGCTAATAAGAAAAGCAGAAAGTTTACCATGGGTTTTGAGGAAACAAAAAAGGCCAATCAATTTGGGGCAATTGATTCTTTGGTGTTTTCTGATAAAATTATTCAAACTGAGGATGAGGAAAAAATTATAGAGTTTTTAAATGATGCAGAGGCAAAAGGCGTTAAAGCATTTAGTGCAGATTCGACTACAGATGTTGGATTAAGAGTTACTGGGTTGGGAGGGATTGTTTCTTTGTTAAGGTTTCCAGTAGAAGGCTAGTTGGTTGATTCAATTAACCATTTTAGATATGGTTGATTAACAGATTGAATATCTATTTCAACAATTTCCGGAACATCATATGGATGCAGTTTCTTAATTTCCTTTTTCAATGAATTTTTGTTTTTTTGAGTTGTCTTAAAAATGGCTAAAAATTCAGAGGTATCTTCTATTTTTCCTTTCCAAGAATAGATTGAAGATATTTTGGATATATTCACACATGCTACTAGTCGTTTTTTTACTAATTCATGTGCAATTTTTTTTATCATCTTTTGGTTTGGATATGTAGATACAATTATCACAGGTTTCATAGCAAACGATAAATTTACCTGATTAAAAAAAGTAACAA
>JBHIUZ010000075.1:0-2237 GCA_042138025.1 Nitrosopumilaceae archaeon | reverse complement strand
GTTTTCAATTGTTTTTTCAATCTGATTAACTAACGGCGGATCATTTGGCGGACCCACTGTTTCACCTAATGGATCTTCTTGTGCAAATGCATTGCCCCAGAGAACAAATGAATATGAAATTGGGCCAACAATTGATGATGAAACTAAAATTAAAATGAACACATATGAAACAAATTTTTGGAAATTATGAAATCTAATTCTCTCATTTTCGTATCGAATGATGACGAGGCCTGCCAATGGCAGTAACAAAACCAATAATGCGGGTTGATTTGGGTCAACAATTTGGTAGACCGCGATTGATAATTGCTCTCCAACAAATTTAGATTTGCCAACAAATTTTTCAGGGTCCGAATAATGTTGTGCATGTATAGCTAATTGATCTACAACATACCCAGCTTTACCAACAAATTTGTCTGGGTCTGTATAATGTTGTGCATGTATAGCTAATTGATCAGAAACATATCCAGCTTTTCCAATAAATTTATTTAAATCTAAGATATTATTACTGTAAATTTCTATTTGTTCAGCTGTATACAGAGATTTTGCAACGAATTTTTCAAACTCCGACATTTGTTCGAGAACAGATTCATCAATCGGAGTTTGTTTTAGGCTGTTAGCAGAATTTTGAGAACTAATTTCATCAAATTGAATATAAGATAAGCTATGATCATTTTGAATAATTTTATAAAGAGATTTTACACCGTTACGTATTCTATCAAGAGGAAATATTCTCTCCCATAGAGCTTTTCTTTCATCTGCTTGTTTAATGAGAATGATTTTAGAATCCTCATTATCCTCATCAATACTGCCAGAAGATATGCCATCAAATATAGTTATAGAAATTATTTTTTGTTTTTTGTTATTGAGAAAATTTTCTGAAGGATCTTTTAATGTAGAACCTACACCATCGTTAAGATTAATTGTATACGGTCTACCTTTATCATATATCCTTTTATCATAACTTCCTGTTACACCATCTTTTAGATTAATATTATAAAATTCATCAGGATTGGTTTTTTTAGAAAAACTGAGACTGGTTGCATCAACTAATTTTATTTTGTAAATTTGATGTGTTTCAATATCCGCAAATGATGGCGAGAGATTATTTTCATTTGTATCTAACCATATTGTGTAACCATCTGCTACAGAAACTGATGAAGATGATAACATAATTCCGATTAAAGCTAGGGCTATGATCCTTGATTTTTGCACAATTTGTTCGTGTTTTTAATGAAAATAGGTAGTAGTTCGTTTATTTTAGAAACAATTGATCGCCTAAAATTTCTAAATTTCTAAAAAATTTGTTGAAAAAAAGTTGAAACACGTAGGAAATATTATCAAAAAAAATGAGATGGTAAACCTGTAAAATTTTTCAAATTTAAAAAAATAATTTTTGAAATGAAAAGATTTTTAAAATTTTTTGATGGTCTACTGGTAAACTGAATATGCTAAAATGTAGACTAGAATAGGTAGATTGTAGACTTTATTTAGGTTCAGTTTACCTTTTTTCATCTGTTACATAACATATGTAATGATATGTCTTATGTTTAATGAATATTTTAACATAATATAATTTCTAAAAAAAGATATTTTTTATTAATGAAGACCTAGTATACAGTAGTTATTTACAGTTATATTATTTGAAAAAAGGTAACTTTTCAATCAATTTGATAATCAAAATATAATTTTGAAATATTTCGTGCAAATCTTTTAAAGTTTTCTTTTTTTCATGTTTGCAAATTGCACTCAAACATTGTCATATTAAAAAATTAGGCACAAATTATGTGCAAAAATCAAGGATCTTAGCCCTAGCTTTAATCGGAATTATGTTATCATCTTCATCAGTTTCTGTAGCAGATGGCTACACAATATGGTTAGATACGAATAAAATTAATTCAATTAATTTTCAAAAAAATGAACAGCGATTTTATAATATTAATTTAATTGATGGGGTTGCCGTAAATAATAATCAAAAAAAGTTTAGCGAGGAACCAAATGAATACAAAATAAAATTATATGATAGCACGTCTGTTAAAATTAATAAAGAAATAGATGATAATAAATTTCCATTAAAAACATTTTATATTAATTTAGGAGATGGAATAAAAGGAAATAGCAGTGATTTTGGGGGAGAAGAGGATTCTAAAATCATTCTCATTAAACAAGCAGATGAAAGAAAAGCTCTATGGGAGAGAATATTTCCTCTTGATAGAATACGTAACGGTGTAAAATCTCTT
>JBHIUZ010000074.1:0-2278 GCA_042138025.1 Nitrosopumilaceae archaeon | reverse complement strand
TTCTATGTTCTATTTCTGCTGATTTGAGAGATGGTGGTTTGCCATCAAATACATAAACTGGTTTAATCCCAATTGAAAGAAATTTGATATTTCTATAGAATAATCCGCTAAGATGGCTTGTAACTCGTCCCTGATTGTCAGATAAATGTAATCCATCTGGCCCTCTAATTATTGCCAAAAATTGGTAAATTGCATTATAGGCATCTATTGCAACTATTTTAGAAGAAAATGCTTCTAGACTAGTTTTTTCTCTAACCACTAAGGCTTTAAGATCTAAACCCAATATCTCAGATTTTGCTAATTCTAGGTTTTTTGTCTTTGTATTTCATGGACCCTCATAAAACTCCTAAAAATCAGCTTATTTTTCATCAAATTAGCTAAATCCAGGCTATAACATAGTATGACATATACTATGTATGTCAACACCACTGCTTTTACCAGCAGAACAAAAACTGTTAGAAAAGATACCCTATACACTATCTCAAAGACTTGAAAATCGTCTTGAAGATGTTGTTTCGTTTTCTGGAACCCATCAAAATTACTGTGTGGGTATTGTAGATATGGTAGGCTCTACAAAGGCATCGGCTCATCTTTCTAAAGAAAAGATGACTAAATACTATGGCATATTTTTAAACGGAATGGCCATGATTGCAAAAGATCATGGTGCCATAGTTGTAAAAAGTATAGGCGATAGTCTGTTGTATTATTTCCCAAAGACATCAGATTACGCCCCAAAACACTTTGTTTGCCCATTAAAATGCGCTATTTCAATGATAGAATGTGCAGATATAATAAATTCAAAAATGAAAGAGCATGGATTGCCCTCTGTAAAGTATAGAGTCAGTATGGACTTTGGGACAGTGATGTTGGCTAATTCTGTTGCTTCAGCTAAAGATGACATATTTGGGTCTACTGTAAATGTATGCAGTAAAATTAACCGTATTGCAAAACCAAATGGAATCGTTATAGGAAATGATATGTATCAGATTGTCAAGAATTTTGATGATTTTACATTTATCTCAGATAATGGTTTCTCATTGGGAATGGCGATCCAATACCCTGTTTACCAGGTATTAAAAAAATAGTCAAGGAGGTATACAGTGAAGCATACAGAAATTATTTCTGATTCCGTCCCCGATGATGTTGAAATAAACTATGATAGTATACTAGATAACTTTGAATTAACAATCTGCATTATTTGTGGTGAAGAAGTAGAAGCATACTGGGATTCACGGTACAGAGGGGTGCGTGCCTCTTGTAACAAATGTGAAATTAATTGGGCCGAATCTTGATTATGAAATATTATTCTTTAATTTTTTTAGATAATGATATTTACCCTTTCTAATAAAGAACTATATGGAAGATCTCTTTGAAAACGCATCTGAAAACTTTTTAGAATTATCCAGTCATCAAAGACTGGAAATCATATTTAATCTTCAAGAAAAAAAATCTAAAATCTCTGATATGGCAAAAAAATTAGGAGCTACTAATCAAGAGGTACATCGAAATTTTATGCGTCTAGAAGATGGTGGGTTTATTAAAAAAAATAATGATGGAAGCTACATTTTAACAACTTATGGGAAAACAATGTATGAGCAAATTCCTACGTTGATATTTTTATCAAAAAATAGAAAATATTTTGAACATCATAATTTTGGCGGTGTGCCAAATAAATTTGTTTTAAGAATAGGTCAGCTTTCTAGTGGAATTTATGTCAAAGGAGTTACTAAAGTCATTGAAAAATGGAGAGATATTTTTTCTCACTCACAAGAGTACATTTATGGAATACTTGTAGAAGAACCAATAGATCTAATTGAACCATTAATCAAAAAAGCAAAAAAAGGCATAAAGGTGCAATCAATTTTTTCAGAAAATACCATAGTGTCAAAAGCACGGAAAAAAACCTTAGAAGATTTAGGGATTGATAAATTAATTGAGACTAAACAGGTTCAAAGAAAAATGAAAAAAAATGTAAAAACAGTTGTCGTGTTAAATGAAAAAGAGGCATGTGTTTCATTTCCCAAACTTGATGGGGATACAAACATAACTGAAATGTTTTACAGCGATGACAAAATGTTTCATGAATGGTGTTTGGATTATTTTAGATACAATTGGTATGGTTCTGACGTATTTCAAGAAAGAAAGCTAAGAGAATAATTTTTTATTTGCAAAAAAGCTTTACAGTATAGGACTAGATATTTTTCAAAACTCTTTAAATGAAAAATAGATAAAATTTTCCCTGTTTTTGACCTAGACTTGTTTGTCCATTTTGGCCCAA
>JBHIUZ010000073.1:0-2389 GCA_042138025.1 Nitrosopumilaceae archaeon | reverse complement strand
ACTCCAAGGTTCTCAGGGAAGAAACTTGGCAGGTTATATGATAGTAGAAAATGATCTATCAAACCTTGGTAGAATGCAATTTTATGAAGTGCCTTTAGATTCAAAAACAAAGCTTATTGGGCCTACAGCTGTTAAAGAGGCTCTTGAAAGAGATCCTGACTTTGCTCAACTAAAAACATTATTGAGAAATCCTAGAATTGGTGATAATATCTTATATCGAGTAGGGGATCAAGATACATACTTTATTCCAGTTTATACTGCTGGAGCAGGGGGAGTTGTAGCTCAACTAGGTACGATTGCCGCAGTAGGTGCGGCTTTCACAGGGGAATATTATGTTGGTTTAGGCCAAACTCAAGAACAAGCATTTGAAGCATATCTTCAAAAACTATCTGGTGTTGTCCCGACACACTCTGCTACTGGAGAAATTACATTTGAATTTGATAGAACAGCAAGGTTAGATAAGATCACATCAATTATTACGGAACAAGAGCTTGATCTATTGACTCCATCTACAATTCAAGTTCCACTCTCATTTAATGAAGGAAGAATTGCGTTCTTTACCCAATCTGATCTAGAAGATACTGAAAAATTAATTTCAGAATTCATTGATAACTTTGTTAAACCTAGAACAGAAAGAGTATTCATGTGGGAAGAAAATAACATAGTTAATTTAGGAACAATCGTGGTAGTAGAAGGCATACCTGAGATGCATTACATCTCAATAGAGGTAGGCAAATAATTGCTATTAGTTGTAGATAACGGTTCCGTATACACAAAAAATTTGTTGGATTTTCTATCTGAGAAAAAAATAGAATTTAAAAATAAAAAACATGATCAAATTTCATTAGATGAAGTTCAACATTTCAATTCCTTTATACTCTCAGGACGTCGTAAAAATAACCAAGAGATGAATGCTCTAAACTCTAAGATCATTCAACATGCAATTTCTGAAAAAAAAAATCTCTTAGGTATATGTTATGGTGCTGAAATATTAGCTATTACAACTGGAGGAGCTATTAAAAAAAAACATTTTCTTGAAAAAGGAATCAAAAAAATTACTATTTACAAAGAAAATCCACTTTGTAAAGGAAAAATAGATGTTTTTGAGAGTCATAATTATGAAATTTCACGAATAAATAACTCATTAGTCAATTTAGCAGATTCAAAAAACTGCCTTTATGAAATGATCCAGTTAAAAAAACAAAATATTTTTGGAACCCAATTTCACCCAGAAATGAGTCCTGATGGCCAAGCAATTATAGAAGCCTTTGTGTCATTATAACACTTATCTTAATTCTTCTTCATTTACTTTTTCCGCTAATTCATTAATCTTAGAAACAATCTCTGCATATGATGGAGATGTTATTTCGCCTTTTTCATTTACCTTTAATTCCAGTTTTTTTATCATCTATTTTCAAAGATCATAATTAAGAATATTTTAATCTTAACACAAATGCGGAGTGCGGGATTTGAACACGCGACCTTCAGCTTGGGAAGCTGACGTCCTACCGAGCTGGACTAACTCCGCGCAAAACAAATTTTTTGACTAGTATTATATAGTTTAATGAGATTACTGAGACATGGATGCACGATGTCCTAAATGTGAAAAAGTTGCTATACTTTCTGATGATATAAAAAATGTCAAATGTCCTCACTGTGGTTTTGAAGCTTTGTATGATGATTATATTGAGATAATGAAAGAAAATGCAATAAATATGGCCTCAGATTATATTCCAGACCGCCCCGGATTTTAATTACCAAAAACTTCCTTTATCAGAACAATCAAGATGAGCCCCGCAATTAGTACAAATCAAATGGCAGGTTTGCAAAGAAGCCATCTTTTCTTCACATCTAGGGCACTTTACATCTTCAGTCATAATTTTAATTAATTTTAATTTAGTTAAAGATTTTTAGAGAAAAATTTTGTCCAAAGGTTAATTAGTAGTTCAAATTTTTTTTGTACAGTTGGCTAATTTCAAACTAACCATATCCGATAAGAATGGTAAATCGCTTACAAAGGAACTCAAAGAAAAAGATGCTAATCCTTTCATAGGATTAAACATTGGAAATGAAGTAGATGCTGCTACCGTTGGACTAAACGGTAAAGTGAAAATTACTGGAGGCAGTGACAAGTCTGGAGTCCCAATGAGGGCTGATATTCATGGTGGTTCTAGAAAGTATGTATTATTATCAAAAGGTGTAGGATTAAACGATGCAGAAAAAGGCGAAAGAATTAGGAAACTAATTAGAGGAACAACCATTTCTGAAGAAATTTACCAAATTAATTGTAGATATGATGGTGAAATTAAAATTGAAAAACCAGAAGAAGAATCTAAGGATGATTCAGCTAAGAAAGAAGTAAAGGATGCACCAAAAAAGGATGATTCAG
>JBHIUZ010000072.1:0-2520 GCA_042138025.1 Nitrosopumilaceae archaeon | reverse complement strand
TAGTTTGATATTGGTACAGTATAGTTTTCTACTAAAGAATTAGTTAGATTATTTTCAATAATTTCTTCAATATTAAATAATGATGAATTAGTTATATCATTTGAATAAATTATTGGATTAGAAGTATTATTAGAATCCTTTGTTATGTTATTCTTGGAATTAATTAGTTCTATTTGTAAATCATCAACAGTGTTTTCTAAGAGATCAGTTTCCAAATTAGTAGAATTAGTAACGTTTTCAATTTCTTCTGCAAATGCATTTCCCCAATATGATGAAGATATAGAAATCGGTGAAATAATACCTGAAGAAAGTAAAATTATTATAAAAACATAAGAGAATAATTTTCTAAAACTATAAAATTTGATATTATTATTTTCACTTCGAGTTAAAATTATGCCAGAAATTAAAGCTAAAAAGATTAAACCATTAAAATTATCTGAATCAAATAAGTTGTTAGTTAATTCTAATTGAAGAATAGAATCAACAAATGATTTTAATTCTAAATTATAAATTGGTATATCAATTGGGTCATATTCAAAAATATTTGAAATGAAATACTCTTTTAATAATAAATTTTCTTTATTGTTTGATGATGAACTAGAATCTATATTGATTAATTCAAAAGCATTATTAAAATAATTTTTATATTCTTTGTCTTGATTTCGAATTCTTTCATTTGTGATTATTCTTTCCATTATTCCTTTACGATCATAATTTTGTTTAACTAAAATGATAGATGATTCATGTTGAGAAAAATCAGATGAAAAAGTTAATTCTTCTTCAAAATTAATTGATTTGACAGTTTTTTGATTATCAATGCTAATTGGATCGAAAAATTTTTTTTCTTCACCTGAAGATAACCCCATTGATTCAGATAAACTAATAGAATGGTCTACGGATATTTTTTTAATATTTTTTGTTGAATTAGTATCAATTTTATGATCATTGCTAATTGCAAATGACTCATAATTTGTATTTGATATTGAAGAAAAAAGAAGTGTAGTGAATAAGAAAATAGCTATAATATACACTCTAATTGAATCTCGTAATGCCATACCGAATGTTTTAAGAAGTGAAAAACCATTAAGCAGGCTGGAATTACGAAGAAAGAACCACCTCCGATGTGGCATAAAGCGTTACAATATGTACCAATCTGGAAGAATAATGCTAATTTTAGACTTTTTTTAGCAGGGTTACAGGAATTGAAAAAGAAAAAAAGTACATTAAAAATAAAAAAATTTGAATAAACAAAAAGTAAGATTTTTTCTAAATAGACTATCTAGATAATAATTTGAGGTATACCACTAAAATCTAATAGGTATACCTATTAATTTATTGAGTATACCTCTTATCGATTAAGAATTTTTGTAAAGACATCTATAAAAAAATCAAGTTCTTGAGATTTATCAGATACGTTTTCTGTTTCATAAAACGTCTTTAGAAGTAACATTGATGCTTGTTCTAATTCCTTATTCTTTATGAATCGAGAATCACCAATAATAGTATCTGCAGCCTGAAGCATCTTTTCAATTCCTTTTTGATCATTTGGATTTTTCTTGAGTCCATGTAGGCTATTTAGCACAATTTTAGATAGATCTATACATTCTCTTTGAAATAAAATTACATATTTTTCTGCTAAGGCCATAATAGATCTTGATTACAAAATTAATAGTGTAGAGTATGTATGCAAAAAAAATGACAAATTAATGAATTTTTAGAAATTTTACCTTCCTTTTTATCCCAATTTTGTATAATTGGGTCTGAAATAATCTGGTTTTTCCTGAACAATAAATAGTAAAAGCATTTTTTGATGGTTTTTTGATCGAATACTTATTCATTATTTTTATAGCAATTGATTCAGAAGGATCTAAAAACTGAATTTTAGGATATAATTGACGTATTAGTGGAAGTATAAATGGTAAATGAGTACTAGATAAGGTTACTACATCTATATGATTGTCTTCAAATTTCCTTTTGAGAAGTGATTTTATTTTTTTCTTGCAATATTTTTTTTGATTGATAAATTTTCCAGATTCAACTAATTCTACTAATGGGGATGCATTAATTTTTAGTACTTTTACTTTCTTAGGAACATTTTTCCTAATTAGAGTATCAAGATTTTTGCTTTTTGCTACATTTTGAGTTGTTAAAATTCCAATTGCTGATTGTTTTGATTTTTTTGATGCCTCTTTAAGTGGTGGATAGATTCCAATTATCTTAGACGAATTAAATTTACCTAATATTATAGATGGAGTATTAGAACCAACTATTATAATATCAGGGTTGAATTTCTTTTCTAGAAAATTTATGGTCTTGTTTATTATTTTTTGAAGTTGAAAAGTTGATTTCTTGCCATATGGAAAATTTGCCTGATCAGCAAAATAAATGATTTCGGCCTTCATCTTTTTTCTTATTTGTTTAATTATGGATAATGAGCCAAAACCAGAATCAAAAACTACAATTTTTACCATAATCTATCAAAAATTACTATATGATTTACATTTTGTTAGCTAAATTTAG
>JBHIUZ010000071.1:0-2620 GCA_042138025.1 Nitrosopumilaceae archaeon | reverse complement strand
TATTTTTGTTGATTTGCCAAAGAAACAAATTCAAATTCTTAAGAAAAAAGGATGCCAATGCCATGTCTAGTATTAATAATTAAGACCATGTGACAACGTTATTACCATATTTAGAAAAAGCCACAAATAATCCCAACGTTATCCTTTTTTTATTACCTTTAACTGGAAGTATTTCGTGAAAATGAATTGGATTAATGATTATTAGATCGCCCTGTCTAGGTTTAATCAGTGCTGATTCTTTACATTCTTCAATTACCTTAGGAGAATATCCAAAATTAATTTCGCGAAACCGTTCATCAGACTTGTTCCAAATTTTCCTGTAGATAAGTAATTCTCCACCACTTTCTGATTGTTGAAGATATAAGACAGTTGAAAGCTGGTTTGATAATTCTGCAACATAAAAATTTGGACCTTCAAATCTTACACAATCACGATGAATTTGTGCAAAATCTCCTAATTCATGAAATCTTATGATCCCGCAAGCATATTTTTTCTCTCCTTCTGTAGCTACACTCACAGTTTTATTTGGAAAAATTTCTGAAAATAGATGGTGAATTTTTTTTCTTGGATCCTCAATTCCTTCAAAAACATAGCTCAAAGTATTTCTTACCGCAGCGGCTTGAAAAAAATAATCATCTTTACTTGTAATGAAGGATAATAATGAAACTCCAATTTTTTTAAAGGTTGTATCCTCGCCTTTAAAATTTACAAACTCTTTAGCATTATAAACTGCTTTCTTACATAATTCAGAATCATAAAAATTTCTAACAATTATTGCTGGGTTTGTGCCATCAATAATTTTTGTAATTTTATTTTTATTTTTATCTAAATCCTTATAATCAAATTCAATTGGAATCCATTTTTTACTCATTAGTAACCTCCTTGGCCTGAATGTGATATTGATGCCAAAAGATTGCCCTCATCGCCTCTTTCTTTAATTTCGCATTTTACAAATAATCCTGATAAAACTTGTTCAACCTGTTCTTTAGTACAATCAGATGGATTTGCTGGAAGTGTAACAATATCAGTTTCAATAATTTTTATTTTTTCTATATCCGAATAGTCATTTTTGTTTCCATCTTTTCTATGGGTAAGATTTAATTCAA
Organism: Nitrosopumilaceae archaeon; assembly: GCA_042138025.1. Classification (GTDB taxonomy): domain Archaea; phylum Thermoproteota; class Nitrososphaeria; order Nitrososphaerales; family Nitrosopumilaceae; genus CSP1-1. Next base: position 1,514 of record JBHIUZ010000071.1, on the reverse strand, counting down.
AAATTTGTCCTGATAAAACTTTTCCAACATTTCCCCAAATGATATCTGTCATTGTATCACTTGTTCTATCTTTGTTAATTTAGATTTTTTTAGAAATGAAACTATTTTTGGATGACATAAAATTGAGCTGTGTGCTGCAGAGTCTGTTCCAATTCCATAGCTAATTGTTGAATCGCCAACAAAAAACAGGCCTTCAATCCCTGGAACCGTGTGAGGCATTTTTTGCTTCCAAACAAAGCCTGGTTCCTTTACTACTGCTTCGACAAGTTTCCATGCCATCGGACGCTCCCACTTCAAAACTTTTTGAAAATTTGGATAAATTTGAGATATCTCTTTTTTCATTTCATCTACGATTTCTTTAATTCTAGCAGGATTCTCAGCATCGACAGTTGCTACAGGCGTACCCGCCATAATCAGATGCTCACCTTCTGGTGATACTGAATTTGTGATATTTGATAAGAAAAAAATCCCTTTTGTAGTAAAGTTTTTGCCTATTGGAAAGACTATTTGCCGTGTATCAATTCTCTCAGTTAAACAAAAATGCACTTCAACCACTGAAGTTGTTTTGTTAAGTTTATTGATCTTTTTAAGAAGATTTTTACTAAAAACTCCTTCATCAAATAATTGATTGACTGCCATATAGGCGGGGTATGTTATCACAATACAATCTCCTTCAATAAATCTTCCATCAGATAAAATAATTCCATTGACTTTTCCTTTTTCAACTACAATTTTTTTAATTGACGAATTAAAATTAACATCTGCACCATTATTTTTTATATGATTTGCAAGAATTTTAGAAATTGTATCGTAACCTCCATCGCTAGGGTAAGCAAATTCACTTGTTCCACCTCTAAATGGATTTGCTCTAATTATTGTTCTAACAAATTCACCTAAGGATACATGATCAGGCGTATCTGCAAATGCAAGCATACATACTGCATCAAAAAATGATTTGGTATTTTGATCAAAACTTTTCGTTAGTTCAGTTAAGGATCTATTATCTAATTTTTCGGCTTTTTCCATAGAGCTAAAAGCCATTGGCAAAAGAGTTTTGAGTAATGTCAGTCTACTTTTGAAGGGAACTATAGACATTCTAAGAATATCTGTAATTCCTTTTGGATATATGTGAAATTTTTTGTCTTTGTAAAAAGCAATATTATACACTTTGGAAAGCTTGAGCTTTGGTAAAAGTCCCACATCATTTAAGATTTTGTAGACTGCAGACGTTTTGTAAAAAGGCATTATATGAAGTCCATTGTCTAAAACATGATTTCTAAAAACCATTGATGTTGTTCTCCCACCAACATAATTTGATTTTTCAAATATCTGTACTGGAATTTTTTCTTTGACAAGAAGTGCAGCAGAAGATAGCCCGCTTACTCCTGCACCAATAATTATAACTTTTTTTATCATTTAGAAAAAAAATTCATTGATCGTATTTAGTTTGATGGTAGTTTTTTTTCTAGTGCCAACTTTTCAAATTTTTTATGGTGTTTTAAATATTATAATTT
>JBHIUZ010000070.1:0-2809 GCA_042138025.1 Nitrosopumilaceae archaeon | reverse complement strand
GCACCAAAAAAGGATGATTCAGCTAAGAAAGAAGTAAAGGATGCACCAAAAAAGGATGATTCAGCTAAGAAAGAAGTAAAGGATGCACCAAAAAAGGCATAGATTAACATAATACTATTTTACATTTTTTAACAATGCATTGGCGTGATACACTTCCTGATTGGTACATTAAAAAATATGGTTACCAACCATGTGTAAATATTGGAACTGCTGGACATGTTGATCACGGAAAAACATCATTAATACAAGCACTCACTGGAGTATGGACAAGTGTCCATAGTCAGGAATTAAAAAGAGGTATTACAATACGTGTAGGATATTCTGATGCAGCATTTTACAAATGTAAAAAATGTGAACCACCCTTAGGATATTCAACTACTCCAAAATGTCATAACTGTAAAAAAGAAAGTGAACTATCAAGAGTTGTAAGCTTTGTTGATAGTCCTGGACATGAAAGCTTGATGGCAAATATGTTATCGGGATCAGCTCTTATGGATGGTGCAATTTTAGTAGTAGCTGCCAATGAACAAGTACCAAAGCCGCAAACAAGAGAACATCTTCTTGCATTAGAAACTTTAGGCATTAAACAAATAGTTGTAGTACAAAATAAAGTAGATTTAATTTCATATAAGGAAGCTATTTCTAATTATAAAGATATTACAAAATTTGTTAAAGGAACAAAGGCTGCAAACTCACCAATAATTCCTGTTTCTGCTCAATCTGGTTTGAATATTGATGCATTAATCGGTGCAATAGAAGAAAAAATTGAAACTCCAAAACGTGAAGAAGGTAAAGATGGTGTAATGCATGTTTTACGTTCATTTGATGTAAATAAACCCGGAGCCAAAATCAAGGACATCAAAGGTGGAGTTATTGGAGGTAGTCTTACTCAAGGTGTATTCAAAGTAGGTGATGAAATAGAGATTAAACCTGGAATTTTAAATGAGAAAAAGAAATTGTACGAACCAATAATAACTGAAATTGCATCTCTTGGAACCGGAGCAGGAATAGTTGAAACTGTTAAACCTGGAGGACTTGTAGCGATAGGTACGAAACTTGATCCATCTCTTACTCGAAGTGACTCTTTTATTGGCTCAGTAATTGGTAAACCAGATACTCTCCCTGAAAATTCTCTTACAGCGAATTTTGAAGTTAGTTTATTTGATTCAGCTGTGGGAGCTACTAATGAAACTAAAGTAAATCCTATTCAAGTTGGTGAATCTCTAAGGGTAAACATTGGAACTGCACCAGTTCTTTCAAAAGTTATCAAAGTGAAATCAAAAAATATTGAAATTGAATTTAAAAGACCTGTATGTGTTTTTGAAGGTAGCAATATTGCAATTAGTCGACGTATTGCAGAAAGATGGCGATTAATTGGGGCAGGAGTAGTTGGTTGAAGTCATTTGTGATACCAGTTTTTTAATACACTTAGCTACTAAAAAAATAAAAAATATCTCTTCTCTTGAAACTGAAATTGGCTCAATACAATTTGTAGTTCCAGATGTAGTCGCCAATGAGCTTCAAAATCTATTAAAAAATGAGAAAAAAAAACCTGAAATTTTAGCTACAATAGATTACTCAAATAAATTAAAAAAAATCTCCATATCAGGAAAATTTGCTGATAAAGCTATACTTGACTATGTTACACAAAATGGAGGAATCATAGCTACAATGGATCAAGTCTTAAAAGACATGGTAAAAAAAAATGGTGGCTCCATAATTTCATTTTCAAATAATCGAATTGTTTTAGAATCCTAGTAAAATTTAACTTAAGCATAAAGTAAAATATTCCATGGGAGAATTAACTCTAAAAAGTTCAGCTTTTAATTCAGGAGGAGAAATTCCAAAAAAATACGGATACAAATATGATAATTCTAGTCCTCCATTAAAGATTGAGGGTGTACCAGCTGATGCTAAATCACTTGCACTGGTAATGGATGATCCAGATGCCATGGGAGCGGTTGGAAAGGTTTGGGTACATTGGTTAATTTGGAATATCGAACCTACTATAACAGAAATTTCTGAAGATTCATCCCCTTCTGGTTCAATTGAAGGAAAAACTGACTTTGGAGAAATAGGATATGGTGGTCCTGCACCACCCGATAAACAGCATACTTATGTTTTCAAATTATATACTCTTAAAACAAAATTAGATTTGGCAAAAGGGTCTTCTAAAAAAGAATTAGAGCAAGCCATGAATGGTCAAATTATATCTCAAACATCCCTAAAAGGGACCTTTGCTCCCTGAATTTTCAAATTAACATAATAGTTATAATTTTTTTTCTCAAAAACCTAACTAAAATAATTTCATTCAATAATATCAATTCGTTTTTTTCAAAAGAGTAATAAGCCATATGATTTGAAACATTTTATTGATTTCAAATCAACAATTATTTTCAATTGGTAATTTTGAATTTCGTTTACAACATCTATTGATAATTGGAATACTATCAATGGCATTTACCATATCTTTTTTGGTTAGGTCACAAACAATAGATTATGGATTTGAATTAAATGAGTTTGATCCATTTTTTAATTACAGGGCAACTCAATTCATTGTAGATAATGGAATAATTGAATATTTTGATTGGCATGATGATAGAAGCTGGCATCCTAATGGAAGAAACATATCTGCATCTTCTCAAGTAATGTTGCATATTACTGCATCAAGCTTTTATCAAATTTTTGGTGGTGGAACTGATCTTTACAGCTTTACTATTATGTTTCCAGTTGTAATAGGATCATTAACTGCCATTGTAATTTTTGCATTAGTTAGAGTTATTGGAGGAACAACAGCAGGACTTTTTGC
>JBHIUZ010000069.1:0-2854 GCA_042138025.1 Nitrosopumilaceae archaeon | reverse complement strand
TGGCTATGGGCAGCAGGTTTTGATAATAAAGATAATCAATGGATATTTGAAGGAAAACCAAGAGCTGATATAATATCCAACAGCTGGGGCGTTTCTAATTTTCCATCTCTACTATCAGGACCGGGACTAGATATTCTTTCATTAATCCTTAGTGTTTTAGTTATTCCTCAAACATTAGATGATAATTATCCAGGTGTTACAATTGTTACTAGTGCTGGAAATTCTGGACATGGTTATGGTACACTTGGTTTACCAAATTCTTCCCCCTATGGAATTTCAGTTGGAGCAACTACTAACAATGTCTTTGTAGGTTATGGGCCATTTAAAGATCAACCAAGGTTTGGTAACACTACAGAACATCGTAACAATGTCGTAGACTTTTCAAGTCGAGGACCTGGAATTATTGGTGATCCAAAACCTGATTTGATGAGTATTGGTGCTTATAGTTTTACTCCATCTACAGTTTCCAAAGTCAAAAAAGATCCCTCTCAAAATGCATTTTCACTTTTTGGTGGAACCAGTATGGCTGCTCCTATAGTCTCCGGTAGTGCCGCAGTATTAATGCAGAGTATGAAAGAGAATCTTCAGAACTATGATCCATTACGAATCAAGAATATCTTAATGTCAACTGCCACAGATTTGTATAATGATCCACTTACACAAGGCTCAGGAATAGTCAATGTGTATGATGCAGTTCAGTTTGTAAACGGGGATGATGATGTGTTTATCGTCTATAATGATGCATCATATTCCAATATCAAAGAAATATTAGATGTTCCACTAGACTCGATTAATTCTTCTTCATTTGGAATAGATGATTTTAATTTAGTTGGAAAAAAACTACCCCATACTAGTTGGTTTGCAGGACGACTTTTACCTGGTGATAGAAGCTCCACAGTATTTACAATTGAAAATCCATCTGATAATACACTTGATATTACAATAACTCCCCAAACACTGAAACTAATCAAAAAAACTAAATTTAATGAAACCACATCTGTTCAATTACAAGATTCTATTGTTAACAAATCAGGAACTTACATTCCAAATTATTATAGATTAATTGATGCTAAAGAACATCGCACACTTTCTTCATATTTTGATAAAACAAACCCTATACCTGAAGATGCAACTTTGATGATTCTTAATGTTAATTTTCCATTTGATGACTTTATGAATAAAACTGATTTAATCTATGGTAATGATTTGAAAATTTCATCACTATACATGTATGACTGGAAGGACAAAAACAACAATACAAAAATTGATACTGATGAAATATCAATGGTAAATAGGGGAGGCTCTTGGGGTACTGTCCAAGAAGTTCGTGTTTCTGAACCTAATCTTAACTTTAAAGATACTCCTGTAGTTGGAATTTATCCTGTTCCCACACGACATTCGTATTGGTTAGGTGACACTCAAAAAAATTCTACCTCAATGGATTTCACACTTACAACAAACTTTTACAAAAAAGATAATTGGGATTTAATTTGGCTTGACAATAAGAGAATTCAAATACCACCAAAAAATTCTAGTGAAATTACTGCAACTTTAGTTGTACCAACTAATTTTCAATCAGGTGTGTATCAAGGTTTTCTAACATTTGAAAGTGATAAACATACATCTAATGTACCAATTTCATTTGCAGTAAAACAGCTTGTAAATAAAAAAGATAGAACTGTACTTATCAATAGCTCAGAAGAAGAAGATATTCTTTATAAAAATGGATTCATGAAAGGCGCCTTTGATATGATAAATCGCTATATGGCTGGAGATTGGAGGCAATATTATTTTGAAATTGCTGATAAATCAATTAATTCAGGCTCAATAGATATTTCCTGGACCAATGATGATACAAATATTTCTGCATTTGTAATTGATCCAAAAGGAAGAATCGTTCAAACAAATGTTCCATCAGGAGTTTTTGGACATTTTAATAATTGGCCATCAAATGATTGGCTTGGTACTACTGCATTTAGTCAAGGTGGAGGATTTTTTCCGGTGAAAAATAAAGATAAATTCTCTACTGTATTATACGCCCCAATTAATCAGACAGGAACTTACACTTTATTACTTCATTCATCCTTATTTGATGGAAATCAACCTACTGAACCAATATCAATTGCTGCAAAGTTTTCAACAATATCACATGATGATAAAAAACCTGAGATTAGATTAATGATTCCAGAAATAGTGAATAAGCATATTGCAATCATGCCACAAATAATTGATGATAATCTTGATCAAGTAAAATATTATCTTGATGGTAAAGAATTTAATTTTACTTCTAATTTCATTGAATCACAATCTATTCCCGATGGAATTCATCAGCTACAAATATTTGCTACAGATTTGGTAGGATTTAATGTAACAAAATCTTTTACAATAAATGTTGATAATACAAGTCCAACTCTAATAATAAATTCTCCTTTAGATGATAGTACTGTATCAGAAACATTGTTTATTGATTTTGATGCAAAAGATGAAAACTTTCCAGATAGTGGAGCTTTAAAAATAATATTGCCAAATGGAGAAATAAGAGATCAAACTCAACTAAAGTTTGATACAAGCCAACTTGATGAAGGGGATTACAAAATTCAAATTCATGCTGAGGATAAAGCAGGAAACTTGGCAGTCAAAAAGATTTCTTTTACAGTTGATCATTCTAAAGTAATTCCACCTATTATTCAAGAAAAAGATGTGTCTACTTTTGACCAAAACTCCCTCTTAATTATTGGAATAGTAATTGGTTTGGCGATCGGCATATTTTCTGTTTTAATTGCCACAAAGAAAATCAAAATTTCTGTGTCAAACTGAAACAAGGTTTATAAATAATTTGGCGAGTACGAGAGCT
>JBHIUZ010000068.1:0-2892 GCA_042138025.1 Nitrosopumilaceae archaeon | reverse complement strand
CATTTTTTAAAACTTTGATTGCAAAACGTTTAGTTTTTTCTGCAATACCAATTTTGCTTGCAATTCTAGCCACACATTGAATAGAATCAGTTACTGGCATCTTAAGATCGAGTTCTTTAACTAATAATCGATAACATCTTGCAATATCTTTACGTTTAATATTAGCAGCAATCTCTACATCTTTAAGATTTCTGGGGGTCGCCGTATCACGGCATGCTGCATAAAGAGCTGAAGCCATTAGCGCAGAAATAGATCTTCCTCTGACTAAACCTTTGTCTAGTGCTTTTCTATAGATATATGCAGCCTTTTCTATTACTGCATCAGAAATTGCAAGTTTATCTTTCAATCGATTTAATTCACTAAATGCTTGTCGAAAATTTCTATCTACAGGTTCATGAACTTGGCTTCTACTATCCCAAGTTCTTAGTCGTTCAATAGTACTTTTCATTGATGCAGTTAATGGTCTTCCAGATGCATCTTTGTTAATTGGATTAATGATGGTAGCAAGTCCCATGTCATGCATTGTAAGGGAAGTTGGAGCACCTGCTCTAGCCCTATCACCGTGTTCATCCTGAGTAAAGGATCTCCATTCAGGTCCGGATTCCTGTAATTTTTCAGACATTACAAAACCACATTTTGAACAAAACATTTCTCCAGATTCATTATCGGTGACCATTTTGCCCTTTCCACAACGTTGACACTTTTCTTTAGAATTAGATATCTGACTCACTACAACACCATCTAGAAACATATTACTATAATTGGGATTTATGAATCAACAACTTTAGATCGCTCACATGAGGCTATTTAGGCTCAAAAAATTATGAGTACTAGATAGGTAACATAGAAAAGCCTTCTACAGATATAAAAAAACAGGTATTAAACATGAGATTTCTAAATTTGTTATATCTTTTTCTGCCTTTACTGTTTATTGTTTTTTGGCCATCTGCAGAGGCTGAAACAATAAAACAGACTATGGAAGGGAGTATGGATTTACAGATAACCTATCCTGAATCATCAATAGTTGGAAGAACTTTCCCAATTTCAATTTTAATTGAAAACAATGGATGGGAAGATAAGCAGGATATCTCATTAATAGTTACAAATACAGATGACTCTATCATTCCTGAAAATAATAATGAAATAAGATTAGATAGATTATCTACTAAAGGATCCTATGGAAGTACAATTAATTTTGAAATTGCTTCAGATGCAACAGTTGGTACCCATTTTATAAATATACTATATTCTCAAGTGTTAGTAAAAAATAATGAAGAACCACAAATGCCAAAATCAAATAACATAGCAATTCCAATAATTATCAAAGAACAACCAAAGGTTACTATTCACACTATAACTCCCGAGATGATTTTTCCAAATGCAGAATTTCCTTTTAAAGTTGAAATAATCTCTCAAGATATTGATTTAACCGATGTTAGCGTACAAATAATTCCTTCAAATAATATAATTTTTCAGGGAGAAGAAATTCATTCATTTTCATCAATCCAACAAAACATTCCCGTTTCAATTAATACTCAAATTAAAACTCCACAACAAGAGTTAGCGGCAGAACATAAAATTCCATTTCAAGTAATTGTTAGTTATGTTGACGATGTTGGAAATGAAAAAACTGATTCTAAAACTATTTCGATAGTTTTACGTCCACGTACATTTATGGAACTTACTACAGAGGGCGGAATATGGATTGGGGATGTTTTTATTGCACCATATGTTAGTGTTGGAACTATAGTTGGAATACCAGCAGGCACCCTTTTTTCTATTGCAATAAAAAGAAAATTTGATAAAAAGAAAAAGAAAAAAAATCAACTTAAATAAGGTATGAAAATGTTATCAATGAAAATTTTATTAATCTTAATTTGTATGGTTGTAGTAACTTCAATAAGATAATTAAAACATTAAGTAGTTTTTCAATGTAAGAAATATCTTATCAATAGAATATTGAAACAAAAAATTATGAATCTAAGATTCAGGAGTATCAGATTCTTTTCTACCATGTAGGATGGTTTTCATTTCATCCTCAAAAAAGAATTTTTCGCCAAAAGCGGGTTTTAAATCATCAATCCATATTGCATTTTCATCATATTTAGCAAAGAATGGAATCTGAACCCACTCTGGATTTCTTCCCTGTAGGAATCTAAGAGTGATAATTTTTTTCCCATCTATTTCAGATACACCAAGAACTTGTATTTTCCCAGGAGTTGCTGACATGCTGGGACCTCTAACAGTTCTAGCTAAGCCAGTGACTTGTTTGTAAGCATTTCTGAAAATTTGTTGAGCTTTAACTAAAGGAACACCAAAGTAGTGTTGTGCACCTGTATCACGTACAACAAACATGTAATATGGGATACAACCTAATTGAACTTGCTTTTTCCACATTTCAGCCCACATATTTGCATCATCATTGATATGTGCAAGTAAGGGAGATTGTGTCCTTATTTGTGCTCCAGTATTTCTAACAAGTTTTATTGCTTCTTTAACTGAATCAGTTGATAGTTCGACTAGATGATTAAAGTGTGCCATTATTGCAAGATGTATTCCCTTGTTAGTTACTCGTTCAAAAATTTCTAAGGATTCTTTAGCATCATCATCTGTTAAGAATTTGTAAGGCCAATATGACAATGCTTTAGTACCAATGCGTATTGTTTTAAGATTTGGAATATCTGATTCAAGTAATGAATTAATATAAGTTGAAAACATTTTGGCTTTCATGATCATTGGATCTCCACCAGTAAATAGAACATCAGAGATTTCAGGATGCTCTTTTAGATATTGAACTAATTGTTCGCCTTCTTTCATTGCAAATTTCATTTCATCCATTCCAACAAATTGTGGCCATCTAAAACAAAAACTACAATATGCATGACATGTTTG
>JBHIUZ010000067.1:0-2925 GCA_042138025.1 Nitrosopumilaceae archaeon | reverse complement strand
CTGCATTTGATATGACTCCTCCTGAATTAATTTCAGGTATAATTACAGAAAAAGGAGTGGCTAAAGCACCATTTGAAATATCTCTTAAGAAATTTTTTGGAAAACAAATTCAGTAATTATAATACCTAAATTTTTTCTTAAATTAAAATCTATTTTTTAAGTATATGGATAATTATCAAATTTACTTAGTACCCAAAATTATTTTTGCAATATCTTCACTAAAAACAATAGATTTTGGATTTTTAGCAATATGAGTATGATCTTCAAAAATATTACTTGATTTATAATGTTCACTAAGATCGTAAAATTCCGCATCAAACTCTTTAGCTATATTAAATACTGAAGTTGTAAGAGATTCTCTTAGCTCTGGTGGCATTTTTTCAATATAGCTTTGAGTGAATGGTGGGATAAAAATAATAATTCTAGGTTCTTTTACAATTAACTTATTCATAACTATCCTTAAATTATCAAGCTCCTGGTCTCTATAATCATAACACATACCATAAACTTCAGAATCCAAACTATTTAGATCATCAATATTTACAATTTCAGAGGATTTGAAATCTCCCAAAGGGATTTCAGAAATACCTGATTGATTAGAAATAGTCAATTCATAGCTTTTCTCTCCTTTAAGATAATGACGAAGTAATTCTATAGTGATATATTTTGGATGAAATTCTGACAAATCAAATAATTCAAATTTAGGGTTTTTAGCATCAATTATTTCACTTGGATCAAATAATTTTTTACTTTCATATTGAATTAATACTTCTTCTATAGTTTTATTATTGTAAGGAATAAAGTCATTAGTTATTAAACAATCATTTTCAATATACCCAATATCTCTATATCCAATTCCATATACAATAATATCTGGATTAGCTAAAATTATAGAATCTGAAATTTCTACCATCCGGAATATTTTATTATCCCTTACGTTGTATACATTTGAATCCAAATTATTTTTTTTCAAATAGTTTTCGATATGTGATGAATTTAATGACCCAACAAAGCTTGATCCTAGTAAAAAAATATTTTTACGTTCATTAAATTTTTCAATTTCTTCTTTTTCAATTAAATTTGATGTAAATTTTCCAAGCTCATATAATTCCATATATGAAAATAACAATAGAAAAGAAATTGTAAAAGCAATTGTCACAGAAAATAAAATTTTAAAATTAGACATCATTTTAATTAAAACCTAAAGTAAATGAAATCTTGAGAATTTCCATCAAAAAAGAATAATATTGAAATCATTACAGCGATAAGAAATAAAGTCCAATAAATTGTTTTGAGTTGTGACAAAATAATCTGAATATTCGTTTTATAAGATATATAATGTAAAATAAAGAAAGTGAATATCAATAATAAGGGTATTAAATTGTGGGAAACAACAGTGAGAGTTGTTTCAAACGAAAAATCCCATATTACATATTTGTATAAAGAGTAATTCAATGCGTTGAAATCTTCTACTCTAAACGCAATCCAAGTCATGAAAATTAAATATTGAGTTAATAGAATTGAAATAATTTTTCCTAATTTACTTTGAATCAGTTGATTTTTCTGAAATATTGGACACCTTTGGATAAGAAACTTTTCAATACCTAAATATACTCCATGAAGAAATCCCCAAATTACAAAATTCCATGATGCACCATGCCAAAGACCTCCCAAAAGCATGACTATCATTAAATTGAAATAAGTTCTATTCTGTGATTTTTTATTTCCACCCAAAGGGATGTATAAATAATCTCGTAACCATGATGACAATGAGATGTGCCATTTTCTCCAAAAATCTACTGGAGAAGTAGCAAAGTAAGGCTTGTTAAAATTTATTGGTATTCTAAAACCAAATATTTTAGCAGCTCCAATTGCAATATCAGAATACCCAGAAAAATCACAGTAAATTTGTACTCCAAATGCAATTGATCCTAGAATAATTGTAAAAGACTCTGCACCAAGTGGATTACTAAAAATTTCATCAACCATTACTCCAATGTTATCCGCAAAAAACATTTTTTTAAGAAAACCAAGCGTCATTATTGTTATCCCAATTTTTAAATTGATACTCTTAATTGTGATTAATCTAATTCCATGTCTAGCTTTACAATCAAGAATTTTTTCTCGAAGCTGAGGTAAAAAATGACTAGCTCTGAGTATTGGACCAGCTACTAATTGTGGAAAAAATGCGACAAATAATGCAAATTCTTTTAAAGTTTTACTAGGTTTTAATTTTCCACGGTAAATATCAATGGTATAAGACAAAGTTTGAAATGTATAAAATGAAATCCCTACCGGCAAAAGTATGTTCAGATATGAAATAGGTTCTAATCCAATTAAATCTGTTAACTCATTTATTTGAGAAATTGTAAAATCTACATATTTGAAAAACCCTAATAATCCTAGATTTCCACCTAAGCTAAAAATTAAAAAAATTTTTTTTCTTTTTAAAGATTCTGAATTAAAGATTTTTTTACCAAGATAGAAATCTAATAACGTTGAAAAAATTAATAAAGAAATTAAATAGGAACTTGAAAAATAAAAAAATGCATAACTGGCTAAAAGTAAAAATAAATGTTGAATTTTACCATATTTAACCACAGAAATTAACGTAACTACAAATACAAAAAAAATTACAAACTCTATTGTATTAAACAGCAATTATTATGAGAAATTAATGATTTTTTTTATATCTGCTTCTTAAAACAAGAGCGTTCACAAAGCTAATTAATTTGACATATTTTTTTACAATTCAACAATACATGAAGAATTTTGAACTTTTTTAAGGACATATTTAAAAAAACCCTAAATTTCCTATCTCCGTTCTTATTCTCAGTTTGAATAATAAATCAGTTGATTTCTCATACTAGTTGAAGCTAATTAATAGAAAGTTTTTATTCTTTTTTTGTTAGTTTCTAATATTAT
>JBHIUZ010000066.1:0-2969 GCA_042138025.1 Nitrosopumilaceae archaeon | reverse complement strand
GATCCCGCTAGCAGCTCCCGGCGACGCTGCTATTCCTTTTGAAAACTGTGCATATCCTTTTGCATTAGGATCAATGGTCTTATGCAATAACTGTTCTAGCTGTTCAGGATTTAATCTAAGCAAAGCTCTTTGCTGTGTAATGAGTTTTTCTTTAGTCATATCTACTGACGTCTTAATCATTCCAGTAGCATTCATTTTTGCCGAGCGAGTTTGTAATAAATAGAATTTTCCTTGCTCAACAGTAAACTCTATGTCTTGTGGCTCTTTGTAATGTTTTTCAAGATTTTTACAAGTATTAACTAATTGTCTGTATGTGTCAGGTAATTCAGTTTTTAGTAAATCAACTGGTTTACCTGTTCTAACTCCTGCCACAACGTCTTCGCCTTGTGCATTTACAAGATACTCTCCAAAGATCTGTTTTGTTCCATCGGCTGGATTTCTTGTAAAAACAACACCTGTTGCACTATCATTTCCCATATTTCCAAATGCCATTGCAACTACATTTACTGCTGTTCCATCTGCTATATCTTTTGTAATGTTATTTTTATTTCGATAAACTATTGCACGTTCTCCTCTCCAACTATTAAACACTGCTTTTATTGCAAGTTCTAACTGTTCAAATGGGTCAGATGGAAATGGTTTTCCAGTATGTTTTTCACAGATTTTTTTATAATCAAATACAACTTGTTTTAAAGATTTTTCATTTAATGCACTATCTGCTTGAACTGCTTGATGTTTTTTTGCTAGTTCTAATACCTCATCAAATTTTTTATCATTAACTCCAAATACAACTTTACCAAATAATTGAATGAATCTTCTATATGAGTCCCATGCAAATCTGGAATTATTACTTTTTTTCGTTAATCCTAACACCGTTTCGTCGTTTAATCCAAGATTTAGAATTGTATCCATCATTCCTGGCATAGATATTGCTGCTCCAGAACGTACTGAAACTAACAAAGGATTATCTTTAGAATTCCATTTTTTTCCAGTCTTTTTTTCAATCTTTGCAATATTTCGCTTAATTTCAGGAATAAGATTTTTTGGGAGTTTTTTATTATTTGCATAATAATTTTTACAAACCTCAGTTGTGATAACAAAGCCAGGAGGTACTGGAAGCTTTAATCGGGTCATTTCGCAAAGACCCGCTCCTTTTCCTCCTAAGAGTTTTCGATTTTTCCCATCACCTTCATTAAAAAAATATACTGATTTCAATTTAATTTTCCTAGGTTATTCATTGAAAAAATAGGGGATTTTAAACCATTGCCTTGGCAAATTCCTCAATAATTTTTTGCCAATTTTTTGCCTTGATGATGCCACTGGCAACTAGGATTCCTTTAGAGCCTAGAATCATTGATTGCTTTACATCTTCTCCAGATACAATTCCAGCTCCACACAAAAGTTTAGTTTTGTTTTTTGCACTTTTGACTGCAGTAGCTGCGCTGGTAATTAATTCTGGTTTTTCTTTAGATACTGCTTTGCCCGACCCAATGAGTTCTGGTGGCTCTATTGCAATATAATCTGGATTTAGTTTAGAATACTTTAGAGCCTCTGAGACATTTTTTACACAAACAATTGACATCATACTAAGCTTTCTTAAGCGAATGACTAACTGCTCGACTTCTTTACTTGAAATTCTGTGTTCACTATGATTGATCAAAGATCCCCTTACCTTTGATTTTTTTAATAAATCAGGAACCATAAAACCTGTAGTACTGCCCACTTTGGCGTCATCTACATGTTGAGCCAAAATAGGTATTGAAAATGAGGTTACTTTGGATAAAAGATGTTGAGGAGGGGCTATTGCAATTTTAACTCCATATTTTTTTGAAACCTTATTTGCAGTTTTTACTAATTTGATAATTTTCTCACCTGATATCTCATCATAATTTTTACAATTTATTATAAACAAGTTATTTTTTTGGTAATAATATCAAATAAAAAGAAAGTGGTTAATCCCCGTAATCTCCGCTTCTCATTACGTTTTCTTTAGGGGGAATTTGCATGGTAAAACCACAATGCGCACATCTATGAGTTGTAGCATAATTGCCTTCTACGGTTGCTATTTCAACATATTTCGTGCAACTTGGACATTGTCTTTGAAATCCCATACTGGAAATACTAGTCACAAATTAGGCTAATATCGCCTTGTTTGTGTAAAATAAACAACAAAAATTATACTGTTTTATATTTTCTATAACGAAATTTCATACTCAACACAATCATTGTAAGAACTATAGCTGCAACATTTACTCCAATAATATATGGATCATCTTTTTCTATCCCGTATATCATCCACAAAAAAGCACCTCCTGCTACAAAAATCATTAAATATTTTGAAACATCATCTAGTTTTTTGGTATGATATCCCTTGATTATTTGTGGAACCCATCCAGATAATATCATGATCCCCGCAACTGTGGCTAAAATTCCTAATGATAATTCATTCCAGGCCAATATTTCACACTTAATTCCAAAAGAATTGATCTAACCCTGTTTGTTTTGGTTTTCCAAGTATTGTATCAAAATCAAGATCCATTGATGATGTAATTTGATCTAGTGTACTTTCCATAAATTCCATGTATTTTTTAGAATCAATTTCATCTGGCCTTGCCATTTCTACTGGTTTAACTCCGGGTTTGTTAATAATTTTAACATACGAAATAATATCTCCTTTTTTTATCTCTCTAACCGATTCAAGTAATCTTGCAGCACGTACATGTTGAGGAACAGTCTTTACATATTCTGATGGAGCTTTACTCATCATTACATTAAATGCAAGTTCTGATAAAGGAATCTCTTTTGCTTCAACTTTTTTTACATATTCTGTTATTTTATTACCGATTTGTTTTTTAGCATTCTTAAAATCATCTACAGTTTGTACATTAGCTAAAACATCAAGTAGTTCATAAAATAATGTCTTGATAAATGGAGGTGTATGAGATTTTTTTCCAGTTAAGCCTTTAACA
>JBHIUZ010000065.1:0-3143 GCA_042138025.1 Nitrosopumilaceae archaeon | reverse complement strand
AGAGATGATAGGGTATGGAATTGGAATAATTTTGTTAAATCTTGGAATATATTTTATGGTTCCAATAGTTGCCACCATAAAAATTAAACAGAGAATTAGTAACATGGTTTAACATTCCCATTCAAATTGGGTTTATGAATATTTTATTATGAACAAACATCATCATAATAGTTTCACTAGAATTATCATTTATGAAAATGCACAATTTGGGGAGAACAAAATTACGTACCGAAACACCATCGGTAGGAACTAATGAAGATTTCCTTGAAAAGGCGATTGATGCACTATCCGTTCTTAAAATATCTAATTCGTTTCTTCGCTCTACCATTGATGAAAAAACAGCAGATCAAAAAACCATTGCCGCTTTTTCAATGATTAAAAAATCAATTCTTAAAATTGAGGCATTTTTAGATAGTGCTAAACATGAACAAAAAGTTTTGATGAAAAAAGGGCATGACCATTCATCAGAAAAGATCAAAAAAAGATGGTTTGCCTTATCAGAATTAATGGAGATGATAAAACCAAAAAATATTCCATCAACAATTCAAATTAATTTACCAAAAAATGATTTTCAGGTATTAGGGAATTTTTACAAACTAGTTGTTGTAATTTCAAACATTGTTGAAAATTCAATTGAAGCGATGAAAAATAATGGGGTGGTCAATATTTTTGCAAGAGAAGGCACAGACTATGTTTTAATTGACATTAAAGATTCAGGTCCAGGGCTACCACCTGATGCAATCAAAAATGCATTTTCTTCTCTATATACTACAAAACCAGATGGAAATGGATTGGGACTTAAGATTTCAAAAACAATAATAGAGCTACATGGGGGAACAATTACGGTTAGAAATAATCCAACAACTTTTTCTATAAAGCTTCCAAAAAATTAATTCTATTTTACTCCGCTAAAAATATCAACAACTTTTGTAGCCAGTTTTTCAATATCTACTGAAGGATTTGCAGATATTAATAACACAAATTTACTAACAGGGAAGGGAAAGCTTACTAGAACAGCTTTATCTCGTCTAGCAGCAAGATAATTTATTGGGCCCAGTGATTTATCATATTCTTTACGGATTGAAACCTTTGAAACAAATTCCATAAAAGATTTGAGTTTTTTTTCATCGTCTTCTAAAGGATGAATATTTTTTTTAAATCCACCTGAAACAAGTTTTCCATCTTCATTAATTATCCCTGCAAATCGAATTTCTTCTTCTTCAAGAATTTTTTGACATTTTTCATCATACAGTTTATGATCAATTTCTGTCATGTTATTCACCATTTCTTATGATATGAAAGATAAAAATCTAGTCAAATTATTCAAAATTCTTTTTTGCTATTAAAAAAAGTTGATGGAGTAAATCTGTAACTTCACTTTGAGGATAGTTTCCTAAATCATTTCTATCTACTTTGATTCCTTTCCAAGTAGAAGTATGCCATCTGCCTATTGGCAGGTTGTATTCGGTTACCTTGGGATTAAATGGATAAGGGTTCATGTAAAGGTACGGTTCTGGATATTGTTCGTCTCCAGGAGAAATTCCAGTCCCAATTTGTTCATCTTTTTTTCCGGTAAACCACTCTACAGAAAAATCAAAATGATGAGGCCATAAATGAGCCAAAGTGTATTTGCCTTCTAGCGTCATGCGATAGTGTTCAATGGTTCTTTTTGCCATAATTGCAAAGCTATAGAATTCAGAGAGCTGATGGTGCCCAACTGCTTGAAGTTTTATCTCAGGCATTTTCAAATCATTTTTTGAAACGATTTTTGAAAGTTCTTCTTCAAATGTGTCTTTAGTTATATCAATCAAATTGCCTTCTTCATTATGAAAATACAAAAGCTGACCAGTAAGCATGTGAATTTTAATCTCAGTTTTGTTGTTTAGCTGCCCAGTGGTAATCTCATCATTTTGAAAGAATAGTGATTGATGTGCAAAATGAGGAAGTTCTTCAATTAGTTGAGATTTTAATTCACTAATAACCATGCAGGCATTTTTTAATTGTTTGATATCAGAAGGCTTCATTATATCACAAACTTGTTTATGATTAAATTTACCGTTATAATAACAAAATGCCAAATTAAAATGATTTAATTTTGTTCAATTAAGTTGGCAAAAACATTATTAGGTAATTTTAGAGTTATCGATTCATGTCAGATTCTGAAAGTACTGATTTATCTGAACCTACTCAATTAATTATTGCCAGATGGACTGATCGATTTTTTGCGTGGTTAATTGATTATATCATTGTGGCAGTAGCTGCCTTTACGATTTATCTAGTCATATTTAGCGTAACCTTTGACCAAGTAATTAGTGGAGATTTTGAAAATTCTCGTTCTTTTGAATATGGTACCATAAGCATAGTGTTTTTCTTATACTGGTTAATTTTAGAATCAAAAACTGGTCAATCAATTGGCAAAAGAGCATTACATCTTAAGATAACTAATTTGGCAGGAGAAAAAGCTGACATAAAAAGTATTGCGATATCCAGTTTTGGTAAAGCATTCCTATTGCCTATTGATGTTATAGTTGGCAGATTATTTACAAATGAAAATAGACAAAGAATTTTCAATAGATTAGGAAAAACAATCGTAATTAAAGTTGAAGAAAAAGATAAGCCTCCTGAAAATATTTCTTATAAGAAAGATTAGTTATTAGGGATTTTAATTTGTTATAAATTATTTTTTCGTTAGAGGAGTTTTGTCTTTCATCTATTTCATATGGTTTTACAAATAAAGCTAAATAGTTTCAATCAAAGCTAAGTTGGCAAAAAAATAATCATCAATATAAACTACTAATTCGGATTTTCCGAAATTGACCTGTCTGTCACAAATGAAAACACTCTTGATTATTATTTAGAATTTTCAAAGATAAAACATGCAATTTGAGCTTTGTAGACATTGTGGGGAACAGACTATTCAGGCTAGCAAGTGTCAAGCTTGCCTAAAGCCGTTCAAATTTGTATGTCCAGAATGCAATATTCTATATGAAGAATATCACTCAGAGTGTGCTACTGCTCCTGTTTTACAAAAAATAGTTATCGGGTAGTTTATGCTGTTTGCATATATGTCTGATCAGACATAGAGCCATGTTTTCTTAACATAAACTGCATCAATACTTCTTTTGAATATTCAATTCCGTGTT
>JBHIUZ010000064.1:0-3174 GCA_042138025.1 Nitrosopumilaceae archaeon | reverse complement strand
AATATTTCATCATATGGCATACCAGTAAACTTTCCCATATCAAGTTCAATTAATCTCTCATCAATTTTGTATTCAACAGAATTATGTTTTGCAACAATTTCTGCAGTATTTTTTGCTCGTTCAATAGGACTAGAATAAATTGTCGAAATTTTAAATGGCTTTAGAAACTTTGCAATTCTTTCTGCTTGATTAATGCCAACTTCAGTTAAAGGAACTCCTGGAGTTCTGCCTGCTAAAAGGCGCTTAGTGTTGTTAATTGCTTGTCCATGACGCAAAAAAATAATGAATCTCAATTCGTTTTGAATTTTCAAATAGAGATAATAATAAGATTCCCAGACCTCTATTAATGAAAATTGGAATAATCGGAGGAACTGGTGGAATGGGGAAAGGATTTGCTCTTCGTTGGTGTATTAATCATGATATACTTGTAGGTTCTAGAGATGCACAAAGGGCCACACAATCAGCTGAAGAATATTCCAAAATAGCTAAAGAATCATTTGGAGAAATTAAAGGTACCATTTCTGGTAACGATAATGTTTCAATTTCTAAAGAAAGTGATGTTCTTGTTTTATCAATCCCATATGAAAATATAGAATCAACATGTTCTCAGATATTACCTGTTATAAAAGATAATTGTGTAGTTATTTCTCCTATTGTTCCAATGATAAAAACTGATTTAGGATTTGAATTTATACCAATTAAAGAAAACAAACCTTTTTCATATCAATTAGTTTCAAAACATATGAAAGATAAAACAAAACTTGTATCTGCTTTTCATGTTATATCAGAAAAAAAACTTGTAAATCCAACTTTAACATTAGATTATGATATTTTTGTATGTGGGGATGACCAAAAATCTGTACAAGTTGTAAATGGATTAATTAATGAGATCAAAGGATTACGTCCAATTTATTTAGGTCCTGGTGCATTATCTTATTTTGCAGAAATTTCTACTCCATTGTTGCTAAATGCAATGATAAAAAATAAAATAAAAAATCCTGGAATTAAAATAGTTTAATCAGATGTTAAAATAGGTTATGAGTTACGAGGATTATCGTCGCGGAAGAAATTGGTATACTGCTATGGGATTATTGTTCATCGTCATGGCATTAATTGTTATAACAAGAAATCTTCTAATCTGGGGACCAGAATTTGTTTTAGATTTTTTAATAAGTTCTGAAATAACAAATGAAAAGATTTCGGTGGGAATGTTTGCATTTGGAATTTTTATGATAATATTAGGATTTAGAAAAAGAACAAGCCAGTAATTAAAAATTTTTGATTTATTGACTAACAAATTCCTCAATTTTATTTAGTGCCAAATCTAATTTTTCTAAATCTGGCAAAAATACAATTCTAAAGTGCCCACTTCCGTATTTAGTTCCAAATCCTGAACCATGTACCGTTAGAACTCCCTTTGAGTTTAGTAATTCCATGACAAATTCCTTATCAGAATTAAATTTACTATTCTCAATTTTCGGAAAGGCGTAAAATGCTCCTTTGGGATTATAACATGAAAGTCCCTGCATAGAATTTAGTCTTTTTACCACAAAGTCTCTTCTTTTTTTCAATTCAGAAACAAATTCTGAGATATAATCTTGAGGACCTTTCAATGATTCTATTGCTGCATGTTGAATAGGTGTATTAGAACAAATTCTTACTCTTGCAAGTTTTGGTAGGCTTTCTCTAATTTGGTCTAGTCCAGAAGAATTGTTAAATGCAATGTAACCTAATCTCCAGCCAGTCATCAAATTAACCTTTGAGAATCCATTAAGTAGTATTATTGGAGAATCTTTTGCTACCTTTCCAATACCGACAAATTTTTCATCAAAAACAATTTGATCATAAATTTCATCACAAATAATGTAAAGTTTATTTTCATTTGCTACATCAATTAATTTTTTAAGAGATTGTTCATTAAAGACTGCACCGGTTGGATTATTAGGACTAATCAAACAAATAGCAACAGTTTTTGATGTAATTTTAGAACGAATATCATCTATATCTGGAGTAGAATTTTTAAGATCAACTGCAAATTCAACTGGTATTCCTCCATGTAGTCTGATGTATGATGCATATGGTGGATAATAAGGTCCTGGAAGTAAAACCTCATCTCCTTCTTCAACTATAGAAGACATAACCATGTCAAGTCCTTCTGAAACTCCATTAGTCAAAATTACATCGTCAGTAGAAACAGAAAGACCTTTGTTGTGTTCTTTTTTTGCAATTAAATCCCTAAGCTCTGGAAGCCCTTCTGAAGGAGCATAATAGTTTTCACCTTTTTGAATTGCTTTTATCAAAGCATTTTTGACATTGTCTGGCGGCTGAAAACCATACAATACTGGATCTCCTATATTCAGATATTGTATTTTTTTTCCTTGTTGTTCTAATTTTGTTGCAGCAGATACAATATCTCGTATTGCATATTCAACACCTGCAACTTTTTTTGAAACTTTCATGTATCTAGACAGATATTTACACCTGTTAAATTCTTCTTTTTTTGGACTCGTTGCACAGTCTGGACAGTGCGGGCGGCTTCGGACCGCCAGGTCGAGGGATCGAAGCCCTCCGAGCCCTTATCAATTTCTATATAGGACAATCTACTTACTAAAGGAATATGAGTCCAGGCATTGGTTTGATGAAACGAAGATTAGGAAAAGAAAAAGATGCGATTGCGTTAGCAATTTCAGGTATTATTAAAAAATATAAGATATCTGAAGACAAAATCTCTATTCTTGAAACAAAATATGATGAAGATGCTGGAGATTGGTATGTTGCTTCAGGTTGGAGTGATAAAAAGGCAATAGTAAAAATGGACTCAGTACAAGGAATAATAACAGAAATTAAAGAAATTTAATTAGAGTTTTTTTGTAGTTTGATATATGTATAAAGCAATAGTAATTGGTGGATCTAGAGGAATTGGAAAGGCTATTTCAAGTTCTTTTGAATCACTTGGTTATGAAGTATTTGCTACATCAAAAAAGGAATTAGATACATCTAACTTGAGCAGTGTAAAGAATTTTATTCAAAAACACCCTGAAACCGATATTTTAGTTTTGAATACAGGTGGTCCACCTACAAAGGAATTTTTTTCGGTTACACAAGATGATTGGTTAAAGTATCATAATCAGCTTTTTTTAGGATTTTGTATGATATTACAAAAAATTAAGATCA
>JBHIUZ010000063.1:0-3357 GCA_042138025.1 Nitrosopumilaceae archaeon | reverse complement strand
AAACTGGAGGTGCAGAAAGTAAGGTTTGGGTAGTTGATGATTTTCCATTTCCAATAAAAGCAAGTACTTGGACTCAAGTATCAGAAGGAATCCCTCCTCAAGAATATAGATTTCAACTTTGGGATTATAAACAAAATGTAAATTCAAATCCATTTACTGGAATTACCCCAACCGTTAAAGATCCAGGAGCGGCTGAAGGATGCCCTCAAAACTATTCTTTAGTAGATGTCAAAAAAACAACTAAAGATTTCAAATATCTAGTTGAATTAAGATATGGCCCACCAGATCCTCCTTCTGGCTGTAACATAGAGTGGTTTATCAATTTTAAAAATAAATTTGATGAGACTGAATTTCTTAATCAAGTCCAATATGATATTTTTGTAGTTGATGATAAACTAACACTACCGCCAATAAGATCAATTGCTAAGGACGAAGGAAGAAATTTCCTTTTTTCGCCGAGTGGTCAGGTTTATACAAAAACATTAGTTAAAGAACAAGCAGGAACTGCAAATTATGTAATTTGGATATATGGTTTGGCACCTCAAAATGTTGTTCCTAAAACTGCACCTGATTTTATTCAAATTAGCATTCCAATTGGAGGAAAGACTACAACTCAACCCCCTCAAACTAGTCTAAACATTCCAAGCTGGATTAAAAATAACGCCGGTTGGTGGGCAAATAATCAAATTGGCGACTCTGACTTTGTATCAGGAATTCAGTTTTTAATTAATCAAGGAATTATGAAGATACCTCCAACCACTCCAGGAAGTGGAACTGGTTCAAACGAAATCCCATCATGGATTAAAAATAACGCCGGTTGGTGGGCAAATAATCAAATTTCTGATAAAGACTTTGTTTCTGGTATTCAATATCTAATTCAAAACGGTATAATGAAGATTGTATAGAACTTTGTTTCAAAGTTTCAAAAAAATATTGTGAGAACATTGGTTGGATTAATAATTTATCCAAAGCGTAAACTCAGAAAACTTGTAAAAGAAGGTGAATACAAAGAAGCTGTAGAGTTTGGAAAAAGCCTTGAGAAAAAAAATCCAAATGATCCTGATCTTCTCTTTATCATGGGAAGTATTTTTTATATACTAAAAGACCCAAACCCGGCGTTACATTATTTTAATCGAGTCTTAGAAATAAACGGATACGATCAAGAAACACTTCTTTTAAAAGCAAACGTTCATGTTTTTTTAAAAGAGTATGATTCTGCTAGAGACTGCTGTAACAAAGTACTTGAAGTTGATTTTGAAAACATGGAAGCTAAAAACATCTTAGAAAGAATAAAGTCTAGTTAATTTACAATTATCTAACTTTTATTAGCTGATACATTTTTTTCTGGTTTTAGATCGTACACATTTTCTAATAACCAATCACAATACTTTGTTACTTTTTCTGTAAACTTACACCAAATGTGCAAAGAATGCGGTAAAATATCAATTCGACCTTTTTCAAAAAAAACCTTTACTCCTTCTTTTCCTTCATACATGTATGCATCTTCAACCTTAACATCTCCAAAAATCTCTTTGGCTTTCTCTTTAATGATGCTCCTTTTTATTGGAAAGTTTGTTTTTGTTTGATCCACTACAATACTTAGATCTTGTGTTCCATATGCATCAAAATCATTAATTTTTCCACGATGAGGAAAATTCACTATTAATTTAATATTGTATTTTTTACCTACCTCAAAGCCAATTTCGGTTGTTTTTGAATATGCAATTCCTTCACTTTTTTTTAATAAAAATCGAATTTGTGGTAGATTTGATTTTAATTCTTTTTGTAGATCCTTTGTAATTGTTGTAAAACTCATATCAAACAATCATGAAATCTCAGATATATTCATTGATAATGAATTATTTGAAACTAAAACCCAGATTGATTTTTGTATATGTTCTTTCTTACTGGAGTATTGGCTTTACCAATTGATTTTGATAACTTACGTTCTGATGAGAGCTCAGAAAGAGCTAGTAGTCTTGAAGATTACAAAGTAACTTGTATGGAGTTTATCAAAGATATTTCAGGAGATTATCTTGAATGGGTTGATTACTATAAACTCCCTGTAGATGAGGATAAAAAAAGACGTTCAGAAATTGCTGCAGTTATTGAGCGCACAAATAATTGGATTGCCAAAGTCGCTCAAACAATCAAAGGAGTAGATGTTGTTATGAATGATGGCGTACAAAAAATGGCTGAAGCTACTGCTGGAAAACCATTTCAAATTGGTGTTTTTATAAATAACAAATCAGAATATGTAATGGCAAAATCAGAAATAATTGATGTTAACCTAAAGGCAGCTGGACGAAATGGCAGAAAAACAAAGCTAGGTTTTCATCATAAAGACCAAAGATTTAGAATTGAAACTACAGGAAAAGCATTTTTTGATGAATCAAATATCCCAACTGAGGAATTTGATTTTATGGATATTCATTTGAAGCTAAATGCTAAAGAATGCAAGCAACGTGATGTTATTTCATTTACTGTAATAGTTTCTGAAATGGAAAATAATCAGGAAATGGACAGACGAGGGGCTAGTACAATAATTCACATTATATGATGACTTGAAAATTGATCGCAATGAAAGGATTATTGAGAGTTTTAACAAAATTGTTGCTTTTTATCAATTTGCCAATATCCGTATGCCTTATTAACCGCCTGAGATTTGTGAATTTAAGGGAAAAATGAGGAAAGAAATTCTGTTAGGGTTCTTACTACTCGTAACAACTACTGTAGGTACTATCCCAGTATATTCTCAAACTGGAGTTTCTGATGTTGATAATGATGGTATCCCAGATAGTATAGATGACTGTCCAAATTTGCCTGAAGACTATGAAGGTGCAATTGAAGGATGTCCATCACAACATGATATTTACCATGATCAGGATAGAGATGGAATACCTGATAATGATGATCTTTGTCCTAACGTAGCTGAAAATTTTAATGGTTTCCAAGATGAAGATGGATGTCCTGACTCTAAAGAAGGTGGACTAACACGTGCACCAGATGGTGATGGTGATGGAATCCCAGATAGAATTGATTTATGTCCAAGTCAACCTGAAACTTACAACAATTATTATGATGACGATGGATGCCCTGACAAATTTACCGATAAAGCTGATTCTGACAGAGATGGGATTCCAAATGTAATCGACCAATGTCCTGATGTACGTGAAACTTATAACAAATTTCAAGACGAAGACGGCTGTCCTGATAATGTAACTGGTTCAGCTAAAGGATATACTTTTCCTGATAGTGACGGTGATGGAATTGAAGACAGATGGGATCAATGTATTTTCGAGCGTGAAAACTTTAACAATTATTTAGACTGGGATGGATGCCCTGATGTACCTGGAG
>JBHIUZ010000062.1:0-3438 GCA_042138025.1 Nitrosopumilaceae archaeon | reverse complement strand
CTTTTACATTTTCTAAAGATTTTAGCTCAGAAATTATAGATTTTTCTGTTCCCAGTTTACAACCCATTAAAACATAAGCTTTAGACATTTCAATTCATCCTTAAATATTAATTCACACTTTACTATTCTCCTGAACTCTTAAACTGATTTTCTTTTGTATCTGAATGAACTTCTAGATGATCAAATAGCTTTTCTTTTGATTCAAATATTTGGTCACAATAGTAACACTGATGGGTCATGATATAACCTCTAAGAGTAAATTCATTGAGTTTATAATTGACATACTAAGTTTTGGAAAATTTTGTATTTAGTGTATGCTGAACATTGTTAATCGAAGTATATTATAGATAATTTTTGATGATTTCTATGAATTTGAGGTTACTCTAATGAATTTTGAATTAAATACTGTACACTATATTCTTGATACGATTTTTTTACAAGTTGATCCTTTTGGGATTAGAAGTGGACCTTTAGGAAGTGATCATCCATTAGTATCTGGAGTAATACCATCTCTACTTGGAGTAATTACGATTTCAATTTTAATTAATTTCTTTAATGCTGGAGTTAGAAGAAAGCTTGTAGACCAGATAAAGTTACAGAGAATTAAAAGAGAAACACAAGCATGGCAAAAAGAAAGAATGGCAGCTTTTAGATCCAAAGACCATCAAAAAATTGCAAACTTGAATAAAAAATCATCCTATATGAACAAACTCAGCATGGATATGATGCGAATGAATATGAGACCTATGATGATTACAATAATTCCTATAATGTTGATTTTTTACTTTGTTCTTCCACATTTATTTTCATATACAATTGCTCTATCACCTATTTCTCTAAACGTGTTTCCTGGAAATTTTTTTCATTTAACGTGCACAGCTGAACAAGTAGATGGTCTTATCTGTAAACATGAAAATGAACTGTATCTATGGGCTTGGTATTTTTTAACTTCAATTTCTTTTAGTGGAATAATTATGAAAATTACAAAAACCTCAATGAATTAATATTAAAAATTTTAGTCTAAGGTTTTGGAGTATAACCTAGAAGAGCGAGGATAATTACAGGGACGACACTAGCTACACTAAATATTACATATCGCATAAATGTATTGAAATGAAATTTTTTCTTTTGCAAAGACATAATTAAAAATACTTTATGTAATTATTTAGATTAGACTTAACAATGTTCATCATTATCTAAATACATGAATTAGAATTAGAATTTGGCTAGAACTTTGTATAGTGCCCTGTCCTTGCAGCCTAGAATTTGGTTCTTGTTCTAGCCATTTTTTTAATTAATATTTTGAATAAAAAGTGCCTAGTATCTAAATTCATTTCTTGTTTGTCTTGATTTTGTTCTTAAAATGCTTCTACAACAAGGGCATCTATTGTCTTTGGTTTCCAAAAAAATTCCACAATAGGTACATCGCTTTTGGCCTTTTTTGTATTTGTCTTTTGGCTGAAGGGCATCAATCCTATGAAATTGACAAATTCCTCTACAACACGAAGTCATTTCTAATTCCATTTGTGATTATGGATAATTCTTTCTCCCAATTTTCCATTTTTCTAATCTTGCCCGATCAGGGTTTTGAGTTTTGATGATAAGGTTTTTTTTAATTTCTATTTCCACAAATTCTTTTGAGGAAGTTTTGGATTTTTCTGTTGGAACAAGATTTGTTAATTTTGGTTTTTCTCTTCTCTTTTTCATACCAAAAATTTTGGTAAAATAACTATTAAGTTTCAATTAACAATGTTAATCATTGCCTAAATATTGCATGAATACTTCATATCCATTGGCAAAAAATAAACAAAAAATTAAGAAATTATCAAGTACATGTAATATTAAAGGCATTGGGATAATTGCAGCAATTGTAATTGCAGTTGGTTATTTTGCCTATGTGTCAATGATTCCAGTAAATGCAGATTTTCCAATGTTTGGTTCTCCTACAAATCTCTACATAAAAACAATTTCAACTCCTGATGGAAGTGTTTTTGCCTCTCAATCAATAAAAGGTGGAAAAAACGGCGGTACGCCAAACGGAATCCATAATCCCTCCTTCACTGTAAGTAAAGGGAATTTAGTATCAATTCACTTTATTAACGAAGATAGAGACATTACCAATTTTGACCACAGACACGATTTGCATATTGATGAATTTAATGTACATTCTAAGATACTAAATCACATTCAGGCGCAAACCATTACCTTTTATGCTGACAAGCAAGGAACGTTTGATTATTACTGTTCACTTCATCCTCAAATGAGAGGTCAGATAAAAATAGTATGAAATATTTTTTAAATTGGGTTTGAATGAAGATTGAGGGAATAAAAATTTGGAAGAATATACAAATTCAGACATTTTAGGAACAGTAGACAGTATTATTGAAAAAATCCAAAATCAAAGAAAAATTATGTTGGGAGTTTCAATATCTGCTTTAATTCTTGCGCCTTTTGCTGTTGGACTTTCAATTTATTTATTGATGCATCCTACTTTTTTTTATCTTTTAGAAACTGAAGATGAGTTTGGATTATTTCTAGGCATATTATTAGGCGGAATAATTATTATTTCTGGAATATGGCTTTACACAGGAATTCGTCAGTATAATTCTCTTAGCTCTTGGAATAAGAGATATTGTGGCTATCTTAACAAGAAAAAAGTTTTAGATGATTCAATTTCAAACGAATTCCAATTAAGTAAGGATTAAGAATCTAAGTTTTTTTTCACTAGAGCTTTTAGTTTTGCGTGGAAATAGATCCTCGTATGGTTCCAATATAGTTCTACAAAATTCATTACCTTTTGCAGTTGCTTTGAAAATTGATATAGTTCTTTTTCCCATTATTCTTTCTTCTTTTGTTATCATTTCGTGAGATTCCAAATCTTCTAGAATTTTTCGATGTTTAGTCAAGTTCAATCCACAAAAGCTTAACAATGCAGTTTGGTTTAGCTCCCCGTATTCTCCCAAAGTCAAGATAATGTCTTTGATGATATACACCTTATCTCTATAACCATGAGCCTCACTCATGAAGAATACTCTAATTCATTCCTAAATAACTCTAATACCAAGTTAACAATGTTCAGCAAGTCATTATAAACAAAATGATACGTTAACATTGTTGTCAATCAAATTATCTTGTAAAGATTATGGATTTCAATGTAATTTTCATGTTGAAGGAAGTAATGTCTCTGAAATTATTGAGAAATTTGGGAATCATACTGATAAAGAACATGGGATTGAATATTCAAAGGAATCTTTGATGCAATTTATTATCAGAAAAAGTGGAAGTATTTAATGCTGCAAGTATATCATTATGATTCATTTTTTCTTAAAATTTGATTTTAAAAAGTTCGTTTAAATAAAAATAGGTCATAGTTGATTTCCTCCCATAAACCAATTTTCTTTAGGATTTTCATCAAAAACTACT
The DNA here is from genome assembly GCA_042138025.1 of Nitrosopumilaceae archaeon. Taxonomy (GTDB): domain Archaea; phylum Thermoproteota; class Nitrososphaeria; order Nitrososphaerales; family Nitrosopumilaceae; genus CSP1-1. Next base: position 15 of record JBHIUZ010000062.1, on the reverse strand, counting down.
ATCACATGGTTTTCT
>JBHIUZ010000061.1:2037-3484 GCA_042138025.1 Nitrosopumilaceae archaeon | reverse complement strand
AAAAATCGTGTATAATTTTTTGGATTGTCTGCAATATTTTCACTTATTACTGGAACCTGAAAAATTTCTGATGCCTGCCTACTTGCAATACAGGCTATGTTTTCTTTGTTTAGTTCCTTGATTATTCTTACGCTTCCTGCAGTATCATAAGTAGGAATCGTTTTGAACTTATTTTTTTGAATAAATTTTCTACATTGACCTAAAGCTTGGGGATGTGAATAAACTGTATCTATTTTTTCAAATGAACCAAATCCAATTAAACAATGTTGAATTTTTTGGTATTTTTCTCCAACTACATTTAGGGTTGTATCATATAGAAGATCATTGCTTTCACCAACACTTCCCTCAATGGAATTTTCTACAGGCAAAATAGAATATTCTGTTTTATCGTTTAATGTACTATCTAACACTTCAGCAAACGTTGGTAGAGGAACAGTTTCGATTTTTTCATTAAAAAATGATATAGCCGCTGCTTCACTATATGCTCCTCGTTCACCTTGGAACGATACACGAATCATTTCTATTCTCCAAGCTTTACAAAATTATTTTTTCCAAAATTATTAGACAATTTTCTCTCATCAATCCAATTACATTCTGTACATTTTATTGCATCTCTCATTGGAATTACCCCTCCTCCACATTTTTTACATTTTGTATATAAAACTCCTAATTCTGGTTCATTTATTGTTGCATGAATTGTTCCATTTTTGTGAGAAATTATTTTAAGTGCTACAATATCATTAACTAATGCAATATTTTTTTTCCTAAAATGTCTGGTTTGGCAAATACATTCTACATTAGATTTTGTTCTAATATTATTTACATAATTTATTGATACTGCCATCATTGATGACATTACAGCAACAACAGTTCCAATTACAATGTCATCTACTTCTGGTATTCCTAAAGAACTTAAATTTTGTACTTGGGCAATTCTATTTTTTTTATCAATATCCATTTTTCCAACCACAGTTGATCTTAACTGATGACCATCTTCAAAGGTATTTTTCCCACCCTCATATTCTTCAATTATGGCAATTTTATCTCCTGGAATTGTTTTGTTATCTGACAATGGGCTGTTTTTTTAGTTGAAGATTATAATTGTTTATAGACTAAATTTAGAATAAACTCTAAACTGGGAATTTTGAATCAAATTAATTTGTTATAACCAATGTGGAATTTGTAAATATCCATCTATGCTTTCATTTCTCAAAATTTTTAGCAGGGCAATTGCTTGCGGAGTTGATAAGAGAGGTTTATCGAATTGATTATCCGTAGAAATTCTTGGACATGCAACTTGGATAAATGCATCAATTCCTTTAATATTTTGCAATCTTTCATTCGTAATATCTGTCAGACCAAATAATTGTACTTCTTTTCCTTCTAGTTCTAATTCTCTTTTGAATTTTAGTGCAGTAACTTTTGAAAGCTGTCCCTCTTTTAATCC
>JBHIUZ010000061.1:0-1937 GCA_042138025.1 Nitrosopumilaceae archaeon | reverse complement strand
TTAATACTTTTTTTAGCAATGATTTCAAATGAAATATCATCAAAGGCATCAATCATTACAACATTTTTTTCAATAACGTCTAAGCTAATAGTATGTCCAATATTGAATAATACATCAGCTGCAAGAACTTTTGCTCCATTAGAATTCAAATCACATGAACCCCAAGTAGTATCTGCAAGTACATATGCAGGAATTCCAAATCTTTTCATAATTTTTGAAGCAGTTTCCTGAACTTTAGGTAATAACCCATCTGGGGCATTAAGTGCAACTGATACAGCTTTTCTCTTCTTAATTTCTTTGAAGATTGACTCTTCATCAATTTTTATCATGTTAATTCTTCATCTGAGTTGATTTTAATTTAAACCCATCCGACTTTTTGAAGGATAACTAAAAAATGTGCCATATTTACAGGAATAATATGGAGAAAAAAAAATCGATCCTACATATTGGATTTGATGATACAGATTCACCTACTGCAATGTGTACAACTTTTCTTGCATACAAAATGGTAAATTATCTTAAAAAAGAAAAGGTAGAGTTTCTTGATTATCCCTATCTAGTTAGATTTAATCCAAATATTCCGTGGAAAACACGAGGTAATGGTGCTGTTGCCTTATCTATTAAAACAAATAATCCTAAAAAAATAAAGAATAAAATAAAATTACTTGTTAAGAAATATTCCGACATTAAGGGTGGAGCAAATCCAGGACTCGTATTTTATGAAAAAAACATAATTCCAAATAATTTTTTAGAATTTAGTGAACTTGCTTTATGGAGATTAATTAATAGAAATCATGCTAAACACTTTGCTATTAAAAATAGATTAGATACACTATCACTAGGAAATGGGCAGGGACTTGTGGGCGCAATTGGTGCAATTGGTTACAAATTTGAAGATCATACATTTGAATTGTTAAGCTATAGAAAAAAATCTAATCTGGGGAAAAAAAGAAAAATTGATAAGGAAAGCGTTAAACAAATGCAAGAAAAAACTTTTCCTTATACTTTCAATTGTTATGATTACAAAAAAAATAGAGTTTTGATTATGCCGCATGGACCAGATCCAGTTTTTTATGGACTAAGAGGCGAAAAAGTAAACTCTTTACTTGAAGCATCTAAAATGATTAAAGCAAATGAAAGACTTCAGGGGTATATGACTTTTAAAACTAATCAAGGAACAGGTGATCACCTTAAAAATGAAATTGACATTTTTGAATTAAAACCATATACCTCAGGTACTGTTATTGGAATTGTTTCAAAAAAACCTAAAAAGATACGTGGTGGCCATGTAATTTTTTCTTTATCAAAATTAGATAGGGAAATAATATGTGCAGTATACGAGCCAACCAAAATTACATCAACAGCTCAAAATCTTTTGGTGGGAGACAAAATTCGTGTAGGGGGTGGAATTAGAAAAGCCTCAAAAAATCATCAGAGGGTTTTAAATGTTGAATTTATTGAAATACTAAAACTTGAAAAAAATCTAAAATTGGAAAATCCATTTTGCAAAAAATGTAACAAAAAAATGAAATCTAAAGGAAAAAATCAGGGTTTTCAATGTATAAAGTGTGGAAAAAAAGAATTTAAAAAAATAATTACTGTTATTCCACGTAAATTAACAAAGAAATTGTATTTACCAGCAATTTCTGCTCATAGGCATCTAACTAGACCTATACAAAGAATGAAAAAGAAAAATTTTGAAGAAAAATTTGATACTGCTTTACCTTGGTGTCATCATTATAGAAATTAACTAGCGGGGAGTAGATTTGAACTACTGATTTGCGGGTTTCTCATCATTAATGATTATGAGCCCGCCGGGATGACTTGGCCCTTTGTAGTCTGACTTCCCCACCCCGCTAAACCAACTGAGATTTCATGTGATATATACGCTTTATCAAAAATTTGCAAATGATTAATAGGATTTGAAAAGTTTTTCA
>JBHIUZ010000060.1:0-3661 GCA_042138025.1 Nitrosopumilaceae archaeon | reverse complement strand
AGAAAAACCTAAAGAAAAAATTACTAAGAAATCCACTAAAACCAAATCAAAGGAAGGTATGGACTAAAAATGGTAAGTATAGCAGGAAGCAAGAAGCTTAAACGACAAATGGCCCCAAATTTTTGGGGAATTACTAGAAAAGATAAACGATTTGTGATTACAGTTAAACCTGGACCACACGCAAAGAAATCTTCTATTCCGACTGCAGTCTTTCTTCGTGATACTTTAAAAATTGTCTCAACCTTACGTGAAGCTAAATCAACAATTTATAATGGCAAAGTGACTGTTGACGGAATTAAAAGAAAATCTCTACATCATGGTATTGGATTGATGGATGTAGTTGAACTTGAGGGCGTCCCAGATATCTACCGTCTTGTCCCTCAAGACGCTCAAATTTTAAAACAAATTAAAATTGATGAAGAAGAAAAGTCAAAAAAATTAGTCAAAGTTACCAGTAAAACAACAATTCGAAAAGGAATTACACAGCTAGGATTTCATGATGGCCGCTCTTTAATTTCTGATACTTCAGTAAATGTTGGAGATTCCTGTTTGATTCAAGTTCCTGAACAAAATATTCTAGATGTTATTAAATTAGAAAAAGGTGTAAAAGTAATTGTAACACAAGGTGTTAATGCAGGACAAATTGGTTCAATAGTTGATATTAAGGAAGGCACTTTTATGTTACCCAAACGTGTACTAGTTGCTTTAGGAGAAAGGGAAATCGAAATTCCTACTTCACTTGTAATGTTAGTTGGAAAAGATAAACCGGTTATTCAAATTAGATGATAAAAATGGCACAACAAACTCAAAATATAATGAAAGAAATTCGACTTGAAAAGGTTGTTCTTAATATGGGCGTAGGTAAATCTGGCGATATCATTGAGACTTCAAAAAAAGCGTTAGACCAAATCTCTGGGAAAAAATCTTGTTCAAGATATGCAAAAGAAACACAACGCGATTGGGGCGTCAGAAAAGGAGAACCAATTGGAGTAGCCGTGACTTCTAGAGGAGAAGATGCAGAAAAACTTCTTAAACGACTTCTAGAAGCAAAAGGGAATCAACTTAAAGGTTCATCATTTGACAATTTTGGAAATGTGTCTTTTGGAGTTTTAGAACATATTGACATACCTGGAGTTAAATATGATCCAAAAATTGGTATTCTTGGACTCGATGTAGCTGTAACTATGACCAGACCTGGGTTCAATATTCGATTCAGAAGTAAACATAAGGCCAAAATTGGTAAATCTCATAAAATTACCTCTACTGAAGCTAAAGAATTTTTACAAAACAAATTTGGAGTTAGAATCATCTAAATGGTAAAAGATAGATCTTATGAATTTACAGGTAGGAAAAAACATACATTTGGTAGAGGTTCCCGTTGGTGTAAACGATGTGGGGATTATACTGCAGTAATTCAAAAATATGACCTTTTTTTATGTCGAAGATGTTTTAGAGAAGTAGCTAAATCCTTAGGATTTAAAAAGAATATGTGAGTGAGAAAAGAAAATGCCGGCAACTAATGTATTAGCAAATTTGTTTGTAACCCTGTATAACACAGAAGCACGAAGAAAAGCAGAATGTATAATTCTTCCAACTTCAAAATTAGCAACTGAGATCCTTAAAACATTGGAAAAAGAAGGATATATTGGAAAATTTGAACGTGTTGACGATAAACGTGGAGGTAAATTTAAAATTCAGCTATTAGCAAAAATTACAAAATGTGGTGCAATTACTCCCAGATTCAAAGTGAAAAAAACAGAATACTCTGAATGGGAACAACAATATCTGCCCTCATATACCAGAGGTATGTTATTGGTAACTACAAATCAAGGTGTGATGTCACATCATGACGCTGCAAACAAAGGTATTGGAGGATTTTTGATAGGATATGTCTACTAAGCAAGAAGAAAATTTTGAAACTTCAGTAGATATTCCTGAACAAGTTACGGTTTCATTAAAAAAACACATGCTTGGTGTATCTGGACCATTAGGAAAAACTTTCAAAAATTTCAAAAAAATCCCCGTTTTGATTCAAGTTCAAGAAAAAAGTGTATTGATAAAAACCTCTGGAAGTAGAAAAAAAGAGTATGCTATAATGAATGCTGTTAGATCTATAATTCGAACTTTATGTGAGGGAGTGATCAAGGGTTATACAGTTAAAATGAAAATAGTTTATGCGCATTTTCCCATTACTGTGAAAGTTCAAAATAATCAAGTAATTATTGAAAACTTTCAAGGTGAACGTGCTGCAAGAATAGCGAGAATTCATGGCCAAACTAAAATTGTTGCTAAAGGCGATGAAATTATTTTAACTGGTCCAGTTTTATCTGAAGTAACTCAGAGTGCAGCTGAAATTGAACAAAAAACTAAAATAAAAAATAAAGATCATAGGGTTTTTCTAGATGGAATTTATATTTCTTCAAAAACAAAAGGAATAGAAAAATAACTATATTGAATTAAGTTTACAATATTCCATGGTTCTTGACACAGAGTTTAAAACTCAAACTAATAATCTAATTAAAGAAACACTGTCACTTTACAAAAATGCAGGAGCATCACCACGTATAGGCGATGTTTGGAAATGTGAAAATATTGGCGATTTTTTATGTGGATTTTTTGTTGGAGAGATGGTAGGCTCGGCTCTTAGTGCTTTTCAAGTTTTTCATAAACGAGAACCTACTGCTGATGAACACATGGAAATTGTCGGTTTAGTTGAAAATTATACTGAGGAAATACGTGAATTTTTTGCAAAATTTAATTGATAATAGATTCTTTGTGTAAAACTTAGTAAGGATTAAATCGCTATAGGCAAGGTACAAACCTGTGCCGCCCTAGCTCAGCGTGGTAGAGCGTCGGACTGTTAATCCGTTGGTCGTCAGTCCAAGTCTGACGGGCGGCGCTTTTACTTATTTCTAAATTCGAATTTAGAAATATTGAATATTGGAACCATTTGGTTTACTGCTTTAGACAGTATAGATCTAATATCTGATCGCAAATAAGGTATAATGCAGGAGGTTTACATTGGCCAGAACTAGAAGGGCCAATAGGTATTGTGTAGATTGTGGAGCAAGATTGGTGTATTACCCCCGTCTTTCAAACCCAAAAGCTCCTAATGAACATAGAATTTTGGTATATGCGTGTCCAGATTGTACTGCTGATTTTGATAGACCAAAGATGTTTTCAATTAAAAGAAATCTCGTAGATGAACCATTAGAGACGGTTGAAATCGAAATTAATCAAGTGCGTAAAAAACAAGATTCTAAATAGTGATTTTAGGAAATATTCTTATGTCTTTTGATAGAATTCGGAGTCTTTGGTGGGTATTATTGCCAATTTTTTTGGGAATTTTTGGTGGAATTATTGCATATTTTATCCTAAAAAATGATGATTATAAATTAGCAAAGTTCTGCCTTCATTTGAGTATTGTCTTAACAATAGTGCAAATAATTTCATTAATTCCATTCTTCTTTCTTACCGAAGAATTTGGGAAAAACTTTGCCGTAAACATCTAAAAAATTCATATTTTTAATTCATGCCTAAAAGCTAAACCCTCCCTCTATTTTGAACATTTTACTCATGAGATGATATTTCTATTTTTGCGTTTTTTTAGGGGGGGTTTAGCTTTTCTTCGTAAATATGGTAAGCAAAGGTAAAACGACCC
>JBHIUZ010000059.1:0-3671 GCA_042138025.1 Nitrosopumilaceae archaeon | reverse complement strand
AGCAATTAGTGCTAAAAGCAAAATTATGTTCAAATCATTTACTTACAAATAAAGATAAAAAAATTCCTCTTCACAATATTATTATATTTATTAAAAAAATAAAAAGTATTGGCAAAAAAAATTCCGGTTTTACCAGTCACTTCTACAACCATTGATATTATTAAAAATAAAAAAATTGACGCTAAATTTGAACCCAGCATTAAAACTTTAACTCGTATATTGAACTGTGTAGAAGAACAAGGGCCATCTGCAAGGACTAGTCTTTCGCACAAAACTAATCTAAATTATTCCAGGCTTGCAAAGCACGTTGTTTGGCTAGAGAAAAAAGGTTTTGTGGAATTAATTATTCAGGAATCTAAAATTAATATCAAATTGACTGAAAACGGTAAATTGTTTGCAAAAACGATTTCAAATGATTGAGTACAAATCTATTTACAAAACTTACCAATAGGTAAGTGGCACTTATAAGATATAATGACGTACTATCGGATTAACAATGAGATGTAAATTTGCAAAATTTATCTGAAAATTTAAAAATTAATGTAATTGTATGGTCTCAAACTAGAAATTTAAAATGGAGGGATTTTAAAAAAAAACCTAATTTAAAATCAATGGCTTCAGCTAATTCCGCAATTGGATTTGAATCTGAACCAATCATAGATTACTTTAAAACAGGTGTGAAATTCAAATTTAAGATTTTAGATTTGGGAATCCATGCAATTTTTATTCCTAGTTTCTCTTGGGTGAAGAAAACCATTTTAGATAAAGACCGAAACTCCCTTCTAAAACATGAGCAGGGGCATTTTGACATAGTAGAAGAAATCGTAAGAAAATCTACAATAAAAACAACCACTCTTTTTAGGAAAAAATTTTTCAAAGTAGAAGGGAAAAATATATCCATTGCGAAAAAAAATGCAATATTTCAAGTGACGATAATAAGGAAAGGAATTGAGGATAAATTAAAAAAAGAACTCCAAAGTGAAGAAACAAAATACGATATTAAAACCAATCATGGTTTAATCGCATGGCAACAAGAAAAATACAACAGAAGGTTCAAAAAATTAAGATAATGTCGTTTTATATCTTTTCAAAAAATTACTTCATGATTTAATTGGCTGTAATCAGACTAACATTACATTTTAAAATATAATCTTTATAGACTCATCCTTTTTTTGGTATTAATTTGGCAAGGATTTTTTCTTTAAAACTACGAACCATGCTTTTGGATTAGAGTCAAAATTAATTGCCTCAAAAACTGTTGGCTTAATTTTTTCTATTTCAAATTCATTCCTGAAAATATCTATTATTTCCTGTTTTGATAATCTATTTGGTCCGTTTCCGTCAGGAAATTCTTCTTGCTCTATACTCATGCACTTTAGAAAATAAATTCCATCTTTATCTAGAATTCGTTTAATTTGTTTTACAAACTTTGGCCTTTGGAAATTATTAAATAAATGAAATATTCCTCTATCAAAAACATAGTCAAAAGCATTTGCAGGAAGCTTTGAATTCAAAATATCATCTGTAAGAAAATTAATCTCTTTTGATAGTTTTTTTGCATTCTCTATGGCAATTTCTGAAATATCAGAACCCGTGACATCAAATCCATATTTTGCTATTTCTCTTGCTTGGGTTCCATCACCTGTTCCAAGATCTAGAAACCTTCCTCGTTTGAGATTTCTTTCCTTAATTTCATTTTCTAAATCATAATCTAATTTTTTTGTGAACCAAGGAAGATCTTCGATTATAGTTTTTTTGTAGAATTTATTCCAATCTTCATCTTCTTTTTTTGATTTCATGGATTTTTCAGAATTTTTTCATTCAATAAAGGTTCTGACGAACTCGATCCTATATCAATTCGTTTTCATATTGCAAAATTTTATCAGAACCAATACCATGTATGGAACAAAAAACAAGTTTTTACGTTTTGATTTATTATAAAGTAAAAAAGGAAAGAAGGGATTAGTTTAGCAATGAAAGAAACGGTAGTGCATCCCATTGGTATAGGTATGAATCAAGAGCATCTGAGGAAGCATGTCTGTGCTCATCAAGTAGCTGTTTTGCTTCATTTTCTGTAGCTTCAAAAATTGCTAATCCGGTTTTATTGTTATCAAGTGGTCCAGACAAGACAAATTTTCCTCTAGCATGCCATTTATCCACTAGAGCGCTCACAGTAGGAGTAACTCTTTTCAGATCATTGTCTGTTGACGTTTCTTTTAACGAACTAACAAGAACCCATAATTTTTTTTCAATAATTGTTGTTTGTGACATGTAATACATTAGTTCTATTATGATATAAAGATGCAACAGATTCTATACGTATATTCTCATTCTCTAGAATGAGAATAAATTAGTCCACACTAATTTTAACAGTGTTTAATACAAACATTAGCGTATACTAATTATGTCAAAAGTAATCAATGTATGCAAATGTAAAGACTCTCAATGTCAAATTTCTGATCAAAGAAAACATGTACATGTTGGCGATGAATGTTTTCATCCAAATAACTTTCATCACATAATAGGAACAAAATTTCTAAAAAAGCCTAAAAGATTAATGAATTCTGATCTGAACAGACGCTACATGAATTGGGGGATGTAAGAATTTGATAATTCAACATTGTAGAAGTGTTTGCAGATATTATGATGTAGATCCAATATCAAATGTCCCTAAAAACAATATACATAAAAAATACTGTCCAAACTGCAACCACTTTATGATTTCAAAATATTCTAGATGTCCGTGTTGTCATATATCTTTCTTAGAAACTTAAGGTTATAACTCAGGTATAAGATGTTAAAGTTTTAATACAAAACCCTAATGATTCGAATCTCCAAGGTTTGAAAAATGAAAATAGAGCAGATGGAATTAACTACTAGATTATATCTAACACAAGTGTACCAAATAATATGAAAAAACCAAAAACTAAATCCATACCACAAAAAAACAAAAATAACAAAATAAAACCTGACAATCTAAAGAAAAAGGAATATCTAGAAACCTATGATGAATTAAAAAAAGATATTCAAAAAAGTCAACAAGTATGAGAAAACATTTTAGGATTCTGGATAAATGATACTTGTAAATGATGTCTGGTATGACAATGAATTGAACTTCAAGTATGGCAACCACAAGTTTGTATTGTTGCCAAACAGTGATGGCATTTCAATTGTAAAATGCTCAGTATGTCAAGAGTCAAGGATGTACCTGTCTTTGATGAATATTACTGAATGTAAGGAGATTAAATCTTTGAATTAAGAATTTTCAAGAAGTTAGTTGTTCATGATGATGATATCCACAAGACTTGCATTTGTAGACATATTCTTTTCTGTCTTGCGTTTTTTGTGCGTCAATATCTAAGTTGGAGATTCTATCCATATCAGTACTACACTTTGGGCATTTCATCAATTCTATACACTACTCTAACAATTAAGAATTTTAGTTACTTTATAGGAATGATTTTCTTATCTAGTAATAATGGCATTTGAGAACCTGTTTTTAATCCCTGAGACCTTTTCCGTAGATCTGATTAGAACAATCATTATCCTTTTTGTAGTTATTGATCCAATTGGAATCATTCCAATTACTATGGGATTAACCAAAAATCTGGATAAAAAAAAGAAAAAACATAAAGATAATCACAATTCCAGTGAACGACTATCTAGTATTG
>JBHIUZ010000058.1:1435-4017 GCA_042138025.1 Nitrosopumilaceae archaeon | reverse complement strand
GTGGGGCCGACCGGAATCGAACCGGCGACCTACGGGTCACTACAGCTCCAAACTTACATCATCTTTTAATCAGTAGCTTAGTTTAACCTCTGGAGCCCTTAGCGGTGATCATGTAGTCACTGTCGCCCTACCAGGCTAGGCTACGACCCCACAAGTAATGAGAAAAATAGACTCGAATTTAACTTATTTTACCAAGATTTAATTGCGTTATAAAGAATGTAAAAAAATTAAGGTAGATCATGGTAAAGGCTTCAGTAATCATTGTTGGTATGATACCAGTAATTTTTGCAATCATAATAGCCGTATCCCTAATATCTCAACAAGAAGTTCCAATTACATCAGTTTTACCAACTGATAAAATTACAATCGAATACACAAAACATCAATTAAAACTAGTGTCATTTGGAGTTACAGAAAGATCTGGCTCACAATTTACTGAAATTTTAACAATAAAAGATGATGGGAAAATTAATTATGGAGTTATTAAAGAAGGATATCCTCAACCTGACAAAAAATCTACTTTAGCTCCTGAAAAATTAAAAAAACTTACTGCCTTGATAAAAGAAACTGGATTCATGGAAATTCCCTCTGAATCTTTTCCAGTACGTCAAGATATCACAGAATATCAGAAATCTTTAATCAAAGTTACTTTAAACGGACAAGTTAGACAAATTAATTGGGTTGAACAAAATGCTACTGAGAAATTCATTCCTCCAATCATTACAATGGTAGAATTAGAGTTGGATCAAATTATTAACCAATTAATAGAATAAATAGAGAATAGATTAGTAATTAGTATGATCCCACTTTCTGGAGATTTAGCAAAGGCAAAGGGCATTGTTAAAGAAAAAATTGATTCACATGAAATTTCCAGAGGAACTTCTATTTTAAAAAGAGGACTAGCTCATATGTTAAAAAATGGAGTTGTAATGGATGTTACAACTGTAGAGCAAGCTCAAATTGCAGAAGACGCAGGTGCAGTATCTGTAATGGTTTTAGATAAACTTCCTTCAGATGTAAGAAAGGCTGGAGGTGTTGCAAGAACTGCTAGTATTCGAATTATCCAAGAAATAATGGATGCTGTTACAATTCCTGTTATGGCCAAATGTAGAATAGGACACGTTTACGAAGCTCGTGTTTTAGAAGAAACGGATGTTGATATGATAGATGAATCAGAAGTATTGACACCAGCGGATGAAAATCATCATATTTGGAAATGGGATTTTACAACACCTTTTGTAAACGGATCACGTTCATTATCTGAAGCACTTAGAAGAATTGAAGAAGGAGCAGCAATGATTAGAACCAAAGGTGAACCTGGTACTGGTAATGTTGCAGAAGCAGTACTTCATATAAAAAAACTCAATGATGAGTTACGAGTGATTAAATCAATTTATGATTCTGGTGATAATCAGGATCTTGTTAGAATGGCAAGAGAATTTAGAGTCTCTTATGAACTAGTAAATGACACTGCAAAAATTGGAAGACTCCCTGTTGTTAATTTTGCAGCAGGTGGTATATCAACACCAGCTGATGCAGCATATTTAATGTCACTTGGATGTGATGGAATCTTTGTAGGCTCTGGTATATTCAAAGCAGAAGATGCAAAAGAACGAGCGCGTGCAGTAGTTTTAGCAACAACCTTTTGGGAAGATGCTGATAAAGTCAAAGAAGCACAGAAAATGATTGATGAACGTCAATCTATGCTTGGCCTAGATGTAAAAGAACTAGAACTACGAATGCAAGAGCGTGGAAGTACTGCATGAAAGATTTGAACATTGGAATTTTATCAATTCAAGGAGATGTTGCTGAAAACATATCATCTATTGAATCTGCATTAAAGGAACTTGGTACCAAAGGAAACGTTACTCAAGTAAAAACACCAGAACAAATTTCTACATTAGATGGATTAATTATTCCTGGCGGAGAAAGTACAATGATTGGGCAACTCTCTTTAGTTAATGGTTCTCTAAAACACATCAAAGAAAAAATTGAATCAGGAATGCCTGTTTTTGGAATTTGTGCAGGTTTAATTTTACTTTCTAAAAATGCCAAGGATAGAGTAATCGGAAATACTGATCAGCCATTACTAGACCTGTTAGATGTTAAAGTAGAAAGAAACTCCTTTGGAAGACAAAGAGATTCATTTGAGGCAAAAATTTCTTTAGATCCAGTAAATATTTCATCATTTCATGGGGTGTTTATTCGTGCTCCATCAATTTCTGAGGTGGGAAATAATGTTGAAATCTTATCAAAATTTAATGAAAAAATTGTTGCTGTAAAACAAGGAAATATTTTGGCAACTGCATTTCATCCCGAATTAACTACAGATAATTCTTTACACAAATTTTTTGTAAAAATAATACAACAATCTATTGAAAAAAACTAGTAATAATAAGGCATTTTCTCCGAACTATTCTACGTAATGCTTTTTAACAATAATTGAATTGAAATTATGAAATGAAAGGATATAATCTACTTGCATTATTTGCAATTTCTGTCTTACTTGTTAGTATCCCTGGAACAAATTTTGCCTTTGCAGGGGATGATTCATCTGATGATGAAGATCGTAAAGAAAAAAT
>JBHIUZ010000058.1:0-1335 GCA_042138025.1 Nitrosopumilaceae archaeon | reverse complement strand
CAACAGCAAAAAGAAAAAATTGAGGAATTAAAACAACAACAAAAAGAATTAAGAGAAGAGTATAAACAAAAATTAGAAGAAAAGAAAATAATTCTTGCAGATTATAAAAAAGAACTAAAAATAAAATATAATGATTTAAAAAATGAATTTAAGGAAAAATATGCGCAGTTAAGAATTTCAACTATATCAGATATTGCAGAAGATGATGAGGATCAAATTGAATCTGAAATTAAACGTAGTGAACTTAGATTATTGAAACATGAATTTAGAGAGCAAATTAAAAACTTAAAATTAGAATCTAAACAAAAATTTATTGAATTAAAAAATCAATTAATTGATCAAGAAACTGATAGAAAAAATAAAATTAAAGATAGACTTTATGAGTTAAAAGAAAAATTCAAAAATCAAATTAAAGAATACAAACATCCTATTTCATCCGACTTTGATAATTATCCAATAGAGTATGGCAGTAAAAAAATTGAAATTTGTCACATGCCATCTGGAAATCCTGATAATTCGCATACAATAAGCATTTCAGTTAATGCATTGCGAGCTCACTTAGCACATGGTGATTATATTGATGACTGTGAAGTTGATGAGACTGGCGATATAGAAGAAATACAAATCGAAGTTGAAATTGAAGATGGCATTGCAAAGATTGTAGTAAAGATAGGCCTTGAAGAACAAGAATTTGAAATAGAAGAAACTGATAGAGCACTAATTATCCAATATATTGCAGATAATACTGATTTGACTATTGAAGAAATTGAAGGTTCTATAGAATTTGAAGAAGATGAAACAGAAGAAGGTGAAACTATTCATATTGAACTCAAAGAATCAGTAGGGCTTACACAAAAATGAAATTTGAATTAAAATGAGAATCATCGCATCTTATTTTAATACTAAAACTTACTTGTTAGCTACTTTTTCAGTATTGTTACTTACTGCAGTCATGGGGTCTTCTGCAGAAGCTGCTTCATTCTCAATTCAAAATCAAAATATTGAATATGAAATTGAAGGAGGAACAGTTTCTGACATGTATATTGATTCTAATTTCATTGAATTAATTGTTGAAATAGATTCAACCGAAGATGGAATTTTACAAATATCAATTCCTAGAGCATTATTGGATGCTAAATTCAATAAGGCAGATGATATTTTCTTTATTATTGTAGATGGTTTTGATACTGAATATATTGAAATTACAAATGGTGCTAATAGTCGTACATTGATCATTCCATTTTTTGCAGGAGATACCCAGGTTGAAATTATTGGAACAGATGTTTTTGATTCAGGAATAGAAAATATTATCTCTGAAAAAATTATTAACATTCC
>JBHIUZ010000057.1:0-4275 GCA_042138025.1 Nitrosopumilaceae archaeon | reverse complement strand
GACTCTTTTGTATCGTTCACTTTGATGTCCTCATACTTTCATATTGTTGATTTTTTAGTTTAGAAATAGTTTATGTGGGCTTTCTTTTGTAACATGAAACTTGTATAACTCATTTTCCTTTAGAATGTAAAATGGATCATGCATTAAAAATAATTCCATCGTTTGTGCAACAGATGAAGACATTACGTTTTCTGCCTTGTATGGACAGAAAAATATTCCTGGCATTGGATCCTTATCATATGCTCTTTCTATCTTCATAGCATCTTCTAATGATGATGAAGCTATATCTGACAGAACAAAGTCAATTGCAAAAAGAGGTTTTTGTTTTGAGGCCTTAGCAATTTTTTCTCCCATCTGTGAACAATACTTCAAAGGATTCTTTGCGGGATTGTAAGGCAAAACAGTTCCATCAAACCAACCAAGCTTTGATAATGATCTTTTAGACGCATGCTCCGGTGAGGCACAAAAAGCCCTGAACCAGCCTTGCTCATTTGCAATCTTGTCAACTGACTTTAGCAAATTGACTACTGCTTTATCATCATCATAAATCAGAAGAATATGTTTTTTTGGCGTTTGAGATTTTTGTAATAACCATTTGTCAACTGCGTCTTTTACAATTGAATTTATTGATACTCCCATCTCATCTGCTATTTTGGTTAGCTTTGAGTGATCCTTATCATCGATATCTCTAATGTGTAGATCTTTTACCATGTTTTATATCAAATCCCCTGATATATAAATAATGGTACCACGGTACCGAAAAATACTAATCTTTATATTATGGTACCATGGTACCATAACTATGAAAACCACACAAATAGAAAATCACGTTAACGGTGTTGACACAAAGAAATTGTCTGATACCATTGATGCGATAAAAGAAAACTCTGACCTTGCTAAATTCAATTTTTGTGCAAAGAATCAGTGGGTCAATGGCGGAGAGAACCGCACAACCATAAAGGATTTTTATGGTGCAGGAAAAACACATGTGAGAAGCAAACCATTTGTGTTAACCAAAGATGAGCCACCAATATTTTTGGGAAATGATCATGGTGCAAATCCAGTAGAATACGCATTAACTGCTCTAGCAGGATGCCTTACAACAAGTTTGGTATACCATGCAGCAGCCCGAGGAGTCAAGATTGACAAAGTCGAATCATCTCTAGAAGGTGATATTGATCTTCGAGGACTGTTCCAATTGGATGAAAATGTAAATCCTGGATATGAGAGCATCCAAGTTAACTTCAAGATCGAATCAGATGCTCCAAAAGAGATTCTACAGGAACTAGTAAAACTGGCAAAGAAATCCTCTCCAGTTTGCAATACCATCACAAAACCTACATCAGTTAATGTAGTACTGGAGTAGGTAGGGAAAATTTTCCTTTTTTTATTTTTTTGAATCCAAATAGATGCGAATCCGCCAAGACCCGCCTCCTTTAATGGGACTAAAATAGACCCGCCACTATTGTATAGTTACATTGTTTTAGACAAGGAATATGGACTACCTTGGTTTGGTCTTGCAACTTTGTATTGGTTACAAATTCCTCTACAAGTCGTCATATGTTATTTGGGAGAATAAACTACTTTAGTTTTATTTCAATATTCTTTTTACTAGTATAATCAAGCCTTTTTTCCTACAGAAATATACAAAAATCCACCCCAGCCCTCAAAATATGAAGTTTTTTCAAAATATTTTTCTATTGACTTCCATGCAGTTTGTTTCAAATATTCTTCATCAGCAACAAAGGGCTTGGTAAAAAAGATAAAGATTGGTGCAAATATTCTTGCAGGGCCTTGAGACATTTTAAAATCAAGTATTACAAAATTTTTACCAGTTTTTAATGCCTCATGACCATCTTTGATTATTTTATCATACTGTGGAGAATACGACAGCGCACCCGTTGCAAAAATACCATCTACTCCTTTTGGAAATTTGTATTCTGCAAAATCACTTTGTACTAGCTCTACGTTTTTCCAACCATTTTCTTTGATTCTTTTTCTAGCTTGATCTAGCATTTTGTCAACCAGATCAACTCCAATTAGCTTTCCTTCTGGACCTATTGCATCTAAAATTAAATGAAAATTCAATCCAGTTCCACAGCCAAGCTCCACAACTGTATCTCCTTTTGATAACTCTAGTGCATTGACTGTAACTTTTCGATATTTGCCTATCTTGATTCCTAATAGACGGTATAGTTTTACAGCAAAATCATAATTTTTAGCATATTTTCTGTACGCTTTAATTATTTGAGATTTACTTGATTGTGGTAAATCTAATCACCTTGTAATTTCTCCATCAATTCTTGCTTTTTTGGAACACCAGTAAACTCTAATTTTCCATTAATCACTACTCCAGGAGCTGTGTATATTGGATATTTTTCTAAATACTCTGGCTTTTCAGTAACATCAATTACTTCGTAAGAGATTTTCATTTCATCAAGCATCTTTTCAACAACGCTACAATTTGCACAACCAGGAGTCGTGAGAATTTCTACTTTCATAACTCTTGTATGAATTGTTTAGGATTCTTTTCAAAGGCCCATCTGCAACTAGCACAACAAAATCGATATTCCTTACCGTCATGAGTTATTGACTCTCCTTTGTTTCCAACCTCACTCCCACAAACTGGATCCTTCATTGCACTGATACCTCTTTTTTCTTATGGATCGAATACCATATGAAAGGAATTACAATCAAACTTACAAGAACAATTGGAATGTAATCTTTTGATATTTCATCTTCATGTTCGTGTTCATGCTCATCCATTTCAAATTCTGCAGGAATCGGAGTAAGTTCAACTAACGCATTCCATCCTTTGTGAACAAAGGTATCTTCATACCATTCATGTCCCTCTGGAAGTCCATTAATTATCAAAAATGCACCAATTACAATTAACATAACTCCTGTAGCCTTTTCTATTGAAACTCGTTTTACTGTTAGACTTTTTGTCGCATTGATTCCTATTATTGCTAATGTTGACATTAAGATAAGAGGAATTGCGCGTCCTACACCATGAACTAATCCTAATGATGCTCCAACCTCGATACTACCAGCACCTGCAATGTAAATTAGCAACCAATAAAACAACGGATTTGGACACCCAACGCCAGCATTCCCCAATAATAATCCCATAAAAAATGATTTAGAGTAATCGCCGCGTTTTTGTATGAATTTTGGAGTTCCTGAATATGCAGGCATTTTTAATTTTAAAAGACCAAGTTGGGATAATCCAAATAGAAAAGCTGCTACTCCTGCAACAAGAAACATAATAGTTGATATTTGATCTAAAGAGGTAGTTTGTCCAAGTGCAGCTACTCCAATACCATAAGCAGTTATCGTTATTGTTAATCCTGCCCCAAATAGTAAAGCCATTGAAAATCCCTTTTTGTATCCTTGTCCCATGCTTAATGGAACTATGATGAAAACAAGGGGAAGGGTACATGGAAGTATTATCATTGATAATCCTGCCACATATGCAATGATTAGCCACGATAGATACGACACATTTTGATTCTCACCTAAAACGGCTTCGTTTGTAAATGAAAAAATTACTCCAACAAAAACTAATGAAAAAAGAGCAAATAAAATAACAACTAGTGATTTTTTTGCTCCAACCTGTTGTGACATGGATTTATACCTCTTTTTGAATACTTAACTTTTGAACTAATTTTCAACATTGATTTTCAAGATAGAATACAAAGTCCAGATATTATATACAGAAAAAGGTGGAATATTTTTGTGGTAAATCAATCCGTATGGATAGGTATTGCTGTCGTAGGATTTTTTGCAGGAATAGGAATTGGTTATGTAGCATTTCTAAATACGGTTCAACCAGGAATGATGATGACTCAAACCCAGCTTATGCAACAGATGATGATGCAAAGTCCTCAACACCAACAACAAATGATGGACCAAATGTTAGAAGATTCTGATTTAAGACAGCATGTGATGGATGTTATGATTGAGGATCCGCAGCATATGAGACAGTGGATGGCAGATACAGAACACATCAAAGAAATGTCTGAGGTAATGAGGAACAATCATGATTTTATGATGGAAATGATGCAAGAGATAATGGAAGACCCATCTTTGAGATTACAGATGATTGGTCATATGACTGAAAATCAGGAAGTAATGGAGCAAATGACCGAAATGATGGGTCCATTGATGATGCAAAATAATTCCACATTGGGTGGAATGATGGGCGGTCCTATGATGGGAAACTACCCATAAAAAAATATGGTAAAAGCTATAAACGAAAATTATAATGAAAAT
>JBHIUZ010000056.1:0-4378 GCA_042138025.1 Nitrosopumilaceae archaeon | reverse complement strand
TGTTTTCTTAACATAAACTGCATCAATACTTCTTTTGAATATTCAATTCCGTGTTGGTCTGATGTATGCTTTGCAAAATTCTCAATCATTTCTGACATATCATCTGATTCTGCAGCAAAAGCGCACTCAAATCCATAGTCCACACAACAAAGTTTTGCCATCAATAATACAAATGAGCATTATCTAATAACCAAATGTTTGTAATATTTTCCTTACACAATTTATAGAATGGATTTTGGGTATGCTTTAAAAGATTGATGTTTGATTTTTGTTAAAAATCATATCTAAGAGTCAAGACCAGTGTCTTTAGGTCTGCCAACCTTTCGTATTCTTTTTGGCCTTCCAACCTTTCTTTCTTTTCTAAGTGGGATTGTTTTTTCCTTAAAATCTAATCCAGTGTCCATTAGCTCAGATAGTCCAATCTTTACTAGTTTGATTATTTTTTGCTCGAGATTTCGTTGATATTTCGGACTGTTTAAAATTTCTTGAAGAGTTTTGTTACGAATTTTAATTTGCTTGCCATACTGGGTATCAGCTAAGACCTCTTTTGCCAAGGTGAGTCCCACATAGAATTTTACGCCTGTTCTAATAATCTCATTTATACTAATATCATATTTTTCTTTAATTCGCTCTATTTCCTCAAATTCGTCATCTGGAAATTTTGCTCGTAGTGTAACCCATTCAGTCATGATATAGGTCTACAAATATCATCTTATAATTTGTAGTATTATGTATGGTATGGCTGAAGAAACAACCCGACCTGAATTTTTTGCTGGTCTAAATGAGGTCCATCTAAATGTCGTGTCCAATTTCCTATCTCCTACGACCCAAATTGTAGGACCGTCTTCAGTCCATTTTTTTTTCTACAGTATGAGGATAGATGAATAATGGTTCAAGCACAATTGAAATTCAAATGTCCACCTAAAATGCAAAAAGTTAGAGATTATACAGAGGTTCAAAAATCTGTAAATCTACTTTTTAGCATTTTAGAAGAGTATGGAAAATTAGAAAAAAAATTGTCAGAAATAAAAATTAATAATCAGACAAAATAGTCTAGTGAAAATTAGGCTGAAATTTGATACTTTAGATACTCTGTTGTTTTTTTAGGGGAAGTAGAATTTTCGGATTTTTTGTGCATTGACTGCATGAATGCATGAAAGTCTTTTTCTTCAAATAACTGCCAGCCAAATTTGTACACATCAAGATCATATGATTGATAGTCCTCTATGATATCGCCAAACCAAGTTCTATACAAATCGGCTTCTGCATTTGCCTGCTCAACATTATTGAAAAATTTCAGCTCTATCCAATCAAAACTTCCGTTTGATCTTGCAGAAAAATCACAAAATGGAGCATCAGCCAAATATTCTTTCATATCAGATAGTCTTTGAACAAAATCTTTTGGAGAGGATAATTTTACGGTAACAAGACGAGGAATGCCCATGTTGACTCTTTTCATATCTACAATTGCAGTATATCCAGTTATGATTTTATTTCGCTCCAGTCGTGCAATTCTTTTTCCCAATCCACGTTCAGAAATTTTTATGCCTTCTTCGCCTAATTTTTTGGTAATCTCTCTTGATGATTGTCGCCCATTTGCAATAAGCATGTTTAGGATTTTTTTGTCAAGGTCATCGATCATACCATATGACCCATTCTAAAACAATATGCTCCAGTGTTCAAAAGTTGAACTTTTCTTGTGAAAAAGTTTAGCTTATGAACAAAAATGGTCTTAAAAGGTTAGGCCCACTGATATAGTTCTTTGATGGCAGCGTTACGAAAACACATGAGCAAACAAATTCAGCAAAACAAGACCGTGTCAAGTATCTCAAAATACAAGACCGTTCTTTTTCTGGCCATTTTGCCAGTAGTATTATCCCTGTACGCAAACAGCGGTAACATATCTGGAGTTCTCCAGCCTCTATATGCTGGCATCTTTCCAGTAGCATTTACTGCCCTATCATGGGGGTTAGCTGTACATCAGATAATACAAATTAGAAAAAAGTAAGAAAAAAACTCCTGCAATAAAACGAAGCTTACTATTTTCTTCTTTTTTTATTTACAAACTTTGTATCAATTCTATATTGAGTTTATAATTTGTAAATTTTAGATAACAAACATTTGCTTATATGATCTTCTTAAATTCATTCTCTTAATGAATAGTACAGTACTTATTACAGGAATTGCATTTACTGCGATTTTTGTTGGCCTATTTGCCGCAGATGATGCATATGGCGCAGTGTTTGCAAAATATGACGGAATTGATGGTGAAGCAAGAAACGAAACTCATGAAACTGACAAAGATGGTTGGATCAGTCTTCTTTCATTTGATTGGGAGGCAAATCAACAATCGATAGGTGCATCAGGACAGTCAAGACGACGTGGAGCAGCAATAGTTGAAGATGTTACTCTTTCAATGGAGTATGAAAAATCTTCACCAAAACTTCAAGAAGCATTATTGACAGGAAAAGTAATTCCAAAAGTGGATGTTTATTTGACTAAAGAAGTTCCTTGTCCTCCAGAACCAAGAGAACCTACCGATGAGAATCCAAATCAAGGAGAACTATGTGAGGTAGTTTACCTCAAATATGAACTCAAAAATGTCATGATATCTAGCTACCAGACAAGTTGGGCTGATCCAGATGAAGTACCAGAAGTAGTAACAGGCAATAACTTTGAGGAAATCAAAGTCACCTATACCGAATATGACGACGATACTGGAGAAAATAAAGGCAATGTTGAAACTACCTGGAAGGTAGAAAAGGGTACAAAATAACAAACCCATTTTTTTCTTTTTTTAAAATAAATATGATACCAAAAGATCTATTAACTACCTTCGATCATAATCGTCGGTAAAAATGTCAGACAAGAGTAATTGGTGGAACGATTTTGAAGAACTAAAACATGATATTGAAAAATTGCACGAATCTAAAAATTAATTTTAATAAATTTAGCTACAGCCACAACCAGAACTGCCAGTTTTACAGGGTTTAGAATGAGCCTTTTGCATATGCCTCATTGTTCTATCTGGAGATGCAAATTCCATCCCACAGATTTTACATACG
Source organism: Nitrosopumilaceae archaeon (assembly GCA_042138025.1). Taxonomy (GTDB): domain Archaea; phylum Thermoproteota; class Nitrososphaeria; order Nitrososphaerales; family Nitrosopumilaceae; genus CSP1-1. Next base: position 1,313 of record JBHIUZ010000056.1, on the reverse strand, counting down.
GTTTCCGTGATTACTGTTTCGCGTCTAAATAATCCCATGTTATTTGAATAAAATTTTTGGCATTATTTAATCTTCTTCCAATTTTTTTAAACAATCAATATCAAAACTAGGAATCGTATATTGTGTTAATTAATAATAATTCAAAATCCTAATTATGAATGATGAAAATAAAGTAATTGGTTTAAGTTTAATTGGAATAGTGGGATTAATTGTTTTTTGGACCATCTTTATGTAAAAAATATAATAATTTAATATTCTTCATGAGCCTTTAAAATTTTTTCTTGCTCTTCTGGAGATAGATTAATCATTGCCAATACCTCACTTGCGCTTAGCGGGATTTTTGGATGTTCTTTTTCATACAAAAATTCTTCCCACAAATGATCCAAGTGATGTCTTGAGATAAATTCTAAAATGTGTTTATCTGGAATTGTTTTTTCATCCATGTGAGATTGTACCTGTTCCATTGTTTCTACTAGTCTTGCTTCACCAGATATTTGGGGTTTTTTTCCATCACGTGTTTGCTGGACCATATTAGATTAGAGATAATTAAGAATAAAACATGGAGGTAGTAGCAATTTGCACACACATAGAATAATACTATATTTTTTTGTTAAATACTGCAAGGATTTGACAGGTGGGAAAAATGGATAAAAAGAAATTCCAATTAGAGTTTTTCACTCAGTTTATTGAAGAGAAAGGACTCAAAGAAAAATGGGAAAAATTTCAACAAGAAAATACTTTTGAGCTTGCAAAATTATTCCGTAGCCAGACCGGCATTAAAGACGCATACAATGATTTTTTAATTGATGCGCTTGGAATTAATCCATCTACCTCAAGTCCACATAAATTTGAAGATCCAACAAAGCCAAGTCTTACTGCAACAGAAGTTAATGTTTTGCTACAGTCAGATGGCGGACAAAAAAACTTGAGAAAATGGGGATATTTGCAAGATTCAAAAATCTAAGCTGAAATTCCAAAAGTATCAATGTCTTTGTCTTTTTTGATTTTTCTAACATCAGAGCAAAATCCACATTGACATAGATTTGTCATAATACATCTAGAATTTAATATCATTTAGAATATTGTTTGTTTTAAATGCAAAACAAAAAACGATTTTATTTTTTCAAAAAAAATTCTACAGCATTCGCTGTTTCAAAAAAAAAATGAATCGTCATGTATAGTCTCTATGTAAGTGACTGAACCGGTGTGTTGGTCTATTAGTAATGGCATGCTCACCACTCGCCGAAGCTTGTGATTTATACATCCATTCTATCAACGCAGTCTTCTACTGCCGACCTTCATCTTACGAAAGG
>JBHIUZ010000055.1:0-4499 GCA_042138025.1 Nitrosopumilaceae archaeon | reverse complement strand
AGTGAAGAACAAGCTCAACAATTAATGTATCAAATGCAAATGCTTGAAAACTACTTTACAGAATTATCACGTAAAGAGGAGTCATTATTTGGTATTATTAGAGAAGCTACATCTGCAATTGAATCAATAAAATCTTTAGATGGAAAATCAGAATTAAATACACTTGTTCCACTTGGTTTGGGTTCATTTGTAAAAGCACAAATTTCTTCAAATGAAAAATTAATTTTAAATATTGGTGCTGGAGCAGCTATTGAAAAAGATAAAAGTTCTGCAATAAATTTTCTCGAAGCTCGAATTAAAGAGCTAGAAGTTGCATTACAAAATACATCTGCACAAAAGCAACAAGTTATTGCAAACTTAGAACAAGGAAAACAACAGTTTAACCATATAATGCAATCTTCTCAAAGTAAAAAATAGTTAAGGTTAAAAAATGTTTGAAAATTTACGTGATGCTTTTTCAAATGCGGCTAAAAGTTTTAGCGAAAAAGAATTAAAAGAAAAAGACATTGAAGACATACTATTTCAATTAGAAATTTCACTTTTAGAGTCTGACGTTGCATCCGAAGTAATTGATTCAATAAAATCTGATTTAAAAGAAAAATTAATTGGAACCAAAGTCAACAAAAAGGAGATTGAAAAATTTGTAAAAGACAGTCTTATTCAAAGCATATCTGCGTTATTTGATAATGCAGGAAAAATAGACCTTTTTTCAAACATTGATTCAAAAAAAGCAACAGGACAACCCTATCTTATTTTATTTGTAGGAATTAATGGTACTGGTAAAACTACAACATTGGCTAAACTTGCATACCTTTTACAAAAATCAAAATATTCTGTAGTAGTTGCAGCTGCAGACACATTTAGAGCAGGGGCGATTGAACAACTAAAAGAACATACAAATCGATTAAATCTAAAGATAGTAGCACAAAACTATGGTTCTGATCCTGCCGCTGTTGCAAGAGATGCTGTGCTTTATGCAAAATCTCACAAGATAGACTGTGTATTAATTGATACTGCAGGAAGGATGCAAACAAGTAGAAACTTGATGGATCAAATTGAAAAAATTACAAATGTTGTAAAACCTGATTTTAAAATTTTTGTTGGTGATTCGTTAGCAGGAAATGATACAGTAAACCAAGCAAAGGAGTTTCATGAACACACAAAATTTGATGCTGCAATACTTACAAAAAGTGATGCTGACGCCCGTGGTGGTGCAGCTTTATCTATAGTAAAAATTACTTCTACGCCAATTCTTTATGTCGGAGTAGGGCAGGAATACTCTGATCTTAAAGTATTTGACAAGGAATTATTCATAGAAAATGTATTTGGAAAAATTAAAGACAGTAAGTTCTCTGAGGCTGAAGATAAAAATGACGAGCTCTCTCCAAATAATGAACCATCTGAACTAAAAGATAAAAAAATTTCTGAGTTAGAAACGAAACCAAAAGATAACAAAAATCCTGAAGTGATAGAAGAGACAAGTTTAAAATCTGAACATAATATTGATGATGCTTTAGATCCATTTGAAGGCATTGATACTCATGACATTAACAAATTTGTAGACTTGTATGATGAACCGCCACCCGAAAATGATCTACAAGCAAAACAATTATCTGCTAAAATAAAGAAGTGGATTTCAGATGGTAGGCCAAACCCAAATTAACTCCAATATGAGGAATAATATAAAATGAAATTAAAAACAAAAGATCTACTAACCTTAGATGAATTAAATGAAAATGAGATCTCAAAAATTATAGATTTTGCAATAACACTAAAAAAAGAACTCAAAAAAGGCTCTTCTAAACACATTCTCAAAAACAAAACTTTGGCTATGATGTTCCAAAAACCTTCTACTAGAACTCGTGTAAGTTTTGAAACTGGAATGTATCAACTTGGAGGATATTCCGTAAATTTATCTTCAGATGATCTTCAACTCTCCCGTGGAGAATCTATTGAAGATACTGCAAAAACACTTTCACGATATGTTGATGTAATTATGGCACGTGTCTATGATCACAAAATTCTTGAAACACTAGCAAAAAATTCTTCTAAACCGGTAATCAATGGTCTTTCAAACTCATTTCATCCCTGTCAAACTTTGGCAGACTTGATGACTATAAAAGAAAAAAAGAAAAAATTTCAAGATCTAAAAATTGCATGGATTGGAGACGGCAATAACGTTTGTAATTCATTAATTTATGGATGTTCTAAAGTAGGAATTGATATTTCAATTGCAACTCCAAAAGGATTTGAGCCAGACAAAACAGTAATTAAAAAATCACAAAAAAAAATTAAAATTGTAACTAGTACTGAACCCCAGACAGTAGTAAAAAATGCTGATGTAGTCATGACAGATACATTTACATCAATTCATCACCATGATGCAAAAAGAGAAAAAAAATTCTTGCCTAAATTTCAAGTTAATCCATCTCTAATGAAACTAGCAAAAAAGAATGCAATTTTTCTCCATTGTCTTCCTGCAAAGCGTGGAAAAGAAGTTACGAGTTCGGTAATTGACGGTTCACAATCAGTAGTGTGGGATCAAGCTGAAAATAGATTACATTCTCAAAAAGCTCTTTTGGTATCACTGTTAGGCATCTAACGTTTATAAGAGCACTTTCAAATTTCTGCGTATAGAATGGCCTATTCAAAAATATTACGTAGACTTCGAGAGAAAAAAACTAACTATAGACGAAGATCTGCAATGCTTAGAGGAAAAAGAGATTTTGTTACTGTAAAAATATCAAATGAAAACACTCAGGTACAAATTCACAAACCAGAAATATTAGGTGACAAAGTAATTGCCTCAGCACATTCTCGATTCTTAATAAAAAAAGGCTGGAACGGTTCAAGAAAAAACATTCCAGCTGCATACCTTACTGGTTATTTAGCAGGAAAAAAAGCACTAGTCAAAGGTGGAAAGAATGCAATTTTGTATAGTGGTTCTGATAAATACACTCAACGAATGGCAGCAGCACTAAAAGGAGTAGTAGATGCAGGTTTGCAAATTCCTGCAGATCCAGAAGCATTTCCTGCTGAAGAAAGAATCAAAGGTGAACACTTGAAAATAAAAAATGATATTGAAAAAGTTAAATCAACTATTGATAGTGAGGTAAAATCTACATGAGCCAAGGTTCACAACAACAGCGTCATGGTTCACACCAACGTTCCGACTCTAGACAACAGCGTCCACGACGCGAAAGAAAACCAAGAGAGGAAGAAGTTTGGATCCCAAAAACAATTCTTGGGAAAAAAGTCGCGTTAGCTGAAATTACCTCTATGGAAGAAATTTTAGAAAATGGTTTAAGAATTCAAGAGGCAGGAATAATTAAAAAATTATTACCAGATTTAAAAACTGAAGTAATCGATGTAGGAATTATACAAAAGATGACTCCCAACGGTCAATCAACTAGATTTAAGGCCCTAGTTGCAGCTGGAAATGAAAATGGTTGGTTAGGAATTGGTAGAGGAAAATCAAAACAAATGAGAATTGCAATTGAAAAAGCTACAAATGCAGCCTATCTTAACGTGAGTCCAGTAAAACTGGGTTGTGGAAGTTGGGAGTGTAGATGTGATCAAAAACATTCAGTTCCATTCAAAGTTCGCGGCAGGGGTGGAAGTGTTACTATAGAAATTTTACCTGCACCAAGAGGCTTAGGATTAGTGGCTGGAGGAAAAATTAGAAATCTCTTAAAATTAGCAGGACTTAAAGACGCATGGACTACTGCAAAGGGTTCTACTACAACAATGAATTCAACATCAAAGGCTCTCTTACAATGTCTTACTCAAACATTTAGCCACGGGTGAAAAAATGGTTTCAGCGTTTTTAGTTGTAAGAATTAGAGGGCAAGCCGATGTACCACATTGGGCAACAAATACTATGAAGCTTTTAAAATTAGAAAAGAAATTCCGTGCAACAATAATTCCAGCTAAAGAAAATACGTTAGGGATGTTAAACAAAATAAAGCATTACATTTCTTGGCAAGAAATTGATATTTCGACTACGAAGGAATTATTGGATAAAAAAGGAAGAAAGGCTGGTTACAAAAAAATTACTAGTGAGGACCTTTCAGAGATTGGATTTAAGACTATGGATGAGCTCGCATCTTCACTTACTGAAGGAAAATCAACATTATCAAAACTCAAACCCCTAAAGCCATGGTTTGCTTTATCTCCCCCAAAACAGGGATTTAAACGAAGTACAAAAAGATTGTATGATCAAAAAGGTGTTTTGGGTCATAACAAAGAACTTACTACCCTTGTTAGGAGAATGATCTGATTTGCCAACTAGACTCAGAAAAGTTCGAAAGCATAGAGGCTCAAGAAACCACGGTTGGGGTCAAGTTGGGCAACATAGAGCTAGTGGTCACAAAGGAGGACTAGGTCAAACAGGAATGTTGAAACATCACTTTAGTACAATGTTAAAGGAATATCCAGATCATTATGGACATGATTCTACTCATCCACCTCACCCAAATATTATAAAAAAATGGACTAGT
>JBHIUZ010000054.1:0-4835 GCA_042138025.1 Nitrosopumilaceae archaeon | reverse complement strand
TAGAGTGGCCAATAGTTAGGAGAGTAATTCATGCAACAGCTGACTTTGATTTTGCTAAAGATAATAAGATAATTTTTTCAAAAGATGCAATTTCAAGTGGTATAGCTGCACTCAAAGCTGGCTGCAACATTATAGTTGATGTAAATGGAGTCCTTGGAGGTTTGAATAAGCAAAATTTGAAAGATTATGGTTGTAATGCAATTTGCAATATTTCAAATCCACAAATTGTGGATGAGGCAAAAAGATACAACAAGACTCGTGCTCAAACCTCGATGAGAATGGCAGCTTCCCAGATGAAGGGAGGAGTTGTGGTAATTGGTAATGCTCCAACTGCATTGTTAGAAGTAATTCAGATGGTAAAGGAAGGCACAACCACTCCAGCTTTAATTATTGGAATTCCTGTAGGTTTTGTATCATCTCCAGAGTCAAAGGAGGCCCTCCAGTCATTAGAGGTACCGTATATCACAAATACGGGAAGAAAAGGCGGTAGCCCTTGTGCATCAGCTATTGTAAATGCATTGTTTAAGCTATTAAGAGAAAATTCATCTGCATAGCTAACCAAAAAAGTGTTAAGATAAAAAAATAGAATCTTAATTGACTCTTCAAGCTTTCGTGGGATTTATTGCAATCATTCGTAAAGGTGCACCACTTCCACCTTGAATCTTCATTGGAAGGGCAATTACATATGCACCAGTTGGTGGTAATTTATCCAGATTAGCAATATTTTCAAAAAAAGGAATGTTGTTTTCGCACAAAAGTCGATGAGTTTGGAATAATTTAGATTGTCCGTAATCTATGCTTTGAGTATCTATTCCGATTGCATTGATGTTTCGATTTTCAATCAACCACTTTGTTGCATCAGGATGTAATCCTGGAAAGTGTAATTCATCTAATGCTTGCTCACCCATTGTACTTGTTCCAATATACTTGAGACGGTCTGGCCAGAACCTTCCATATCCAGTATGTAACAAAACAATAGTTGAATCAGCAATTTTGCCATAAGACGATTCCCAGTCAGTTAAATCTTGAACAGAAATTTGGTAATCACGATTTTTTAGAATCTTCTTTGAGACATCAACTACTGTTGCACCTCCAAGAAGTCTTTCTAATGAAACTTGATCAATTGTTTGACCCTGTTTGGCAAAGTGTATTGGTGCATCAATGTGTGTTCCTCCGTGTTCAGGTGTTGAAAATTTGTTTGCAGCATAGTAATATCCTTTCTCTGTCATCCCATCAAACTCTTTTTCGAGTCTAAATCCCTCCTCAGTTGGCCAGTAGATTGTATTTGAGGAATATTTGTGAGACAAATCAACTATATTGCCTTGAATAGCAGGAAGTTTCATTATTTTACAAATTAATTACAAGCTAACTAGGAATTAAGAATTTTTCAGATTATAAAATTATTTAAGCAAACCGGTTTTGAGTAATGTTTTCTATCTTCGTGAAGATTTTACACAGTTAGAAACAAAGCTTCCTGCATAACGTGCACTATCAAAGTACAGATGACCGTACGAGGCTAGTGTATTGTATAATAACAGTCCGTCCCTGCCAGATTTAATTCCCTTTCCAATGTCTAGTGTATATGCAAATTTTGCATCCCTTGGAACAAAATCAAGCTGAGAAAAGTGAAATTCATGTCCTCGAAGCTTCGCTGAACCATTAGAAATTACACAGGCTTTGCCTATACTTCCCCTAGTATAGTTTAGAGTCATTTTTTTTGTCATACTAGTTTGCGCATCAAACAATCCAACCATGGAATGTTTCCTAGAGCCATCATGAATTGATTTTGTTAGATACATCAGGCCACCGCATTCGGCATAAACTGGTATACCATCTTCTGCTATTTTTTTTACAGACTTTTTCATGCGTTGATTTTTTGCAAGCAAGCTTGCCAAAACCTCTGGAAACCCACCTCCAATGTATACCCCATCACAGGCTGGCAGAGTTCCAGATATTGGACTAAAAAATTTCAGCCTTGCACCCTCTCTTCTTAGCGCTGCAAGATTATCTTGGTAATAGAAGTTAAATGAACTATCTAGTGCAACTGCAATGGTACACCTTGGTTTTTGCTTTGGTTTTTCTCCAGCTTTAGCTAGCTCAGGCGCACCTTTTGCAATTTTAATAATTTTATCTATACATAACGAGTCAGATATCTCCTTTGCAATTTTTTCAATCCTTTTTTTCAGTGAGGCCTGCTCTGTTACAGGAATCAATCCCAGGTGTCTTGATTCTAAAAGATTTGCACTCTTTGGAATGGAACCTAGTATAGGAATTCGCAGTGGTTCTAGGGCCTTTTTGCATAGATCTTCATGCTTGTGGCTTCCAATTTTATTTAGTATCAGCCCCACAATTCGAGAATTTTTATGAAATTTTGTAAAACCCAATGCGGTAGCTGCAATAGAACGGGCAGTCTTACTTGCATCTAGTACTAGAATGGCAGGTGATTTCAATAGAGTAGCTACATGGTGGGTGCTAGAATAGTTAGAGTCCCCAGAAAACCCATCATAGTATCCCATAACTCCTTCAATAACAGAGATGTTAGAGCGAGAATTCCGGGTAAAACTTTTGACTAGTTCTTTATTTCCCATTATCCAGGCATCCAAGTTTATCGTATCATTTTTTGCAATAGCTGAAAGATATGAGGGATCAATATAGTCAGGTCCTACCTTAAATGGCTGGACTGTGTAACCTCGTTTTTTAATTCCATAAATGATTGCTGAGGTGATGGAGGTTTTACCAACGCCACTAGTTGTTCCTGCAAGAATTAATCTAGGAATTTTCAATTTTTTGATTAAACTTGATTTTTATTTAAATGGATGCGAACTAGAAACAATTCATGGGCAAGGACGGGCTTGTTATAGTTTACACAGGTAATGGAAAAGGAAAGACAACTGCTGCATTAGGAATGGCACTAAGGGCAGCAGGATATAATCACAAGGTTTGCATTATCCAGTTTATCAAAGGCTCATGGCCATATGGCGAGATGGAATCATTAAAACGACTAGAGCCAGAAGTAGAGCTAGTCATTGTCGGAAAGGGCTTTGTTGGAATAATTGATGATAAAAGCCCAAGAGAGGACCATGAAAAAATTGCAAAAGAGGCAATTAAAATAAGCAAAGAAAAAATCCAATCTGGAAATTACAATATAGTTATTTTAGATGAAGTAAATTACGCAATTAATCTTAATTTAATTAATGTAAATGATGTGTTGGATTTAATTAAATCAAAACCTGAAAATCTAAATCTTGTTTTAACAGGAAATCATGCTAAAAAAGAAGTTGTTGATGCAGCTGATTTGGTAACTGAGATGAAGGAAATTAAACATCCATTCAAATCAGGAATAAAGGCAAAAAAAGGTATAGACTACTGACCAGCAACAATAAATTACACAATTAAAAGTTTGAAATCATGACTACAGAAATCCAAGAATTACCAGAGACTGGAGAAATTGTTATCGCGACTGTCACCAAAGTCTCAGATCATGGAGCATATGTCAGTTTAGATGAATACAATAACGTTCAGGGATTTTTACATATTTCTGAAATTGCTCCTGGATGGGTAAGAAATGTTGGAAGGTTTGTAAAAGAAGGCGAGAAAAAAGTCCTACTAGTAAAAAAGGTGCGTTCGGATAGAAAGGAAATTGATCTTTCACTAAAACAAATTTCAAAAGATCAAAAAAAGAAAAAACTTCTAGAAGTAAAAAGATACGAAAAAGGAAAGACAATCATGCAAAGCGTAAAAGAGGTAGGAAAAATTTCTGATAAAGATTTAGAGGCCCTAGAAGAAAGTATTTTTTCAAAATACAATTCAATATATGATGCATTTTTAGATGTTGCAAGAAAAGGAATTGAGATTTTAAATGATCTAAAACTTCCAAAAAAAACTATTACAGCAATAAAAGAAGTAAGTTCCAAAATTAAATTACCTTCAGTCCAGATTCGTGGAATATTACAATTAACCTGTACCAAACCTGACGGTGTGGAAGTAATTAAAAAAATACTTGGAAATGCCTCAAAACAAGGTGGGGATTCTAAAGTCGAGGTCACATACGTTGGTGCCCCAAAGTATAGAATATCAGTATCTTCTGTAGATTTTAAATCTGCAGAAAGGACTCTAAAACCAATAATTGATGAAATACAGTCATCAATTGAAAAACAAAAAGGAACATTTAGCTTTGTTAGAGAAGATTCAAAGAAAACGAGGGATGGATAATGCATTTTCAGCTAAGAAAATGTTTTTCATGTGGACAATATACTCTAAAAGATAAATGTCCAAAATGTAAAGAAAAAACAAAAACAGCACATCCTGCAAAATTTTCTCCTGATGATAAATATATGAAATATCGTTTAGCAGAAATGTACGATTAGTTTTTCACAAAAAAAATGGTTTTAACTATTAATAGTAATTTTTTCTATAATAGCTTCTTTGGGATTAACGGGTTGATCTTGTGAATTTGTTTCTAATGAAGCAATCTTATCAACAATGTCTTTACCAGAGATAACCTCACCAAATACGGTGTATTTACCATCAAGCCAAGGTGAGTTTCCAACTACGATGAAAAATTGAGAGCCGGCACTATTAATGTCGGTACCACGAGCCATTGAAACTATATACTTTTCATGCTTTATGTCACTAAATTCAGCATTAATTGAATATCCTGGTCCACCTTGTCCCCAAGTATCACGACTTCCTGAAATGCTGTTAGGATCTCCTCCTTGAATTACAAAATTAGGAACTATTCTATGAAAAAGAGTCCCATCATAAAATCCTGAATTAGCCAAATTTTTGAAATTTTCTACAGTTTTTGGAGCAACATTTTCTTTAAATTCAATTGT
>JBHIUZ010000053.1:3647-5027 GCA_042138025.1 Nitrosopumilaceae archaeon | reverse complement strand
TAATCAAGTACTGAATTCCATTTACAAAGTCATTATCAGTAACCTTTCTATCAGCCCACCAGCTTGCAGTGTCCTTAATCCAGTTTGGCAAAAATGGCAATGCAGGCTTGGTATCAGTAGAGGTTTGTGGTATAATCATTATTTTTTGGTCAATCAAATATTGTAATCCAGAAATAAAATCTTCATCTGAAATATTTCCATCAGCCCACCACCTTGCATTGTTGCGAATCCAATCAGGTATGCTAGTCTTTTGAGATTTTGTCCCCTCTATTTCAGGCTCTGCAGCTGCAATGAATCCAGTTTTTCCATACATTGACACTACAGCTTCAACATCAAGCGTAGTGATATCGTTGTTTTTCTTGTTCTCATTTGAAAAAATTACCATAATTGATGGAGGAGCAGCTGATCCCTTTGCCCAGTTTTCATTTACCTGTTGATTAGTTGACTCGTAATGACCCAATCCTAATGCATGGCCAAACTCGTGTCGAAGTGTTGTGCCAAGCTTTTCTTCAGGTATTGGCTTGTCAGAATAACAAAAATCATAGTTTGTGTAAAGATAATCTCCTCTAACCTCTTCGGTCACACATGTAATAATATCCAAATAAAAAATTGTGATTTCAATTGGAATCTTGCCCACCTTGGTTACTCCAAGGGTTTTATGCATTTCATCAGAATCAGCTGGGTTTTCTTCGAATCTAATTATCACGTGACACTTTGAAAAATCAAAATAGTCTCTCTCCGAATATGCCACTAAAGTATAGTCTATCTCCCAAACAGCTTGGTCTTTGATATAGCGTTCAGTACCTTTTAGTTTTCCTTTCCAATCAAATACTGCCTTGCGAGTCTCATCAAGGATTAGTTTTTTTGTAGAATAATCGATGTTTGGATCAGAAAACGCTTGGGTGCAAACAAGTGGCTTTTCTGTAAATTGTCTTCCGTATAATTGAAAGCCTTCATCATCTAGTGAATACGAAAAAGGAATAGAACCTGAAAATAACATAATTGATAGGATAATTGCAATTTTTGGCTTCATAGGATAATTACTACAAAGTTTGCTAAATCATTTTTTAAAAATTCTTAATTGCTAGTATTTTAGCTAATGTACATTGGTAGCACAAAAGCCAGTAAATGTCACTTTACAAACAATTCTCATGTTCATACCACTTGTTTGGATTTACGCTTTTTATCGAATAGAGAAGCTAAGCATGGGACTTTTCTTATTGTTTATAGCTATAGCAGTTAGTATTGTAATTCAATTGGTATTTCCGTATCCATATGGTTTGATATTAGCATATGTTCCCACCTTTGCCATTCCAATTTACGCAATTCGAAAGTGGTCTCAAGAATGGAATACAAAAATTCAGACTGAAAATTCTTAAT
>JBHIUZ010000053.1:0-3547 GCA_042138025.1 Nitrosopumilaceae archaeon | reverse complement strand
ATTCGAAAGTGGTCTCAAGAATGGAATACAAAAATTCAGACTGAAAATTCTTAATCTGATAGTAAAATCATAGCAAAAACAAGTACAATAGAGTCCAAAGTACTATAAGCAGGTTTTATGATATAATTAGTAACGTAGTGGTGTGAGTTTGCACATCCGCAAGGAAGGACTGAAGTAACTACTCAGCTACGAAAAAGATTCTAAAAAATTCTTAATTCCTAGTTTAACATAATAGAGTACATTGGCAGAATGTGCAGCTTGTAAATGTGGACTCCATGTAGAATGTCGTAATAGTAATTGTTCATGTGACCAATGTTATTCAGATAAGATCTCTAAAAATTCTTAATTCATAGATACAATACAGAGAATTATTGGATTATGAGAATTTTTGCTCAAAAATTTTAGAGGCAAACCCCAAAATCAGATTTGCAGCAGTCTATGATACATGGGCAAAACGCCTGGCAGGAGGTTTGCGAAAGGGCTTGGATAGTAAAATTTCTGACAGGGCAGAAAATGAATTGGTAAATCTTTCTGTAATTAATTGGAAGTCACGCAAAGACATGGCAAAGTTGCTTGGAAAAACCATTTACACTTTGGCTGAACACGAAGACATCAAGCGCTTTTCATTTTATTTAGGTGAGGACAATATGCTTCTCTTAAGCACCCAAAAAGATGCAAACACTGACGAGGTAGTAGATCAGGTAATCAAGCTTTATCATCAAAATCAAAATTAAGCAGGTTTTAAAAATTCATTGATACATCTAGGAATTGAATCTAAAATACTTTGTACAGTTTATAGGTATAAAAGAAAATCCAGATTTGGTTTGCCAGTAGAAATTGATGATACTGATGTTTCCATCATAAAATCATTAATGAATGATGGACGAAAATCATTTAGAGCGATTTCAAGGGAATTAAAAATTAGCACTCCCACAGTTAAGGCAAGATATGAAAGACTAGTCAACATTGGACTAATAAAATCAGTAAAGCCTGAAATTGATACATCAAAGATAGCTAAAAATACAAAAGATAAATTTTCAGATAAAGTATTTCAAAATCTCAAGGATCAGAAAAAACACTTTCATGTAAAACTAGATAATCTAAAAATAAATCTAAAGTGCGAATTCTGTGAAGGTCCAATTAACAATAAACCTCTAGTCCTAAAATTTGCAAACATTGAAAGATTTTTCTGCTGTACCTCTTGTAGAAATGATTACAAAGAAAAGTACGGCGGCAGAATTCAATCACTAATAGAAAAATACAAAGAAGAAAAAAAGAAAAGTTAGTGGCAGGAAGGTTTGTTGCCTTTTTGGACCTCTTTTTTCATTGCCCAGTACATTATTGGGTAAACGGCTAAAAATCCAACAGGCAAGATAATTGCTAATCCTAACCAGAATATAGGACCAAACAAATGCGCTCCCATAAATCCAGGTATTAGAAATGCCACTGTATTTTCTGAAATCTCCATTGCAGTAATTCCTGCAGTATCTCCTAGAATTGCCACTCTAGCAGCTTGTTTTAGTGAGAGTGTTCGTAACATTGGAATTATAGTAAATGCATAACCGGTAGCAAATGCCAAGCTTACAGCAAGAATAATTGTTGAAACAAAATCCAAGCCATAAATGGAACCTATTACTACGCCTGCAACTTCACCAATATTACATCCAAGAAGACATCTAAGAGAGTGTTTTATTACCTCTTTTTGCAAATTCGTTGTTCCATGATTTGCATGAGTTGAGGTGTGTGTGTTTTGATTCATTACCCATTATACAACTAATAGATAGATATTCAGTAGACTTTACAATTGTAAAGTTTTGTTTTTGACAAAGACTGAAAATTCTTAATTCATAGTATTTTAAATAAAATTTAATGAACAAAATAATAATTCCTGTAATTGCAGGAATCTTACTTGTAGGACTATCACAAAACATCTATGCACCAGAAGAGCCTGAGAAGCTTTCACTTGGAGGAACTGGATATGCAAAGGCAGTGCCAGACTGGGTTGATAATAACTTTAGGTGGTATGGTGAGGGAAAGATTGGCCAGTCGGATCTTATAAACTCGCTAAAGTTCATGTTAGATAATGGCATAATGCATCTATCTGACAAGGCAGCACAAGAGATGCAAAGCCTCAGAGAAGAAAATGCTGCATACAAAAAGAAGCTAGCAGCAGATGGAATAGTTGGACCAAAAACCATGACAGGTGATATGGCTCCTGGAGCACAGCTAGCCCCATCACAGACTAAGGTCTTAATTGCTGCATCACAAGGAGACGAGACAGTTTCTGATTATTGTGCAACAACTGCAACTCAAAAGTATACTGATGAGAATGGAAATGATTTTTTGATGGTGCCAGTTCCTGCACAAAAAAGCACTGATGACAAGTCTAGCTGCTGGGTTAGAGTTTCACAAACAAAAGCAGGAGATCCTGACAGACCACTCATTACAGGCCAGGTTCCAAATTCAGATGACAGACCAACAGAAGAGGTAGCATTTTACTACAACAAGATATCAACTGCACATAAAACGGTAAATGATATTTTGGCCAAAGGCGGCACAGCATCTGCGTGGGAAGATGGAATCAAACAGCTTTCAAGTGGGCAAGATTACAAAACAGTTGACAGTGTGGCCCAAGATCTTCAAGGCGTTGTAGTCCTATGTAGTACTGCAATTGACAAAGAGATCCTAAAACTCCAAGCAGAGGTAGGCATACTAGAAGAGCTTCAAGAAAGGCAATCAGACGGTACATCAGCAAGCCAATATAACGAGTCGGACTTGGAGTTTATCAAAAGGCATGCAAGTCAAGTTGATGATAAAATCAAATCATTGAAAACAGGACTTGATCTTCTAGAAGATAAACTAGCTACAATTGGAGATGATGCTCAAATGGCAAATATGGACCTTCAAAACGCTCTACAAAAACAACAACAGGCTCTAAATTCGTTATCAAGTATAACAAAGAGCATGAATGAGATGGCGATGGGAACAATTCGCAATATGGGTTAAACCATCCTTTTTTTCTTTTTAATACCACTGAAAAGTAAAATAAAAAATCTGAAAAATTCTTAATTCATAGATAAAGCAAGAAAATTTGTGACTGGAAAAGAAAACCATAACAAGGCACTAGATAGGCTGCAAGAATACAAGTTGTATTTGCAAAACCAAGTATTAGAATTAAAAAAGCTAGATGAAAAATCAGAGTTTATGAAAAAATGGAATGAAACCACAATTAAAGAAAGACAGCAAGAGATTGCAATAATTGATAATATAATAAAAAACTTGATTAGATTCTAAGAATTTTTCAAAATTCTTAATTGCTAGTATATAGTAAATCACACCATGCAGAGAAAAAAGCTAACACAAAAAGAAATAGAGGAGCAAAAAAGGCAACATAATGTAAGAATTAGTGCCACAAGGGCTGCAAGACGAAGTGGAAAAATTAACAAAAAAGAAGGCAAGGTAAACAAAGCAAGAGCAAAAACTAGAACACCTAGATCGCAAAAAAAATCTGCAACCGTTAGAAAATCCCGTTATTGAAAAATTCTTA
>JBHIUZ010000052.1:0-5061 GCA_042138025.1 Nitrosopumilaceae archaeon | reverse complement strand
TGGACATGATTCTACTCATCCACCTCACCCAAATATTATAAAAAAATGGACTAGTGTCCGTGACCTAGATGATTTGTTTGAAAAATCAGGAAAACAAGAAGGCGAAAAAAAAATTCTTGATTTAGACGCCTTAGGGTATGACAAACTTCTAGGCGGCGGCCAAGTAAAAAATTCATACACCATAAAAATCAAGCAATCAACTGCATCAGCACAAGAAAAAATTAAACAAGCTGGGGGCGAGGTGTTAGCAAATAATGGCTGAAGGAACCCTTACCACTTTTTTAAGAAAGGCAGTAGCCAAAGCAGAACCATATCTTCCACAGGTTCCAAAACCTAAAAAGAAACTATCCCTTCAAAAACGACTTTTGTGGTGTGGAGGAATACTCCTCATTTACATGATAATGGGACAAACACCTCTATTTGGTGCATCTGTTCCAGAATTTGATTTTCTTGCTTTTGCAAGAGTAATTTTTGCATCACAACAAGGAACTTTAGTTGAATTAGGAATTGGGCCAATTGTTACAGCAGG
This sequence comes from Nitrosopumilaceae archaeon, assembly GCA_042138025.1. GTDB lineage: Archaea > Thermoproteota > Nitrososphaeria > Nitrososphaerales > Nitrosopumilaceae > CSP1-1. Next base: position 4,532 of record JBHIUZ010000052.1, on the reverse strand, counting down.
ACTGCTGATGCAATTGCTAAGAGGTTCAGATATTTTGAAATTTGATTTTAAAAAACCAGAAGAAAGAGGAGTATTTCAAACAGCAACTAAAATGGTTACATACATTGTCATTATTGCAGAATCAGCTGTTTATGGAATTGCTGTATATGGACCAGGTATATCCGACCCTAATGTTTTGTATATTCTGATAGGACAATTGATGGGGGCATCAATAATTATCATGTTTTTGGATGAGACAATTCAGAAAGGATGGGGATTAGGAAGTGGTATCAGTCTTTTCATAATGGCAGGAGTTGCTCAACAAATTCTTTGGAGTATTTTTAGTCCATTACCTGCAGGTGATGGACTAAGAATTGGTGTAGTTCCATTTGTTGCCGAGTCAATCAGTACTGGAATGTTGGGGGATATTTTCTTCAGATATAACCAATTACCAAGTATTTTTGGACTTTTACTTACAGCTGGAGTTTTACTAATTCTTGTATATGTTCAAGGAATGAAGGTCGAGATTCCAATTGTTTCGACAAAATATCGTGGATTTTCTGCAGTATATCCAATTAAACTAATGTATGTTTCAAACATTCCAGTAATTTTGGCATCAGCACTAACTGCTAATGCAGTTTTTATTGGGCAGATGCTTTGGGCTAACGTCAATCCGGCAAATAATAATGTGTTTATGAATTTTCTAGTACAGTTTGATCCTACTAGTCCATCAACTCCAATTGGAGGACTAGTTTACTATATCACCCCCCCAAGAGGCCTCGATCTTGTGGCTTTAGATCCAATGAGAGCTGTAGGCTATGTGATATTTATGATTGCTATAGTTATTGTATTTGGGAAACTTTGGGTGGAGCTAGGAGGTCTTTCTCCAAAGAGTGCAGCAAAGAATCTTCTAGATGCAGATGTACAAGTACCTGGCTTTAGGCGTTCAAATCAACCTATTGAAGTTTTACTAAATAGATACATCCCATCGGTCACATTGATTGGTTCGGGAATTTTAGGACTGTTAGCAGGTGTATCTGATGTATTAGGTGTATTTGGTTCAGGAATTGGAATTTTATTGATGGTTGATATTTTGATAAATTATTACAACCAACTCGTCAAAGAACAAGTAGAAGTTGTAATGCCGCGGCTAGGTGCATTGCTTGGCAGGGGCTAGTAAAAAAGTAATTATGGTTGGAATTCCCGGTGTAGGGAAATCTACTCTTGTTGCAAAAATTGTTGAAATCCTAAAGGCAAGACAAAAAAGTGTGAGTGTTAATAGTTTTGGAACTATAATGTTTGAAGAAGCTCAAAAAATTGGAATTAAAGATAGAGATGAATTAAGAAAACTCTCAATGGATGATCAAAAAAACCTACAAAAAAAAGCGGCTGAAAAAATATCAAAACTTGAAGATGATCTGGTGATTATAGACACTCATGCATTCATTATTACAAATGCAGGATTTTACCCAGGACTTCCACATCACGTTTTACAGATTCTCAAACCATCCAATTTTATCTCAGTTTACGCAAGGCCTGAAGAAATCTATAATCGAAGAATGAAGGACACTACTAGACAAAGAGATATTGTATCAATTGATAGTATTAAAAAAGAGATGGCAATTAACGATGCAATGCTTTCTAGCTGTGCAGTTTACTCTGGTTCTCCAATGAAACCCGTTTTTAATACAGAAGGAAAGGTTGAAGAAGCAGCTGCCACAGTAATATCTGCAATAGAGATATGATTTCAGAATTTGGTATCGTGTTGCAGTTTTTAGACTCTGTATTTTTACAGGGAGACTTTTTTGGTATAAGAGAAGGCCCACTTGGAAGTGCAGATCCAATCATCAAAGGAGTACTTCCTTCTGCTTTAGGAATTTTAGGATTTTCAATTATACTGAATTTATTTAATGCTGGAGTGAGACGAAAGCTAATCGACCAAGTCAAACTGAAAAGAATTATGAAAGAAACTCGAGCATGGCAGAAAGAACGAATGGCTGCATTTCGCTCAAAAGACAAAGAAAAGATTGCAAATCTTAACAAAAAATCTGCATATATGAATAAAATGAGTATGGAGATGATGCAGATGAATATGAGGCCTATGATGATTACCATTATTCCATTGTTGCTAATTTTTTATTTTGTATTGCCTGAACTTTTTGCATATACTGTTGCATATTCTCCAATTCCACTCAATGTAATCCCTGGAGATTTTTTCCAACTAACATGCACTGCAGAACAAGCAGCTGATCCAGAGCATGTATGTGAAACAGAAAATGCACTATATTTTTGGGCCTGGTACTTTTTGACTTCAATTGCCTTTAGTGGAATGATAATGAAGCTTACAAAAACCACTATGGATATCGGTTGAAAAAATCAGTTATTATTTCAGGTCCTCCTGCAATTGGAAAAACTACCGTTGCTAAAGGCTTGGGAAAAGAATTCAATTTGACATTTCTTGGAGGTGGAGATATCCTCAAAGAACTTGCAAAAGATGAAGGATATGATACAGGTGGTGATGATTGGTGGGATACTCCAGAGGGAATGAAATTTTTGAAACAGCGAAGCATCAATCCTGAATTTGATAAAAAGGTTGACGAAAAACTAAAAGAATTATTTTTGAAAGGTGGCGTAGTAATCACTAGCTATACTTTGCCATGGTTAGTTGAAGATGGAATTAAAATTTGGTTAGCAGGTTCTCATAAAAACAGTGCAAAAAGAATGAAGATAAGAGATGGCATGGATCAAAAACAAGCCCTAGAAATTACAAAAAAAAGATATGATGAAAATAAAAAACTTTACAAAAAACTTTACAATTTTAATTTTGGAGAAAACCTTGAAGTATTTGATAAAATTATTGACACTGATGAGCTTGATGCAGAGAAGGTTTTAGAAATTGCAAAATCAACTGTAAAAGAGTTACTTTGACTTTAAAACAATTAGAAAATCTCACTATAATTGACCAAGATATTACTAATGATGATTATGGAACATATTATGATAAACGAAGCTTTGAACAATTACTACAATATGGTCTAATCCTACTTGACAAACCACCTGGCCCTACCAGCCATGAAACGGTGGCATGGCTAAAAAGAATATTAAAAATTCCTAAAGCTGGTCACAGCGGAACACTAGATCCTCAAGTATCAGGTGTATTACCTATGGGATTAGGTGATGGAACAAAGGCATTAGAGGTTCTACTTTATGGTCCAAAAGAATATCATGCCATAGGAAGATTGCACTCTTTACCATCTTCAGAAAAACTAAAAAATATTTTAAAAGAGTTTACAGGAGAAATATTTCAAAAACCTCCTCAACGTTCTGCTGTATTACGACAAACAAGAACTAGAAATATTTACGAATTAGAATTATTAGAGCAAAAAGAGCGTTTAATGTTATTACGTGTTTTGTGTGAAGCTGGAACATACATTCGAAAACTAATTTACGATATTGGCGAAATTTTAGGACCAGGTGCTACAATGATTGAGCTTCGTAGAACGCGAGTTCATCAATTTACTGAAAACTCAAAACTTGTAACTCTTCATCAGCTAGCAAATGCATATTCTTTGTGGACTGACAAAAAGGATGACTCTAAGCTAAGAGATCTTATTAGACCAATTGAGCATGCATTAAGTGAAATTAAATCCGTAGTTATTCGAGATTCTGCAGTAGATGCATTATGCCATGGGGCCCAACTAGCCATTCCTGGAGTATTAGAGGTATCATCTAATTTAAAAAAAGGAGATCTAGTTGGTATATACACACAAAAAGGCGAGGTTGTGGCTCTTGCAAAAACACTTCTACCAATTGAAGAAATTAAGGAAAATACCAAAGGATACGCATTTGAGACAAAGCGGATAATTATGACTGCTAACACTTATCCAAAAAGATGGCGTACAAAAGAAACTTCTAGCAAATAAAAGTTTTAGAAAATGGTTTGAAAATGATTCCACGTGGTTTGATTATTGCAGTTTTGATTGGAATGATTGCTGGAGCCATAATTGGAGTATTGTTCGTTACTCAAAAAAATGGAGATCAATTGTTGTTTGTACAAGGTCCATCCATTTCTATTGTTACTGATAAAATAGATTTTGAACTAGGTGAGCAGATAAAAATAAAAATTATTAATTCTGGAACAACCTCACTAACCTTTTCTGATGCATCATATGGGCTTAGGGTAACCGGATTAGACGGTCGTGTTTTATTTTCTCCTGTTGCAGCTCAAGTAATATCTACACTTGAACCAAAAGAAGAAATCTCATTTGTATGGAATCAAATCAAAAATGATGGCGATCAGGCAGCAGCTGGAACCTATAAAATCATTTCAAATGCATTAAATGATGATAAAATGGTTAAAAAATCAATTACCATTAACATTCACAAATAATCTGCAACATTATCATCTATTATATAATCAGACTAGTAGCAGTAATTCTGGCGAATAAAAATGCCGGGGTCGCCTAGCCTGGTAGGGCGCGCGCCTGGAATTAATTTACCATAAAGCGCGTACTCGCAAGGGTACGAGAGTTCAAATCTCTCTCCCGGCGCCT
>JBHIUZ010000051.1:0-5491 GCA_042138025.1 Nitrosopumilaceae archaeon | reverse complement strand
CCCAACACATGAAAGCAAAAATTAGAATTAGACTTTATACTCTACCAAAAAAATCTAAAACTATATGGCAAAAGGATATCCAATTCAAGAAATCAAACAAAAGCTCGTTGACGTATTAACAAATTCTAAAACAGGGCTTTCAGGAGTGGAGATTTCAGAAAAATTGGGAATCAATCGGGTAACCATGGCAAAATATCTTAACATGTTTGCAACCGAAGGAATGATTGGTCAAAAAAATATTGGGAATCTCAATTTATGGTTTTTAGAAGATGATATAGAACAGTTTGAATTTCCTGCCGACTATTTTCGTGTAAAAACAAAATATTTAGAATTATTATCTCAAAGAAATGCTCAAAAATCGTATAATCTTATTCGAAACTGTATTCACTCAAATGTACACACTTCAAAATTAATGTTCGAAATAATTCTACCTGCATCTCAATCAATTCAGGAACTTTTTGAACAAGGAAAAATTGGCAAATCCGAATTAAAACTTGTAGGAAAAATTATTTTAAATTCAATTCAGATGCTAAACCAAATTGATGCAAAAACCGATGAACGAAAAAATGTCTTAATAATTTCTGCTGATTCCCAAAGTGTCCTTATTGCAGAAGCTGCATCTGCATCATTTCACTATGAGGGTTGGAATGTTTCATCCCTAGGCGATATGTCTGATTCAATTGATGTAATGTTTGATTTGGATCTCCAAAAATTTCTTGCAAAGATTTGGCCAAAAAATAAAGGAATAATGATTATTGTCATTTTTTCAGCAACTGAAGAAGGCTTGAAGTTTTTTGGCCAAGCTGCTAATGCTTCTAAAGAAAAATTTGGAAAAAACCTTAACGTGATTTTATGTAATAATTTGAAAAAAAAGACTAACATTAAAGCGGATTTGGTAGCAAATGACTTGGAATCAATATTACAATGGTCACAAACAACTTTTGAGCATTATGCAAAGAAGTAACGTGGGCCGAGTGAGATTCGAACTCACGACCTTTCGATATCTGAAAGAGTTTATCAGTCGAACGCTCCAGCCAAGCTGAGCTACCGGCCCTGAAAAAATTTCACGGACAAGGTCATTTAAGTTTGCTGTTATTTCCACTTTATTGAACAGCCAATTGAAGGGTCAAAATCTTTTTCAATTTTTTTCCCTGAAAGATATTTTTCAATATTGTTAATCATAGTCTTTTCAGTTGCAGTGTCTTCAGGCTTCATTGCATTATCAATTCTGCCATGAAATATTAGTTTCATTTGTTTATCAAATAGAAATGGATCTGGCGTACACATTGCTCCATACTTTTTAGCAATTTCCTGAGTTTCATCAACTAAATAGTCAAACTGAATATTTTTTTCTTTGGCAATTGTTTTCATACTATCAAAACTATCATCAGGATATTTGATAGAATCATTACTGTTAATTCCAACAACTGCAATTTTATCTTTGAATTTTTGGTGAATTTCTTTTATTGCTTCAATTTTTGCTTTTACATAGGGACAATGATTACACATGAAAATCACAAGTAATCCTTCATAATCTTTGTAGCTCTTCAAAGAATGTTTTTTGTCATCTATTCCAATTAAATCAAAATCTGGAGCAATATCCCCTGTGTTTAGTTTGACTTGTGATTCTAGTAAAACCATAAGTGTTTCTCAAGTATTGGAAATAAAATCTTTGCCAAACAAAGAAGACAACAATTAAAATCCACACTCCAATCATCAAATCCATGGGCTGATAGTTCAGACTGGTAGAATACTCGCCTTGCACGCGAGGGGTCAGGGGTTCAAATCCCCTTCAGTCCATTTTTGTTTTTTATCAAGAAGATGACTAAGGATTAATTTAGAAGCCAGCGATCATTTTTGAGTTTAAAACTCTTGGATGGATTTAAATATGATATGATAGAGTCATTTTGACATGGCAAACCCAGTTGACGGATGGCCCGTTTGGATTCCTCTTATAGTAGGATTAGCACCTGGTTTAGTTTATTGGTTAGCTATTACTGCTATGAAAAAGCGAAGATAATCCCATTAAATCTTTAAAATCTTTTTCTTATTTTCATTTTAGAGTAGTATTAGGTAAAACCTTACAATCCACCTTGTTTACATTATGATATATTCTACAACATTAATTGCCAATGTAAATCGTTTTTGTATGAAAAAGGCAATACTAGTAATTTTTCTAATATTTACATTATTTCCAATAAGTTCTAGTTTTTCTCAAGAACTAGTTGATAAAAAACCAACTTTAGGAATTTCTCTTACTAGCTTTTCCCCATTTAATTACAAAAATTCTGATGGCAAAACTGTAATACTTGGCGAAGTTCAAAATACAAAAAATTTTCCAGTTACTGGAGTAAAGATTTGGGCTGGCTTTTATGACAATGCCAGCGAAAAACCATTAGAGACAAAAATTGGAACAACAATTATGGAAGTAATACCACCTTTTGGAAAATCACCTTACATGATAATTTCTGATTCATCCAATCCAGCAATTAATAGCGTTTCAGTTAATTTGCTTGGTTTTAACTCTTCACCAGATAAAAAACAACAACTAAAACTCACACTAGATACTTTAAAGATTGGAGAAAAATTATCACTATCTGGAAAAATTACAAATAATGGTAAACTCAATAGCACAAATACAAAAATTCAATTGATTTCGTATGATGCTTTTAACCCTCCAAGGGTTTTAGGAATTTCCACAGTTAATTTAGTTACAGATATTGTTCCAGGAGGAAGTGAAAATTTTGAATTTGATGTTAAACGTGATGCGCGTTCATCAGCTTTTAAAATAGTTGCTGAATCAAAAGATTTTTCATCTGGTCTTTTAGAAATTACTGACACTTCTATCCAAGTTCAAAATAAGCTCATTACAATAGATGACATTGCAGTAACTGATCCTCAAGGAAATAGATTATCTGATGTTTCAGTTGGTTCATCGATAAACATCCAAAGTAAATTATCTTTTGAAGATTTATCTCTTAAAGAATCAGATGCTCAAGAGTATGTCTACTGGATTCAAATTAAAAAATCTGTAGAGATTAATGGTGAAACTAAATCTTTTGTTGAATTTATTGGTAATGCAGAAGGCACCATGGACTCTGAAGGTGGAGAAATTCCATCCGTAGGTTGGATACCAGAAAATGACGGTTTATATTTTGTAGAAACATTTGTGTGGGATCCAAAATACAATCCTTTAGCATCAAATGGACCTATTTCTCTAATCCTTGTAAAGTAGTAGATTTATTTTCAAGAATGTAAAACTAAATCATGCCACAATTTGGTACTGTTGCGCTTGGGGGAACCTTTGATATTATTCACAAAGGGCACGATGCATTGTTAAGTAAAGCCTTTTCAGTTTCATCTCATTGTATTATTGGATTAACAAGTGATGAACTTGCTTTTAAAAAAAATAAGAAGATAATTAACAATTATTCTAAAAGAATTAAATCATTAACTAATTTTCTTGAAAAAAAATTTTCAAACTCATCTTATTCCATAAGCAAACTTGAAAATGATTTTGGCCCTGCTGCAATTGAGGGAAAAGTTGATGCTTTGATAGTAAGTGAGGAAACTAGCAATAAAGGTGAAATTTTAAACGCTTTACGAAAAAAACAAAACCTTCCCCCAGTAGAAATTGTTGTTGTTCCAATGGTACTAGCAAAAGATGGAACACGAATTTCTAGTACTAGAATTAGGAATTCAGAAATTGATGCAGAAGGAAACTTGTCATGAATTGACAAGTAACTTGTCTAACTTTGAGTAAGTGGAATAAAACAAAAAACCCAAACAATGAATCTGTGACTATCGTTAACCACATGTTAAAAAAAATGGGTGAAAATGTATCTCATCTCAAAGAAGGCCTTGAACCACAAAGTCTTGCCTTTTGGTATGATAAAATAATTGATGAAACCAAAGAAATGGCCCCACCTTGGCTTGAGGATAAAATTAAGGTAAAACAAGATCCCATTTTACATATGAAATTTAACATTGACATTTCTAAACGTGCAGTAAGATATCTGATCATAGTAATTGATAATAATTTAGATGATATGCCTTATTCAACGAGACTTTATTTTCTTAAAGTTCAAGAAATAATGAGTTCAGAGATGGACAAGTCCTTAGTTTAGATCATTCTTTGACTATCTCCACCTCATCTTCAAAGGTGGAAGTGTTTACAATTTTGTGTTGTTTTTCAAATACTGATTGAATAAAATCTGCAAAAAATTCTACTTGGGAATTATCTTTTAGTAAAATACTATGTGCAGATTTGTCCTTTAATTTTACAACAATTTCATTATCTATGATGTTTAAAATTTCAGAAATGTATGTTTCCCTTCCTTCTTTAATAAAGATCATACTGGCAAGTTTTTCAGCCTCGTATTTATCTAAACACTGGATTTTTCTTTTCATTAATTATCTAAAAGGAATTTACTTACTTGGTCTTTTGCTTTTTCACGTTTTTCTTGATGTACCTTTAGGAATGCATTAATTTTCTCAATAAGTATCGCCTTTAGCTCGCCAGTTAGCATTTTTCCAGATTTGTAATCATCATGAATTTGTTTTAGCTTGTTATCATCAGGCTCAAAGAATATTCGAAGATACTGATAAGACACATCAATGTCTGGATTTCCACCTTTTTTTCTATGTTCCTCAACATCTGGCCGTCCCCCAGAAAAAGCATATTTGTTAATTTTCTTTTTTACAATTTCAGGTGAATCTGTTGTATACACTGTTCCATTATCATCAGATGCTGACATTTTTCCACCTGGGCCCTGCAAAGATGGAATCATTATATTGTGAATTAATGCTGGCTTTTGTTTACCAATTTTTGGTGCAATATCTCTAGTTAGTCTAAAATGAGGATCCTGGTCAACTCCTAATGGAATTAGAACAGGTCTGTCTTCTAGAAAACAAGGCGCAGATTGAAGTGCGGTATAAAAAATCATCCCAATGTTTGTATCATTTGAAAAACCAAAAACTGCTTTAGTATTTGAAAAATTGATTTTTTTAGCTACTTGAGCTGCAATAGGATAAAGCGTTTTGATATTATCCGAATCAATGATAATCTTTGTATTTTCTGGTTTGAATCCTAGAGCAATAAAATCAAGGGCATTTTCTAAAGCAAATTTCTTTGTATCATCTAAATTAAGTTCCTGCTTTGAAAAAAATTTTTCATCGTCTGTAAGCTGAAAATACATATTTGTTCCAAATTTATCCTGTAACCATTTTGCAAAGGCCCATGGAACTAAATGACCAATATGGGTATGCCCAGAAGGACCTCTACCTGTGTATAAGAAAAACTTGTTACCTTTTTCATATTGTTCTAAAATGGAGTCCAAATCTCTATGAGAGAAAAAAATGCCTCTCCTTAACATAAAATGAATCTCCCCGGTAATTTTTTGAATTCTATCCAATAATTGATTAGAAATTTTTGCCGTACCAAATCGTTTAATCAGCTTATCGTAATCAATATCTCCTTCAACATGCCAAG
>JBHIUZ010000050.1:0-5512 GCA_042138025.1 Nitrosopumilaceae archaeon | reverse complement strand
GAACTATTGCATCAAAGAGTCCCTGAAAAATTACAAAGTTTACATGAATTACTAGGATTCCAATTGTAACAGCGAGTACTGCGCCTATCAGACTGCCCCTTTTGTTAAAGAGCATTCTTTTTGCTAGCTGGAGTCGATATTCCACGGTGTTTATATATAAATAGTCTGATATATAATGTATTTGTTGGCTAGTGCCAACATAATAGACATTTTTATTAATATAAAGTATATTCTATACAGGTAATTAGGAAATGATTGAATAAATTGGACAAATTAGACGTGCAAATACTCAGCATCTTACTTGATAATTGCAGAGAGTCAGACAGACAGATTGGAAAAAAAATTGGAATTAGCGGCGGGGCAGTAAAGACTAGAATCCAAAAAATGCAAAAAAACAAAATCATTGAAAAATTTGCACTCCGAGTAGAGCCGCCAATTTTAGGATATAACGTGTTTTATATCGTAATTACAGGACAAAATCAAGAAGACATCTTAGAGCAGGTCAGATTGGTAGGTGAACCATATCTTATTGTTCCATGTGTAGGCGGAATTACAGTTTGTGGTATAGTGGTAAAAGAAAATGTTGAGAAAAAAATAGAGCTTGCAAAAAAATTGATGAAAGATGTCAGAGTGCTTAGTATTTTTCAAGCAGAAAACATTGAGCTTGAAACAAACTTTACAAAAACTGATCTTGAGATAATAGAAAAACTTGTAAAAAACCCGCGTGAAAGAATAGAGGATTTGGCAAAGTCACTTAAAATTTCAAGCAAGACTGTAACTCGTGCACTAGAAAAATTTGAAAAAAATAATGCCATACTATTTACTCTGGTGTATGATCCAGTAAAATTATCAGGATACATTCCTTATGCAATAATTGCAGGCGTTGAAAATCTAGAAAAAATGCAAGATAAACTAGGAAAAAAGTTTTCAAAATCATTTTTACAAAAACCCTTCTTGGCAAAAAATCAAATTGTTTTGTTTATGTACAGTGATGATATTTACAATGTTGATCAGCTAGTACAAAAGGTAAGGGAGACAGAAGGCGTTTTATCAGCGGACCTTTTTATTCCAAAAAAAATTACCTTTCCAACCAAATGGGTAACTGATGCAATAAAGGCAACTAAGAATTCTAAAAAGCTGCATCTGGTGTATCAAACACATTAATTAACTACTGGACATTACAAAAAATCTAGTTTGAAAAAAAAGAAGATCTATGAAGGAAAGATTCTAGGACTAACCATTTATGATATTACAATTCAAGGAAGAAAGACAAGAAGAGAAATTATTGAACACAGGGGAGCAGCTGCAATGCTTGCAATTGATAAAGATGACAAAGTTATTTTGGTAAAACAGCATCGCTATCCACATGGAAATGTTTTAGAAATTCCTGCAGGAACTCTAGAAAAAGGAGAGAATGTAAAAAAGTGTGCATTCAGAGAACTACAAGAGGAAACAGGATACAAGGCAAAAACCATGACTCCACTAATCTCGTATTATCCCTCTGTTGGGTACAATACAGAGGAAATTCATTGTTTTGTAGCCTCGGGATTATCAAAGCCGGGGGATTTGCATCTAGACGAAGATGAAATTATTTCTGTAGTAAAGATTCCAATAAAAAAATTAATTAAAATGATCTTATCTGGGAAAATTATAGACTCTAAAACAATTTGTGCAGTTTTAACATATGCTGCAAAAAAGAAGCTTTTATGATTCTTGTTTGTAAATTGGCTTTATTAAATCAACAATGTCTGCCCAGGACTTTGCAATTCGCTCAAACATGTATACAATATCTAAAAAGTCAATAGGAATTTGCTTTTTGTGCTCTAGTGATGAGCGAAGCTTTGTAATTTTATCCAAATATTCTCTATAAATTTTAATTGCATCAATTGCTAACAGTCTGTCATTTGCAATAAATGCATCAATTGACTTTTTGTATATTTTTTCTGCATCCTTTACTATATCATGAATTTTTTTAAGCTCGCTTTTAGATACCGTTGTTTTAGAGATAGCATTTGCAAGCTCTACTATGGTATCTCCTGCAGTTTCTAAAATGTTTGCAGCAATTCTATAATCTAAGATATCAATATTTTCTAAATTAAATATGCTGGCCAGTCTTGGATCAACCATAGTGCTTCGAATTAATCTAACTAACAAAAAGTACTGTCTGTTAATTTCAATGTCTCTATTTGACATTGTTTGAAGATTTGTTTTATCATCTTTTACCAAACCATCTAATGTTTCATTAAACATTCCAATTGCGATAGTGCTCATTCTTTTGAGAATTTTTTCAGGGCTTAGTGTTGCAGCATCTAGTAAAAATTGGATCATAATACTAGAGGACTCTTCTTCAACTATTTCTACACCAACTAATCTTCTCATTGATTCACGAATTTTTTCCCTGTCTTCAACTGGAATGGATGTTTTTCCTTTAATTCGAATTATATCATACCCTAAAAGATATGCACCTGTGATGTCAGCTACAATGTTTTCTTCTTTTGGTAGTGGATAAGAAATTACAACTTCCTTTGATGGTCTTGTGTCCTTGTTTGCAGTAATTGAAAGACTGTTTTGACTAGTTTCAATTTCAATTTCAGAGCTTTTCTCTAAATTATTATCATCGACCCATTCTTTTGGCAGAGAAACTAGAATGCTGCTTCCAATCTTTTGCAGGCGTCGAATGAATTTAGTCAATTTATACTAGTTTATACTATTTAAGCCATAATATTATATTTTATGGGAAATTTATACTTCGATCATGAAGGGAGTGGCTTTTTGTCCTGCACATGTTACCGGATTTTTCAAAGCAGAGCTTGAAAATGGCAGATTAGAGGAGCTAGGCTCACAGGGTGCTGGCTTTTCAATTCAAAAGGGAGTCAAAACTACCGTTCTAGTTAGAAAAAAAACTGCATATGATGACTCTAATTTTCATCTAAATATTCTAGGATATCAGACTGATAACTCGCAGGTCTCTGAATTTGTTATACAAAAATTTCTTGATCTAGTATCACCTGATGTGTTTTTAGATATTGATCACCACATTACAGTTCCAGTTGGATATGGTTTGGGTTGTAGTGGTGCAGTTGCATTATCCCTTGGTTTAGCACTAAATCAGGCACTAGACACTGGACTATCCAAAGAAGAGGTAGGACTAATTGCACACGAGGCTGAAATTAAATGTCAAACTGGTCTAGGTGATGTTTTAGCATCATACCATGGAGGATTTGAGATTAGAACCAAAGGTGGTGCACCAGGACATGGTACTGTAAAAAAAATAAAACATGAAAACTATACTGTTGTTATAATTTGTTTTTCACCAATTTCAACAAAGCGCTTTATCAGTGAACGACTGCAATTTATCAATGGTCTGGGAGGAAAGATGGTAACTAAACTAGAAAAATCAAAAAACATTATTGAATTTCAAGACATGTCCTTGGAGTTTGCAAAATATGTTAATGTAATTACTCCAAAGATGAAGCAAGTCATTTCAGATCTTAACAAAAATAAGATTAATTGTGGTGTTGCACTGTTTGGTGAGACTGTATTTTCATTGGTTCCAAAGGATATGGTGGATAAGGTAATTGGTATTCTAAAAAAGTATGATGATGGCATTATCATAACATCCAAAATTGATAATGCCGGTGCCAGAATAACAAAGCAATAAAATTTCTATAGTGTATTGATATGTCATTGATTCCTAAAAGTCATCCGCGCGCAAAGTCTTTGTACATTAGAGAAAAACTAGTAGATGGATTTGATGCAGGACTAGTTGCAAAGGAAGGCCTTATGGCACATGGGAGAGGCGAGGCATTTGATTATTTATTAGGTGAAAAGACTACAAAGTTTGCAAAAAAAGCTATACAAGCTGCAGCTGTTATGTTAGCTAATGCAAAGCATCCTGTAATATCTGTAAATGGAAATGTAGCTGCATTATGTCCTAGAGAAATTGTAAAGCTTGCTAGAGTAATTCCTGCAAAAATTGAGGTAAACCTGTTTTATGCAAACGAGAAAAGAAAGAAAAACATTGTAAATGCTCTAAAAAAGGCAGGAGCAGGCCAGATTTTAGGCACAAATCCAAGAAATTCTAGGCGAATTTCAGGACTAGACAGTGCACGAAGAATTGTAGATTCTAATGGAATTTTCAAGGCAGATGTTGTTTTGGTTCCTCTAGAGGATGGTGATAGAACCATAGCTCTCAAAAAGGCTGGAAAAAAGGTAATTACATTTGATCTAAATCCATTATCTAGAACTGCTAAAACTGCTGATGTCACAATAGTTGATAATGTAGTTAGGGCGATCAACTTGTTAATCATACAATGTAAAGCAAAAAAGCTTCAAAAAATTCCATACAACAATAAGAAAAATCTTGCAGGAATGGTTCTAGAAATTAAAAAGAATTTGTCCAGGAGAATGCCACATGCATAAGACACCACGAGATATTATACTAAAGAAAAAGGATGGCAAAAAAATTTCAGTAATCACTGCATATGACTATTCACTAGCTACTCTATGTGATAGAGCAGGAATTGATGTTATACTAGTTGGCGATAGTGCAGGAATGGTTGTACTTGGATATGAAAATACTATACCAGTTACAATGACTAACATGGAAATATTTACTGAAGCAGTTTCTCGTGCCAGAGTTAACTCGCTAGTTGTTGGGGACTTGCCATTTATGTCGTACCAGGCAAGTGTGTCTGATGCAATAAAAAACTCTGGCAAACTGATCAAGGCAGGAGCTGACGCAGTAAAGCTTGAAGGTGGAATTGAGATGGCTGACACCGTTAGAGCCATTGTTGAGACGGGAATTCCTGTAATGGGTCACATTGGATTGCAACCACAAACTACAATGCTATCTCAAGGGTATCGTGTCCAAGGAAAAACTGCAGACAGTGCTAAAAAGCTAATAGAGTCTGCAAAAGCCTTGGAGCAAGCTGGCGTGTTTAGTATCGCTCTAGAGATGGTAACTAGTGAGGTTGCAAAAATTATTTCAGAATCAATATCTGTTCCAACAATTGGCATTGGTTCAGGTGCTGGCTGTGACGGACAGGTACTTGTAATTCATGACATGCTAGGAATGTATGATAAGATAGAGCCAAAGTTTGTAAAAAAATATCTTTCACTATCTGGGGAGATCACCAAAGCCCTAGAATCATACAGAAACGATGTTGAATCTGGTGCGTTTCCTGCAGAACAGCATTCATTTTCTATGGAAAAGTCAGAACTAGAGAAATTACGAGGGCAAATTGGCTAGAAAAATACCAAAACATCCCTCTTTGGATATAGTAGGCTCTGATGGAATGGAGCTATCTGGTAAGAAAATCGTTCTATGTGTTGCAGGAAGCGTTGCAGCATACAAGGCAATAGAGCTTGCAAGACTGTTAATGCGACATGGTGGAAAAGTTACCTGTGTAGCTAGTGATGCTGCAACTAAACTAATCCAGCCGGCTTATTTCAAGTGGGCAACTGGCAATCCAGTAATTACAAAGCTTACTGGAAATTTAGAGCACATTGA
>JBHIUZ010000049.1:0-6153 GCA_042138025.1 Nitrosopumilaceae archaeon | reverse complement strand
TGTTTGAAACAAGGGTGAACTTGGGCAATGGGATTATCAAAAACCTCTCATCTATCCTAGTAGATGAGCAGGGAGTTCCTATTGAAAATATCTGGGACACAATTGAAGAATTTGGAATTAGAAGAGATGAGCTAAAAAAGCTTGATCCCTCATACAAAGAACTATTTGAGATATACTCTGCAATTAGAGCATATCGAGTAAGTGTCAGATATCTAAAACAATTAAAAACTCGCTTTGCTTAAGTCGTCAAAAAAAATTGCAATCAGAATATGTATTCAATTAGACAGAGAGGTATCGATATTTATATCGAAATCTTTAATCCGCGTTTTCAAACAATTGAATTGGGCATCGGGTAAAAAAAATGGAGAAAAATGACATAAAAGAAAAATTAATTGTGATTGGAGCAACCATTGGATTGTTCCTGCCCGTTAGGTTATTTTTTTCAACACATGTTTCTGAAAACTGGCTTGGAAGTTTAGGAATTATGTCAATAATGGCGATTATACTAGTGTTATTGATCAAAAGAAAAAAGCTGGGGAGTTTTGGAGTCATATTTGAAAGACAGATGAGAAAAACGGTAGGTGGGAAAGCAGGTAAGTATCTTATAGGATTTGCAATATTTTTTCTAGTGTATTTTGGTGCTACTTTGATATTCATTGAAAGAGGAAGCACTATTTATGCAGAAGATTCAGAAATATTTTATTTAGCAATTATGGAAAAAGGTGGCCACAGTCTTGATAATTTGGCAGCTTATGAATTAATTGGACCTCAATTAGCAGGTAAAGGTTTTCAAAACAATAACATAATAACCAGTTTGGACTATATGTTTTCCATAGCATATTCAGTTATGAATGACATGTCAGAGGGTTGGCTTGAGCATCTACTTGTAATAATGTCAGTAGAGCAAGTTGAGTTAATAGGATTACTAATCTTTTATCGAAATTTGTTCAAACCCATTCATAAAGTTCAATTGAGAAATTAGATTTTTCTAATCAAGTGAACGACTTATCAATTCTACGCGTGTCTTATAACTAAATTTCACTTAATTTTTTTATGAAACAATTATTTGTCACATGTCCATCATGCGAGGGGAATAATCTTTTTCTCACAAAATATGATGCTCCTTTAAGGATCTTAAAAGAGCGTAGTTGGCTTGTTTGCCAAGATTGCGACTATCAAATCCAAATGGAAGAATACAAAAAATCTCTTTTTTGTGTATAAATCCAAAAATCTCTTTTTTTTTTTGAAAAATTCTCACGCCTGTAATTTGTTTAAAATGAACAAACAAAACGGGAAATAACTAAAACTCGAAGATTTATCTGGGTAAAAATGGAAATCAGATTTTCTCATATTTATATAATTGTACATCTAGTTGCAGTGTTTGCATTATTTGTCTCTCCGTTTATTTTCTTTAATGCATATGCCGAAAATTCCCAAAATGTATGGACAATTACTATTCCGAATGGGGTATCTGAAAACAAGGATCAGAAAATATTTCCTAATGAATTACCAGTTTTAGTAGGAGATAAAATAGTATGGGAAAACAAAGATAGCGTAATTCATAATATCGCTAGTGGTTTACCAAGTAATCCAGAGCATTCTGGATTGTTCTTTAATCTTGGCCAGATACAACCAGGAAGTTCCAAGTCATATGTTTTAACAAATGCAGATTTTAATGCGTATTATTATTTTTGTAAAATCCATCCTTGGATGACTGGGAAGATTTTCATAAGCAGTTTAGATATATCTCAGCCAGAAACAGACATTCCTATCTTTTTAGAAAAGTTGGATTACATATATGGAGATAAAATCTCTATTTCAGGTAAAGTACACAAAGATTTTGCTGGAACACAATATACAACTTTAATTTATAATAAAAATAATGAACTAGCCAATATTTCTAATGGAATTTTTGATGATGATGCTTCTTACCTGCAAATAATAAAAACCAATGAAAAGGCATGGGATGAAGGAGAGTATAAAGTAAAATTAGTGTATGCTGTTCCAAGTAAGGTAGCAGAAGCTAATTTTCAATTATCACCTAAATTCAACACAAATCAAGCTGTTCAAAATATACCAGAGTGGATAAAAAAAGTTGGAGACTACTGGTGCAATGGTCAGATAGATGATACACAGTTTGTTAATTTATTACAATATTTAATTAAAAACGACATTATTGAATTAAATAATAAATCAGAGAAAATAATTTCAAATGATATACCAGCATGGGTAAAAAATAATGCTTGTTTGTGGTCAGAGGATAAAATCCCAGATCTTGATTTTATATTTGGAATAAAATACCTAACAAAAATTGGTATAGTTAGAATTTAGTTATTTTTCTTTTTTAAATAATCTTACTGCCTCTAAATGAGAACAGTTAGCCTTTAGTCCTTTTCCATGATGAAACTTGTAAAAATTCTTAAAGCCTGGACATTCACAGGTTTCAGACGTGACAAAATAAGATTTGTTTGGATCTGAAGATGATTTGATTTGGAAAAGATCTTCATCGATCTGTTGCACACCTCCACTCTCTACTAATTTTTTTGCTTTACGTATTGTATTTGCACTCATTGGCCGATCTATTGTAATATATTTTTAAAATATTGGTGTTTTGGCAACTATAGGCAATCTAAAATAGTAAACAAAAAATCAGTTTATTCGAAGGGGATGTAGCTGTCAGTAGAGAAAAGATTTAATCAAACTCCTGGAGATACTAACCTAAGTGTTTTAGGATATTTATCCAAAATTGGTACATGGTTGAATCTAAGACAAATTACAACTGGAACCCCAGGATCTGACTTGAATAGAGACAGATTAAAAAAAATACTTGATGGGTTTATAGAAAAAGGATTTATTGAAACAAGGGATAGTGAAAATCCAAAAGCAAAATTAGAATACAAAATTACAGATAAGGGAAAAAATGCCTTTACAAAATGCATTAGTTTTGATCCAGATATTAAATTTGTTTTAGGATTAAAAGATACAGAGTTTTTCCCTTCAGAAAATTAATCTATCCACAACATAGAGTACCCATGCTCTTCTTCAAAAATCAAGTCAAGTTTAAAGTATTTTGGAAGTCTGTCCATTATTCCAACTAACTTATTTGATTGAAGTGAATCATCGTAGTCTTTTGCAACACACAGTACTCGAAAAATTTTATCTTGTGATTTAGATAAGAGTTGAACCAAATTTTTAAGATCAGATTCTGAAACAGTCTTATCATAGAACTTTACAATAAAATCACCTTTTTTTGTTGAAACAATAGCGTCTATATTTTCACCATTAATTTTTTTATCTATTTTATATGGGATTTTTGTTTGCTTTAATTTTGCTTTTCTTTGGACTTCTTTTAGAGCTGGAAAAACATGAATAGCCTCATTGAGAATTTTTTCGGTTCTCGAATCACCTTCAGGCACAGATGTTTCAAAATTTACTAAATATGATTGACGAATGAATTGGCGCTCAATTGATTCAAATTCGTCAGTATGCGATTTTCCCCTAAATGTCATCCAGATAAAAAGAAATGATAGTAATGCAATAACTATTCCATTTCCATACATTAACCAAACTTGAGTAATATAGAGAGCAACGATACCTTCAGCGGGAAATATTTTTTCTGTGTAAGGCAAAAATGCAAGAACTGTAACGTCTTGGTCTTCAACATAAATTTCTTCAATATGACCATATTGAGCAATCTCATCATGGAAATAAAATTGGGACATTGAAATAATTCCTGATAAAGCTGCTAATCCAACTAAAACAATAATAATACTAATTCGATACCAAGAACCTAATTGTTTTATTGCGTTATCTAATTTTTCAGCTAGTGATAAATCCTGTGGCCCCTTTGACACGATAAAAAATTAGGATCAAAGTATTTAATGTGATGTTACAATTTGTAACATGATAGATAATAAAGTGATCAATAGTTTGAAACAGTAACAATTTGTAACATGATACATTAGCTTCAAAATCGCTTTTATACTCTAAACAAAGTTTTCTTAGTGTCAATCAATAACATAGGACAGCCAGTAGTAGTGGATTCAAATATTATAATTAAAGAAATCCAAGAGGGCAGGTCGTTGCATCCAATAGCAAAGCGAATTAAAAAACATAAATCAAAAATGGTTATTCCAGAATCGGTTTTAGGTGAAGTGGAAAAAGTTACAGGGAATCAAGCCGATGTAATAATGGATACCATTTATGAATTCTGCAAACATCCTATTACATTGGATAAAACAGACGAGATAAAAGCAGAGTCAGAAAGATTAGTAGATCAATATTATGAGTGTCATTGTCCAGACAGTATGATTTTAGCAACAGCAAAGCTTACAGGTTCTGCGTTAGTTAGTTTTGATAGAGAGTTATTACAAACTGCAAAATTAGAAGGGGTACAGGCATTTTTACCTCGTAATTTTGTTAGATGGTGGTAGGGAGAAATATTATGAAATTGCTAGTACTAGAACAAAATGAGCTGATATCAGATATTTACAAGAAAATTTTTGATGAGAAAAATTACTCTGCAGATTATGCAAAAAGCGAATCTGAATGTATAGAAAAATTTGATGAAAATTATGATTATGTGGTTTTAGAGAATTTGAAATCAGGGGTTTTAGAGAAAAAAATAAGAAGAATGAAACCCTCTCAAAAAATTCTTTCCCTGGAGCCATTTATGAAGACAGATATTCCTTTGGAATTAAAGGAAACACAGGATCTAATTGACAAACCATTTGCAATCCTTACTTTGTTTGGTAAATTAGAGATAGAAAGTTCAAATCAATATGTTTGATGAGTCAAAGTAGACGGATATTATTATAAGACAAATTTTCTACAACAAATGGGTGGGATTAAAAAAGTATCTGGCTACCAGAGGAATTACGATGTTTGGGGTTCTTATGGCCACCTTACTTCTCACAATAATTTTAGTGGGTTCCAACATGGATGTTATACTAAAACAGGGAGTTACGTTTCAGATACGTGCTGAGATTACAGAAGATCCTAAAATATCTCAAAGTTTTTCAGATCCAGCAGATTTTGAAGCCTTTATTCAAGATCAAATTAATCAACGAAACAAAGCATTGGGGCTTGATTCACCATGGTATTCGCCTCAAAGAATTGGTTTGACAATGTATAAAATATTAATTTTAGATTTTGGTCATGCGACATTTCTAACTAGTGATTCGGGATCATCAGATGTGAAAGATATTTTATTTGAAAAACTTCCAAGAACTATTTTACTTTTTACAACTGCTACAATAATTATTTCAATTATCGGTATTTTCCTTGGCGCCTTAGCTGGAAGCAAGGTAGGCTCTGCAGTCGATAGAATCACATCATCATTTGCAGTAGTTAGTAGCAGTTTTCCAGTGTGGTGGATTGGAATGTTAATGATTTTTTTGTTTGCATTTGTATATCAGATTTTTCCTGCACGTGCAACACCGTCAATGCCTCCTGATGATCCAGGATACGTGTTTGCCCTACTATATCATATGGCCTTACCAGTAATTACAATAGTACTGATTGGATTTGGGGCTTGGGCGTACTTGGTGCGTAACTTTATGGTCGGAATAATGCAAGAAGATTTTATTTCTGCAAAAAAAACTATGGGGATTAATCAAAAGAAAATAATTTATGGGCATGCAATAAAAAACGCGGCGCCTCCAATCATTACTATTTTAGCACTCAGCTTGTCAGGCTCCCTAGGAGGTGCGATAATTACTGAGGCAGTGTTTGATTGGCCCGGCATGGGGCGTCTTTATTTTGAGGCAATAACGGTAATGGATTTGCCTGTAATAATTGGGGCAACCTATGTTCTAACAGTATTTTTCTTAGTTAGTATTTTGATTGCAGACTTACTTTATGGTTACTTTGATCCACGGGTGAAGACAGGAAATTGAGTAATGGGTCTTTAGGTGAAATTAGACGAGAGTTTCTAAAAAGTAAGATGGGATTGGCTGGAATTGGAATTTTAGTTGTTCTAGTATCAATTTCCATTGCAGCTGCAATAATTATTCCTGTAGAGACATTCCAGCAATGGAATAATCCACAAAGCTGGATCTCTTATCCTAAAACTTCAATTCCATCATGGGTGAACTTGGTTATGTTTGAAAAAATTCCAGAGCACAAAATATTAGATGACCCTTATGTTAGTTC
>JBHIUZ010000048.1:0-6228 GCA_042138025.1 Nitrosopumilaceae archaeon | reverse complement strand
GAACATGACTAGACTTAAATTAAACTTTCAAAGCATTGAAAATTGATTTGTTACCCGCACAACAAGGCTATGATAGAGCAATTACTGTTTTTTCTCCTGATGGTCGATTGTATCAAGTTGAGTATGCGATTGAAACTGTCCGACGTGGAACTATAGCAGTTGGAATAAAAAGTAAAGATGGAATAATTATTGCTGTAGAAGAAAAACCTAGAAAACTTCAGATTTCAGAAACCGCTCAAAAAATATTTCAAATAGATGATCATGTTGGAGTTGCTGCAGCTGGTTATATCCCAGATGCTAGAAGTCAGGTTGATAACGCTCGATTTTTTTCTCAAAGTAATAAATTGATTTATGATGAATCCGTAGATGTAGAAACTATTGCTAAACATTTAGCTGATCAATGCCAACAATTTACCCAATATGCCGGGGTTCGTCCATTTGGGGTTGCATTAATTCTGGGTGGAGTGGATTCTTCAGGCTCCCAGCTTTATTTAACTGATCCAAGTGGCACTTACATTTCTTATGATGCAGTTGCAATTGGTTCGGGTTCTGATCAAGTTACAGAATTTCTTGAAAAAAATTACAAACCAGATATTTCACTTGATGATGCCGGCGCATTAGCTGCTGCATCAATTTACATTGCTAGTGAAGAAAAACAAGATTCTCAACACATCAAAATGTCTCAAATTCGTGCTGATTCAAAAACCTTTGAAATAATCTCTGAAGAACAGATAAAAAAATATTCTAATGTTGCTTCTGAAAAATATCCATCTGGAAAAAGTTAGTATATAGAGTTAAAACAATTAAGATAAAGTAATCTCATTGGCCATCTCAATTGCAATTCCTGATTCGTCATTATCTGATGAAATAACTCAAAAAGAAAAGTCAGCAAAAATTTCCAAAATAGCTAGAGCTTGTGCAATATTTCAAGTAAAGGAGATTTTTATTTATCATGAAACACTGGGGGAAAAAAGTGATGCATTACTAATGGTCACAATTTTAAAATATTTAGAAACTCCCCAATATTTTAGAAGAAATCTCTATGAAAAAATGGATTTGCTAAAATATTCTGGAATTTTACATCCGCTAAACATCCCAAGTCACAGCAAGATATCTGATCCTAAAAAAATTAAACCTGGTGATATTCGTGAAGGTCTCGTAGTTTCAATTAAAGGAAAAAAATTCATAGATACTGGCATAAAGCATTTGATTCAGTATTTTGGTAAAGAAAAAATTGGAGAAAGAATTACGGTACAATTTAAAACTCCATACCCTAATTTTTCTATCAAGGCGATTTCTAGAGACGATGTAAAAGAATATTGGGGATATAAGGTTAAAGAACGTGGAAGTCTTATTTCATTACTTTCTACTTGGGAAGGAAAAATCATTTTAACTTCAAGAAAAGGAAAATCAATCTCTAAAGAATCTTTAAATTGGATTTCAGAAAGTACTCGACCTACTCTAGTAGTTTTCGGTTCTCCTGAAAGAGGCCTTCATGAAATTATGGGAGGAAAAATTAATCAAATTCAAAATTCAAAAATCATGAATTTTTTTCCAAATCAAGCAACAGATACTGTTAGATTGGAAGAAGCAATTTATGGTGTACTCTCCATTCTTAATTTATTTCGAAAGAATTAGATTTCATTAATAATATTTTCAAATATTGGTCAAACAAAAGAAATTTCTTATTTTTGCTATACTTGTAGGAATTATTGGAATTGTAATTGGGTCGATTACTCTTTTTTCTTCCATACAAGGGTTAGTTCGCCCCTGATATTTTTTAAAATTACAAGTGACTATAGAAATTTTTAGTAGGTATATAATGGGGTTAACGACTTTTTCCGTTTATCAATGGGTCATAGAAAACGCAGCTCTCCACGTAGAGGTAGTTTAGCATATCTTCCTAGAGGACGTGCTAAAAGTTCAGAAGCTAGAATTCGAACATGGCCTAAAATAAATTCTGAGGAACCAAAACTCTTAGCTCATGCAGGTTTTAAGGTCGGTTGTGTTCAACTTGTTAGTATAGATGATAGAGAAAAAACACCTAATGCTGGCAAACAACTTGTAAGTCTTGGGACAGTAATAGTTACCCCTCCCTTATTTGTACTTGGAATTCGTGGATATGTGAAAGAAAATACAGGCCTTGAAGCTAATTTTGATATTTATGCAAGAGAATTACCAAAACATTTTTCAAAATTACTAAAATTAAAAACTGAAGGCAGTAATTTAGAAACAGTAGAAAAATATCTAAGCAGGATAGATGAAATTTATGCCATCGTGGGAATCACTCCTACTGCCAATCTTGATCAAAAGAAACCATACATTTTTGAAGCTGCTGTTAGAGGAGGAGATATTAAAAAACAATTTGAATTTATAAAAAATTTACTTGGAAAAGAAGTTAAAATTGACGAAGTCTTTGAAACTGGTTCAAGTGTTGACACCGCAGCTATTACTAAAGGAAAAGGATGGGAAGGCCCAATTACTAGATGGCATGTAAAAAAGAAACAACATAAATCAAGAAAAAGTGTAAGAGAAGTCGGTTCGCTTGGCCCAATCTCGCCACAAAATGTAATGTACACAGTACCCCGAGCAGGTCAAAGAGGATTTCATCAGAGAATAGAGTATAACAAACGAATCATGATTATGAGCAATACTGAAAAAAATGAAATCAAGATTAATCCAAAAGGAGGTTACAAACATTTTGGTTTGGTAGATGGAGACTTTGTTATTGTAAAAGGTTCTGTTCCGGGTACTTATCGACGATTAATTAAACTGCGCTCCCAAATTAGAAACGCACCTTCAAAAATTCTTAAACCAAATATTTTAGAAGTGATTCTGTAATGAAAGTTAAAACTCTGACAATTACTGGTTCTAAAGACACTGAAATTGAATTACCATTGGTTTTTTCAACTCCTTTTAGAAAAGATCTTATTCATAAAGCAGTAATTCATCTTACATCAAATCAATTTCAAAGACAAGGAAGACATCCTACAGCAGGACAAGATGTAGTAGCTGATTCCAATAATCCTCCTACTGGTCAAGGCCGTGCCAGAATTGCTCGTATGCGAGGTGGAGGAGGGGGTAGACAAGGTGAAGCTGGAGAGGTGGCATCAATTAGAGGGGGAAGACAAGCTCATCCACCAACCTCTGAAAAAGTAATTGTAAAAAAATTAAATAAAAAAGAAAATAAACTTGCATTATGTTCTGCAATTGCAGCAACCTCATCAAAGCAACTGATTGAATCTCGTGGTCATACTTTAGATAAAATTGAATTTTTTCCAATTATAGTCTCAAATGATATTGAAAAAATATCAAAGGCGAGCGAAATGAAAAAACTTCTCGAGTCATTGCATTTAATTCCAGACGTTGATAGATTACTATCTAGGAAGGCTCGTAGTGGAAAATCCGCTTTAAGAGGAAGAACAACTAAAACTGGGAGAAGTGTATTATTTGTCACCCCCGATCCAACTAATTTAGCTAAAGCCTGTGGAGCATTTCCAGGAGTTGAGGTGTGTTCGGTCAAGAACTTGAGTGTTTTAGATTTAGCTCCAGGTGCGGTTCCTATAAGATTGACAGTTTATTCAAAAAGTGCTATTGAAGAAATCTCAAAAATAAAATCTACTCATTTAGAATTGATGGTGAAATTAAATTGAATTTAGATGAGGCCACTCAAATTATTTTAAAACCATACATAACAGAAAAAACATTTGCTATGGTAGAAAATGAAAAAAAGATTTGCTTTATAGTAGATAAAAACGCAGCAAAACCAAAAATCATTCAGGCAGTAAAAACACTCTATAATGAGAATGTACTTTCTGTGAACACTGCAAGAACTGTTTATGGAAAAAAGGCTTTTGTACAATTTGAAACAACTGAAAAGGCACGAGATTTAGCTACAAAGATAGGAATGCTATAATATGGTCAACAAATCCTCTCTATTTACAAACAAGGAGAAAATAGATGGCTAAAAAATTTGATTATCAAGGTATTGATTTAAAGGAACTAGAGAAAATGCAAATGGAACAACTATTCAAATTGTTTCCAGCACGAGCTAGACGTTCTCTTAATAGGGGAATAAATGAAGGTAAAAGAAAATTAATAGAAGAGATCAAATTAGCAAAGTCTGGTAATCTAAAGAATCCAATTAGAACTCACATAAGAGATTTGATAATTTTGCCATATATGGTCGGTGTTCAAGTAAACGTTTTTTCAGGAAAGGAGTTTGTTCCTGTCAATATTTCTCCAGAAATGATTAGTCATTATCTGGGAGAATATGTTATTACAAACAAAAGAGTCTCACACGGTGCACCAGGAGTTGGAGCATCAAGATCAAGTCTCTATGTGCCATTGAAGTGATTTAATATGGCCAGTTTCAAGTATGCTTTTCAAAATTTTGATTCAACAAGACATGTTAGAGCTTCTTTAAGGGAAAAACAAATTTCACACAAACATGCGCGTGAAATTGCAGTTGCAATTAAAGGACTATCTATAGAAAAAGCAAGAGACTATCTACAAAGCGTACGAACTCTCAAACGTGCAATTCCATTTAGAAGATATAAGACACAAGTTGGTCACCGTTCTGATCCAGGAGTAATGTCAGGTCGCTACCCTCAAAAATCAGCTCTAGAATTTCTTAAACTTCTTGATAATTTAGAATCTAATGCAGAATACAAGGGTATGGATTTAGATAGATTAAAAATAATTAATGCGACTGTACACAAAGGTGTTCTCATTAAAAGATTTATCCCACGAGCAATGGGACGAGCCACCCCAAAAAATAATGTACTAACTCATGTTGAACTTGTAGCCCAGGAGGTATAGAATTGTCATCTGTCAAAAATGTAATTAAAGATAATTATAACATGATGTTGCTCAAAGACTATCTTCGTGAAAAAATTAAAGATGCAGGTTTTTCGGACGTTGAAATTTCAAAAACTCCAACTGGCTCACGAATTGCATTACATGTTACTAGGCCCGGAATAGTAATTGGACGCAAAGGTAGTGGTATTAGAGAATTAACTGAAGTTCTTGCTTCAAAATTTGGTTTAAAAAATCCTCAGATTTCTGTAATTGAAATTGAAAAACCAGAACTATCCCCAAGTGTAATGTGTAATAGATTATCTTCTCATATTGAAAGGGGCACCGCATTTAGACGAGCAACTATGTGGACTTTACAACAAATTATGGAAAATGGAGCTATGGGGGTTCAAATTACAATATCTGGGAAATTAAGGGGAGATAGATCTGCCTTTGAAAAACATTCAGTAGGTATTTTACCCAGGGCAGGACATCACGCAGATGTAATTGTGGCTGAAGACATAGCTCACGTTCAAACTCCAATGGGGCTTATTGGAATTAGAATTAGAATTGCTAGAAAAGAAAAATTTATTCCAGAATTTGAATTTAAACAGAAAAAACAATCAAAATCAAAACAGGATGTCCATCAAATTAAAGATGAAGATACAGGTAAGATGAGAGATGAAACCGAAGCGGAACGTAAGGCAAGAACTGAATCTGAACAAATTGAAATTGAAGCTGAAAAAATGAAAGAACTTGAAACATTAGAAGAAGAAGAGGAGAAATTTAAGAGATGAGCCGAATTCGAATGAAAACCCTCAGGGAATTAAACGAAAACGATTTACTTGATAGATTACAACAACTTCGCTCAGATCTTACAAAGTTAAAAATTGATTCATCAAAAGGAACTTTACGTAAAGAAAGTGGAAAAATTAAACCTCTAAAAAGAAACATTGCGAGAATTCTGACTAGACTAAATGAGATGAAGAAAAAATGATTACATTTGGCAATATTCCTATTCATGAGATGGTTGGGTTAAAAACACAAATTTCTGCATCAACTAATAATCAAATTATTGGTTTAACTGGAACAATTGTAGATGAAACAAAATCAATGTTTGCCCTTAATACTAAAAATGGATTAAAAATGATTCCCAAAAAACAAAATATCTGGAAATTCTTTTTAGATAAAAACGAATTAACTTTTTCTGGTTCTTTACTTGAAAAGCGTTCATATGATAGATTAGGAGCAAAAACATGACCAAAAACATTGGTTTACCAGTTCCATCTCCAGAAAAAGAGTGCACTGATAAGCATTGTCCATTTCATGGGCACTTGAGTGTTCGAGGAAAATTATTTGAAGGTAAAGTTGTCAGCGCAAAGGCAAAAAATACAATTGTTCTACAAAAAGAATCCCCACTTTACTTTAGTA
>JBHIUZ010000047.1:6341-7309 GCA_042138025.1 Nitrosopumilaceae archaeon | reverse complement strand
CAAATAGATAGACATAATGGATGTTGAATCCATCAAGACCCAGTACAGTTAATGGTCTTATTTTAGACCTTAGAAAAAAAATCTATTTATTTTTGCCTTTTCCGCTGTTGCCTTTGCCACTATTTCCTTTTCCGTTGTTGTCTTTTCCACTATTGCTTTTACCTTTGTTTTCTTTACCTTTGTTACTTTTATCGTCATCGTTTAATTTTTTGTTAATATCATTTTTCTTATGATTTTTTTCTACTTCATTTTCAGCTGTCTTTTTTATTGATTTGATCATTTCTGGAGATACCTTTTCACCCTTAACCTTCGCAGTAAAATGCAAAGTCTTTTTGAGTAAATCTAATTCATGTAATTTGAGAACTTCAAGTTTTTCGGCATCTGCCTTATCATACTTTTGTTTTTCCCAGAATATTTGATTTTTTATATTTTGAAGTTCTTCTTGTGCATTAAGAAACTGCTTTGTTGCTTGAATTTTATTTTTTACTTGTTCATCTTTTTCTGCCTTGTCGATTTGCATTTGTATTTTGAGTGCAGATTTACCTAGATCATTGAGAATGGATTTTTCTGCAAATCCAGGATTTTCTCCATAGTATGCTTTTACATCTTTATTAAATTGAGTAAATGCTGATTGGAATAATTTTTTGGTAGTTTTATCTTCATCAGCAAAAAGTTTGTGTAAATCTGCTGCCTGTGAAATTGAGTGACTAACATTTGAGTCATCATCTAGGTTTTTACTTAGAATTTGCAATATTTCCAGTGCGTCATTTAGTGTTTCATTATCTGTTGGAACCTCAAACTCTACATTTTCTATACTATTCTCAATACAAGCTCCCAAGTAATCCCCATGAGCTAGATGAGCAGGGTATGCATTACTTGAAATCATTAGTGTATGTGCATTATCTGGGTTTCCAGGAGGTATGTGACAGATTAAAGTAGTATCTACTGGAAGATCATCTGGTTGTGGT
>JBHIUZ010000047.1:0-6241 GCA_042138025.1 Nitrosopumilaceae archaeon | reverse complement strand
ACTACACAGGTGTTAGTTTCAGGATCTAATACCTCTGGCTCTTCACATACTGGTACATCTGGTTGTGGTACTACACAGGTGTTAGTTTCAGGATCTAATACCTCTGGCTCTTCACATACTGGTATTTCTGGTTCAGCTCCAGGACAAAATGCAGCTTCAGGAATGTCAAGTGAGTCGATGTTTAGAATTTCAGGAGAATTAACTAGCCAATCATCTGGCGTACTCCATGCAAATGCATCTGTTGTGTGAATATATGGTGAATCAGTATCTACAAATGCAGAATCGCAAACAAAGTCATTGTTAATATCCTCACAACCTTCAGATGCTTCATCAAAATTATCCCAATAGTTTCCGCCTACTGGCAAATCAAGATTAAAGACATTATTTTCACTATTCTCATAAATTAAACCACTATTAAAATTCGAAATAAAGTTGTTATTGTAAATCTGGTTGTTTGAGCTTGCAGATATTGAATAAGGTCTTTCATTGTTTGAAATTGTATTATAATTAAAAGTGTTATAATGTGAATTACCAAGTTGTATTCCTACTGCATTTGATGCAATTTCCTTTTGGTGATTAGAAATTAAATTTCCTGAAATTGTATTTTCATTAGAATCTAAGAGGTTGACTCCCCAAAGATGAGTAGAGTCTATGTTATTTTTAATGAGGGCATTTCCGTTAGATTCCCAAATCATGATTCCAGTAACTCCAATTCCATAAAGACTATTACAATCAGAGCAAGATTCGATAGTGTTGTTAACCAATGTATTATTGTGAGAATTAAAGAGAAGTATTGCTTCATTTCCACTTGAAATGTTATCAACTAGAAAACCATCATTAGAATGTTGGACTATTATTCCACGGGCTCCAGGCGTTATGGCAGAATTATCAGTTATAATGATACCATCTACATTAGTTACACGTATTCCATTTTGTGAATTACCATCTACATTGTTTTTATCTATCATTATTCCAGTAGAGTATTTGGCTACAATTCCTGCAACAGTAGAGTGAATGGTATTTTCAGATATTGTCACACCACAAGAATTACTTACCATTATTCCTGACCAACCCATATTTGTTATTGTATTGGCAATGACACTGGCATCGCTGGCAGTAACATAAATTCCTGTGTTAAAACCTGAAATGTTCATATTCATTACTGTAACTCCTGTTGCGTATTCATTTACTTTAACACCAAACTGAGAACCAGGACCAGTTAAGGTATGTCCATTGCCATCAAGTGTAATTCCCCTAGCAGTAATAGTAAAGCAGGTACCTGTAGATGTTAGATCATTAGTTAAGATATAAGTTTCTCCTGGAATGTTTAGAGTTTCACAGCTAGAAATTGGTATACTTGCATAAGCATCATTGATCATTGATGGAATCAATAACGCTAAGGCCACGAATATTCCACTAACTAGATACTTGCCATAGGAAGAATCAATTTGCTTCTTGACATTGTAAATACTATCAAAGGAACATTGATGTTCATCTATAGAAGTTTCAAATTCTGTTCCACATCTTGGACCATTTCTGCTCAACAATGAGGAGTTAAATTAGTTTGATAAGTTCTCGACGCTGTTCAGTTAAACGAACTGCCTGTTTGTAATTTTTTTCATTCAGTTTTTTACAAACTTGTAATTTCACATTTGTTATACAACAATTCTGTATTAGACGTTCTATTTTTCATATTGTAAAGTGACTTAATGAAATATTATTATGTTAGAAAAAAATTTCAAACAAGATCTTATAATTTGATCTTATATTATATTACCAAATGCTAGGATTGAAAAAAATTCTCACTCACGATGGAGAAATTATGATGCTTCGTGCCCTTGGTTACTCTCAGTCTGAAATTGCTAAAAAATTGAATATTTCTCAACCAGCAGTTTCACAAAGAATGAGTACTATTCGTAGCAGGGCCAAATCAGGAATTGACGATGATATGACATTTTGGGAATTGTTTATGGGTGTTGGTACGGCTTATTTGTTAAAAAAATTCTTTCATGACTTATTTCTAGAAAGTATTGAGTCAAAAATGGAATTAATAAAATCACAATAATTATTGTTATAAACCAATTAGACTCAGTACCGTTTATGGGATAATTTAGATCCGTTTTCTAAACACAGACAATCATAATCTATGCATAACTCCAAAAACTTATTACTGAAAAATAATGAGCTATACTTATGAATTCAAAATTTACAATGGTTTTAGTTTTATCAATTATTGCCGTTTTATTTTCTGCTAATATCACAGTTTTTGCTGATGTTGCACCGCCTAAAAAACAACTAAATGCAGATATTAGTATAGAAGATGTAATCTGTAATGAAGGTTTTATCGTACTGATAAAAATATCTACAGGTAATCCTGCCTGCGTAAAACCCACAACTGCCGAGAAGCTAATCAAACGCGGTTGGGCTATGACTATTGCACAAGGCATAATTGATGCAGCAAAAATTCAAAAAAATCCAATTGGTACTGTTAACAAACTAGATGTTGTAAAGGTTACCGGTACTCCAAGTACCCAAACTCCAAAAGTTTCTATTATAGGATATGACTTTGTTTTTGAAGTATGTGCATTAGATAAAAAAATATACGCACCTGACGTTTTTATAAAATCAGATAGCGCTGCACAGCATGTAGAATTACCTAACAATATTGAACCTAATGAATGTGTGATAAGCTCAACTATAATCAAAGCAGCCAATCCTGATACCATAACTGCCACACTTGTAAATAAAGGAGGAATCTCTGAAAAAATTTCAATACTTGAATCTAAAATTACAGAACTCAGCCAAAAACTAGATACTGAGAAAAAAAGTTTGAGTGAATTTGCAAAACAGGAATCTAAACCTGCTGATTACAAGGCCCTAGTTTCTGAATCAACTAAAAAAATTAGTGAATTAAGAACTGAGCTTAATGATGCAAGAGCGGATTATAGTAGATTTTTATTTATTTTGTATGTTACTCCCTCTAAAGCAAGTACGCCAACGAAGTTTACCTTCTCGGGAGTACCAATAGAAGGTGCCTCTGCAACAATACTCTCAATTACTCAACAAGTAAGTGGCAATGGATTCAATGTAGTTTTTGAAGCATGTGCTGGTGAAAAAGCAGTAGTGGCTCCTTTAGTTACAGTAAAATCCGATATTGATTCAAAGGATGTTGTTCTAGCAAAAAGGATTTCACCAAATACCTGTCAGCTAGGTACGGGTCAGCTAAACGCAACTGATCAAAATTCAATTCAGGTAATGCTTGATAACACAGAAGAATTTTCAGCAAAAGTTGGAGAATTAGAAACAAAAATTGCCCAATGGCAAAGTGAGCTGGCAAATGAAAAGCGAACTCTAGCCGAGATTGTAAAAGTAGCACAAAAACCAGCTGATTATGAAATGAAAGTTTCGGAATTGACAAAAAAGATAACTGAATTAAGAGATATGATAAATAGTGCAAAATCAAGCCTTCAGGGTTCACTGTTTGATTTTTATCAATAAAATAAAAAATTGGCAGTCCTAACGGATTCGAATCCGCTAAGACTCGTACCATTTTTAGTTACAGATTCTTCTCTACGTGTAAAGCTTGAGCCTTTCTTCCTGGATGTATGATTTTTTCTTTTGATAATTTACTACCAAGTACAACTTCAGCCATATCCATGCATCTTTTTACTAAATCTTTTGCACCCTCATGCAAATCAGTACTATTTTTTACATAGTCAATATTGTTTTCCATATCTTCAGCAGACCAGCCTCGTGAATGTGCAATGTATGGGTATGGGGGAAAAACAAAACCCAACTCTGCAAAAAATCCTAGCATATGTCCAGCTACATCTTGTATATTGTCTTGACCTCCAGTAATTATGAATGATGCTACTTTGTTTTGAATTAGAACCTTATCAGAAATTGTCAATTGGTTTTGAATACAATTCATTCTTTCAGCCATTTTGTAATATAATGAACTGGCAGCACCCCATCGTATTGGTGTAGAAATTATGATTACATCTGCCCAGTGAACCAATGCCTCATAAACTTGATCAAGTTGATCTGTTTTATCCATTTGAGTTATTGAACATGGCCAGGTGCATGCAAAAGCACTTTTGGAATAAAAGCCCTCACATGAACGAAACTTCAACTCATTTAATCGTATTAGCATTGTTTCTGCTTTGAGTTCCTTTTTTGCATGTTCAATTGCAATTTCTAGCAGTTTGTCTGATGTTGAATATCTTGGATTTTTTGTATCCATAATAGTAGTTGAAATCCCCACAACCCGAATTGGTCCGTCTTCTCTTCTAACTTGTCTTGACAGAGGATGCGGTGGATGTGGACTTTTTTTTCTCTTAGATACTGCATCTAAATTAATGAGCAAGTTTCCATCTTCTATTTTGAGCTCATATTTTGGAATTTGATCTTCTTCAAAACCAGGCTCGCCAACTCCAGAAATTCTGTGAAACTTCCAATAGTGCCAAGGACAAACAATGTAATCTCCATCCAACTTTCCTTCTCCTAATGGACCTCCAACATGATTGCAAATATTGTCAACTGCACCAAATTCTCCATTTAGAAAAGAAAGTGCAATCTTTTTTTGTCCGACAGTAATTTCTCGCAAAGGAGGATCTTTGAGAGAATCAACTGTTCCTAAACTATGCCATTTTTCTTCAGACAAACATTCGCCCCAAATCTAGAAAATCTTTTTTCTTAATAAACAATTTACAGAATCAGCGATCATTTTTTCAAAAAATCATTTGAAAAATTAGACAAAGAAAAAAGAATTCATAATTTTAGATTTAAGAAATAAAAAATCACTAAATATAATTAAAAAAATTAATTATGGAAACATATGTCAAACGTTAAAAAATTGAAATAATATGTCCGATGGCGGAACTAAAAGTAAATGGGATACAATGGTTCATGCTACATTTCGAAAAGTAGTTGCTTTTGACCTGCTATTCTTTGGTATTGGCATTGTAGCTGGACTAGGAATTGGTGTGTATCTAATTGTAGGCTAATCCACACCCATTAGATTTATGATGAATGATTTACTATTATAATTATGAGTCAAAATCCTAACATAGTAGACGTACTTCTAAGCAGAAAAGAAGTAGATAGTACAGTTGATTCTAATACGCTAATAAAAAATGTGCAAAATAGGATTAACAATGCCTTACAAAACGGATACGAATACACAAGAGTAGTTGATTCATCTGAAAACTTTCTAAGAAAACATGCATTTCAGCAGGTAAACATGGCAGTGCTCTATGTGGATCTATTTGGATCTACCAAAATGAGTATGGAATTATCTTCAGATGAATTATCAATATTGATAAGTTCGTTTTCTCAGGAAATGGCTTATGTAATAAATGCACATAATGGATACGTTCTCAAATTTGTTGGCGATGCAGTGATAGGATATTTTGTAGAGGATGAAACTAGTTCGTTTCATACGGTTGATAACGCAGTGGGTTGTGCAGAATCAATGATGAAGATAGTAAAACAAGGAATCAATCCAATTCTAGTTGAAAAGGTTGGACTTCCAAAAATTCACATAAAGGTAGGCATTGATTTTGGAAAAAATGTAGTCGTTAGATATGGTGCTGATAAAAAAAATGCATATGTTGACTTGTTAGGACCTACGATGAATGTGGCATCAAAGATTCAGGATTTGGCAAAACCAAATCAAATTTTGGTGGGACAAAAAGTATATGATAGATTGCATCCAAGCGTACAAGAATTTTTCTTAGATGTTACAGAAGATTTTTCAGAAAAATGGTGTCATCCTTCAAGCGATTCAGATCAAGTGTATCGATTATATCGATATAAGTATGAATAAACACTTTAACTATTAACCTCGACTGTTAAGAACAGATATTTTTTTGGTTTGAAAACCGACCATGGAAATTAAATTAGGCTAATATAGAAGTGAACTAAAGGTCATATCTTAACAATATTGTTCCTGATATTATGTCGATTTCATGTCGTTTTATCATGAATTATAGAAGTAAATTAGAGCAGCTTTGTATCTTCCGAAATTGCAAGTTGGGTATGATATGGTAATTTGTACTTTTTGAAAACAAATTGCTCAAGAAATTTATGAAATTCTTGAGAATTTTAATAGATTTGAAATAAACTATTTAATTCAATAATTTTATTTATCATAATAATTTGTAAATTGTAATGGTTACAAAACGATCTCGATCTAGAAGATCAGCAAAAGCAGCATGGAAACGTGCTGCAAGAAGAAAAG
>JBHIUZ010000046.1:0-7437 GCA_042138025.1 Nitrosopumilaceae archaeon | reverse complement strand
CTGTTTGTTTTAGAATTTTATCGATTGTGTTTTCTAATCTAGAATCAGAAGTCAACGAGGACGTATCTATTGATATTGGATTTTAATGTTTGGGAGTATGAGAAAATGATTTTGTCGATCATCATTAATTTTATTTCATAAAAATTTTGTAAAAATCTACACTCAGAAAGATTTTAAAACGTCATCAAAGCCGTTTGTAATAATTGGCTGTTTCAGAACTTTTGATTGGAAACATAGTTCTTCCCAGAACTGATTCGCCTGCAGCTATCTCGCGTCTAACTGAATTTGATTGGTTTCATAAAATTGAGTGTGAAAATGAGAGAGTTACTCCAGAAATTGATGATCTTCTCTTAAGGGCTCAAAAAATGTATCAATCCATAGATGAGGTAGTAAAAGGACTAAACATTCCTCTTAGAGTTGGGATAATGGAGATTCTTTTCAAAGGAACTGTGATTAAAAAAAGAAAATTCGAGCTTGATGAAATTGAAAATATGATAAATAACTTAGAGAAAAAGGCTCCAGATGTAATTACAAAGGCTGCAAAGTTTTTAGAAGAAAGTGCAGATACAAAAAAATCTTTGGAAGAATATTCCAATCTAAAAGATACATTACAAATCGTAAGTAAGCTGAATCTTGATCTTGGTAACTTTGGATTGATGAGGTATTTTTACACAAATCTTTTTGTTATTAATTCAGCTGACTATGGGGAAATTGCTCGTTCACTTGAAGGAATTACAATCTACAAATATGATTTAGAATCAAAAGAAAAGTCAGCTATACTAATTATTTGCGATCTTAGAGATTCTGATAAAGTTCTAAAAGTCATGAGAGCTCTTAATACAAATCCATTTACAATTCCTCAGGGTTTTCCACAAGTTCCAAGTAAAGCTTATTCATTGGCAGAATCAAAAATTAAAGAACTTAAGGTAAAACAAAAATCTATTTCTAAAGAACTTGTAATAATTAATAAGAAAATTCGTGCAGATGTTCTAGCGCTACATGAAACAGCAATGGTTTCTAAAGATGTTTTAGAGACTTTACGTAAACCGGGAGGAACCAAAAGATTTGCAGTAATTCAAGGATACATTCCAAAAAAAATGGAAAAAAAATTCAAACAAATTACAAGTCAATGGATGTCAGTTACAGAAGAAATTATAGATCCTGAAGCTTTAGCAAGTCTTCCTGTTCATATTCAAAATCCAAAATGGGTACGAACTTACGAAGTAATTACTGACAGTCAAGGAATTCCAAAACCTGGTGAGTTTGATCCTACTTGGATGATTGCTTTGATGTGGCCAATCTTTTATGGAATAATGTTTGCAGACATTGGTCACGGATTATTGTTGATGAGTTTAGGATTGTTATTCAAGTTCAAAGGACAAGGAAACTTATCAAGATGGGGAATGTTGCTTGCAATGTCTGGTGCTGCAGGTGCTGTTGCAGGAGTGTTCCAAGGCGAGGCATTTGGTTTTCATATAGATCACTTTGGTCCAATAGAAGCCCTGTTACATGATGGAGGTCCACTGCATTCAATTTCGTGGTTAGTAGGTGCTATTTCGGTAGCTGAACTAACCTTTGAACAAGTAATTATGATTCTCAAAGTTTCAATTTTCATTGGAGTAATTCATCTTGGCTGGGCATTCCTTTTGCGAATTCATAGCTTTTGGAAAAAAGGAAATAAAGATGCAATGTTCTTTGAGGCTATTCCAAATTTGTTCATGTGGTTAGGAGTGTTTGGCGTAATGATGGGAGCAATTGGTTCAGGATATGATGTCATGAACATGTATTCAAAGGTCCATACAGAGGTAGTTCCTTGGGTTACTGTTATTGTTGGCGAGTGGGCAGTTGTTTGGTTAGTTGTAAGAATTTCAGTAATTGTAGTACTAGCAGCTGTTGTGCTAATGATTGTTGGTGGAATAAGGCATAACAAAAAACATCCAGATGATGGTGGAGATATGGTAAGTGTTATCATGGAAGTTTTGCTTGGTAAAACCATAGAATGTTTAGCACATACTATTAGCTATGCTCGAATAGGAATTATGTTACTTGTGCATGCTGCACTTTTACTTACAGTTAACCAAGCATATGCTTCTTTGGGAGGTTTAGATGCTCCAGGCGCACTTGTTCTAATTATTGGAGGACAACTTGGAATTATGATGATTGAAGGATTAATTGTGTACATCCAGTCTCTAAGGCTTCACTTGTATGAGTTTTTCACAAAGTGGTATGATGGTGGTTCACAACCTTTCAAACAATTAGTTCCAGAAATGGTTTACAATAAATTTTCATGGAAGAAAAAATAAACCAATTATAATATCAACGATTAATAGAAAGTATACTATAGAAAAATTATGTCAAAAGAAGCTGTGATTACACTTATTCCAGCACTTATCATGCTTGGGTTTGCAATTTTTGGTGTGAGTGTTATTAGCTCCGCATCAACTGGTGGACACTGACAAATCTAATTTATTTCCCCATTCACCCCAAGAACCCAAATATACTTTAACATTTTTGAAGCCAATTTTTTTAAGAGCTATGAAGGTGTTAGCTGCTCTATATGCGCCTTGACAATAAGTAACTATTGAAGCATCTTTTGGAATATTGTATAATTTGGAAAGTTCTTCATCTTTTTTCATTATTCCATTATCAGTAATATTTTCATTCCAATCAATATTTATAGAATTTGGGATGTGGCCTCCCCTAGCAGCTCTCACAAGAGATCCATCATATTCTTCCTGAGAGCGAGCATCAATAATTTTTAGATTGTCTAAATTTTCATTAATGAATTCATATCCAGCCATTAATTCAGGATTTATTTTTCCTGAAAATTTTGAGGGAATGTTCTGATTTGATTTTGTTTCTAATGGAAGATTTTCATTTTTCCATTTTTTAATTCCTCCATCAAGCATCATAACCTGAGGATGAGAAAAGTACATCAATATCCATACCCCTCTTGCCGCAAGCATGCCTGAAACATAGTCGTAAAAAACGACCCTTTTTTCATTAGTTACTCCAACAAATGAGAGGATTTTTTGAGTCTGAGCATTAAATGCCTCGAGTCCTTCTTTTGATGTATCAATCCAATGTAATGAAAAGAGATCTAGGTTAATTGCTCCTGGGATATGTCCTTCAGAGTATTCTTTGTAGGATCTTGTATCTATCAAAAGTAGATCTGAATTATTTAGAATCTCTTTAAGTTCAGAAGTTGAAATTAACATAATTATTCTATCTCACAGGAATCTAAATTCATTTGTGTTTATTGAAAATAAAAAAGAAAGAAAAAAGGGTGTGTTTGATTTTACTCGTTGACGTATGCTCTTTCGCCGTGTTGTGCTAAGTCGAGTCCAATCTCCTCTTCTTTTGGAGTAACTCGAATTCCACCTGGCCAAACTGCATCCATTATCTTTAGTATTACAATTGTAACACCAAAGGCATAAGCTAATGACATGATAGCACCAACAATGTTGATTGCTTGTTGTTCATAGCCTTCTGGAGTGCCTGTCCAAGCACCGATACCATCACCAGTGTCCCAAATGTGAGGACTAGCTAGTGTACCAGTTAAGATTGCACCTGTAAGACCACCCATTCCGTGTACTCCCCATACATCGAGTGCGTCGTCCCATTTTCGTGCATTCTTGAATGCCACACAACCATAACAAACTGTACCTGCTGCAATTCCTATGATAAATGATGCCATAGGTCCTACCCAACCTGAGGCTGGTGTAATTGCTACAAGTCCTGCTACTGCACCCGTTGCGGCACCAATAATGCTTGGTTTTCCTGTGTGAGCCCAAGACATCAGTAACCATGTAACGGCTGCCATACCAGTTGCAGTATTTGTTACAACCCAGGCGCTTACAGTAATTCCATCGACCATCACTTCACTTCCTGCATTAAATCCGAACCAGCCGAACCAGAGTATAGAAGCACCAAGTACTACCATTGGTACATTGTGTGGTTCCATTGGAACCTTTCCATAACCTAGACGTCTGCCTAGAACTAAAGCTGCAGCAAGAGCTGAGAATCCAGATGTGATGTGTACGACAGTACCACCTGCAAAGTCAAGTCCGAAACTTGGTGACAAGTCTGGATCAAAGTCCATGTTACCAATGTATCCACCTCCCCATACCCAGTGTGCTACTGGATCATAAACGAAGGTTCCCCATAGTAAGACAAAGATCACTAATGCACTAAACTTCATTCTGTCAATTAGTCCACCAACAATTAGTGCTGGAGTAATAATTGCGAATGTAGCTTGGAACATTGCAAACATTTGATGAGGCACCGTTCCTGGCCAGCCTGTGCTACAGATTTCGTCTTCAGGGAAGACTTGCATCTGATATGCAGCAGACCAAGTATCAGTACATGGGCCTACTTCACCTAGTGGAGCATAAGCAGAAACTTGGTTAAATCCAACATAATCCAGAGCTCCCATGAACATGTTTGCGTCATTGTTGTTTGGTCCAAATGCGAGTGTATATCCCCACATTACCCATTGTACAGACATTAATCCAATTATGATAAATGTCATACCAATTACGCTAACTGCGTTCTTTGATCTTGCTAATCCTCCATAGAAGAAAGCAACACCAGGAGTCATGAACAATACTAGAGATGAAGCTGTAAGCATCCATGCTGTATCACCTGTATCAATTCTACAGGGCATCATGTTACCTTCGCCATCATCAAACCAACATTCGTTGGGATTACCAGTATAGATTCCGCTTGTTCCTTTTACGTACCCGTCCATGCCATCAGTTACCTGTTGTGCAAATGCTTGTGACATTGCACCGGTAGCTGAGACAGCGACTGCGGCCACAAGTAATAGAGCATACTTGTGGTTTCTAGAATTCATTGATCAGAAAAAAATTTATGACTATATAACCCTTGAGATGTATAAAGGGCTAAAAAAGTAAATTATTATATTTTAGTATTTCATGATAGTAACATAGAATGATAATTTCATGTCATTTAAGAAATTGTGCCTATTTTGTAAAATTACTAAAACAGTTTTCAGAGGATAATGATAATTGAAAATAAAGACACAAAACCCTAGACTAGCTATTTTTGAGACCTTCAAGACAAAAAATGATGAACTTACTGGAGAGGCATTAAGACAAAGATCAATTATTGCACATTTAGCTACTGCAACAAATTCAGCAGCAAGAACTAGGACAGGGATTTCACAAAGAATAGCTGAAGAAAATGGAATTGTTTGGAAAAATATCTATTCTGGAATTTTTCGGGATCTAGATGAAATTTTAATTCCTTTGGGATTAGTTCAAGAAGCAGGCAGATTACCTCTTAAACGTGGTCCAAAGGCATTACAAGAAAAGGGAGTTCCGTTTTATGAGTTAACTCTAGAAGGTTTGCTCATAGCATTATCTCTAAAAGAGATAATTGGGCGAGAGGAGATTTTAAAAGAATTCTTTTCAAAAGCAAAAATTGAAGAAAAAGAATTTCAGGAAATTTTGGAAAGATTTTCAATTGTTTTGCCCAGATT
The DNA here is from genome assembly GCA_042138025.1 of Nitrosopumilaceae archaeon. GTDB lineage: Archaea > Thermoproteota > Nitrososphaeria > Nitrososphaerales > Nitrosopumilaceae > CSP1-1. Next base: position 1,934 of record JBHIUZ010000046.1, on the reverse strand, counting down.
CACATATTCTTTATTTGAAAAATATTCAAAGGCATATTGTGAGGGGAAATTAGAAAAGCTATTGCCATTTAGTATTATTAAATTGAAAAAAATTTCAGATGAATCAATCCTTATTCATAAGGAGCTTTTGGATGCATTTTCAGAACTTTCTAAAATTGAACTGGAAAAGGCAAGCAAATTTCTACAAAGTATCAGTTAATTATTTTTCAGATATGTTTGAACATCTATTTTTCACCAAACATTAAAATCAGAAACATAAACAAATAATCAAAATGGGTGGTTCTCAGAAGGTATTTTCAGCTGTAAAATCCTATAGTAAAAGGGGACAGCTTCTTCCAAAAAGTGAGTTTCAGACTTTGGCTGAATCACGAGATTTAGATGAGCTAATAACTAGAATTAAAAATACTAATTATGCTGATGCTGTATCAAAAATTACAAAACCAATTACTTCAGAAAAAATTGAATCGGCCCTAAGAAGTCATCTAGCAGATATTCATTATTCAATATCAAAATCAGGTGGGGGCTCTAAGGTGCTAGAAGCGTTTTATCTAAAGTTCATCATAACTAATTTGAAATTAATATTAAAAGGCAGAGTACTTGGAAAATCTCAAGAGGAAATCGAACCTCGTCTTAATTTACATGCAGAAGAGCTAATCAAACAAAGAGATATTGTACTAAAGGCATTAGTTGCAAAAGATCTTGAAGAAATAGTTTCTAATCTTAGTAGTACATTTTTTGGAGAAGATGTTGCAAAAGCAGTTACCCTTTATAATGATAAAAAGAATATCCAAATCTTTGATACTTATTTTGATAAAATATTGATTCATCAGCTTAGTGCTTCATTACGAATTTCAGGAGACAAAGATTTGGCTCGTCCTGTTGGAATGAATATTGACTTTTACAATTTACTTAGTATTTTGAGAGGAAAGTTTTGGGGATTAGATGAACAACAAATTCAGGATTTACTTGTATCTTCAACTTCTGGTGCACCAAAAGATTTGCTTGGTAGAATGATTGCAGCTGAATCAGTAAAAGATGCATTAAATGAACTAACAAGTACACGTTACAAAGAGATGATTCCTCAAACAGAAAATGATATTGATGCAATTTCAGAATTTGAGCGATCATTTGAGATGGCAATTTACAAGGGAGCAAAAAATACGTTTACCAGAATGTTTAGTACGGCAACAAGTGTTGGAATTACAATTCTTACTTCCTATGAGGTAAGAAATCTTGCTTCAATTGCATTTGCAGTTGAACAAAAAATTTCACCACAGATTACAATGTCAAAAATAATTATTGACGATTAAATATTGCCAACTTTTACTAGTTTGTGATATACTCCGAAGCTAAAAGTTAATACTACCTCATTAGGTAGAGCTATTAATGCCTAAACTAACATGTAAAGACTATGGCTTTGAATGCGATTTTGTGGCTGAATCAGAAGAACCAGGAGCAGTTATTGAAGCCTATCAAAAACATTCTGAGGAAGAACATGGTATAGAGTATTCTAAAGAATCCCTAATGCAATTCATACTCAGAAAAGGCTAAAGGCATATAGAAAATCGACTCTGAGAGCATTTTTTCAAATATCCATATTTTAGTCATTAAAGAGGAGATCATATATTTATAACAAAAATTCTGGATTTAGGTAATTATGATTAATCTGGATAAAAAAATGCCAAATGATAAACCAGTAACGCTTTCTAAGATTCTTTGGAAAAGTAGTATTCTTGCTCTGATTTTTACTGTACCTGCATTAGTAATTTTTCTTGGAATTTACTATGGTACTGGAAATCTAATTGTTGGTGCTGTTCTTGGTTTTGGTGTACACTTTGTCACTCTAGCATTTTCAGGGAGAATCTCTAAATGGCTTGTGAGATTGCAGAATTGAAATGGAGATTGATCTAATATGATGGGAGATAGAGATTATC
>JBHIUZ010000045.1:0-7798 GCA_042138025.1 Nitrosopumilaceae archaeon | reverse complement strand
CTGATGATAATCCATTTGATTCTGAATACTTTACAAATGTAGAACATCCTGATGCAAGAGAAGAACCCTTACGTGAAGGCTCTCCTGCAATTATTATTGCAACATCAGGAATGCTTGAAGGAGGTCCTGTCTTAGAATATTTTAAAAATATTGCTCCTGATAAAAAGAACAAAATTTTGTTTGTTTCTTATCAAGTAAATGGGACACTTGGAAGAAGAGTTTTAGAAGGCGCAAAACAAGTTTCCTTGTTAGGCAGAGAGGGTAAGGTTGAAGTGGTAACTATTGAATGTGGAATAGAAAGACTAGATGGATTTAGTGGACACAGTGATTATAACCAACTAATTTCCTTTGTACATAAACTACGCCCTAAACTTAGAAGAGTTTTAGTTAATCATGGAGAAAGAAGAAAATCAGAAAATCTTTCAATGGCAATTCGTCGTATGTTTAGAATTCCCACTCATTATCCACAAATTCAAGAAGCAATAAAATTATTTTAATTAATTTTAGTTAGATTAATGTAAATCATTATGAAATGTTACTAATCAATTTAGAATGCTAGCCAAGCTCTCTTTCCTGCTGATATAATTTTTCAATTCTTTTGTAAGTTAATGGATGAGTCCTAAAAATTTCACCAAACTTACTAAAACTATTTTTTCTTTCCCAATCCATGGCCTTTTGCACTTCCTCTTCTGAAACATGTTGATCCTTATAGTATGAGGCAAATTTTGTGACTTCTAAACTTGAAGCAACAGGATCCACAGCATAAAATGACCTTAATGTAGAACTTTTTACTTCCTGTTTTTGTAAGCTTAGACCATAAGTTATCTTTGCCAAGGCATTTGCAAGTATAGATGGTTTTACCTGTCTTCCTGCAAAATTATCTGCATAAAATTCTCTTAGGCGTGAAAAGTATAGGATTAGAAGATTAGTAATAAAATACACAACAAATGCCCCAATACCAATCATGACTGCAGCGCCACCTTGATTTCTTGATCTACCTCCAAATATTGTTGATAATGCAATAAAATATGCAATAGTTGGAATTACAGAAATTATAGTCATTACAACCATATCATTATGTTTTATGTGCCCTATTTCGTGCGCAATGACTCCTTTTACCTCGTCTTTTGATAACGTGTTCAGTAAACCACGAGTTAATGTTAGAGTTGCCGATTTACTTGTTCTGCCAAACACAAATGCGTTTGGCATACTTGTATTTGCAATAGTTATTTTTGGAATTTTTACTCTATTTTTGATACATATTTCATGAATTGTTTCTTCAATCCATGGAAACTCCTCTTTGTTTAATGGACTCATATTTGTACTCCATTTGATAATAGCAGGACCTATAGCCCACTGAAACAAACCAAATGCAACTGCCATTCCGACAATTGTATAAATTCCAAGATCAAAATAAAATCCCAAGCCAGCAAGCAATGCAAAAAGTAGTCCAAAGACTAAAATCATTGTTAGACTCATTGAGGCTACAAGTCCTTTAATCATGAAAACTATTTTCTAATTGAAGATATAATTGTACAAAGACTTGTAATATAGAAATCTGATTAAACTTTTTAGTTAGATCAAATGCACGAGTTTAGGAAAATACAGACAAACATGAAGGGATTAGAAATAATTGTATTGGCAGTAGGAGGTGTTTTAGGGACATTCTTGAGGTATAAAATTACAGAGTCACCATTACTATTTGGTGTTCTACCAATCAACATTTTAATTGTAAATGTGTTAGGTGCATTTATTCTAGGACTGTTTGTTGCAGTTTCACAAGAATGGAACATTGATGGAAAATATGCATTTTTAATTGCCATTGGATTTTGTGGATCTCTTACTACAATGTCTGCACTAGCACTTGAAACAAGTAATATGATTGGAAACCTTCAGTTTGGTTTGGCTTCAATTAACATTTTGGTAAATGTCGGTTTTTCTTTAGCCGCAATAATGGCAGGAAGAGCATTAATGAAAGTGATAATTAGTACAGGATTATTGTAAATACTGGCTGTTGGTTTTAATATACAAACTTTAGATTTTATTCTATAATTACATTATACGATTATGGCAAAAGAATTTTGTCATGAGTGCAGTGATGGACTAGGCAAATGTTTCAAAATTAATGACACATTAGAATATGCAATATTAAAAATGGAACCTAAATGTCCATCTTGTGGTAAATCATTGGTAAAATGAAACGCAAAATCAATATTTTTTAAAATTTCGTAAATATTATTTTAAATCGTATTCTGGTTTCCAGATCTTTACACCAGGTGGTGTAACGATAATTCTCTCCTCACCTAATCTTGCAATATCTGCATTTGAATTTTTAGCAATTGTATAAAGTTCTTCTACTACTTTTCGTAGCTTATCAACATCTTTTTGTGCTAAAGGAGTAACTCTTAAAATTAAAATCATCTCTTTTTTTATATCCTCCTTTATTGTATGCAGATCACTAGGATCTCTTATCGTGATTGCCTTGAGATAAGTCGGACTCTCTTGTTTTTGCATCTACAAAAAGTTGCGATCTACTCCTTCAAAAAGTCTTGCATGTCAATACACGTTCACACACTTGTCATCGTGCCTAAATTCTATATTTCAGGTATGATTCTTCTTCAGCTTGTTTGGCAAGGACTTCGGCTTTTTTACCATTTTTTTCAGTGTTTACAACACCTGTTTGGTTTTTTGGTGCGTCTGAATATCTTAAAGTAACCTCAGCTGCAAAATCTAAATAATTATCACAATTTTTTCCCCGTAAAATAGAAACAGGTCCTACATGATCACGTACTTCTAACAAAATGTCTTCAGGATAAGCAAGAGACTTTATCATTTCGTTTTCGTTATAATTCCGTCCAACAACTAATTTTGTGTCTTGATCCAATCTAAACTGTCGTCCAATTTTTAATAAATCAATATCATTTATTGATGGAGTTTCTATATGTGAAAATAGATCCTTGGCTCTTAATGAAAAGGCAGGATCAGTTAGTAAACAGCCCCCACCCGCATTAGGAGGATCTTCTATTCCATACTCTTTTGCAAGCTGCAGCTGTCCTTTTCTTGTTCTACCACTTATCATTCCAAGATCTTCGCGTTTGATTAACCCATTTACTTCAGGTTCTGTTTTTGCTAATAGTCCTGCAGAAAGTGGTCTGACGATTTTTCCTTGTAGCTCAGATTCTTTTTCAATAGTTCGCAATGCAGGACCATGCTGACTCATTGGTCTTTGTCCTAAAACTTCCCCAGAAATAATAAACTCTGCACCAATTTCTTCCATCTGTTTTTTTGCAGCTTTAAACATCATTGCACGACAATCTATACATGGATTCATTCCAGAACCAAAACCATGTTTTGGATTTTTTAACATTTCAATGTATTCATCACCAAGATAAACTGTTTTTAGATCAACACCTAGTGTATCAGCTCGCTCTCTAATCTCAAATCCACAACCCCTACCGCAATCAAAATCACAAAAAGGTGTCTTTATTGCAACAGCTGATACTTCAAAACCTTGCTTTTGCATCATTTTTACTGCTAGCTGACTATCTAGTCCCCCAGACAATAATGCAACTACCTTCTTTTTTTTCTCTTTATTTTCTGGCACTGATAGGTTGATCGATTGCCACTATACAAACTTTACAGCAAACATAAATTTAGAAACGTAACATTTTTCACAATGCAGAATCGTCGCAAAAATCTTATCAAATTTTCTCAAAAAATTGGATGTGATTATTTAGTTGCATTTGAGCCTGAGAATTTATTTTACATGACTGGCTTTTGGGGTGAGGCAATAGGAGTATTAGAAAAAAATGGTAATACTACAATTATCTCACCAGAGCTAGAAGTGGGTCGGGCAAAGTCTGATAGCACCGATTGTCAGGTGATAACCTCCGAACGCGGTCAAGGTTTAATCTCTGCACTAGTCAAAAAAATAAAGAACAAAAAGGTCTGCACTGACTGCCAAAACTATTCTATGATGATGTCTTTGAAAAAATCAGTTCCTAAAATAAAACACTCTGTTCAACCATTTAATGATGCTAGAATCATTAAAGATTCCAAGGAAATTTCTGTTCTAAAAAAGGCTTCTAAAATAATTGATGAGATGTTTGAGATATGTGCTAAAAAAATCCAAAAAGGACAACGTGAGTCCGATTTACAGGCAATTTTAATGTCATATGCCATAGAGCATGAGATGTTTGATACTGGATACCGTTCTACACTTAATCCATTAATCATAGCAGGTGGCCCAAATGGAGCATTGCCTCATGCCCAAGTTACCAATAGGAAATTTGCAAACGGAGATCTAATTGTTGTTGATCTGACTCTACGATACAAGGGATATGTGAGTGATTCAACTAGAACCTTTGGACTTGGTTCTGTGTCCTCTGAGGCAAAATCAGTATATGAGATAGTTAAAGAGTCACAGAAATTAGGATTAAAGGCAGCAAAACCTGGGGCAACTTGTAAATCTGTAGATGATGCATGCAGAAATTATATCACAAAGAAGAACTATGGTAAGTACTTTATTCATTCAACAGGTCATGGAATAGGACTGGAGGTTCATGAGATGCCAAACATTAGTACAAAAAGTACTACAAAACTTGAAAAAAACATGGCAATTACCGTAGAACCTGGTATCTACATTCCAAAAAAGTTTGGTGTAAGAATTGAAGACTCTATAATTGTTGGTGACAAACATATTTTGTTACACAAGTTTACAAAAGATCTAGTTGTGATCTGAAAAAAGAATAATTGATAAGTTCTACGAGGGCCTTTTATTCTAATTTTGTTTACACAAAACATGGTACAACAAAATTTACAATGTCCTACTTGTAGAAATGATCCTTCTTTTGAGAAATCAGGTATTTCTTGGGAAGACCTACAAGGACTAAGCTGGTTATTCTGCGAAGACTGTATTCAAGAAGATCTAAAATCATTTGCTTGCGCTTAAGCTCCCCATTAGACTTCTGAAATAGTGTTTCCAGAATAACTTTCTTTTTTTATTTTATTAGTTTTGTAGAATGTCTATACAGATCATGAAGCTTTTCTCCTTCTAAATCTTCATCTACTGATTGTCTTTTTTGCCTCTTTTTTTCGTGTTTTTTTCTATAATAATCTGAATCAAATCCTTTATCTTGACACTTCATGAAATATCTTAGTTAAGGTACGAATTAAGAATTTTCCTAAGTTTGAAAAAAAAGGAAAAGAGTAGAAGTTTGATTATACTTCAGCTTCTTCTTCTATTGGTGGTGGGAATGCCTCTATTAGTGCATTACAGGCGTCAAGATTTGCTTGTTCAGCTTCTGGATCATCTGCATTAGTGATTTGAAAGTCTGGAGTTACTGTTACTTCTCCATCTACTTCAGTAACTTGAGCATGGTTGCTTTCATGTGCATTTACAGCATTACCATTTTGGCTAATGTTGATAATCTTCCAATGCTCTGGAATGACTTCTCCAGTAGGATTTCCAAATTCATCAAGTACTTCCTCTTCTGCAGAGTAATGGCAGAGATCTACTTTATTTTTAGCTGCCATTGCTGCTGGAGTCATTGATGCTATTCCCATTACTACTGCAAACATTACGATTGCAGTTAATGCGAGTTTGCTATTCATTAAATGGTAATCAATTAATCTTAAACAAAACATCTGTGCTGTGCATCTTGCAGATTTTTTTTAAAAAGAAAAGAGAATAAACGAGATTAAACGAGATTAAAAGAATTAAATTGAATTGGTTTTAGGATAATAAGCGCACTCAAACGAACAATAATCACTTTGAATTGAAGTCTTAAACTCTTTATCACAATTCCTACAAACTTTCTTAAACTCATGCATACCATGAGTGAATTTTTTCTCTTTTTAAACAGAGTTAGAAAAAAATACTAGTGCTAACTATTTTTAAAAAATTATTCAAACAAAATAATTTAATTACCTATATTCATCTCCACAATCTCCAATCACATCAAACAAATTATTTGCCTTTGATGTTACCTTTGAAATATCTGCATAATCTTTAGTATCAAGTTTTAAACCAAATGTTTTTTGGTTTTCATAGATATGCTGTGATATTCCTAATCTAACTCCAATTATTGTCCCTGCAACACAAGGCTTGTCTAAAATGAATCGTATTGCAACATTTGCAATGCCTACATTGTGTTTTGTTGCAATTTGGTCAAGCACCAAAAGTAATTCCTGAAATAGATTCCATCCTCCCCAAGAATCAATCATGTTTTTGTATTTTTGTAAGCTAAATGTATCAAGATCTGCTCTTGTTGGTTCTTGAGCCCCTAGATATTTTTTTGAAAAAAATCCTCCAAGCAAGGTTCCATAGGTGAGTAATTTGATGTCATGTTTTTTGCAAAATGGTACCAACTTGACTTGTGGTCTCTGATCTAGTATAGAATACTGCACTTGGTTTGATACAAGCTTGAATCCTTTATCTATCATTATTTCTAATCTCTTAGTATCAAAATTAGTCAGACCTAGATGCTTTATCATTCCTTTTTCCTGTAGCCTTGTTAGATGTATTAATGCATCAAGATAACCTGAATCATTATAATCCCACCAATGAAATTGTAAAAGATCAATTGATGATACATTCATTTTTTTAATTGATTGTTCTATGTAGTATTCTACAATTGATTTCGTCATTGGCCCTGGATTTGGAACAAATTTTGTTAGCGCTTGACTATTTGCTAATTCTTCAGGTTGAAGTAATTTTCTAAATTCACCTAAAAATTCTTCAGCTGGACCATAAATATCTGCCATATCCCATGTCGTAAAACCTGCTTTGTGATACTCGAGCATTTCTGTTACTGCAGCTTTTTTATCAATTTGTCCATGTCCTCCAGCTATCTGCCATAAACCATTTAGAATCTTGCAAATCTGAAAATCTGGTGCCAGACTACTTTTATTTTCTAACTGTGACATGTATGGTTTGCTATATCTTGGGGTTTTAAGAGACTAACTAGGGTATTTAGAACTAAGATCTTTTTTTATTTTTTTTTCGATGATTTTTGCATTGATATTTGCATCTTTTAATGTGTCAATTCTCAAATGCTCTGATTTAACAGGCTCATAAATTTTTTTCATTCTTAGATATGTTGTAACATTAGCATCTGAATATCCTCCTTTTCGATGTTTGATTCTAGAAATTGCTATATCATCAGGACAGAAACACTCGACTATGAAAAATTGATCATTATTACAGTGAGTTTTTTTCTTTACTTGGTTTCGAAATTCTTCTTTGTTAAAGGTAGCATCTAAAATACAATTTTTTCCTGCCCTGTGTAAATATTTTGCAAGCAGCATCATTACATGATAGATTAACTCTCTTTCATATCTTTCATAGGTTGGTTGTGGAATGAGCTCTTTTCTTATTTTATCTGAAGATAATATGACAGCATCAATTAGTGGAGCCAACTTTTCTGCTACAGTAGTTTTACCAACACCAGGGAGCCCGCAAAAAATTACTATCAATTAATCACATCAAAGAGGAGAAAAATTGAGGAAATTAAAGGTGTTTTGAAATTAATGTCTTTAGAAAAATTTTCAATTTAAAACCGAGTTTCCTGCTATGATTTAATTATTGCAGTATGATTCGGTAGATATGAGAAATGACCCTTTTTGTCACTGTGGTTCGTGTGGGCATGAAAAAGTAGATGAATGTTATAAAAAGCAATGTTCATGCTGTATGAGTGATCATCAAGGCTCTTTTGCTAAAAATAGATAATTTCTTTAGGTTTGCTAATATGTTAAAAAGGCATTTGTAAACTGGATATCTAGGAAAATTCACTTTTGG
>JBHIUZ010000044.1:2619-7812 GCA_042138025.1 Nitrosopumilaceae archaeon | reverse complement strand
ATAGATGAGAGGTTTTTGATAATCCCATTGCCCAAGTTCACCCTTGTTTCAAACATGGAATACCTACTACTGATTTTGATATATCGAGAGCGGAATTTGGCATTATTTTATGGTTCCAAAATGGAATTTACGTAAATAACGTTTTGAAGGTAATTGATTGAAGGAAAATTAATGTGTGTTCGTAATTTACACACATAAGATAATAGGAAATTTTTTAGCATTGTTTTTAGATTCATTTGCAGAGCTCAGATACAGATCATAACTCCAAATTATTACAAGATTTATCTGAAATGACTGTAAAAACTTACAAGGAACTTGAATTAACAAAACAAGTTCTGACAGAAAAAGAACTTCAATTAATGGATCTAGCCACACTGTCAAATCAGAAAATCCAAGAATCTGCTCGCGCAAATAGAGAGCTAAAAGGTAAGGTTGAATTTTTACAAGAAATTACCAACAGTCTAAATGAAAAAAATCAATATTTAGAACGAATGAATTTAGAATTAGAAACCCAAAAAGCCCATTATAACCAATTGGCAAAAAAACTGAAAAAAGATTTTGCAAGCGTTGTAGAAAGAGAAAAAAACCTTGAACTCCAACGCAACAAGCTATCATTATTGGTTGAAGAAAAAACTCGTGATCTTCTTCGAACAGAAAAAATGGCCAGCGTCGGTCAACTATCTTCAAGACTCGTTCATGATTTACGAAATCCATTAAGTGTAATTAAAAGTACAGTTGAACTCTTGAAAATTAATAATAAAAAAATGGATGAAAAAACTGCTCAAAAATTTGAACGTATAGAGAAAGCAATGAAAAAAATATCATATCAAATTGAAGATGTTTTAGATTTTGTAAGGCAGTCCGAGCTTCATTTGAAAAGACAATCTGTAGAGGAAATTCTAAAGTCTACTATTGATGGACTTGACCTTCCAAAAACAGTAAAGATAAAACTAAATTCTCAAAAAATTATTGTAAATTGTGATGCAAGAAAACTAGAAGCAGTTTTTTCAAATATTATTACAAATGCCTCTCAAGCTATGGAGGGCAATGGTGAAATAAAAATCAAAGTAATTGAAGATGATGATGATGCATTGATAAAGTTTGAAGACACTGGACCCGGTATGTCAAGCTCTGTTATGTCAAAAATCTTTGATCCATTATACACTACAAAAGATACAGGTACAGGACTTGGATTATCAATTTGTAAAAATATTGTTGAGCAGCATGGAGGAACCATCGATGTCTCTAGCCCTCCAACAATTTTTTCTATTAGATTGCCAAAAAATCTTCGGGGATACTACAAGGCATCTGATCCTAATTTAGAGGAATAGATTACAGATTCTAGATTCAATTAGACATACCATTATGGAACAAAAAATTTGAAAATTTTTCCATATTGACTATATGTCATCCTAAAGTAGAATAATTATGAAATCTACAGATGCATTAATGACTACAGTTTTTGATTCTGAGCCCGAATCTCATTTACATGATTATAAAATTGAACTTGAAAAAATCTGTGATGAGCTAATGAGATTCGGCCTAACTAAAAATCAGGCAAAAGTTTTCATATATTTAGGGAAATATGGTTCAAAAACTTCTCCCGAAGTTTGTAAAGCATTAAAATTGCCAAGAACAGAAACTTATAACGTTTTAAATGATCTATTGAATCTTGGAATTATTTCATCAGAGTTTCATCATCCCACAAAATATTCTGCATTGCCAATGAATAAAGCAATTTTAATTATGATTAACGATGCTCAAGAAAATGTAAATAAATTATCTAAGAAAGAAATCGAAGTTACAAAACTTTGGAATAATGTTCCTATGTTTGACTCAAAATCAAATCATTCTAAATTAGAAAAATTCCAAATGTTACAAGGAATCCCTCGAATCAGTAATAAAATGAAAGAAATGATTAAAGATGCAAAAGATGGAATTCAAATAGTCTGTACAGAAAAAGATCTTTCACGATTTTACTATTCGGATTTTCTTGATATGTTAGCAACATCTCATGTTGATGTTAAATTAGTAATTTCGTCTACCCAAAAAATACCCCGTTATATTCAATCAATTGATAGCTCAAAAATAAGACTAATGCCTCAAAATGAAGGAGATAACCAATGTTTTATTGTAAAAGACTCAAATGAAGTTTTAATATTTTTAAGAAATGCAGATCAACCTTCAAAAAATGCATTTGCATTCTGGACTGATACAAGTTCTCTAATTAATTCAATGAAAAAACTATTTGATTACTCTTGGCAATATTCACTACCTCTGAATTTTGAGAGATATTTAGAACATAATTATAATTGAATTTCTAGATCTCTTGTAAAGGATAATTTATCTATTAATAATATATAGCAGTAAATATCGGTTTAAGTATGAATATTTTTAGATGGAAATTTCTCATTTTTTCAATTTCGCTTGTATTTTTGCTAACAATAACATTTGATAATTTGTATGCACAAACTATTCAGGATTTATCATGCACTGCATGCATTACGATTGCTGATACAAAATCATTGGAACTCCATAAATCGCTTTCATTACCAATAATTTTATGGGCAGAAAATTTTGACTATACTTTTGATCATAAATCAATCATTACCATTAATGGAATTTCCAAATTAAATAGTCCCGATGTACCTATCGTAATTACTGTAACCGATCCTATTGGGAATTTAGTGACTGTGGAACAAATGATGGTGGCTCCAAATTCTAATTTTCAGGTGAAATTTAACTCAGGTGGCCCACTTTGGAAAAAGGATGGATTCTATATTATCAAAGCCCAAGCAGGTCCTCAATCTACAGTTTTTAAAACAAATGTAGAAGTTATTTCAACGGGTATAGGAAGTAAAGAAGAATGTAAATCAAAAGAGATTACCATTATGGGGGATAATGGAGGACGTTACTGCATACCTTATACTCTATCGGGTGAAATCAAATCTATTGCTACTGGTACGCTTAATACAAAATCTAAATCTTTAAAATTTGATATTAGATCACTTGATATTCAAACAATTAATTTGGATATTTCAAAAACATTATTAGATTCCAAAACTCCAAAAGGTGATAATAATCCATTTAACGTTCTAGTTAATGGAAAAACCGTTAAATTTGAAGAACTAGAAAGTAAATTACCTAATTACCGAACATTATCGATACCTATCCCACGGGATACTAGCACTATAGAAATTATTGGAACTCATGCAATTCCAGAATTTGGTTCAATAGCAGTTTTGATTTTGGTTGTAGCGATAATCTCTTTAGTTATTATTTCAAACAAAAAAACCCCCCTAGCAAATATTTTTTCAAAATTCTAATAATAAAAAAATACTCCTTATCATGATTTTTGAAATAGTACCAGTTTCAAAATAATTGGCCTCCTATTATCTAGAATTAAGTAAAAATTATAAAAAAAAGTAAAATTCACCCATAAAAATAAAAAAGTATTCAAGTAACGATTCTTGAAGAATGATATGAAATGTGCTAGTTGTGAAACCCATAAACATTATGATTGTATTGATTGTCCAAATCATGAAACCCATCTTTGTGATTGCGATTGTCATGATGCAAATACCCAACCACATAAAAAATTAGAAAAACACTAAAACCATTAATTTACTTGTATAGCACTGTTTGATCTAATCGGACAAATTCTATCTTATAAAAAAATAGAGTAAAGAAATTTTTAATGAAGGAAATTGGAAAAGGGTGCGTTTTACTTTGAAAATAAGTGAAAGTACATTTGTTTACTTTTATCCTTTTAATTCCAAATGCATATCATGTAATGATCATCTACAAGGACGTGTGGTTGTCAGTTGGAAAGGAATACTTTACTGTCCTACATGTGCTCTAGAAGTATCCTTAGTTAAAGAAGAAGATTTAGAATCTGCATACAAAATTGTTGAAGGACAGATTGAGCAAATTGATGAAATGATGCTAGATATTTTTAGTTAACATAATTCTAAATTTTATTAAATTCTCAGTGCTTGTTATATGTCTAAATCGGACATACGTGAAACTAAAAAGTTAACCCGTATCGATTAATTGGGCACGAACGCATTGTATCGACACATACCTTATGGGCGTGCAGCTGTGTGTTCTGCCCATCTAATTTAGATTAAATTCCAATCCAAGGGGAATTTCAAATGGTTGTAAAAATTAATCAAACAGGATTTTATTTACTTCTTCGAAGAATTTTAAATATTGTCAAATGAAATAAGACTTTTATTTCTTTTTTCTTTTATGCTAGCATTTTTAATTCCTAGTATCACTTTTGCCCAATCTAATAACAACTGGGATGAAGAAACGCTCATTGATGTTTCAATCGTAGGTGATTCTGTAATAAATTTAGACTCGTCAAACACATTACTTCGAGCATATGTTGATATAACAAATTTTGATCCAAGTGATGGTTATTATTTTTTACGTGTAACTCAATCTGATTCTGGAATAATTATTTCTGAAGAAAATATTATAATTCGTCAAAAGTCAAATGGTAAAGCAGGCGCAGATGTGGCACATCTCATCACAGAAGACGAACTAAGCCATACTGGTTTACTGCAAGGTAATTATGATCTCTTAGTATTTACCGAAAAAGGAAACGCTGTTGGTAATGCAACATTTTCGATAATTAAACCTAGTATTGTAATCCCTCAAAAAGTTCCAGAACAATTAGTCTATGAAGATATATCAGTTGAAAATGATGAAAATATAATATCTGACTCCAAAGAATCTGAATCTGAACTAATTAATATTAAAAAAATTCCAGATTGGGTAAAAAACATCTTTGTTTTATATTCTTACGATGAAATTTCCGAAAAAGAACTACTGGCTGCTTTAAAATATTTAATTGAAGAAAATATAATTGAAATTAATTAATAAAATTTATCAGTTATTTTGCTGTAAAATCAAATGAAATACTATTTGAAAATTCATTATATTCTACATTAAGAAAATATTTTCCACTTTTTTCCCATCCTTGACCGCCTGCTATTAGTAAAGTCGAAAAATCGCCATTATTTTTCAAATTCAAATTTTCCTCCCAGATTAATTGATTATTTTCGTTTTCTATGAATAATCTTATACTGCCTTTAGATGATGCTGACATTTTTCCAGAAATTGAAATTATATCTGATGTAGAATATGATGATTTGTCGGTTTCCAAAGAAAAATCTGACAGGGAAT
>JBHIUZ010000044.1:0-2519 GCA_042138025.1 Nitrosopumilaceae archaeon | reverse complement strand
CCAAATTTTTATTTTTTTTGTCCGAAGTGTCAAATTCCTCTATTGGAACAAATTTGGGTTTGTCATGATTTTTTGGTTTTTTTGGTTCTGGAACATGAACATATTGAGAAGATAGTCTTTCGACATATTTTCTATCAGAAAGCGAAACTATTGCATTAGACTCGCAAGCTTCTTTAATACGGATTAAACGAGAATTATCCCCTTTTTTTAATTTTAGTAGCTCATTAACATCATCAAGAAGAAAAGATTCCATTTTTCACTTTTTTAATATTTTTTATCATCTATAATAAATTATTAAGATTTATGACTAAAAAGTTCCTTTTTTGTTCAACAAATAACAAAAAATCCAAAAATTCAATCATAAATTCACATGAAACATGTGTTCATAAATTGACTAGAACCGCTTAAATGTACCTAAAACAAGCTAAGGGGCTGATTTGAAAGTATTAAACGAACCAGTACATCTGGATAATGCAAAAAATTTTGGAACCTTAGAGTATGTTCTTGATAAATACTCTCGTACATGGAGCTGGAAAGTTACTGGATCTAGGGCAGTCACTATGGTTTCTCGTTTAATTTCTGAATCGTGGTATGGGGAGGGACCTAACGAAGCAATAATTCCAGATAACTCTCAAAATGTCCAACAAATTCAATGGATACTTGAACGATATCCGATGGAAATACTTTCAAAATCTGTATGGCGCAGAAAAATTTTAAAATCAATATCAAAAAGAATTAAACCAAAAAAAATTGAAAAACTAAATAAAATTAATCCTAGTAAACAGTTTAAAGGAAAGCTTCTTAATTTTCAAAAAGAAGGACTTGATTTTCTTATAAAATCATCTGGAAATGCATTATTAGCGGATGAGATGGGATTGGGTAAAACAGTGCAAACATTAGCATATCTTTCAACCGAAAAACAATCTTCTCCAGTTCTTGTAATTGCTCCTCTAGTTACCTTAAGAAACTGGCAACGAGAAATTGGCAAATTTATTATGAAAAAGAGTCGAAATGGAAGATTATTAGAAAATGAAATTCCTTCTTCAACTTTAATCAGAAAAGGCAAAGCTCAAGATATTGGTAAATATGATTTTTACATAATTAATTACGAATTGTTAGAAAAACGTTTTAATGATTTATCTAAACTTAATATCCGTTCAATTATTTGTGATGAGGTTCAGAACCTCCGCTCAAAAACAACCAAAAAATATGCTGCAGTAAAAAAATTAACAGCATTACCATCTGTAAAATATAGGATTGGACTTTCAGGCACTCCAATCTATAATCATGGTTCTGAAATTTGGCCTATAGTGGATATTTTAAGACCTGGATTGTTAGGAAATTTCAAAGAATTCTGTGAATATTTTTGTTATGTTAATGATAAAGGAAAAGCAATTGTCCTTGAAAATAAACGAGAGTCCTTACGTGAAGAATTATGTACACACGTGATGCTTAGACGAAAAAAATCAGATGTATTAAAAGAACTAAAAGATAAAGTACGTTACAAGGAATTCATAGACGCTGATTCTAATTATTATAATAAGGAATTAAATAAAATATGGAAAAAATTAGAAGAAGAACAAAAAGTGGCTGAAACTGCTTTTGATAAATCTTCATCTTATCAAAGAGCTATTCAAAGTGAACGACAGGCAGCTGGAATTGCAAAATTACCTCATGTGATAAATTTTGTAAAAAATATCATGGAAATCGATGAAAATGTTGTGGTTTTTTGTCATCATAGGGCTATTCATGATTTATTGCATGACAGTTTAAGTGAATACAATCCATCCTCAATTATTGGCGGTCAATCAGATAATACTAGGCAATTCCAAATAGACAGATTCCAAGAAGGTAAAACAAAACTAATGATTGCAGGATTAAGAGCTGGAAATGTTGGGATTAATCTTACCAGGGCAAAATATGTTATATTTGCAGAATTAGACTGGAGTCCTGCCATTCATAGACAAGCAGAGGATCGATTACATAGGATTGGACAAAAAAATACAGTATTTGCTTATTACTTAATTGGGAATGGGACATTAGATGATCACGTTGCAAAAATTTTAGTTGACAAAAGCTATGAGATCGATACCATTATGGATAAAACCACTGAATCTTTTGAGAATAAGGAAAAGGCTGAATTGATACTTGCCCAAATACATGATAAACTAAATTCATCCCAAAACTCTAAAGAATAATTAATTTTTGAAAAAATAGGTTTTTAGAGATCTGGAAAAATGCTTTTAATATATTATAGAAAGAAGCAATCAATGAATTCAAACCTAAAATATCTAGGACTTCTTGCGATACTTCCACTTTTGACAGTTGCGTTAACCACTGATTACATCAGTGAAGCAGATGCAGCTACAAAAAGTGCCGGTACCCCAGCAAAACAATATGGGTCTGCTACTAAGGGCAAAGTCTGTGGAGATAGATTATGTTCTGAGACAGGCGGAAAAGTTTCCATGCCAAGTAAATCAGAAGAAAGTAAATCTACTGATCAACAACTGAAAGAAAAA
>JBHIUZ010000043.1:5387-7837 GCA_042138025.1 Nitrosopumilaceae archaeon | reverse complement strand
GTAGATGCACAACCAACAGCTGATAAACTAAATTCTTTTGCCTTTGACACTGCAACACCTGCAGGTCTATCTTTAAATGAAAAAGTAGGATTAACAGAGTCATTTTTTATGTACAAATTGTTAAGGCCAAGTACTTCCCCAAGCTTTTTTGCATGAATGAGAGGAGTCATTCCAGCTTCTATGCTAACAATATTTGATTTGTTTTGGATTGGCAATAGCTCAAAATAACGCCAGTATGTATGTTCACGATTTACAAATGCGTCTTTTGAAATAGAGGAAAAATCATATTTTACATCAAGTGGCCCAAAACAGTCATCACAAATATACTTGAAAGTAGAATCATATTCTTTTTTACATTCTCTACACTGTAGTGATACATTTGTCATGATAATTCTACTCCTTCGTATTGTTGATAAGATCCACTAATATCAAGTTAAGTAATACTTAACTTTTAGTTTATAAAAATTAAGTGATTATTAATGAGAATAATTATCAATACTAGAAAAAGCGATAAATTATCCAAAAATTTAACGGATTTTTGAAAAACTTTACAATATATAGTAATTTTAAAAAATAGAACCACTCAAGGAAAATCTTATTGAAAAAAATCTTTTTAGCAGTGATTATTGGCATTGCAGCGATAGGCCTGGTAATTTCGGTTGGAATTATGTATGCTGATGATCAAATTTTTAATTTCTCTCCTGTTGAAACTCCCCCAATTGTAGAAAATAATCCCGGACTAGGACATCCTGATGCGATAACATCTGGTCCATTAACAATTACAAAATATAGTCATAAAGTTTATGAAAATATTTTCATGATAGTTTCTGGACTAAAGCCAGATGATAAAGGCAATATTCGAATTTTTATGCCAGATGGCAGATTATTCAAAACTTTACAGTATGATGGAGAAAAGGAAGATAGTTTTAATTCGTATTTTAGACCAGATACTTCTAAAACCCGTGAAATATGTGAGCAAGAAGAGCTTGTAGGTAGATGGAGAGTACTGTTTGATAATAATGCATATCCACCTTTAGTCTTTGAAATAACTAATGAACATCTAAATGGACCTAATGTTCGCTTACAAAAGGCTTGTTAGATAAATTATTTTTTTAAATTGTTGTGAAAGCAAACTTTCTCACCGGTATGACAAGCAGGGCCAGAAGGCTCTACCAAATAAATAATTGCATCAGAATCACAGTCAACTAAAATATCTTTTACTTTTTGTACATTGCCTGACTCCTCACCTTTCATCCATAATTTATTTCGTGATCTACTCCAAAACCAAGAGTTTCCAGTTTTTTGTGTTAGCTCAAGTGATTCTTTATTAGTATAAGCAAGTGTTAATACATCTTTAGTGTTAATATCTTGTACAATAACTGGAACTAGTCCATTTCCTTTTTTAAAATCAATATTTTCAATAATTTTTTCCATCTTAATTCCTAATGCATCATTATATTTATAATCTTACAGCAATACCTCTTTCTTTTAAAAATTCCTTGACTCTATCAACTGAATGATTCTCATAATGAAATATGGATGCAGCTAGAGCTGCATCAGCATTTGATTTTTTAAAAACTTCTATCATATGATCTGGTGTTCCACATCCACCTGATGCAATAACTGGAATATGTACGGAATTTACAATTTCTTTGGTCAAAAGAATATCATATCCATCCTTTGTTCCATCCTTATCAATACTAGTAAGTAAAATTTCGCCAGCTCCCAGTTTTTCAATTTTTTTTGCCCATTCAATTGCATCAATTCCAGTTCCTTTTTTTCCTCCATAGATAAAAACCTCATACCAAAACTGTTGATTATCCTCAGAATAGAAGTTTTTACCATCATCAATATTATAATTTCTTTTTGCATCAATAGCAATGACTACACATTGCTTTCCAAAAAGCTCCATTAGTTCTGTAATTACTTCAGGATTTTTTACAGCTCCTGTATTGATTGCAACTTTATCTGCCCCATTAAGTAAAATATCTCTTGCATTTTGAAGTGTTTTAACGCCACCACCAACAGTAAATGGAATATTAATTACAGTAGCAATTTTTGAAACCAATGTTTTGATAGTTTCACGTTTTTCTTGTGAAGCTGTAATATCAAGAAAAATTAATTCATCTGCTCCTTCTTTACTATATTTTTCGGCTAGTTGAACAGGATCACCTGCATCCTTTATTGATGAAAAATGTAGTCCTTTAACTACTCTACCATTTGCAACATCAAGACATGGTATCACTCTTTTTGTAAGTGTCAATTTATTTTTTTAGCCTCTTGTATAGTAACTAATTTTTCATAAAGAGCTTTTCCTAGAATTACTCCAAAAGCATTTTTTTCTTTAACTTTAATAACATCATCTAAATTTGAAATCCCTCCACTTGAAATAATATTTACATTATCAATTTTACAGGCTTTTTCTAAAAATTCCAAGTCAGGTCCTTGTA
>JBHIUZ010000043.1:1186-5287 GCA_042138025.1 Nitrosopumilaceae archaeon | reverse complement strand
TTTACATTATCAATTTTACAGGCTTTTTCTAAAAATTCCAAGTCAGGTCCTTGTAATGTTCCATCTTTACTCACATTGGTTAGTAAAAATTCTGAAAAACCCATATCAACAAATTCGTTTATACCTTCAATCAAGTTTCTTCCTGTAGACTTTTGCCATCCTTCGATCATTATTTTTCCATCTAGGTGATCAACAGAGATTACAATTCTCTCTTTGCCAAAACTTTGAAGTAGGTTTTGTAAAATTTTTTTATTTTGAAATGCCAAAGTACCAATTACCACTCTTGATGAATAATTTAGAACTTTAGAAATAATTGATTCATCTCGTAATCCTCCTGCAACTTGCACAGGAATAGATATCTGATTGACGATATTTTTAATAATTTCAATATTATTTCCTCTCTCCAATGTTGCATCAAGATCAACTAAGTGAATCATGTCTGCACCTTCTTCTTCCCATTTTTTTGCAATTTCTAAAGGATTTTTGCTATAGAGTGTCTTTTTTTTGGGATCACCTTTGTAAAGTCGCACTACCTGACCGTCCATAAGATCAATTGCGGGAATAATTTTCATTTTTTACACTCTCTCAAAAAATTTTTTATCATAATTGAGCCAATGTCTCCGGATTTTTCAGGATGAAATTGTGTACCAAAAAAATTCTTGTATTCTACTACTGCAGGAACCTTAATTCCATAATCAGAATCAGCAACAACTGTTTCTTCGTTTTTTGGTTTTACTCGATATGAATGAACGAAATACACCCATGCACCATCAGAAACACCTTCAAGAATTTTACTTGGTCTCTTGACTTGAATGTCATTCCAACCCATGTGGGGTATTTTCATTTCGTTGGGAAGTAAAATCACTTCACCATCAATTACTCCTAATCCTTTTTCTTTTCCTTCCTCACTTTTATCAAAAAACATTTCCATCCCAAGGCAAATTCCCAAAACTGGAGTGGTGTTTCCTACAAAATCAGTAAATTTTATTTTTGAATAATCGCGAATGCTTTTGATAGCAGGATCAAAATTTCCTACACCTGGAAGTAATAGCCCAGAATAAGAATTTTCGTTATCAAAGCTAGTAATTATATCAACTTGAGCATTATTTTTTTCAAGTGAGTTTTTTAAACTAAAAATATTACCTGCTCCATAATCAAAGATAGCAACCTTTACCATTACATTGCGCCTTTAGTACTTGGAATTCCTTTTTGTTTTTTATCATTTGATGAAGCAATTCGAAAGGCTACAGCTAGTGATTTTAATGCAGCTTCAATTTTGTGGTGATCATTATCACCATATTTTACTGTCAAGTGAATACAGCTATTAAGATTCTGTACTAGGGATTGCACAAAATGTTCAATGTCTTCTTTTGACATACCTTCAATTTTATTTCTCTTCAAAGACAATGATATTTTTGAAAAAGGTCGCTTAACAAGATCGATTGATGCTTCTGCTAAAGATTCGTCCATTGGAACTGATGCATAACTAAAACGGGTAATTCCAGAACGATTTCCAAGTGCTTTATCGATAGTAGAACCAATTGTTATTGCAGTGTCTTCAATTAAGTGGTGTTCAATTTTATCAATTGATTTTGATTTTACCTGTAAATCAAGCATAGAGTGTTTACCAAAAGCAGTTATCAAATGATCAAGAAAGTTAATTCCAGTCGATACAGAAATTTTTCCTTGTCCATCAAGATTAACGCTGACTGTAACGTCAGTTTCCTTTGTAGTTCGTTTAATTTTACTTGTTCTTGACTTCATCAAAATCCCAGCTTGTAAAATCTCCTAAACTAGATTTAATACCTTCGGAAGTAGATCAATAGAATTTAAAATTAATGGGGCTTTTTGTTCTTCAAAAAGTTTACTTTTTTCATCCGGAAAATTACTTGTACCTATAATCCCACAGAAAGTTATTTTATTTCCCATCTCAGTTGCTTTTTTTGCCATAATCAAATCCTCCATAGAATCACCGACATATAGACAGTTTGTAGCATCAATTCCTTGAAATGTTTTAATGATAGATTTAGGATTTGGTTTTGCTAGTTCACGAGATTCATCCTCAAGAAAAATAGATTTGTCCACATTGAATTCATCTAATAATTCTTTAAGCGAGTATCTAATAGATTCTATTCCTCTTCCTGAAACAATTGCGATTTTATTACCAAATTTTTTTTTCAATTTATCAAGTAATTCTTTTTTAATTAACACAATATCGTTTTCAATTAATCCTTTATCAGTAAAAGTTGAATTTTTATTAAATAATTTCTTATACAGTTCTGGTCCATAAAATAATTGATCAAATATTGAATATAGTAAATTTTCCTCATGTCTGCCTGGATAATCTAGTTTTTTCCTAAGTTCGGATAAATCTACCTTCAAACCTTCTAAATATTTTTCAACAGATTTAATTCCAGTTTGATCTGCGTTATCTATTACTTCAAAAATGAATTGTTTACCATTTTTGTTAAGTGTATTTGCTGCTGCAAGTGAAATTATTGCAGCATAAGTAAGATCTACTTCATCATTAAATCCCCCTGTTGCTTTAAATCCATCAATAATTTTTGATGTCACAGGTTCAAATTTCTGAATGTTAGCAATTTCTTTTAGAACATATGTAGTTGTTCTTTGAATAGTTAGATCATATGAATTTGTAATATCAATTAGCACCCCATCACAATCAAATATTATGCTATCAATTTCTTTTATTTTTTCTAGTAAACCATTTTGGGCATACACTCCTTCTTGAATTTTTTGCAGTATCATTGTAAAAGATCTCTAATGGCAAGTAAAAATTTTGAATTCATTTCTTTAGTACCAACTGTGACTCTTAAACATCCTTTGTGCTTTCCTATCTTTCCTAGTTTTCTAATCGATATTCCTTGTTCAACTAGAGCAGTATAGATTCGCATATCAGCACCTTTTGCATCAAATAAAACAAAGTTTGCTTTTGAATCAAATACTTCAAAAGCATTTGTTTTTCTGAGATTTTCAATAATTCGATTTCTTTCTTTTTTGATTAGGTTTGCAGACTGATACACTAATTTTGATTTTTGTAACGCGAAAATTCCTGCTTCAATTGCAATTGTGTTTAATGGATAGGGATATTGAATGATGCGAGTAAAAACATCAATTAACGTTTTATTTGCAATAAAATATCCAAGTCGCAAACCTGCCAGTCCAAATTCTTTAGAAAAAGTTCTCACTACTATAAGATTTCTTTGAGATTTAACGAGGTTTAGAGCAGAAAAATCTCCAAATTCTGTATATGCTTCATCAATAATTACTGGCCCATCAAAATTTTTTATGAGTTTTTCCAAATCTGTTTTAGAAAACTGAAAACCCGTAGGATTATTTGGAGAATCAAGATACAATAGATCAGCATTTTTAGATTTTTGAAGAAATTTCTCTAAATCAAGTGTCATATTCTTTGAAAAAGGAATTTTTATCGTAGGAATAGAGTATAACTTACACCGCTCTTCAAAAAATCCAAAAGTTGGATCTGATGTGAGTATACGAGTTTTTTTGTTACAAAAGTTTGAGAGTATCAAATCTAAAATTTGATCAGACCCATTTCCAACTCCTATCATAGAAGAGGGGATTTTAAGATATTTTGATAATGCAGAAACTAATTTTTCTATTCTTCCTAATGGGTATTCTCTAACATCAGAATTTTTTTTAGCGGCTTCTATTAGTTCTTTTTGAAATTGTTTTGGAATTACAAAGTTCTCGTTTGAATCAAGTTTTAATGTGTCTTTTTGTTGCTCAGGTTTTTGATATCCTTGTAATTTAGCAAGCTCATTAATTTTTTTTTCAAACCAATTCATATTAACCGACTCCTAACTGCTTCGTAGTGATTAGGTAATCCTTCTGAATTACAAAGTTCTTTCATGGATTTTGAAATTTTACGAAGAGTAGGTTTTGATGATTCTACCTCTGTACCTAACTTGATAAAATCCATGACTGATAAAGACCCTCTTACCTTACCAAATCCATTTGTTGGAAGTATGTGGTTTGAACCAAGCATATAATCACTTGCAGATGATGGAGTGTTTTCTCCCAGTAGCACTAATCCTGCAGTTGTAATTTTAGTAGCCAATG
>JBHIUZ010000043.1:0-1086 GCA_042138025.1 Nitrosopumilaceae archaeon | reverse complement strand
GGAGTGTTTTCTCCCAGTAGCACTAATCCTGCAGTTGTAATTTTAGTAGCCAATGCTTTAGGTTTTTTTGTAATTATTTCAAGGTGTTCTGGAGCAAGTTTATTTGCTAATGTAATCATGTCCTTTTCGGTTTTACATATTGCTATAAAACCATTTTTTTCCAAACTTTTTTGGACAATTTCTTTTCTTTTTATATTTTTAATTTTTTGTTTAACTGCTAATTTAATATTATTTGCTAATTTTTTTGATTTAGTTAAGACAAAACAGAAAGTATCGTTACTGTGCTCAGCTTGAGAAATTAAATCAGCTGCAACTAAATCAGTTTTTGCTGAAGAATCTACAATGATACCAAGCTCAGTTGGACCAGCTATCATATCAATAGAAGTTCTTTCACTAATAAGATATTTAGCAATACTAACAAAAGAACTTCCAGGACCTACAATTTTATCAACTGGTGGAATAGACTTTGTACCAAATGAAAGTGCAGCTATTGCCTGAGCTCCTCCAATTTTATAAATTTCTTTTACCCCACAAAGATCTGCAGCAACTATGGTAAGTGGATCAACTAAACCTTGCTTATTACTAGGAGTAGTAACAACAATTCTTTTTACACCTGCAATTTTTGCTGGTATAACTGACATTACTAATGAGCTAGGATATCTTGCAGAGCCTCCAGGAACATAACATCCAACACTCGAAATTGGAAGAAAAAATTTCTTAATTTTTACTCCTTGAGTATTAATATCAAAATTTCCGAGTCTTTTTTTGATGGCTTTCTCAGTTTTTGATAGTGTTTTTTTTGCCATTATTATTGCATTTATTTGATCTTTGGAAACTTTCAAGTAGGAACTCTGAATTTCCTTTTTAGAAACTCTTAACGAACCGTTTTTCAATCCTCCAAATCGCTTCTCATATTTTTTTACTGCATTATCTCCATTTTTTTTAACATCTAAGAGAATTGATTCGATATTTTTCTTGTTTGTTTTAGAGGGAATTGGAATAAGCTTACTTGCGATTTTATCGATCTTGTCCACTGTTATGATTTTCATCAATTTTCCTCATCACGTTTTATCTCCTCTAGTTCTA
>JBHIUZ010000042.1:0-8140 GCA_042138025.1 Nitrosopumilaceae archaeon | reverse complement strand
GTACCAAATCGTTTAATCAGCTTATCGTAATCAATATCTCCTTCAACATGCCAAGGGGTGACGATAAAGTCATCAGTAGACATTCATGTTTGAGTTAGGTTAAGGTTTAAAAAGTCTTTTTGGAACTTTGTCATATTGTCGCAGGTTCTTCATCCAATTGAAAAACAAATTATTAAATCACTAAAAGAAAGCGAAAGTTCTACTCCAGAAAATCTTGTCGAATCCACCAAACTATCTATTGATCAAATAAGGAGAGGAATGGAGTGGTTAAAACTAAAAGGTTTAGCTGAAATAAAAGAAATTGAAAAAACCACTATAAAACTAGGAAAGAATGGATTAGATGCAAAAAAAAATGGTTTACCTGAACGAAAACTCGTCAATAGTATTGTTGATGGACCAAAAACTTTTGATGAAATCAGAAACATCATTAAATCTGATTTTAATGTAGCAATAGCTAAAGCAAAGAAAAATGATTGGATTCAAATAGAAAAAGGAGAAAATTCTAGCAAAATAACTGTAAAGGGCAAACCCTCTCAATCCCCAGAAGAAAAACTTATCGAATTTATTGGAATTGAAGAAAAACAGCAAAATGCTATTGAAGATATTGATGCCTTAGAGTCATTAAAAAAAAGACCAGATTTTATTTCAGAGACTCATACAAAACTAAAAACAATTACTTTATCTGATAAAGCAAAAAATATTGATCTAGATGGATCTACAGGCGCAATAGATGTTGAAGCCAAGGTACCTCAAACATATCCAGCAAGAATACATCCATTAAAAGAAACAATAAATGAAATACGAGAAATCTTTGTCAGTTTAGGTTTTACAGAGGTTTTAGGTAATTTAGCTCAATCAAGTTTCTGGAATTTTGATGCATTGTTTACACCACAGGACCATCCTGCAAGAGAGATGCAAGATACTTTTTACATAAAAGACATGAAGGCAGAAAAATTTGCATCACCTCAACAAATTACCAAAGTTTCACGTTCTCATAAGTTAGGATGGGGATATAGTTGGAATATTTCTGAAGCACAAAAAATGGCTTTACGGACTCATACGACATGTGTAACAATAAAACACCTTGCAGACACAAAACCAGATGAAGCAAGAATTTTTTCATTAGGACGTGTATTTAGAAATGAAAAAGTCAGCTATAAACACCTTGCAGAATTTAATCAAGTTGAAGGTGTAGTAATTGGAAAAAATGTTACACTTCGAGATTTAATGGGATTGCAAGAAGAATTTTACAAAAGAATTGGGTTGACTAAAATTAAATTTTGGCCAACATTTTTTCCATATACCGAACCCTCCCTACAATCCATGGTTTACAATGATAGATTAGGTAAATGGATTGAACTTTTTGGAATGGGTATTTTTCGACCAGAAGTTACAAAACCATTAGGAATATCAAAACCCGTTTTAGCATGGGGTGGTGGAATAGAACGAATTGCTATGCTAAAATACGGAATAGATGATGTTAGAGAATTTTATAATAATAATCTAAATTGGTTAAGGAGCGCTACTAAATGCCAGTAGTTCAGTTGTATCTTAACCGATTACAAAAACTAGTTGGAAAAAAATCTAATAAAAATAAAATACTTTCAAAGATTCCATTTTTAGGATTAGACATTGAAGAACAAACAAATGAATATCTTCGTGTAGAATACAGTCCAAATAGACCTGATTATGCTACTGATTTTGGTATTGCTTTAGGATTACAAGGTTTATTTGGAATTAAAAAAGGAATGCCAAAATTCACTATTAAAAAAGGAAATTACAATCTTTCAGTAGATTCATCTGTAAAAAAAGTACGTCCATACATTACTTCCATAATTGCAAAGAATGGAAAACTTGATGATGAGACTATTAGGCAACTAATTACTCTTCAAGAAGATTTGCACTTTGGAATTGGTAGAAGACGAAAAAAAGCATCTATTGGAATACATGATCTAGATAAAATTGAATTTCCGATAAAATACACTACTGTAACTCAAAACCACAAATTCATTCCTCTTGACTCGTCACAAGAAACCACAATTTCTGAAATCTTGGATAATACTAATTTAGGAAAGCAATATGGTTCAATTTTAAACCAATCAGCTCTTTTTCCAGTAATACTTGATGCTAATGAAAATACAATCTCATTTCCTCCAATAATTAATTCTGCACTTACAACAATAACGCCTGCAACAACAAATATCTTGATCGAAGTTACTGCCGTTGACAAAACAGCAGCTGAAGATTCTCTTGCAGTAGTTGCTTTTACCTTACAATCCGCTGGATTCCAACTTTATTCAATAAAAATAACTGGAGCTAACAATTCTACGCCTTTACTGAAACCAAAAAAAATTATTCTAAATTCTGATCTTGTAAACAGCATCCTTGGATTAAATTTATCAACTACAATGATTGCAAATTCACTTAAAAAAAGTAGAATTGACGCAGTAGCTAAGAAAAATAAAATAGAATGCGTAGTTCCTCGCTATAGATTTGATATTTTTGGTCCAATGGATTTAGTAGAAGAAGTAGCATTAGGATATGGAATTGAAAATCTAAAATCAACACTACCTCCATCAATTTCTGTAGGTGAAAAAAATGATATTACAAAGTCCTTAGACGCAGTAAGTTTGATAATGATTGGATTAGGATATACCGAAGTAGTTAATTCAAGCTTAGTTAGTAACCAAATTCAAAATGAGTTTGCTAATAGAACTAATTTTGATTCCATTCAAGTTGTAGAATCAAAAAGTTTAGAACACACAATATTACGTGATGTCATATTGCCAGGTCTTTTGGAAAATTTATCAAAAAATGTGCATGAACAATACCCACAAAAAATTTTTGAAACAGGAACTGTATTTACTAAAGGAAATCCAATTCAAGAGGATTTACATTTAGCAGGACTTAGTTCACATAAAGATGCTAATTTTTCTGAAATTAAATCAATTCTTCAATCTTTACTGAAAATTGAATTTAATATAGATAGTGAAACTAAAACATCATCTCATCCAACTTTTTCTGAAGGAAAGACTGCTAATATTTTGGTTAATAATAAAATTGTAGGAATTTTAGGAGAAATTGATTCTAAAGTAATCAAAAATTTTCGTATACGTGAAGACGTTAAAGTTGTTGGCTTTGAAATAAAACTATCAGGATTAATATTTGACTAGGCTCTATTATATTTGCCCAAAAGAGCATGCATACAGACGGATTAGGATGATGATGATCGTGATGATTACAATGATTTCTAATTCACCCAGGTATGCAACAACGGGCGCCCCGGTTTTAGAGCCAAAGGAGGTTTAGGCTAAATGCCAATGAGTTTGTGTGAGTCAGAACCGGGGAACATTTTTAATTTTTTTAAAAATTTATTATAAGAATTAAAATTACACTTTTAACAAAATTACTTAATGGTAAACTATTGGTTGGCAAAGCAAGAACCTAGTGGACCACGTGGTTACAATTTTTCTAAATTAGAAAAAGAAAAGAAAACCATCTGGGATGGAGTACATAACAATTTAGCATTAAAACATATGAGAAATATGAAAAAAGGTGACTTAGCCTTTTTTTATCATACTGGAACTGAAAAACAAATTGTTGGAATAATGTCTATTGATTCTGAACCATATCCTAACCCAAAGGAAAAAAATGAGCGATATGTTGTGGTAAATGTGAAATACAAAAAGAGACTAAAAAAAGCCGTTACCTTAGAGGAATTAAAAAAAGAAAAAAGTTTCAAAAATTGGGAACTTTTAAGAATTTCTAGATTATCTGTTATGCCTGTTCCAAAACAAATTTGGGATACAATAATTAAGATTTCCCTTCAATAAACTCCACCATCCGATAGGTTTATTGATATAATCGTAATTTTATATCAAAGTATGGCAACAGCCTATGTTTTAATCAACTGCGAACTAGGTTCTGAAGAAGCAATAATTCAACAACTAAAAAACCTAGAAGGAGTTAAAGAGGTTCACGGAACTTTTGGTGCATATGACATCTTGGCAAAAATTGAATCAAGTACGGTTGAAACACTTAGAGAAACTATTACTTGGAAGATAAGAAAAATTGAAAAGATCCGTTCAACTCTGACCTTGATGGGTATCGAAGGTCAAACATAACCACTCCTTTTTCTTACTATGTTATTGCATTTTATTTTCGTGATAAAAGAAAATGATCTTGGTAAGAGAGATAAAGAATTTGAATACATTAAACTAATGTCACAGTTTTTTAAGAAATGGATTTTAAATAATTTTTTAAAAGAATTTGAAGTGCAATCTGATATCATGATCACCAAACCTAATAGTTTGTTTAATAGATTAGATACATATCAATTACTAAAAGATCATAGAGAAAGAGGAGAAGAAATTTATCATTTTTACCTTACTCATTTTAGACCTTTATGGACAGATTGTACATGTGAGGGTTACCATGCCGAAAATTTTGGTATGTCATTATGGGAATTACCAAAAAACGATGATGATACTTTGTTTTTTGCTGAAAAAAACTGTACTACAGTTTCTCATGAAATATCTCATGAACTTTTACGACAAACTGGTAACAAAAAATATGTTGAATTAGTTCATGATGTTTGGACTAAACACCTCTTTGATAGTTTACCTTTTGAGCAATATGGAAAAGATTTTGAAAAAACTTCTGAAAAACCTTACTTTTTAACAATTGATCCATCAAGCTTTCGGTTATAGCACAATCACCCTTTTCTTTTAATCATAATCGCTTGTTTTTAGATATGTTTTTTTGTAAAGGACTTTGTAAAACAAAATTTAATTCTTTAATTGGTGAACATTTTTTACGATATCAAAATAATCAAAAACGATGTAGTGTTTGTGATGTTTATTTTTCTCTAAGTGGTTCAAAATGTCCATGCTGTAATGCTATTTTGCATGTACTTCCAAGACATTCAAAAGATAAGATAAAGTATTACAAAAGTAAGGGAATTAAATGGAATTAATTTAACACTTTGTTACAGAATAAATTCTATTTTCAAAATTAGCTGTTTTAAATTCTAATTTATTTTCAGGATCCTTATTTCGAGATTTACTTAATTTTTCAAGTTCTACTAAAGCATCTCCCTTAAACCCGACTGATGCACCATAAACTGCATCAGTTAACATGGTTCCATGATCTCCTTTTTTAACGTCATCTGCGATAACATAGAATTTTTCAAGTTCTCGCTTTTGAACTGGAGTACCCGTTGCTTTATTGAACGCAATTGCAATATACATTCCATTACTTTTAACTGCAACAGGAATTTTGTGATTTTTTCCTGATGCCCCAGGAATAGTTTCATTAATTAGAATTTCGCATTTATGATACATACTTGAAATATATGCAAAAAATCTATACTGGGCAAATTTTCCTTTATCATCTTCTTCGCAATCTACAAAGACCTTGTGTAATACTTGTAATGCTGAATCATTCATACTTTGTAATCTGTCATCAATTCGTCCTCTTTCAAGTAAATTTGAACCACAATCTTTTGCAACTAGAGCAAGAATAAAGTCTGGTAAATTATAATTTTTCAAAGCGGCTACAAATGAACCCGCTTGCGACATACCAAAACTTGGGAACCCCTTATTGACCATTTATTATTAAAACCTCACATTTTTCCAGAAAATATGATGGAGAAAAAATATTTCCTTAGACAACTATTAGTAAATAGGCTATTTTGCTTATAATTGTTAGCCCTTTCACGTTATAAAACAATGATTTAATAGAATTTTTATCAAATTTTGCAAGTATTAAATTCCCCAAGAGAATATCATATAGTATGGAAATAGAAACTACTCCTGAGTTAGTATCTAAGGTCTATAAAAAAACAATAGAGAATGTTTCAAACTATAGAAAAATTGTTGGTAGACCTCTTACATTAACTGAAAAAATTCTAGCTGGTCATTTAGTAGAAATGGAATCGAAAAATCTAGATGACTCTACAAACTATGTGTATCTTAAACCTGACCGAGTTGCCTTACAAGATGTTACAGGTCAAATGGTTTTATTACAATTTATGCAAACTGGATTAACAAATACTGCACTTCCGACTACAGTTCACTGTGATCATCTAATACGTGCTCAACTTGGTAGTGAGACTGATACAAAAACTGCACTAGATGAAAATAGTGAGGTGTACAAATTTTTGGAATCAGCTTCAAGTAAATATGGAATCGGTTTTTGGAAACCAGGAGCTGGCATAATCCATCAAGTTGTTTTAGAAAATTATGCATTTCCTGGAGGATTGATGATTGGAACTGACTCTCATACACCTAATGCAGGTGGATTAGGTATGATTGCAATTGGGGTCGGTGGACTAGATGCAGCAGAAACTATGGCTGGACTTCCGTGGGAACTTCTTTATCCAAAAAGAATTGGAGTATATCTTACTGGGGAGATTAACGGATGGACAGCACCCAAAGATGTAATTTTACGTGTAGCAGGGGAGCTAACCGTTTCTGGAGGCACAAACGCTGTAATAGAATATTTTGGACCTGGAACAAAATCAATTAGCTGTACTGGAAAAGCTACCATCACAAATATGGGTGCTGAAATTGGTGCGACCTGTTCGATTTTTCCTTATGATGAAAGAATGGAGATTTATCTTCGAACCACAAATCGTGAAAAAATCGCAGATCTTGCAAATGCTAACAAAGATTTACTTGTAGCTGATCCGGAAATTGAAGAAAACCCAGAAAAATTTTATGATAAAGTAATTAGAATTGATCTCTCCAAGTTAGAACCATACATTGTTGGTCCACATACACCTGATCTTGCTCGCCCAATCTCAAATCTTGCTAATGATGTAAAAAATAATCAATATATCGATAACATTTCAGTTGCTCTAATTGGAAGCTGTACTAATTCTTCTTACGAAGATATGTCAAGAGTAGCTGATCTTGCAAAGCAAGCAAGCGCAAAAGGAATTAAATCAAAAATCCCATTACTAGTCACTCCTGGTTCCGAACAAATCAGGGCTACAATTGAGCGTGATGGTCAGATGGAGTCATTAAGATCAATTGGGGCAACCGTCCTTGCTAATGCATGTGGACCCTGCATTGGTCAATGGAGTAGACCAGAACTAAAGAAAGGAGAAAAAAATACTATTGTAACTTCTTACAATAGAAATTTTCCTGGAAGAAACGATGGAAAAAGAGAGACTATGAACTTTATTGGAAGTCCTGAATTAGTTATTGCACTTGCCTTAGGTGGAAATTTATCTTTTAATCCATTGACTGACTCACTTACAAGTTCAGATGGTTCTAAATTTCATTTAGAGCCACCAAAAGTAGCTCCAGAAGTACCATCAAGTGGTTTTAAAAATACTGAGGGAATTTACATTCCTCCTTCAAAAAACCCAGAAGAAATTCAAGTAGTAATAAACAAAAATAGTAAAAGATTACAAAAACTTGAACCTTTTCCTGAATGGAATGGAAAAGACTTTCATAAATTACCAATCTTGGTAAAAGCAAAGGGAAAATGTACTACGGATCACATATCTCCAGCTGGAGCATGGCTTGCTTATCGTGGACATTTAGATAATTTGAGTGATAACATGTTACTTGGAGCTGTAAATGCATTTAATGATAAAGTTGGAAGTGGAAAAAACATTCTAAATAATAAGATTGAAACATTTGCGCAAATTGCAAGGCAGTACAAAGAAAAACAGATTCAATGGGTTATCATTGGAGATAGTAATTATGGAGAAGGCAGTAGTAGAGAACACGCGGCAATGACTCCTAGATATCTTGGATGTGTTGCAGTAATTACGAGAAGCTTTGCAAGAATTCATGAAACCAATCTAAAAAAACAAGGAATACTTTCACTGACATTTGAAAATCCAGAAGATTATGATAAAATACTTGAGAGTGATAAGTTAAGCATTATAGGTTTGAATGATTTCCAGCCAGGAAAACCTCTAAAATGTGAGATTCTACATGAAGATGGGACAAAAGATCAAATTAATCTAAAACATTCCTACAATAATTTTCAGATCGAATGGTTTCGAGCAGGATCTGCACTTAATTTATTACGATTAAAACAAAAAACTTGAGAAATTTTAAAAAAAACGTGGGGCCGACCGGAATCGAACCGGCGACCTACGGGTCACTACAGCTCCAAACTT
>JBHIUZ010000041.1:4657-8455 GCA_042138025.1 Nitrosopumilaceae archaeon | reverse complement strand
AATCAAAATGAAACAAATCATATGTAAATCACTAGACGAATGCCAGATAGTTGATACCTCGATTATAAAAAATATTTTGGTTCCGTTTGATAATTCCAAACATGCAACTCGAGTATTTGGTTATGCTCTTACGCTGGCAAAAATATTTGATGCCAATTTGTTGATTGCAGCCATTACTCAAGATGATTTGCAAAGAAGTTGGGTTAACGGTGTCCCAAGTCGGGATAAAGAAATGAGCAAACATAGTCTTGTGCAGCTAAGAGAGGGTATGAATAAATTACAACACCAAGCAAATGGTCTTAAAATAAAAGTCAACTCTACAATAATGACATCAAAAGACATTCGTGCAACCATTCTTTCACTTATTGCTTCTCAAAAAATTGATCTTGTGATAATGGGAACAAGGGGCAGAGGGGAAATGAAAGAGATGATGCTTGGCAGGGTTTCAACAACTATAGCCCTTAATGCAGGGTGTCCTGTAATGTTGATTAAATAAAATTACAAGTTTTTTAATGTAGAGATATGCTCATGAGTGAATAATTATTGAGCCGCCTCCAAGTATTGTTGAAGGTTCATCATCATCTGATTGTCCAAGGTTGTTATCATAAACTACAGCATCCCCATTATTTTTGTCCCAGATTTTTATTCTGAATTTGTCATCAAAATTGAAGTCGTTTGTGTTAACATCAGAGTCAAAACCAAATAGTTGGAATCCATAATCACCTTGTCCATTAATGGTTCCATCTCCTTTTAGCTTGGCATTGCTTCCTGCAACAACAAGCCAATCATATACTGTTGATTTGAATTTTAAATCTGCTACTTTGAATGAAAACTGCGTATTTCCAGTTGGAGTGTTTGCACCATTTTGGTATTTTGAGACAAATCCAAATGTAGCCTTGTCAGCTAGGGATGGCTCTGCAATATAAGAGCCGGCTGGAGAATCAATCCATCCGCCTCCTGTTACAAATCCGCCTTCAGGATCATAGATTACAACAAATTGGAATACAGAAGAACCTGAATCCCCTATATCATCAGTGACTGTTAATGTAACAGTATATACTCCAGGGGTAGAATATGTATGAGACCCAGTGACATTGCCTGTCAATCCATTTTCTGTTATAACTCCTACAGTTGTTGTCGAGTCTCCCCAATTCCATTCTGCAGTATGAGTTTCTAAAGGTCCCAAATCAGTGAAGGATGAACTTGCTTCAACTAAAGTACCAACCTGTATAGGATCATGGGTCACAGTAATCGTATCAACCTCAGGTAGAGATGTAGTGGCATCACCTGGGTTAATTGTTATCTGGGTTCCTTCAACATCAATAATTATTGTTTGGGTATTAGTGGATGGTGTAACAAAGCTGAATTTATCCTGATTAAACGTAACAGAGTTTCCAGCAGACAATGAAGTAGTTCCTACGGTTCCGTCTGAGCTAAAAAAGCTTACCTCCACTTCACCGCTGATTACTTGTATTGTAACACTAGAACAAGTAACGACAACCTCATCATTTGGAGTAAATACTATTGTTGAAAGCCCTCCACAGGTATCAACTGATGCTGATAATATTCCTCCGGAAATATCTGCTTTTATTCTAACACCATCGGGGTTAGCTTCTTCAGGGAGGGTGAGAATTTGATCGCCCCTGGTTACTATGACTCCAGAGCTTGTGCCACCAATTGAAACATCACTAAAATCATTTGAAAATGTGTTTGGCAATGTATCTACCACATTGAATATTCCATCACCGTCTACATCGGTACCAGTTGGTGAAAATTCATTCTCAAAGGTACACTCTATATTATCACCAAAATCAATTACAATTCCTGAAACAGTATCTATACTAAATGATGAAGCGCCATCATTACATGTAGCAGTAACCAAATTCCAGTTAAATGGAATTGTTTCTTGTATAGAGTAAGTTCCTGAAGCAATAGATATGGGACCGCTGCTTCCTGAACCTTTACCTGGTACTACAGTAGCACAGGATTGGCCGATTCCTGAATTGTATAATGTGATTCTTTCAATAGATGATAATTTGGCATCATTCCAAATACAAAGATCGTCCATTTGAAATTCTGTATAGGATCTACCACCAGTGAAATGTGAGGGGGTACTACGCTCATCGTGATCTTCGCCAATTGTTAATGGCCTATCAGCAATAGCAGATTTTGTAAATGCATCACCTCTATCAACAGTGTCACATAAAAGATCTATACATGCTTGAGCAGTGGACGTAACATTACTTTTTTCAACATTTAGTGTGATTAAATGGAAATTCCCATCGTTTGGTAGAGGCAAAAGACCTGAAAAGGAGACTCTGTCAAAAGGTATTGCGGAATTTGTTCTAAAGGCATCTTGAGAGATTGTTATGTAAGGGATACCGCCATCAAAACCAAAAGCAAAACCGTTACTGCTAACACCATCAGTAAATGTATTAATTACTGGAATTGGTAATGCGGCATTAAAATCCCCATTTATCCAAAATGAGATAGAGTATTCATTTGAAATATCATCGTGTAGAAAATTCCACTGTCCTCTATTTTGAGAATTTCCAAGTTGTACTACTGTGCCTGTACCCAAAGTTAAATTAAATCCATTAATATGGGCATCATTTAAAATTCCAGAAGAGTTCACGACAAAATTTGACAAGTACCAATCTCCCGTATACCCATCAGAATCATTATCACTAAGAAAATATGCGTTGGCATCACCACCAAATGTTCCTGCATTTAATCCAATCCCATTTTCAATTTCGCTTAAATCAAACGTGTGATGTACTACTAGATTTGAAGTTTGAATGCCAGTTCCTACATCGACATTAGTTGCAGTTTCTTCAATAGTGATATCCATTGAAAGATTTCTAATTTTATCTAAAAATTCTGTATGACATGAACTCCAGGTATCACTGGTTCCTGTTTCTGTAACTGTGCATCCATCAGATCTGAAAACAGAATTACCCCCAGATAACGAATCTCTTGAACCGGTAATAAATGCCTCTCCATCAATGTTGGACCATTTGTACCCAATTACATAATCGCCATTTAGGGATACTGGATTTGAAAAATTAAAGATCATGTGATCAAAAAAGAATTCTGGTGGAAATTCATTTCCTTGAGTACTAAAGTCCCATGTATCGGACTGCGCTACAATAGTTTCACTACCTTCAGATGTCGCATTTTGTGTAATTCCTGACCAGATATATGCTGTAATAGATCCTGTGGTACTTTGCCAAGTACCTAACGTAATAAGTTGAGTTATTTTTTCACCAGATAAAGAGATGCTGTTTCCAATTGCCCCACTAGTCCCAATTTCAAAAACAGGTTCAGAGTTAATAAAAACTTGGTCACCTCCCCCAGTATCTAAAAAGCTTGATATTGCTAGTGTAGGTTCTACTATATCGAATCCAGCCCCTCCAGATGTGGTAATACTTGGGCTATATGATGTAGGGCCAGTCACGGTAAAGTCAAAGGAGCCGTCTCCTCCAGTTGTGAGTTTTGTAATTTTTAGAGTTCCTTGTGGAATTATTTGATTATCAAATGTACACTCAATTGCATCGCCAGGATTAATTACAATTCCTGAAACAACATCTACACTAAATGATGAAGAACCATCGTTACATGTAGCAGTAACCAAGTTCGAGTTAGATGGGATGGTCTCCTGTACTGAATAAATTCCAGAAGCAACTATTTGCTCATTATCACCAATACCACCAGATGTGCTAATGCTTGGATTGTAGGATGTGGGTCCAGTTACGGTAAAGTCAAAGATACCATCACCGCCAGTTGTAAGTTTTGTAA
>JBHIUZ010000041.1:0-4557 GCA_042138025.1 Nitrosopumilaceae archaeon | reverse complement strand
GGTCCAGTTACGGTAAAGTCAAAGATACCATCACCGCCAGTTGTAAGTTTTGTAATTTTGAGCGTACCTTCAGGAAGTAGTTCATTTTCAAAAGTACATTCAATATTATCATCTGGATTAATTGTAATGCCTGAAACAGTATCTACACTAAATGATGAAGAACCATCGTTACATGTAGCGGAAGTTAGATTCCAGTGAGATGGAATAGTTTCTTGGATAGAATAAGTGCCTGGAACAATGATTTGCTGATCAAAACCACCCCCAGCAGATGTGCTAATGCTTGGATTGTAGGATATGGGTCCAGTTACGGTAAAGTCAAAGATGCCATCACCGCCAGTTGTAAGTTTTGTAAGTTTAAGGGTAGCAAGAGGGCCACCGCCGCCTTCTGCCGGCATCATGCTAATTGAAATTGTTATCAAAAGAGAAAATACAATAATAGATTTAATGTTTAATTTTACCGACGTCATTATGCCCAATTACTGCAAATCAAATAACCATTAAAGCAACGCGGACCTTACGGTAAGTCTGTGATCGTAAGCATTAAGCATTTGAAGCGATAATTAATTGAAATTGAATAAAAAAATGGATGCATAGATATTAAGTTAATCTTTTTGCATGAAATTCGCAAGTTGACCCATTATTCTTTTTCCAGAAATTGTACATCTGATTTTTAGACTTCTTCCATCTTTTTCAAAAATAATCCAGTTTAATGCATTCATTAGATTAAGATATTTTTTACATCTGCTATAATTCAAACGTGAATGCATTGCCAAAGTTGTTATTTTTAATGGACCATTATTAGACAAGCTCTTCAAGATTCTTATCATTACAGTAATGTTAAAACTACCAGCAACATGAAATTGCTGTATCTGATTGCTCATATTATCATATCCTATGACATACTAATAGATATGTAACACTTAGCTAAATGGTAGAAAAATTAGCTAATATTATTAATTGGCTTCATTTTGTTCAATACTTTATTCAAAATTGGTCTTGCAAAATGAATAATTTTGATATATTTGCGATCAATTACATATGCTAACTATAACAAAATTGTATTGACAGGTCAAACTTTGGTTATATCCATATATTGTAGGAGGCGCCATTTTTGTTGTGAATGATTCTTTTGAGAGACCCAGCTGGGATGAATATTTTATGCTGCAGGCAGAGCTTGCCAAATTGCGCTCAAACTGCATTACTCGTCATGTAGGTGCAGTAATTGTTAGAAATCATAGACAAATTGCCACAGGGTATAACGGAACGCCTCCGGGAGTGAAAAATTGCTATGAAGGTGGCTGTAAACGCTGTCAATTAAGAATGGAAGGTAAATTAGAATCTGGAGCAGCGCTGGATAGATGTTTGTGCAATCATGCAGAGGCTAACGCAATAATGCATTGCGCCATTTTGGGAATCGAGGCAGGAACCGAGGGAGGAATTTTGTATACCACATTTGTGCCTTGTTTAGAATGTACAAAAATGGCAATCACTATAGGTATAAGAAAAATTGTTTGCCTTGATACCTATCCTGAAACTGATTATGATTTACTTGAAGAGGCAGGAGTTTCAGTAAATACGCTTGAAAAAACGAAAATAGAGTATTGGGCAAAAAAATTAATCGACGATTATAATTTAAAAATAATGCCTAAATAAAGTAAAATGTCTGCCATAGAAAAAAAATCAGTACCAACATCCTTGTTGGTATCTGCAACATATAATAATCAATTAAACTGTGCTATGTTAAAATTTTACAATCCAGAAACTCAACAAATAATACTTTGGGCTGATCAAACTGGTCACAAACCATATTGCTTTTCAAAATTAAATCCAGAAGAACTTGATTTTCTTTCAGACAGAGACGATGTTGAAAAAATTGAAACAGTCACAAAACATGATTTGCTAAATGATGCAGAAATTAAGGTCTCTAAAATAACAGTATCAAATCCTTTAGCAATAGGAGGCACTGACAAAAGTATTCGAAATCTAATTGATACATGGGAATCAGATATCAAATATTATGAAAACTATCTTTATGATAAATCACTAAACATTGGCAAGTATTATAAAATTGAAGATGGAAAAATAATTCCACAGATTTTAGAAATTTCAGATGAGATTCGTTTGGCATTAAAGTCACTACTATGGGATAAAGCAATTGATGACGAAATGGTTGATTCAAAACAATTTCAAGAATATGTTTCTGATTGGGCCGAACTTTTAAACCAGCCCATACCAAAAATTAAACGCGTTAGCTTTGACATAGAAGTAGAAGCCGAAGTAGGCAGAATTCCTGATGCAAAAATTGCAGACAGAATGGTAACGGCAATTAGTTTTGAAGGAAGTGATGGGCTTAAACAAGTATTTGTTTTGCGGTTAGAAGGAATCGAAGAAGGAAAAAATGAGCTTCCATCTGATGTAAAAGTTGAGTTTTATGACAATGAAAAACAAATGGTTCTAGACGCGTTTAAAATAATTTCTGGATATCCATTTGTAATTACTTACAATGGAGATGATTTTGACATGCCATATCTCTATAATCGTGCACAAAGATTAGGAATTGCACAAGAAGATAATCCATTTTACATGATGAGGGATTCAGCGACTCTCAAAAATGGAGTTCATATTGATCTTTATCGAACTTTATCAAATAGATCATTTCAGATTTATGCATTTAGTCACAAATACACAGACTTTTCCCTAAACAGTGTCTCAAAGGCACTATTAGGAGAAGAAAAAATTGATTATGGCATTGACCTAGACAAATTGAATCTATACCAAACTGCAAATTACTGCTTTAATGATTCAAGACTCACCTACAAGCTTACTAGCTTTAATGATGATTTATTGATGAATCTTCTTGTAGTAGTATCTAGAATTGCAAAAATGCCAATTGATGATATTGCTAGAATGGGAGTATCACAATGGATACGTAGTTTAATTTATTATGAGCACAGACAACGCAATGCACTTATTCCAAAAAGAGTAGAGCTTGAAAAAAAATCAGTGGGAGTAGTTAGTGACGCAGTAATTAAAGATAAAAAATATCGCGGGGGATTGGTCATTGATCCTACTGAAGGAATTCATTTTAATGTAACAGTAATGGATTTTGCAAGCCTATATCCTAGCATAATTAAAGTAAAGAATTTATCATATGAAACCGTTAGATGCCCACATGAAGAATGCAAAAAAAATACAATACCACAAACCAACCACTGGGCATGTACTAAACATAATGGTTTAACATCTCTTGTAATTGGCTCACTAAGAGACCTTCGTGTAAATTATTACAAGCACCTTTCAAAAAATAAAACATTAACTGAAGAACAAAAACAGCAATACACAGTTACTAGTCAAGCACTTAAAGTAATTCTTAATGCAAGTTATGGAGTAATGGGTGCAGAAATATTTCCTCTATATTTTCTTCCAGCAGCAGAAGCAACTACCGCTATTGGAAGATACACGATTTTAGAGACTATTGAAAAGTGTAAGGAATCTGGAATAGAGGTACTGTATGGAGATACAGATTCATTATTTATTAAAAATCCTACTAAAGAACAAATTCAAACCGTAATAGAATGGGCAAAAAAGGAGCATGGAGTAGAATTAGAAATTGATAAGGAATATCGTTATGTAGTACTTAGTGGAAGAAAGAAAAATTATCTTGGAGTCACCAAAAGTGGTAAAGTAGATGTCAAAGGCTTAACCGGAAAAAAATCTCATACGCCGCCATTTATCAAGACATTATTTTATGAGCTTCTTGATATTTTAGCAAAAGTACAAACTGTAGATGATTTTGAAAATGCTAAAAAACAAATCAGTGATAAAATTATCGAATATACAAAAAAAGTTGAAGAAAAAGAGATTCCATTATCTGAGCTTGCATTTAATGTAATGATAAGCAAAGCCCCATCAGAATATGTAAAGACAGTACCCCAACATATTCGTGCAGCAAAATTACTTGAAACTATACGAGAGGTAAAAAAAGGAGACATTATTTCATATGTTAAAATTGTTAACAAACCAGGAGTAAAACCAGTTGAAATGGCAAGATCCGATGAAGTAGATTCTAAAAAATACATGGAGTTTATGGAAAGTACATTAGACCAAATTACATCTTCAATGAATCTTGATTTTGATACAATTCTTGGAAAACCAAAACAAACTGGATTAGATCAATTTTTTTGGAATTAAGTGAAAATTAATGCTCTTTGATGATTTCTCGTTAGGAATTTTAGCTACGGTTGCAGGAATAATGATCCTATCTGGATGGGTTCCACAAATTATCAAAGGATACAAAACAAAAAAATTAGATGATGTTTCAAAATATCTTATGATATTAATTTCTGTAGGAGCTGTTTTGTGGGCCATATATGGAATTGAAAAAAATGATCCCTACATCATTGGAGTAAATGTTGCAGCCATTGTGCTTACAATGATTGTTTTGGGTATGAAATTTCGTTATAGAAAATATAAGACAGTATAATTTTTGTTGTTTATTTCATACAAACAAGGCGATATTAGCCTAATTTGTGACTAGTATTTCCAGTATGGGATTTC
>JBHIUZ010000040.1:2967-8849 GCA_042138025.1 Nitrosopumilaceae archaeon | reverse complement strand
TTTTTTTTCCTGCCTGGTCTCCTCCTTCAATTACAATAATCATTAGATGTAGTCATGATTAATTTGTGCAATTAAAAATCTATCAATAAATATGTGTATGGAAAAACTGGTAAATTAAAAATAATAAAAGGATAGTTTTAGCTATCCATTTTCGGCCTATCTTCTAAGCGCATTTAATGCGTCAAGGGTTCGCTCTAATTGTTTTGTATCCTTTTTGAGAGCATTAATTTTGCTGACTTCTTCACTAATTACCTTCTTTGCTAATTTTCCATTTAGGTTATTTGGACCAGGTTGAGTCATTGATTTTTCAAGATCTCCAATTTTGGTTTTCAAATCGTAAATGTCAGAAGTTAATCTGTTTTTCATTTTCTCACTGCTAGCTGAAGTTAAAAGTTTGACATTAACATTTTTTACATCTTTTGCGTTTAGTTGAACAGAAAATGTACTACAAGTTTCTGCAGCTAGTGATTTAATCTTCAATGGTATTGCATCAATTTTTGATGTAACTAAAACTCCTGCCTTGTTTAGTGGCTGGCTGCCAGCACATACTTTGAATGTGGCTGTACTAACACCTTTGTAGTCTTTTACACTTATTTTATTCAAGTATGGTTGCTGTGCTGCTGCATGAGCTAGGGGTATACTTGATAAAAGCAAAGCTGCTGCTATAACTGCAGAAATTATGTTAAATTTTTTGATAATCATATTCGCACCTCCTCTTAATTGATTTAAGCGTAATTTTTTATGTTCAAAGGATCATCTAAAAAGATCCAAGACAGTCCTGCCACATCAGTATAAGAGAAATTCTTTTTTGTATTGGATGAAAGTGGGCCATTGGCCACACTTGCATTCAATCCTGATTTGGTTTCAGGTTTTGGGCACTTTGTTAACGAGATTTGGGACACGATAATGTTATACAAAATTATTATATTGAAATACCTATCCACTTGTGGCATGCCTTCCAATGATCAAGAGAGCGTTATTTTAAAATAATTTCTTAAACTGAATTAATTTTTTTGGGAGAGATTAAAGTAGTGTTTTGCATCATCTATCTGTCCTAATTGAGCCAAAGTAAATGCCTTTTTTCTCAAGGCCTCAGAGTTTTCTGGCTCAATATCTAAAACATCGTCAAAGTAAATCAGGGCTTTTTCATACTCGTTAAGACCATTATATGCAGAACCCTTCAAAATTAAAAGATCAATATTAGTTTGGCCTGAATCTATGCTTTGCAAAAGAGCACGATCATAATACGATATTGAGTTTCTATATTCTCCTGCATTATGATATTCTTGTCCTTTTTCAATTAATTTGTCTATAGGAAGGTTCTCAAGATAATTTAGATACAAACCTGTTTTTTCTGAATTTAATGCATACTCTAAATCATTTAGAAATTCTTCATCTTTTATCAAATCCATCGACCAGGATTTTGCCTCATCTTGCAGCCATGAAATAAGAATTTCTTCTTCTTGATTAGATAGAGAGTTTTTTTCTTTTACATTAAATGGTGACATTGATAGAAGGTTTGCAGAAACTTGAGAGTAATTTTTGTTTTGTTTTGGAATTTTTTTCCATGTGGGAGGTTCTGTTAAAACAGTAAAAGGCGATTCTGCTAAAATTCCATTTGTAATAATGTTTTGACCGTTATTTTTTCCAGATAAAATTTGTAAACTTTTTAGATAATTCTCATTTGTAATATCTCCTTTTAACCACCAATTTGTAATTTCAATTGCCATTTCTTTTTGAAAAACTGAATCAAATGCTGCTTTATCTGAGCTTGGAGAAGGAATTGCTTTTCCTATTGCAGGTTTGTACGGGGCCATTACGACCCATGATGAACGATCAGTTTCTACACTAGTTTTTACCAATGCACACAAATCATCATAAGAGGATTCAACACAAATGTCAAACTTTTGATCCAAATCGTGAATTTTATTCTCTACAATATCAAGGTCAAATCCCAGATAGGCTAAAACAAAATGAGATAGCTCGTGACTTAGAATCCAAACGGGATCTGAATATTCAAAGTTGGGACAATCACAAAAAATTATTGTGTGGTTTTGAGATAGATCATCACCTTGGTGCATGTATAGTCCTCCTGTATTTTGTGAATGAAGTTCTGCTCTGCCTAAATCTCGATCATAGACTAAAATTAAAAGATCCAGGTCATGTGGTTTTTCATATTCAGTCTTATACTGTAATTCTGTCATGCACTGTGGTGGATAGTCTTTGTTTTCAAAATTATAAAGTTCTAAATATTTTTCAGTAATGTCATGATATTTTTCCATCATGTAATAGTGATATCCACTACATGCAGGCTTGCTTGAAATAATTACTAGCTCCCATACAGCCTCTGAATTGTAAATTGCAAAAGAGTTCTCCGGAGCTAAAAAAGCAAGTCCAATTAATATTCCAAAA
The DNA here is from genome assembly GCA_042138025.1 of Nitrosopumilaceae archaeon. Classification (GTDB taxonomy): domain Archaea; phylum Thermoproteota; class Nitrososphaeria; order Nitrososphaerales; family Nitrosopumilaceae; genus CSP1-1. Next base: position 6,437 of record JBHIUZ010000040.1, on the reverse strand, counting down.
ACAAATACTATAGTACTAATCCACACAAGACGTTTACTGTAATTTTATTCAATTACATTATGTTGTTCATAAAGCAGATTTTATTCTAAAATAATTGAGGAAAAAGGAGAATAAGTGAAAATATTTGGCTTCCATGAATAGTGTGAAATTATTATTGGAATATACCTGTAAATGTAGAATAGGTACGATTCAGAGAGTGATTTATTTTTAAATTAATAACCTATCAAAATTTATAACTAAAATTGGTTCAGCTAAAAAAATGGGATTAATCAAACATATGGCAAAAGAAGCTATACGAGAGATTGGAAACAAATCACGAGAATTCTATGAATTTGTACTTCCACCAATAGATATGCATCTTGAAAATAACAATTTGATTATTACAATTGATATTCCTGGATTTAAAAAAGAGGACATTAAACTATCAATTCACAGAAACATTTTATCAATTAGTGCACAAAAAAAAGAAAAAAGTAAAACTACAGATGGAATTATTTGCCAACAACGACCAAACATTATAGATAAAAAAATTCGCTTACCAATGAGAATTAAGGAAGGGGAAGAAAAAGTAAACTCTGCAAAATATACTGACGGTGTACTAGTAATTACAATTCCTGTAAATACTAGAGGCAAAAATATTACTATAGAGTAATCAAAACTTTCTAAAGATTGCAGCTATTCCCATTATAGCTGCTGAGCAAATCATGCCAATTATTCCAGCTGTTTCATTTGTTGAATAAAGAAAGACAGAGCCAACAAAGACAGAACCTGCAAAAACGCTTCCAGAAAGTAAGACTGTTCGAGGCCGTAATTTTTTTTCTAGCTTTATCTCGTTTAGATATTTTTCAACGTTTTTGCCAAGAGAAAGTGTAGCGTCAATTGATTTTGCAAAATTTGTAAAAGAGTACTTTATCTCCTCAATGTATGCGTCTTTGATTAGGTGTTCTTCTTCTAGAATCTCTCTTAGAACTTTGACAAACTTGAAATCAACCTTGTGAGTTTTGTAAATTCCTTCAATTATTGAAGTCATTCTCATGTATAAGGCAAGATGTTTTGGCAAGATGAAAGGAAAACGGCTCATTGTTTTGTTTGCCAGCTCTAGCAGTACCTTTACTTCCATCTCACTTGGTTTTTTTCCATGCATTCCACGAATGGTTAGCTCTATTGCTTTTTCTATGATATAGCGGTTATAATTTGGCATTAACATGCCAAGATCATCCATTGCGTTAACAGTTCTTGGAGGATCTTTTTCAATTAATGCAAGGTATAGCCTGATTAACTTTAGTCGTGTTTCATTATCTAATTTTCCTACCATCCCATAATCATACAAAATTAGAGAGCCATTATCAGCAACTGAGATGTTTCCTGGGTGTGGATCTGCATGAAATATTGAGTTTCGCAAAAGCATTGTAAAAAACACCTTGTGAACATCAATGACTAGTTTTTGCCTGTCAATTCCCTTTGCATCTAGGGCCTCGATATTTGTAACCTTGATTCCAGGAACATACTCCATGGTGAGAACACTTTTTGTTGAATAGTCGTCATATACAGAAGGAACTACAACATTATCATACTGCTGCATGTTTTTTTTGATGTTTTTGAGATTTGAGGACTCTATGGTGTAATCCATCTCTTCGTGAATGGTTTCAATAAATTGCTCTAGCATTCCCTGTGCAGAAAATCTTAGGTTTGGATCTACAAACTTTAGTGCTAGTGGAAGAATTTTTTTTAAAACTTTGAGATCCTGTTTTACTGCCTTTTCAATTCCTGGTCTTTTTACTTTAAGGACAACTTCCTGGCCATCTAGTCTTGCACGATACACTTGGCCTAGAGATGCACCAGAGACTGCATTTTGATCTATTGAATCAAATTTTTGTAACAGTGGTCCTAGCTCCTTTTCCATAATTGGTTTTACTTTATCAAATGGAGCTGGTGGAACATCATCTTGCAGCTTTGCAAGCTCCTCCATGTATGGCTGTGGTAAAATGTCTGCACGAGAAGAAAGCCATTGACCTAGCTTTATGTAGACTGGTCCAAGTGAGATGAATGTTTTTAAAACTCTTCTTGCATTTTTTCTGTATTTTTTTTCGTTTACATTTTTTCCCTCACTTTTTACCCAGTTTCGTCTGTCACGTCTTAGTGCAATAATTGATGGCAAAAGCTTGAAGAGCACCTTGATAGTTCGTAGAGTCGACAACATGAATCACCTAAAGATTTTTAATTTTTTTAGTTAGAGAAAATCCAAGATAACCAAAAAGCAAAGATGCTAAAACGCTAGGAACAACTGGGCTTTTATTATTTTTTTTAAAGTACGATGCAACTTTGCCTCCACCAATTATTGCAGAAGCCAAACCAATCAAAACTTCTGGTGCGTCTAAAACTAGGTGAGCTAATGCATTGTTTCTTGGATCAGCCTTATCTGTGTGAACTAGAAACTTGTCATCATATTCACGGATGTGCAAATTTTTATATCGATATTGTTTTTTTGCACCATTTTTTTGTCCAAGTGAGGTTTCTTCAGCCTTGTCTAAAATAAAAGAGCCCAACTCTTTAGGAATTTCAATCTCCTCCATATCCATAATTTCAAAAATCTTGTATTGAATATATTCTTTCTAAAAAAAGAGAATTAAATCACTATTGTTAATTTGAGAAAATGCTTTTTTGATAATAATTTTTGAATGATTAATTCATTGATAATAACTGATCATTTGAATCTTTGATTGCTTTTTGCAGGTAATTGATTCTATTTTGAATTTTCATTTTCTTTATATTATTTTGTTCGCTTTTTAGCTGTTTTACTAGTTCATCTAATTCTGATGTCGCATCTAAAACGAATTGTTTTAGGGCATAATTGGTTCGCTTATCATCACAATGCATCAAATTAGATATCAAAAACTAGGAATTAAGAATTCTCAGACTAATTATTTTGGCATGTGCCTTGAGCAGTGATGATTAGTATACTTGGGATTATTGCATCCAATGGCTTCACATCGATTTTTTGAAAGCTTGATTAGATGAATTAGATCTTGGTTACTGATCGCTTCCTGGATTTCCTTTGTTATTTGGATGCTAGAACGCATAAATTTTTATCAAGAAATCTCCTAAATAACCATCACTACTAGATTATACTGTTAGAAAACCAGGATCTTTAACTGAGATTTTTTCAGATTAATTTTGCTTCGCAGATTCCTTTTTTCTGTTTTTAATTTTAGAAAATGATATGGCGCCAACTATTGCTACTATTCCCAGAATTATATACTGAGAGTATTCCATTATATCAAAGCCTGGTTCTTTTACAATTTTTGATGCATCTGGAATGAAAACTGTAGTCTCGTGAGTTTTAAAAATTTCTTCTCGTAGAGAGTCCTTGTATCTTACTGTAATTTTAATATCATTATCACCATATGTTGGAATGCCATCAAACTCTATTGGGATGTTAAATGGAACAGGAGAATCAATCTCTATTTCAT
>JBHIUZ010000040.1:0-2867 GCA_042138025.1 Nitrosopumilaceae archaeon | reverse complement strand
CCATCAAACTCTATTGGGATGTTAAATGGAACAGGAGAATCAATCTCTATTTCATCAATATATTGCGTTGACTTTTTTATGTTAGAATCGCCAAGTGGCTCCAAAGTTACAAAACCAAATAGTGCGTCCTCGTTTCCTTCATTAATTATTTCGCCAATTACTGTTGGCTTGCCAGACAGATCAATAATCTTTACATCATATATTGAGACATCAATTAGTCCCTTGACGTAAAAATCTACAATTCTAGATAATGTGTGCTGATCTCCGTGTGCATTAAAGTATGTAATTTCCATCGGTGATCTGAGAGTTCTAGACTTCATTGACTCAGGAACATATACCTCAAATTCCAAATACTTTGATGTGCCTGGATTAATCTGTCCAACCTCCCAATTGCTTTTTAAAATTACAACATTTTCGACATTTGTAATTGATTGAGTGTTAGATGCCCTAGTCCCTTGCGTATTTTGCAGTTGAACATTAACACTTGAGATTGGGGCAGTGCCGCTATTTGATATTTCAACTACTATCTTGTTATTTTGTAGTGACGTAAGAAAGGGATCCAGTGCACGCATGTTAATTACGCTTTCTCCAGTTACCTTAAAGTTAAAATCAAAAAATGCATTTCTTCCACCAGACTCTCTTATTCTAGAATACTCTATCATTGCAGAAGCTGGATACTGACCGATTTTTGCCTTTTCATCAATGTCTACAAAAAAAGTTAGAGAAAAAACCTCGCCTGCTAATGCGTTTGAATCAAAATCAGCCTGGATTACAGAGCCAGAACCAGTTGTCGGTGAAAATCCAAACGGCATGGATAATTGTCCTTTAATTCCTGTAATGTCTTGTGTTCCAACATTTGCAATTATAATTGTAAATGGTACGTTTTTGTCTCCAGGATTTACCTCAAATTTTTGATCTGGCAATCCAAAAAATGCATCAAGAAACTTTACATCACCGAATTTTCGCTCAAACGGAGAATCACCTGCACCTAGTTGGGCAAAAGCAGTACCATATACTGTGAAGCCAATTAGAAATATTCCAATTAATGAAAAAATAAGTGATCGTGTTTTCATGCTACAATCTCCATTTCGGCTGGTTCTTCTCCCTCAAATGCCCGGCCGTCTTTGATTGTAATTACTCTGTCAACTTCTCCAAACTGATGTCTGTCATGAGTTACCACAACAAATGTTTGGTCAAACTTTTTGGCCATTGACTTCATTAGCTGTACAATTTTTTGCGCAGAGACACTATCTAGATTACCTGTTGGCTCATCAGCCAAAACTAAAGTCGGATGATTTACCAGACCCCTAGCAATTGCTGCACGCTGGGCTTGCCCGCCAGAAATTTTGTTTGCGCGTTTGTGCATTTGATCCTCTAGACCTACAATTTTTAATAGTTCTCTAGCATCCTTGTCTGCATTTTTGTTTGAACCTTGAATTTGTCTTGGCAGCTTTACATTTTCTAAAACTGTAAGATCGGTTAACAGATTTGAAAACTGGAAGATAAATCCAAGTTTATCGTTTCTAAATGCTGAGATCTGTCCATCGTTTAGATGAGTAGTTTCAGTACCATCTACGATAATTTTTCCTCTAGTCGGCTTGTCCAAAAGTGCAATCATGTTAAGTAGAGTAGACTTTCCAGAACCTGAACTACCTACGATTAAAACAAATTCTCCTTTGTTTATTGTAAGGGAAACATCTTGTAAGGCACGTACTTCAGTGTCTCCTTCTCCATAGAATTTATCGAGATTAGATATCTCAAGTACCTTATCAGACAGTTCTCATCGCCTCTATTGGCAATAGCTTTGTAGCACGATACGACGGATATAATGACGCAATCATGGCCAAAGCAAATGAAGTCAAAGCAGTTTGAATAATTTTATCCCATTGAATTTTTACATCTAAGGCGATACTGTTATTCCAGGACATTTTAGTCTCCTTTGCATAAATTGTATATCCTAATCCAGCAGCAGTTCCAACTGATGCACCTATTGCACCAATGATTATTCCTTGAAATAAAAATACTATAAGAATGTCTTTTCTTTTTGCACCAATGGCACGCATGATACCAATTTCTTTAGTCTTGCCATTGACTAACATCATTTGTATAGTAACTATTGCAAATGCAGAAGACATCATTCCAAAATATCCAATCATGTTTATCATTGCAATACCTGATCTAAATCCAGCTAGTTGAGCTTCTGCAACTTCTTCTAATGTTTCAGCCTTAAAGTCCTGATTTGGAAATGTTTGTAAGAAAAGATCACGAAGCTCAGCTGACTTTGATGGATCATCTAGTTTTACCATAATAGAACCAGTAAATCCGTTTCTATCCATCATATCACGCAAAGTGTCAATGTGTACAACTACACTGTAATCAAAACCATTACCACCTGGAGAATTTGCAATTCCCGTAACAATGAATCGTCTTATCTGATCTTTACCAAATCTATCAACAATTTTCATTTTTACACTATCTCCTACCTGTGCCCCACCAAGGTCTTCTGCAACATTGGAGCCTATAACAATGGAATTTCTTGAAAAAACATACTGGCCTTGAGTTACTGTTTCATGAGCAGTAGATGCTCTAATGTCTCTTAATGGATCAACTCCAACAACTGCTACTCTTGTTTCCTCAATTCTTTGTCCTGCCTTTGTTATGTTAATAGAAGCTGATGAATCAAGCCGCGGAGTCGCGGCATAAACATACGGGATTCTTTCAAACCAACTAACAAGCGAGTTATCTGACTTGTCAATATAATCTTCTTCATCTGTTATCTGCAAGTTTCCAAATCGATAATCAGTTAAGTCACGAACTATTGCATCAAAGAGTCCCTGAAAAATTACAAAGTTTACATGAATTACTAG
>JBHIUZ010000039.1:0-9304 GCA_042138025.1 Nitrosopumilaceae archaeon | reverse complement strand
TGACTACATCTAATGATTATTGTAATTGAAGGAGGAGACCAGGCAGGAAAAAAAACCCAAACCGAGCTTCTAGCCCAAGCACTAAAGAAACTAAAACTCAAAACCAAAGTTTTCAGCTTTCCTGATTATTCCACACCAATAGGAAAAAAAATTGAAGGATATCTTACAGGAAAAAGCAAGTTTCCACCACAGGTAATCCATTGTCTATTGGCAGCAAATAGATGGGAAAAACTAGATGAGATAAAAAAAGCAGCTTCAAAAAACTCTATTGTTTTAATGAATCGATATTTCCAATCAAATCTAATTTATGGCCTGGTAAATGGTCTGCCTGCTAGCTGGCTTGAGCATCTTGATGCAGGGCTTCCAGAGGCTGATCTTGTAATAGTATTAGATGTAAATCAAAGGGAGTCATTTTCTCGAAAAAAACAAAAACGAGATAAATTTGAAAAAGATAAAAATTTCTCACAAAAAATTTCACAAATGTATCGTAAAGTGGCTAAAGAAAAAAAATGGCAAGTAGTTGATGCATCAATGCCAAAAGATAAGGTTCACCAATATATCATGAAAATTATCTCAAAGAAGATTAGATCATGACTCGAAACCATCTAGATATCATTGACCCAATTCATGATTTTGTTAGGGCTTATGGCGTTGAAATAAAAATAATTGATAATCCAATATTTCAAAGATTAAGAAGAATAAGACAACTATCTGGGGCACACCTTACTTATCCAGGTGCACAGCACACAAGATTTGAGCACTCACTTGGTGTAATGCACATTGCAGGACAAGCAGGCCAAGCATTAGAAGAAAAAGGAATTATTAATTCAGATGATATTGAAAATCTTCGAATTGCAGCTTTATTACATGACATAGGGCATGGACCGTTTTCCCATCTTTTTGAGGAAGTTGCACAAAGAAAAACAAAAAGCTCACACGAACAACTAGGTAGAGATTTAATTTTAAAAACAGAGATTGGTGATCTAATTTCCAAATCAGGTTTTAACAAAAGTTTCATTACAAAGCTTGCATTTGGTGATTCAAAACTTCAATTTATGAATGAAATAATTTCAGGCGCCCTTAGTGCAGATATAATGGATTACTTGCTTCGCGACGGTTACTTTACAGGTGCAGAACACGCAAAAATTGATCACAAAAGAATAACTCATTCACTTGATGTATATCAGAAAAAACTAGCACTAGAAAAATCAGCACTATACTCTTTTGAATCAATGATGCATTCTAGGTATCAAATGTTCAAGGCAGTGTATTTTCATAAAACGGTTCGTTCTGCTGAGGTAATGCTTTTAGAATCAATTAGATTGGCATATGACGAACTCGGCCTATCTAAAATGAGCCTAGATGACTATCTGCTACTTACTGATGAATACATGTTATCAAAACTTGTCTCACTACCAACTCACACAGAAGAATTAAAGCGTGCAAAAAAAATTGCACAGGATTATCAAAATCGTGAATTATTCAAGTGCGTTTTTGAGAGAATACTGACTACAAAGGATAAAATGAAAACTTCTCAGCTAAAAAAAGACCTATCAAAAAGCTCCAAAGTCGATGAAAATGAAATTTTCATTGATAGCTCAATTACTCCTTCCATTCCTTTAGCACCATCCAAAAAGGAATCAAAATCATTGATTTTAATTACAAAAGATGACAACAAAGTTTCAGCAAAAGAATTACCAATATCTAAAATTCCATTGGTTTCAACAATGTCAGGTTTTATGAATATTCTCAGGGTGTATACTCCTAGGAAAAATAGAAAAAAAGTTGAAATTGCTGCAAAATCACTCCTTGGTGGAAAGAAATTATGAGAAAAAGAATTGTGATCAAATTATCTGGCAAAGTCTTTGAAATGAATAATACAAAATTACTAAAAGATTATGCCACATTTTTAGTAAAGATTTCAAAAACATGCCAACCTGTTATTGTTGCAGGGGGTGGAAATATTGCTAGACACTACATTTCCCATGCAAGATTATCAGGAGCCGATGAGTCAACACTAGATGAATTAGGAATCGAGGTGTCCCGCCTTAATGCTAAACTGCTAATCTATGCACTAAAAAACCACGCATATCCTCACCCTCCAACAACTCTTCAGGAGGTAAAACATGCAGTAGATAGTGGCCAAATAGTAATAGCTGGAGGCCTGCATCCAGGTCAAAGCACAAACGGTACTGCAGCACTCATTGCAGAAAAGGTTGCAGCATCAGAGTTTTTGAATGCTACAGATGTTGATGGAATTTATGATTCTGATCCAAACAAAAACAAAAGAGCCAAAAAATTCAAGAGAATTGAATTAAAAAAACTTCGAAGTTTACTGGTACATGAGGATTCTATTGCAGGAGGATATGACCTTATGGATATAGTTGCTCTAAAGGTAATAGAACGCTCAAAACTTAAAACACGCGTCCTAAAAGCAGACATAAAAAACCTGGAAAAAGCCATTAAAGGCAATCCAGTTGGAACAGAAATAATACTTTCAAAATAGATACGAGAAAATAATTTCAGACTGTTGCAGCGTCTATTATGTCAATAAATGGTTGAATAAATCATTACAATTGTTAATATACTGAGAAAAACTCTAAAAATTATGAAGTACTGCCATGATTGTTTAACTCCAATCAAAAGAGACTCTAAAGAAGAGTACTGTTCTTTATGTAAAAGAGATAGAGCCCTTAAAGAAAACTCTGTGGCATAAATTTGAAAATTCTTTATTCTTAAAGCAAAATCTAGACTAGGAAATTCATAATTGCTTATAATATCTTTATTATTCTTTGATTGTTGAACAAACTATTATCATTAATTACATTTTCAGCATTGCTTCTAGTCCCAGCTGGGATTCAAAATGCATATGCATGTAGTACCCATGGCTCTACATTTGGTAATGATATTACCAATTGGCTTGTAACATCCGGGTCTGCAGCTGGAGAATTTCAATTACGATTCAAAAATTTTAACACTTTGGCATATTCAGGTGGTGAGATGTGTTCTTGTGTAATTGAAGTATTAAATGGATGGACCATTCAATCTGCTGAACTTGTTTTAGCTGGAACCAATACACCAATTTCCACATTTCCAACTTTTCTTCCTGATTCTGTTTTGACATTAGCTTTAGAATCTAACCCATTATTTCCAACTTCAGCTGATTCTAAATTAGTTGCACTAAAAAATACAATTAGTGTAAGCTCGTCAGGTGGCCAAGCTGTTGATTTGGTGTTTAATGCAGTAATTCCAGGTGCAACAGAGTCAGAAATAATTGAAGCACTAGAAGGAAAATTACTTGCAGTTGGATTGCTCAATAGTCAAGGAACGGGCTTTGAGCCAGATCATTTCCAAATTCTTAATATTATTTTAGCAATAGTAGGTGGAGAATCAATTCCTATTGAAACAACATCTCTAATTCTAGCAGGAGCACAATCATTTTCTTGGATGATTCCAGTTGTTTTGTCTGGAATAGGAATTGGATTGTTTGTATTTAGAAAACCTAAAAATTCTTAATTACTATTTTTCAAATTTCTGCATCCGCCTGTGTTCGAATTTATCCCAAGGATATACAATGTATTCATTTCCTTTTGTTTTCATTGCATAAATTAGCTGTCTTGGATACTGTTTGCCTTTTCTAGCAAAAAGTGTTGCATAAACTAAATCTGATGGTTTTTCAACTTTGGATAAAATTTTCTTAAATGTATCTCCAGAATCATAAATATCATCAACAAATAAAGAATCTGAAGGAATTTTCTTTTTATCGACTAGAATTTCATTAATATCAAGTATATCTGCTATCAATCTAGCAGGAACCAGACCGCCTCGAGTAATTGTTGATATGCTGTTAAATTCCTTTTTCGTGGATTTTATCTTTCTAGCAAGTAATTTAGTAATTGTTTCAATTCTTTTCCAGCTAACATTATCAGAGTCCATTTATTTTCTAAGCTTCAAAAGAAGATCTTTCTTGTCTATCTCGTCTTTGATATGCCAAATAGTATGATCGGTCAAATCATCAACAGATATTTCTTCATTACACAAACAACATTTTATTTTTACATCTGTCATTTTGGATTTTCCCTCAAATCTTTCAAATCTCTCATTCTTAGTTAGGCTTGATCTTTTTTATAAATTAGATTAGTTATTAGCTCTCATTTTGAACCGTTGAATAGCTTTCAGTCCAGATCTCAATTTGATCTCCCTTGTACTCAGAAATTCCTGAATCAATTGCTTTTTTATAGATCTCCATTGCCTCACTTTTTTCTAATGCCTTTGATTGTGCCTTTGTGTAACCATCCTCATCTACTAGAATTGTTACATATCCATCTGCTGTGTGAATTACTGCGGCGTATGTTTCTTCTCCAACGGGAAAAAATTTTCCATCCTTTTTTTTAGTAGTTAATGTTAGCATTGCAAATCCAGCCAAATCAAACAAAGTCATCTGTGCTTTGCTTGCTCTTTCTTTTCCAATTTGTACGGCTTGAAAGTATTGCATGAGGACATATTATCTGGTTACTATATGCATTTTTTGTCTCAACATTTAAGATGTGTAAAAATTTGAATTTATTTATTGAATCCTAAAATTGTTATAGGCGGTGTAGTGGCAGCCTTTGCAATAATTATTGGATTTATTGGAATTTCTGGCTCTACTTTTATTGATGATACATCGGGAGGAAACATTATCTCACCATCAGAAGCGCCTAGACAAGCTCTTCCAATAGAAATCCAATTACAGGACATTTCAATATTAGAGGTAAATGAAAAAGCTGCAACCATCAACGTAGAGTTTAAGGTAACTAATCCTAACTTCAAGGCAGTAATTCTTCAAGTGATAAAGTATGAACTATATGAAAATGGTGTAAGATTAGCAGTTAGTCAGATTGGTGAGCGTCCTGTTGGAATGCTAGAGTCATCAAATTATTTTACCATTCTTAGTGGAAAACCTACTGTTCTAAGAGACACCATTACAATAACTAATTCCGGTAATTCGCCTGAACTTTGGGATGCTTTAATGAATAACTCCCCATTATGGAGAATTAAAGGTGAGGCATCTTTTAATTTAAGCTCAATTACTGCTGGTGGAGAAAATCTGATCACCTTTGAATTCCCATAATTCTCTACAATAATCAAAGGTTCGTTCACGCCGAACAGACATTAGGTTTTGTACTATTTTCAGGAAAAATCATTCTGGAGAATTTGTAAATGACAAAACTTGTTGGGCCATATTCAATTAAAAACTTGATTCAAAGTACGGAGTATTTGCTTGAATTAACCCGTTCATTAAATGATGAAATTCAAAATCTTGAAAAAACAAGAGATGAGGTAGGACTAGAGCAAAAAGAGGCAACAAAACAAGGATTGCTTGTTAAAAAAATGACCACTTACATGAGCAAAGAGCTAGAAAGAATAGAATCCTCAAATTTAAAGGAGAAAAAAAACCCAAAAAATCCACAAATCTCAAAAAACATTGAAAAGCTCTCACAGACTGAAACAAGGTTACATGAACTAAGAGCAAAATTAACTGACTTTATTGAAGGTGATGATTTAGAATCACTAAAGGGGGCAGATACATCTCTTTCCATTGAACTAAAACAATACGAATCATTTTTGCTTACTCTAACTACTTCAATTAACGAAAAAATTGCTAGTTTAGAAAAAATTTCTGAAAGAATAAGGGCTGAAAAAAGAGAGTCAGATCAGCAAAAATTACTTCTAAAGGAGATGATTGAGCTATTCAATGGCGAAATTGAGGATTTAGAGAAAGCCCTTGAGGAAATAAAGGGAAATTTTGATTAATTCAAATCTAAATGACATAGTATCATAAAAATCAAAAATTATGATTATTTGTTTATACTAAAAAAAATTGGACAAAGTTATATATGATCCCTTGACTTGATTTTTTCAAATGGCAGAAGCAAGTATGGCAGCATTTGGTTCAGCGCTCGGAGTAGCAATTGCATTAGCAGTAGTAACATTTGCACTTCGCGGTAAAGGACACCCAGAACCACTAGAGTAGTTCTATTAAACAAAACTACTATTCATTATTTTTACTAGATTTACCTAAACCAAATAATTGTTGAATATTGATTTGTTTTCCAATTTTTTGTTTCACAAAACATCTTTCATAGTATTGACAAGATGAGCACTCCATTGAGGGCTCTAGGATTGGAACCTTTTTTTCCTCAAGTAAATCCTTGAGTACTCGTACTCTTCTTACAACCTCTTCAAACATCTTTTTTTCTTTGGTAAGTGAAAATGATGTCTCATCGCCATCTGCTGTCATGTAAACTACAATGCCTTCAACCTTATTGAAGATCCACATACATGCATTAAGGTACAGAAGATCAGACGCATAAGGCTCATCTTGAATTTTCTCAGTTGAGCGAAAAATAATGATTGCATCATCAACAATCATGTCGGCTTTGCCTTTGAGAGAAATATCCTCTATTGAATATGTTCCCTCCTTTCCACCATACTCCATCTTTTGAAGGAGTCCTGCCATCAAATTTCTAAAACTGGTCCTTCTGACATCAATTGGCTCCATTCTATCATAGTATGAGCGCCTTAGGCATCTGACTACCTCTTGAATGAAGATCTCTTTGGTGTTTTTAGGATCAATTTTTGGCTCTATATCTTTTCCAATTGACTCTATTGCGTTTTTGATTAATTGCCTATAGTCTCTATCTCCCATCATACTACATCAATCACTTTTTTTATTTTAGAATCCTCACAAGCCATTTTGAAATTCTCCCGGAAAAAGCCAGAGTAACAAAATGCACGCTAAAACCAATTACTGCACCAACAATCAGATTTCCAGTTCCATAATAAATTCCAAGAAAAATTCCTAATCCTGGAACTGTAAAAATTAATGCAAGAATGCTACTTTTCCATAAAACCTTGGAAAGAGTTACTGGGTTATCATCTGGCAATCTTTTATCAAGATTAATCATAATAATCTAAATCCAGAATTTTTTGTTATAAATGTATGATCTCTTTTCTAATGACTGAGACTAGATTTATGAAAAATTCTCTCTAGGGAGTTTTTTTTACATGCCTTTTCTAAGAATAAATTGCATTAAGGACTCTTTTGAATATTCAATTCCATGCTCTTCTTGGGAATGCTTTCCATAGGCCTCAATTACCTCCGATGCCTCTGCTGACTCGGCTTCAAAATCACATTCAAACCCATAGTCTTTGCATCTTAGTTTTGGCATTTATAGCTCTTTTTATTGAGGTAGTAATAACTTTTAGCTTTAGTTTAACTCACGAAACAGCACACTTGGCCCTATTTACTCATCGATAATAATTTTTGACATTGTTATTTGTGGTGAAATTTTTTGTTCAACTGCAAATGCAATTGATGCAAGGTTTCTTACCTCATAAGAAGTAAGAATTGTTATTCCAACACTTGTTGCAGTACTAAACATTCTAGTAAACGTATTTTTTGCACCCTTGTAAATTGCAATCTCAAAGGATCGTTCAAATTCTGAAATTGCATCAATATCGTTTTCTGTTTGAGGAATCATTTCTTTGTATGGTGTAGATGTTAGCTCATTAATTGCATCCTTTACTGTTTCAGCTGCAATCATCCTGCCAAGCAAATCCTTTGGTGCACCCGAAGTTGAAGATACAAGCAAGTCTTGAATTTGTTGCTCCTCTAGTCCCCAAAACTTTCCTCTTAAAATGCTAAGCAAGTTGTAAAAGTCAATATTTCTTCCAACAGGTCGAGCCAAATCTTTGTCCCCAGAAATTCGAAGCGATGCGCTAAGCTGTTGGATCAAAATTTTATCAAAATATGTATCAAAGATTTGAATATTTTTTTTATCGTTGTATATTGCAACTGCCTTTGCAATATCTTCCCCAAAAATTGTACTACTCAGACTAGACACAATCTCTTCGAGGTCTTTTGCAACTAGTGCCTTTAGAACGACATCTCTTTGTTTAATGAGCTCTTCAGCATGAAGGTTTAGTCGTGGCTCGATCTCTTCTTGAGTTTTTCCCAAAACTCGACCCTTTAAAATTAATTTTAAATTAGTTATGATAAATTTGAGATAAAACGCCTCTAGTACTTTAGAACCACCTCCTGATTTTGAAATTGAATAATGAATATCAGCTAGATGACTTCGAAGCGCTGATTCAATTTTTTCTGATGTATAGGGTTTTGTAATTTTTGAAACAGCTTCGGCATAAATTGTGTTTTTAATTCTAGTCATTAGTTCATCTAAATCTCGAGATTCTGCCAATGTCTGAAATTCGCTTTTTGGTAAAAGCTGACCTCTTTTACTATACGACTTTACAGCTGAAAATACCTTCTGAGCACCACCCATTATGATAATTTGTTAATGTTTGTGATTTTAATGTTTGGTGAAAAATAGATGCACACCTTTCTAAAACTACAAACTATTAGCTGATATTTTCTAGAAATTTAATTGTCTTTTCTTTTTCTGTTTTTGAAAGACTTGAGAATGCATCTAAAAACTCCCTTTGGATAAGTATTGATTCATCAGAAATTTTTTTCAATTTATCAATACTAAATGGTAATAATTTTTCTAATCTACCATCGCAAAAAGCCTTTGAATATTTTTCAAATAATGAATATGTGAATCTAGGTGCCACCATTGCTAATTTTTCTAAAGTATCTTGAAATTCCTTTTCTTCAATTTTTGCATTTGCGAAAAAATGTTTTAAAATCTCCTCTCGTCCAATAATTTCTTTTAGTGACAATGCAATGAGCATTCCCTCTAGGGATAGCTCATAAAATGGAACTCCCTTTTCTTGTAATGCCTTTGGACCTCGTTTTAGAGGTAATCTTCCTGCCTCATGTACTAACCCTAGTGGAATTAAAATTTCATCAAGATCTCTAAAAATTCCAGAGTAGATATTTTTCCAAACAATTCCATGCTCTTCTGCAATTCTTTGTGAAATACCAGTCCTAGTTCTTGCAGCAGAATTTGTTGCAGTAGCCAAGTGTGCAATAATTGATCTTTGTCTTGATGCCTCTCCTGTAAGCTCATCACTTTTTGTTTTAAAAGTATCAAAAATGGATAATCTTGGATTTTTTTCAGAAATCTTCAATTACCATTACCCTCAATACCTGTTTTTGAAAATTAACAAAATAGGCATGATTTTGTTTATGACATGAAATTCTCATTCTATGTTACTATCATGGAATACTAAAATATAATAATTTACTTTCTTAGCCATTAATACATCTCAACGGTTATATATTCACCAATTTTTTTGTGATCTAATGAATTCTAGAAACCACAAGTATGCTCTATTACTTGTGGCCGCAGTCGCTGTC
>JBHIUZ010000038.1:0-9632 GCA_042138025.1 Nitrosopumilaceae archaeon | reverse complement strand
TTCCAACAAATTGTGGCCATCTAAAACAAAAACTACAATATGCATGACATGTTTGGCTTTGACTTGGGAAGAAAAGACAGGTTTCTTTGTACTTGTGTTGCATTCCATAAAGTTTAGTCCCATCTTTTAATGTAGGGACATTTAGCTCCATTTGACCAGCAGGATGAGGGTTTAATTTCAATCTAATTTCATTTGCAACTTCTTGGATCTCTTTTCGTTCCGCCTTCCTTTTTAATACTGAGGCCATTTTGTTATAATGTTCTGAAATTAACATACCTTTTTGTGGAAAAGTTAGCACAAACATAGGATCCTGTGGAATGCTATTCCAATCAATTAGTTGTTCAACGACATAATTATTTGTCTTAAAGGGAAGAACATTACCTACTACCTCCATTTCAAATTGTTTTTCTTCTGATAATTTTTGAATTTGAGGTAAATCTCGATAATTTGCAAGCGTGTATGTTTTAATTCTTGGGGATTCTTCAATTCCCCAAACAGACTCTGATTTTTGCATTTTCCATTTAAAATACTCGATTACCCTTGTTAAAGGTTGCAGATTAATTAAAAATACTGTTGGGAATAATTTAGGCTTAAAGACAGATTCTATTTAATTGACGGATATTGTGCGATGTTTTAAAAATAGCTAATTGAGATGACTATCAATGACTGAACATGCTCTTGAAGTGGTTTCAGAACAAGTATCTCATTTTGAGAATATTTCATCACTTTTAGAATCTTCTCAATCGTTACAGATTGCGATAACTGTTCTCATAATAGGAATAATCGCAATCGTTACAGTTTACAGAAAATTTTCTAAATGGACTAGATCACAAAAATTCCATTATACACGACCCCACTTTGCTAGATTCGTAAGAGTTGCTGTTCTTCCGTTTTTTGCTATAGCACTAGTTTCATCTACTAATATCTACATCCAATCATTTGATATCTTTAGTGATGTAGATGCCGAAAATGTTGATAGTGAGCAACTATCACCAAGTGAAACTTTTACAAAAATGCTAAACACAATAAATATTCTAGTAATAGGTTATGCAATAGCTCATCTCATTCCAGTTTATCTAAAGAAACGTGAAAAAAGTGCATTAGAATATGAAGATTTTCTAATATGGAAAGAGCATGGGGGGTTTGAAGATGATAAAGGTGATCTATTCCATAAATTGTTTAAATGGATTCCACCAAAAAAAGTTCCTGAAGATCTTACAGAGGAAGAATTTCAAGAAAATATGAAAACTGAAAAAGGTAGAAAGTTTCTTGAGACATTTCATACTTCGAAAGGATTTCCTATAGGAAGTTATGAACAATTAGTTGATGATCCGTACAAAGAATGGCAAAAAGCTAATCGAGCAAAATATGAAAAATACTATAAAAAATGTATTAGTGGAGATAATGAATCAGGTAAAAAGCTCAAACCAGGTCAAAAGATAGAAGAAATTTTTCAAATTGATATCTGGAGAGAAGAAAGAAGAGATAATGACTATCAAGAAATTTTACCAGGGAACAGACCACCTGGTTATGCTGAAAAAAAACGTAAGGATTTACCAAAATCAGTTACACAAATCTTACCAATTGCAATTTTTGTAGCAGTTGTTTTAGGTGTTATAGGTTGGTGGGGAATTGATTTATGGGTTCTAGCTACTGCAACTGGAGGTTTTTCAATTGGCATAGGTCTTGCATTACAAGAAACGATGCAGAATTGGTTTGCATATATTTTGATAAGAAAAGATAAGATAATTGTAGAAGGAGATAGAGTTCAGTTAGATACGGGATTTAATGGATATGTTCATAAAATTACTTCAAGAGTAACATACATCCGTCAGGCTTTGAATGAGTCTTTTGCAATAATTCCAACAAGACAATTAGTAAATGCACAGGTAATTAATTATTCAAAAGAGCTTAAAATGGTTCCTGCAATTGTAGAGGTTGGAGTTTCGTATCTAAATGATCCTAAACAAGTTGCTGCAATTTTAGTTAAAGTAGGTAAACGTGCTATGGTGGAAATAACTGATGATAAAAACCGACATTTAGTTGTCCAAAAACGTTGTCCGTATATTGATGAAAACAAGCAGAGTTGTGGTTGTGATAAAGGAATTAATGTAGATATCAATCAGCCCGTAGTTAGATTTAATGCATTTAATGATTCTTCCCTTGATTTTTCGATATGGGTATATGTAAAAGATTATGGTGCTCAATTCAAAACTAAAACAGCAATGAGAATGATTATGTATGAAGAATTCAAAAAATATGATATTAGAATACCTTGGCCTATTCGTACCATATATCAAGGTGATGACAAACGTGAAGCTGAAGAAATAGGAAAATTAGATAGAGATAGAGAACAAGTATTAGATGAATATGGTGTTGGAGATATTGGTAAAGGTGGATCTGAGGATTAGAATGGTCCTTTCTCAAAATTTAAGAGTACCTTTTCTGTCGTTGTTTTGTTGGTAAAATATACGGTAATTGCTGGAAAAGCTTCAGAGGTATTAGCAAAGAATATTGCAAAAAATCTCAAAGCAGATTTTCTTAGATCAGAGCTTAAAGTTTTTCCAGATGGAGAAAGTAAAATTACGATTAATTCCAAACCAAAAAAAAGTAAGATTATTGTGGTTAACTCAACATATCCGCCCGTTGACTCAAATCTTCTTCAAGTTTTATCCCTCATTTACAAAGCAAAACAATATTCTTCAAATGTTATAGCTGTTATTCCATACATGGGTTATGCAAGACAAGACAGAGAATTTCTTCCTGGAGAGATCATTACTATAAAACTAATATCAAAATTGCTTAAATCTGTAGGTGCATCAGAGATCATCGTAGTAGATATTCATAGTAAAATTGCTTTGAATCAGTTTAAAATTCCATCAAAAAATGTTTCTGCGGTTTCCCTTTTAGTTGAATATTTCAAAAAAATGAAATTAAAAGATCTTTTAGTAGTGTCCCCAGATCAGGGAGGAACTTTACGTGCTAAAGAGTTTGCAAAACTGTTCAATACAGATTATGTATCATTGGAAAAACAAAGAAATAGAAAAACTGGTAAAGTTGAGATTAAATCTTCTAAAATTAATGAAGTTATGGGAAGAGATTTAGTTATAGTAGATGATATGATAAGTACTGGTAGCAGTATAATTAAAGCAACACAATTTCTAAAGAAACAAAAATGTAAAAGAGTTTTTGTGGCATGTACTCATGCATTGTTAAGAGATAATGCAGAAAATAAAATTAAGAAATCAGGGGTATCCAAAATAGTTAGCACTAATACTATACCAGGTAAAACCGCATTAGTAGATGTTTCAGAGATTATTGCTAATGCAATTACTTGAGGATGTTTTAGAAATATTATGAAACTTGTTTATTTAGGAACATCAGCTGCTCAACCAACTCCTGAACGCGGTTTATCGTGTATTTGCTTAGAAAAAGATGGCGAAATTTTAATGTTTGACGCAGGTGAAGGCGCACAAATTTCTTATCTAAAATCGGGTTTGGGATGGAATAAAAAAATGAAAATAATGGTAACGCATCTTCATGGAGATCATTGTATAGGTATTCTTGGATTATTACAAACAATGACTTTACAAAATAGAACAGAGTCTATGGAAATTTATGGTCCTGATGGAATTGAAGAATTTATTGCTGCAAACATAAAGATATTAAATTTTGGGTTATCATTTCCAGTCATAATTACTGCAGTAAGAGATGGAATTGTAATCAATGAAAAAACTTATACTATTAGTGCATGTGAAGCTGATCACTCAGTAAAGTCTTATTCTTATCTTTTTCAAGAGAAGGATAAACCAGGGAAATTTTTTCCTGAGAAAGCTAAAGATCTCGGAGTTCCCGAAGGGGAGTTGTGGCATAAACTTCAGATAGGACAAGATATACAAGTTGGAAACAAAACTGTTAGATCATCTGATGTTTTAGGAGAAAAAAGGCCAGGGAAAAAAATTGGAATATCAGGAGACACTAGACCAACAAAAAAACTTGAATTATTTTTTAAAAATTGTGATTATCTTAGCTTTGATTCGACTTTTTCTCAAGATCTACATGACAGAGCACTAGAAACTCATCATTCTACAGCAAAAGAAGCAGCAGAACTTGCAAAAAATGCAAATGTGTCTAATCTCATCCTGACTCATTTTTCTGCCAGATATAATGATGAAACGGTTCTAGTCGAAGAGGCAAAAATTATTCATGATAATGTAACTGCAGCAAAAGATCTTTTAGAAATAGAAATAAAATAGAACAAATTGATTGAATCAGTTATTCAAAAGTTAAAAGACGCAGAAAAAATTATTTTTGTTACTGGTGCGGGAATTTCCCAAGAGAGTGGAATACCTACTTTTCGTGGTACCAATGGTTTATGGAAAAAGTATGATCCCATGAAGCTTGCAACTATTGATGCCTTTTATGATAATCCAAAACTTGTATGGGAATGGTATGAAGAACGAAGAAGAAACATACTTAGAGCAAAACCTAATCCAGGTCATTTTGCAATAGCTAATCTTGAAAAAAACAAAAAAGTTATTGTTCTAACACAAAATATTGATGGTTTACATCAAAAAGCAGGAAGCACTAATGTTCTAGAGCTTCATGGCAGTATTATTAGAATAAAATGCACAAAATGTAGATTTAAGGAAGAAATTACGTATAATTTTGAAACCTTTCCTCCAAATTGTCATAATTGTGGCAACATATTGCGCCCAGATGTTGTATGGTTTGGAGAACCCTTACCTCAAGTTGTTTGGCAAAAAGCAATTATTCATGCTAGCTCTTGTGATGTAATGATAATAACAGGGACGTCGCTTGTTGTTTCACCGGCAAATACTCTTCCGCTTTATGCAAAACAAAATGGTGCTATGCTAATTGAAGTTAATCCAGATAAGACAATAATGTCAAACGACATGGATTATTCTTTAAGAACAACTTCAGCTAAAGGTTTACCTCAATTACTTATGTTTTAAAAAATATGATTTAATTCGATTTAGCTGAGTGCATTAATTGTATTATCGAAACTAGGTTTTACTTCATTAACTACATTATCTATCGTATTCTCCATATTATTAATTACTTCATCTTTAAAATCTATGAATTCTTGTTTTGTGTCATTAAAATCATTAGAAAAGAAATCATAATTTTTTGGAAAAAATATTATTCCTACAATTATCACAATTGAAATAATTATTAATAATTTAATAATCAAATTAATTTCTTTATTTGTAGTAACAATTTATTTTTTATTTTACAAGTGAAAAAAAATGATCTAATTTGTGGGGATTTTCTATTATTTTAGAGATTATCTATTATACATTATTAAAAATCAACCAATCTAGGACGCCATCAATATTTTTGGAATTCAAAATTATTTTTATTGGACCTAAAGGAGATTCATCATATTCACTACATAGAGATATCACATTTGCATATGCAGCTTGTTTATTAAGATAAAACCAACTTGAATCATCACGCAGATTTTGGTTTAATTGACGTCGATAAGCATTTTTACTTTGATGTGAATGTATTGCATCAAAGATTTTATGTAAAGATTCAAGTTTTGTTGAAGATGCTCTGATGGATTCCTTATTAATTTTAATATCTATATTATCTAAAATATTTTTAAGAGCCTGTTCTATTTTTTTAGGATCTTCTGAGGGATTGATAGAACAATGGACATCAATTTTACATGAAACATTGGGTATCTTCATTTATTTTTGCCAGCCTTGAATTATTTTATTTGCTTTTTCAATTAATTCTTGAATGGATAAATTATTGTTTGATATGCTTTCATCCGCTAAAGCTATAGGTGTACTAATTCCAACACCAATTTCCCTCGAATCTCGTTCATCAAAGTTTTTCCGATTTTTTGGATCATCGGATCTTCCTCTTTCATTTAAAAAACTATAACGTGTATCAGTTGATGCATGTATAGAAAGTAGTTTAACAGTTCCGATTTTTCGTAAGACGTTGATTTCTTCATTGGATCTTATTCCATCAATTACAATAACACTTGATTTAGAATTTTTTAATTTGTCAATTATTAATTCTGCAACCGCCCCTGGTCCATTTTTTTCTCGTAGCTCAAGCATTAATTTACCTAAATTTTGACCAGTGGGATTGAGCTTTCGTTTTTTAGCTTCTTCTCTTACTGCGTCGCCCATATTGATTACCTCATAATTATTTGATTTTAGACCATTTGCAATCGTTGATTTTCCTGCACCAGGCATTCCTGTAAGACATACAATGAGTTTTGACAAATTCAATGAAACTTTGATGGTCTAGTCTATGAAGCTACCGAAAATCATTATAAACTTATTATCAAAAAACTTTTGATGCGAACTTTTATTGCAATTGAAATTAATAATCAAGATGTTCTAAAATCAATAACTAAACTTCAGTCAGAACTCAAAATTAATGCCAAACCAGTACCCATTAAGAATATTCATTTTACTATCCAGTTTATCGGAGAAGTATCAGTTCAAAAAACTGAAAATATTAAAAATGAATTAAAATCAATTAATTTTGAATCTTTTGATGTAAGTATAATTGGAGTTGGTGTATTTCCAAAACCAAATATGCCCCGTGTAATTTGGGTAGGTGCCGATCAAAAAGGCACTAAAAAACTAAGCGAGCTGGCTTTAGAAATTTCACAAAAATTATCCAATTTGGGAATTAAAAAGGACAAGCCGTTTAAACCTCATGCTACAATCTTTAGAGTTAAAAACAAGATTGGGAACATCTCAAATGAGTTGAAACATTATGAATCATACAAATTTGGGATTCAAAAAGTATCTGAAATAAATTTCAAAAAAAGTGTTTTAACTAATGATGGACCGATTTACTCAGATTTACAGGTGGTAAAAGCTAAACAATGAAACAAATCCTAGAAAAAGCACGAAAATTATCTATTCCCTCTAAGAAATTAGAAGAGGAAAAAATCAAGGTAGCTAAACTTGCTTTCAATTTGGTTAGAAAACAAGTTTCAAAATATTCTCAAATTACTGGTGTTGAATTTGGGGGATCATATGTTAAAGGTACGTGGTTGCCAAAGAAAGCTGATATCGATATATTTATCAAATTTCAAAAATCAACAGCAGATAAAAAATTTGTTGAGATTTCTAAAAAAATTGGTTTTGATTCAATGAAGAAATTCAAACCATATGTTAGATATTCGGAACACCCCTATGTCGAAGCAAAAATAAAAGGAACTAAAGTCAATGTTGTGCCATGTTATGATGTTATAAAAGGCCAATGGCAAAGTGCAGCTGATAGATCACCATTCCATACTAAATTCATGTTAGAATCATTAACAGGAATTATGAAAAACGAAGTAAGACTTCTTAAAAACTTTCTGAGTAATAATAGGATCTATGGTTCAGAAATAGCTAAACAGGGAATAAGTGGATATGTTACAGAAGTTTTAATTCTTCATTATGGTAGTTTTCAAAATGTATTAAAAGCCATTGCAAAACTAAAGAAAAATCAAGTTATTGGAAAACCAACAAAAACATTTGATACTTCAATTATTATTATTGATCCTATTGATAGTAACAGGAACCTTGGAGCAGCTATATCGGATGAAAATTTAGGTAAGTTTGTACTTGCTTCTAGAGCTTTTATTAAAAAACCTTCTATAACATTTTTTAATTTAAGAAATAAACAAAAAATCTTCAACCAGAATTTAGCAAATTCCATTGTTGTTAAATTTAATTATAAAAAACGAAGTCCTGACATAATATGGGGTCAAGTAAAAAAAGCTGCAGGTTCTTTAGCAATGCAATTAGAAATTGAAGGATTTGAGGTGTATAGACATTCAAGTTTTACTGATGAGGTAAATCAAGCATATTTGATTTTTTTATTATCATCATTAATAATTGAAGAGAATTTCATTAGGGAGGGACCAGATTATTTTTTCGAAGCCGAGTCAAATACATTCATTACAAAAAATTCTAAAAAAACCATGATGTGGATTGGGCCGAAGAGAAAGATTTTATCATTACAAAAAAGACCAGAAAATGATGTAAGAATATTTTTAAAAGATTTATTAAAAAACCATCTAGATAAATCAGGAATTCCAAAAGGGTTAAAGCCAGATATTAAAAAAGGGTTTAAAGTCATTCCTGCAAGCAAAACTACAGGAAAATCCATTAAAGAGGCAATTGCAGAACTGGTCTCAACTGATGCAACAATCCTTTCTTTCAATTAACAAACTTTCTGGAAAAAAATTCATTTCAATAATTGGATACCCAAACTCTACAAAAAAACAAGTAGAGTTAAGAATTGCTCAAATGAAAAAACTTGGCATTAGTAGTATTTCTTTTCAAGGTGATTTAAAATTAGGCTCTATGAATGTTTTAGGAAAAGGATATGTTGGAATAGTTGTACTTGCTAAACGAAAAAAAAAAATTGTAGCATTAAAGATTCGAAGAACTGATTCTCAAAGAAATGAAATGAAAAGTGAAGCAAAATTACTTAAAATTGCTAATTCTTCAGGTGTAGGACCTCGTTTAATAACTAGCAGTAAAAATTTTATTGTGATGGAATATTTGGAGGGAGAGAAAATTGGATTATGGATAAGTAAATTAAAAGGAAGGGGGATTACTTCAAAATTAAAATCAATTATTAAAAAAACATTAGAAGATTGTTATAATCTTGATAGGATAGGATTAGATCATGGCGAATTAAGTAATATTTCAAAACATGTTATAGTTGGAAAATCTAAAACAACAATAATAGATTTTGAAAGTTCTAGTACAAAAAGAAGAGTTTCAAACGTAACTTCAGCCACACAGGGAATTTTTATAGGTTCAGGGATTTCCAAATCAATTAAAAAGATCTATCATATACCATCAAAAGAAAAAATAATTTCTGCTTTACGAATTTATAAGCATGATTCATCTAGGAAAAATTTTGATATGCTTCTAAAAATTTTAAAAGTATAAAAAAATGTCCCATGAAGAAGCTATAAAGTTTTTAAAAAAAGATCCAAAATTAGCAAAAATTATCAAACAAGTAGGTAGTTATAATGTCAAAATAACTAAAAATCGATATCAGTCTTTAGTAGAAGCAATTATTGCACAACAGTTATCAGGTAATGCAGCTGAATCAATTCTAGGAAAATTTAAAAAATTATACAAATCTAAATTTCCTAAACCAATTGAAGTGATAAAAACTCCTGATTCTAAACTTCGTTTAGTAGGATTATCAAAAATGAAAGTTTCGTATATTAAAGATTTATCAAAAAAAATTGAAAATAATCATTTGAATATTAGAAAAATTACTGCTTATAGTGATGAATCCATTATAGAACAACTTACAAGTGTTAGAGGTATCGGAAGATGGACAGCAGAGATGTTTTTAATTTTTTCACTAGGAAGATTAGATGTTTTGCCACTTGGGGATTTAGGATTAAAGAAAGGGATTCAGTTGATGTATTCATATGATGAGTTACCAAAAGAGAAAGAAATTGAACAGTTGGCAGAAGCTTGGCGACCGTATAGAACTGTAGCTACCTGGTATCTTTGGAAGAGTTTACAAAAATTTGATACTATTGGGTAAGTATAGTGGGACCGGCAGGATTTGAACCTGCGACCTCCAGCACCCCAGGCTGGCATCATAGCCAA
>JBHIUZ010000037.1:0-9729 GCA_042138025.1 Nitrosopumilaceae archaeon | reverse complement strand
CTAGAGTCAATGGAATGATACATGTAGATCTACCTGAGAGACTACAATTCCAAGATACCAATCTTAATACAGAAAAAATCATTCATGCATCTTTAGATGAAGCATTAAAATTACAAGAAAGTGATTTCGATGCTAAACGACAATTCGAAATTGAATTAGATGAAATGCTAAACATTAAAGAAGCATCTCACGTGATTTCCATTAACGGACAAACTATTATTAATTTAATTGAAGAAATTACATTTGCTGATAGCGCAGTCGGTCTCCAAAATATAAAATCTAATCAAATTTTGGTAGATCCCCTTAAGCATTCATACACTCTTGATCAAGATAATCTCCAATTAGTATTTACTCAATGTGATGTAGCATTAAGATCGGTTTTCATTAAAGACGGTGCACAAAATACAATGTTAAACTATTCTCAAATATTGAAAAAAGTTGGAAATAAAAATATGATCGAAATTTGTAATGCATTAAGGGTGTATGGAGATATTGTTGGTAATAATGATATCACAGAAGCTATTATAGACTTTGGGGATTCTACAATTATTACTGGCTCTTCAATATATAATGGAAACATCATATTACCTACATTAACACCAACTATAATTCCAACCGAAACTGAAACAACTGTCACAACAAAGGGTTCTACAATTATCACAACTACAACTACAACTACATATGATCAGACCTTTGTAATTAAAGTTGGTCAAGAATTAGAATCTCTAACATTCAACAAACCTGTTCGAATTGTATTCCCCGTTACAGGTGATGAAGAATTAATAGGCTTCTTTGAAAATCCAGTAGATGATAAAATAACCTTTATCAAAACTCGATGTGATGAGAATATTCTTTCTTCTGATAATTCAAAATTAAATCCAAATGAAGAATGTTTCATACAATTTGGTAAAGGATTCTGGAAAAATCATCCCGAACAAGTGGCTGCTATTATGAAACTTGGTCCAATTTATCTTGGTGATACTACTGTTGAAACTGTTGAGCAAGCAATATCTATTCTAAAGAATGCAAGTGCTAAAGACGCTAAAGATTCACTTAGATCACATCTTCTAACAACTATCTTAAACTTGAGAGCAGGTGCAATACCTGATAATAATACAAATAATATCATAAATCAAGCAATCTCATTTTTAGCAACACATCCAAATCCCATATCAGGAGGAGATCCTGATAGAAAAGAAGCACTTGACTTGAAAGGTATCTTAGAAGAATTCAATGAACAAAACTTCTTTTTAATCTTGACTACTCACTTTACTAATTTTGGAACGTCTAGGGCTTCAAAATCAACCTCCACTACCACTACAACAACCGGTGGTGGATCTGGTGAAGGAGGTAGTGGTGGAAGCAGTGGTGGAGGTGGAGGTGGAGGTGGTAGTACAACTACTCCATCAACTCCGTCGACACCTACACCAGGAGTTGGTTTCCCAGGAACACTTGGCCCTATAACAACTGGTTTTGGTGATGCAAAGTTTAGTAATTTAAGAAGTGGAGGTGGATGTTTTGTTGATTCAAATCAATCATTCACAGTTTCAGGTATTATTGATAGCTCATCACCACTAAATCGTGTAGAAATAAGATTTGTTCATGAAGGAAATCCATTTGAAAGCTACACTAGTATTCTAATGGATGTAACTAGCGTACCAAATGAGAAAACATCGTATTATGTTTTAGGAACAATTCCATGGGAGTTTATGTCAGGCTCAAATGGAATAAGATATTGGATATACGTGATTGATGAAAGCTCAGATGTTTCTGAATCAGACAAATATCTAATGAATGTAAAACCAGGATATTCGCTTCTTGAAAATGATCTTGAAGTGTTAACTATACAAGCTGAAGGTACTACTCTTAATACACTTGTTTATATTGATAATTCAATTTCTGAAAAAGCTTTTGGAACTATCTCATTAATTGTAGATGGGAAAGTAGTTGATACTATAGAACAAAACTTTGCTTATGGGGAATCACTTGTATCATTTGCCTGGGATATACCTAGAACTGGAAAAGTTGTGGATTACCAAATAAAGGCTATTGCACAATTCTGTGAAAAGCAATTTGGAACTGAAGAAATTACTTTATCTACATTTCCACGTGTGATCGTTGAGACTATTCCTGGTTTGATTGATATTGAATCCTTTATAGATAAATTTGGAAATACAATAGCAAGTGCATTTTCTCTTCATGCATTTGATAAAAATAGTAATAGTAGCTTTAGAATCATAGCACCAGACGGTACTTGTGTAATTGGAATAGCCGATCATTGTCTAATTAATGATGCTACATTTGGTGGAGAACGAAACATGCAAAGCATTACAATTGATAATCAAATTTACAGAATTAGATATTCTGGCCCTGATAACATATTGGAGAGATTCACAATTACGTCAATAGATCCAATAGTTGGTAAATGGGGAATTTTCAAAGAATCTCCAGATGGAAAAACACTTCCACAAGATGTAGGTTTAGTAAAAATCCATTACGCAGCTCAAGAATCTAGAACCCCAAGAGATTCTGATGGTGATGGATTATCTGATTTTGATGAAGTCAATACATATAACACAGATCCCTTCAAAGCTGATACTGATAACGACGGATTAACCGATGGTCTTGAAATCGAGTTGGGAACTGATCCATTTAATCGTGATACCGATAATGGTGGTGTGGATGATGGTATTGAAGTATTAATCGATCGAACTAATCCACTTATAGGAAGTGATGATCTTGTTGATAAACAGACATGTGATTTCTTCTGTTTCTATTGGATTTTACTTGTATTGATTGTTGGAAGTATAGTTACTATAATATATAGAAAGTATTTCAAAAAAGAAGAAGAAATTTTCTTTGAGCAAATCATTTGATTTCTTTTTACATCAAGGAAATGAGATATATTTTATAAGAAAATTTTCCAAATCAGATATCTTAATTCTATCTTGATTCATCGAATCTCTTTCTCTAACTGTTACTGTATTGTCTTCAAGTGTTTGATGATCAACTGTAACAGCTAATGGTGCCCCTATTTCATCAAGCCTTCTATATCGTCTTCCTATTGCTCCAGCATGATCCAAAAAAGCATCACATTTAGTTTTAATACTTACAAAAACCTCATCAGTTTTTTCTTTTAATCCATCCTTTTTTACTAATGAAAGAATTCCTACATGAACTGGAGCTAAATATGGTTTAATTGAAAGTACAGTTCTTTCATTTTCTTTATCAATTCGTGAGCTATGTTCAAGTATTGTATACAAACTACGATCTATTCCCATTGAAATTTCAAAAACATGTGGAAGAACTTTTTGATCATCATCAATTACTTCAAATTTTTCTTTACTTTTTTTAGCATGACTAGTTAAATCATAGTCAGATCTATAGTTACATGCAACAAGCTCAAGCCAACCAATAGATGTTTCTACCTCAAAATCAAATGCAATTTCAGCATAAAACGCCTTTTCTTTTTCTCCAAGTTTTCTAAATCTACTTTTCGTGATATCAATTCCAGTTTTTTCATAGAATTCTATAAGCAATCCTAAATAATATGCCACAAATTTATTTGGGATAGTACCTGATTCCACAGCTTCTTTACATGTCATAATATGGGAATCTGAATTAGTCTGAACTCGAATCTTGGTATTTTCAATCTCTGAAAACCTTTCCACGTCATTTAGTTTTTTAGAATTGCAAAAAACTTCAATTTCAGCCTGATAAAATTCCCTTAATCTTAACAAACTCTGTCTTGGCGAAATTTCATTTCTAAAACTTTTTCCAATTTGAGCAATTCCAAGAGGAAGTTTTCCTCGCATTGTTTTGAATAGTCGTGGAAAATCTACAAAGATTGACTGACAAGTTTCTGGTCTAAGATAAGCTGCTTCTTCCTCTGGTCCAATTCCAACCTTGAACATCATATTGAACTTTCTAGTATCTTCAAAATCGCCTTTACATTTTGGACATTTTACTTTTTTTTCTAAAATTGCATCATCAAAATCTTTAAGATCTGCACTCTCTGGAATAACAACATTAACTGTTTCCATAATCAATCTATCTGCTCTAAATGTTGACTTACATTTTTTACATTTGATAATGGGATCAGCAAAACTTGCTAAATGTCCTGATGCTTCAAAAACAGACTGTGACATAATTTGTGAACCATCTATCTCAAGCATTCGATCACGTCTTACAAGTTCTCTTCTCCATAATTCAAGAAATTTATTTTTTAGATTAACTCCAGAGGGTCCATATTCCCAAAAACCTGCTTGGGCATCAGCATATATCTCACAACTTGGAAAATAGAATCCTCGCTCTAATGCCAATTTCATTAAGTCTTCATAATTCATATTGCTTCTGCTCGTATCATGCAATAAATTTTTAATTGATTATGCAAGCTCTTTTGCCTTTTTAATATTGTCAAAATCATCTCTAGTATCATCAATTGGAGTTTCTAAAATCATTGGAATTTTTCTTTTATTCATTATTTTAATCACTTTTTGTATTCCTTTTTCTCCAATAAATCCTAAACCAAGATGATAATGTCTATCTAAATTACATCCAATTTTTCCTTTAGAGTCATTAAGATGCAATATTTTTAGATGTTCAAATCCAATTGCTTTATCAAATTTTTCAAATGTTTTTTCTACATCTTTTTCGGTACCTAGTTCATAACCTGCAGCAAAGGCATGACATGTATCAAAACAAAGTCCAAATCGCTTTGCAGGTTTTAAACCAAAGTAAATAGAAGCAAGTTGATCAAAGTCAGAACCTACTGAATTTTTCTGACCTGCAGTATTTTCAAGTAACACCATAACATCATTTTTTATATCAGCTATTTTCATCAAAGCCTTTGAAAGCCGTTCTATTCCTTTCTGTTCTCCAGTTCCCAGATGACTTCCAAGATGAGTTACTAAATATGGTATTCCAAGCTCACCACATCTCTTAACTTCCTTTAACAAAGTATCTACTGATTTAACATACGCATCTTGAGATGGTGATGACAGATTTGGTAAATATGGCATATGTGCTACTGTTGCTAATCTGTCAATTTTACTACTATCAAGTTTTGTTTTATAAGTTTTAATATCATCACTATTCAATTTTTTTGCATGCCAACTTCGTGGGCTTCTAGTAAATATTTGAAAAGCAGAACATTCTCTTTCTATAGCATTATCAACTGCATGATGAATTGCACCAGAAATTGAGACATGACAACCAATTTGCATAAAAACAACTCAAAACTGGATAATTTAAATCAGTATTGATTTTTGATAGCTAAAAACTTTGTATAATGAACTAAATTTTTAAGGAAAGATTTGAAACAGAAGACATGACAGATTTAGGTCAAGATGAACTATCAAAATATCCATTTTTGGCTGATGCTGGCAAATATCTTAAAGATCAAGGTTTTACGTTAGAACAATTAAGTTCTGATCCAGACTTAGAATTAATTAGAAAACAAGCAATACATAGAATCAAATCAGCTGCAGATGGAACGAGCTATAAATCTGACATAAATGATAATGAAATTAACAGTGCTGCCACGTTACCTAAAGAAGTTTTTTCTTTTCTTCTAGCTGTAATTCTCTTAAAATTAAATGGAAATAATACATTAATTAGAAAATTTTCTCTTGCAGAAGCTAGGCGAGCAGAAGAACACCTTAAAAAAGATCTTAAAGAATTAACTAATGAAGATAAAACTGAATTAGCTAAAAAAATAATATTTTCTCTATCTGGTATTACCATAAAAAATTCAAAAACGAAGGATCAATTTTTCATTCCAGTTTATGATTACCTAATGCATTCTGTTCATTTTCATGAGAAAGAATGGAAATTAATTAATCGTCAGGTTGAAGATGGGAAGGTGTTTTTAACTTCAGAAAAAGTAGCACGACTTGTACGAGCTGAACTAAGTAATTTCATAAGCAAGAAAATTCTATCAGCAAAAACCCCATCAATCGTAACTGGATTAAAAAAACCATTAGCGGAATTAACTTCTCTCTCTAAGAAATATTATGTTCCTACAATGATATCATCAGAATATCCGCCATGTATTAAACATGCAATTGATGTTATGGAGAAAGGCGAAAATTTACCTCATTCTGGAAGATTTTTACTTGGAACTTATCTTTTGGGAATTGGGAAACCAATTGAACAAATTGCTCCATTGTTTAAGAATGCACCAGATTATAATGAAAAAATTACAATGTATCAGTTAAAATCTCTCAATGGAAGCACTGGAAGTGGCACTGTTTACAAATGTCCATCATGTGAAAGAGTAAAAAGTAAAGATCTTTGTTTTGCAACATCAGATTGCGATGGCATAATAAATCCGTTACAATTTAAGAAAAAAAAGATTTTAAATGCTTGAAAAAGATTTACAGCTAGTAGAAGCTACTTTTAAAAAATATTATTTTGATAATTTTGATTTAATTAAGATTCCAGAAAAAGCAAATGAAAGGGAATTTGGTTATCAAAAATTTAATGGAGGTATGAATAGACATATTGCAATTAAATCAAATGAAGAATTACGTGTAATGTTAATCACTAATATTCCCTCCGATGTTTATTTTTCTAATGGATATTACTCATTTCCAAATCTTCCAATGTCAGAAAAGGACTGGAAAGGAGCTGATCTAATCTTTGATATTGATGGAAAAGATCTTAATCTTACTTGTAGACAAGAACACACATGCATTAAATGTCTTTCATGTGATGAAACATCTCCAATACAAACAATTTGTCCAAATTGTAAGTCAAATAAAATAGAAATAAAATCTGTAACGTGCAAAAACTGTATCAATGGAGCAAAACAGGAAGTATTAAAACTTAGAAAAATACTTGAGGAAGATCTTGCTATAAAGAATGAAGATATCCAAGTTTATTTTTCGGGAAATGAAGGCTTTCATATTCATGTAAATAATTCTTCTTACAAAAAATTAGGTTCGAGAGAAAGAAATGATCTCGTCGATTACATAATGTTTCGTGGTGTAATACCTGAAACTTTTGGTATGAAAAAATACAAACCAGAAAGATCTTTTTTTGCAGAAATTGATGAAAAGGGATGGCGTGGAAGAGCCTTTAAACATATTTTTGGTTCAAAATCTAAACGCTCTAAAGTAATTACTGAAATAATTTCTAAACCTAATGGGTACAGTCTTTTTCAACAAAAATTAGAAAATCTAAAGGATGTAATTGGAGTTAAAATAGATCCTAACGTGACAATTGATATTCACAGGATTTTTAGACTCCCTGGATCTCTTAATAGTAAAAGTGGAATGTCTAAAATCATATGTGAAAATATTGATAAATTTGATCCCTTCTCTGACGCATGTTTTATCGATGATGAAAAAATCGACATTATTGCTAATTGTCCCATTCAATTTACTCTAAAAAAGAAAAAATTTGGACCATATAGAAATGAAAAAATCACTATTCCAAAATACGCCGCAATTTATTTGATTTGCAAAGGTCTTGCAAATTCTACTTGATAAACTAAACTTTTCATCTATTCATCAGGTAAGACATTAATTTACGACTTTAGCATCGAACCTTACTTTGTATAGCAAACCCAAACAGGAAGGTGAAGCTCCACCTGATGCTGGAAAATATGTTAGAATAGGCATTGTTGTAGCAATTGGACTAATAATTTTTGCAATAGTAGGAAATCAAGGGATCGTAATTTCCATGAATTTTAGTGAATTTGGTGAACAATTCACTAAACCATTATTTTATGGTGTTCTATCAGCTGTAATTCTTTCTTCTATTGCTTTAATCCGTGTTAATATTGTTAAAAGATCTTCAATTTTTTGGTTTTGTCTTAATACAGCCATCACATTTCTTAATCGAGGATCAAATGATCCAGTTACAAAAAATATCTCAAATTATAAAGATTTCAAATTAAATGTCCCAAGTTTCGTTATATGGCAAATAACAAAAGTTCTACTTTTTGGAGCATTCTTTGCAAATACTATGTTTGGCTTTGCAACAATGTATGTAGTTGACGGAAATTATATTGGAATTGATACATTACCCACTTTATTTCAATTACCATTTGTAACTCCTCCAACTGATACGTCATATGCATTTGATAATGTGGTACCAATGATACCCGCACTCATTATCTTGGTTCCTCCTGTTTTAGCAGCTATAGGTTTACGACTTGTTTTGTATGTTGGATTGCATTCTATTATTGGAGTAGTTACTTCTTATATTCAAGATTCTTCAGAAGGTAAACCAAGATTTCTAAATTACACTTCTACATTAGAAGGAATTATTGGAATAGGAATTTTATGGGCAGCCTTTAACATGTTCTTTACTGATCAGATAGATTACAATACTCGATATGCTATAGGAGGTACACTTGTCATAGGATTTGCTCTCATTGCA
The DNA here is from genome assembly GCA_042138025.1 of Nitrosopumilaceae archaeon. Classification (GTDB taxonomy): domain Archaea; phylum Thermoproteota; class Nitrososphaeria; order Nitrososphaerales; family Nitrosopumilaceae; genus CSP1-1. Next base: position 1,341 of record JBHIUZ010000037.1, on the reverse strand, counting down.
TTTTCAATCTTAGATAAAATAAGAGCAAAAATTCTTTCTCAGCCAATCAAACGAGATATCTACATTAGGGTTTTAACAATAATTGCTATAGCAATTATTGTTGGATCTGTTATGGCTGTAAATAATAGCATTGCAGATGCTAGAAAACTAGAATTTCTTGGACCTTATACTGCTCAGCAAATTGGTGTGAACAGATACTTGGGAGAATTATACAAGATTCAGGAAAATACACATGATGTTCAACTTCAATCTATATCTCCTAATAACATCAAAAATTATGTTAAACAAAATGCCGATGTTTTAGATGTCATACGAGTTTGGGACTGGGATGCCGCATTTGCAAAACTAAAACCCGAAATTGGTTTGATACCTTATGTTGACTTTGAAGATAATGATATCCTAAGATTCAACAACACATTATATTGGACGGCCTCTATGAAACCAATTCTTCCTCAGTCTGTAAGTGCAGAAAATCAATGGTATAATGAACATCTTGTATATACTCATGTTCCAAATGGATTTCTCACTTTAGGTGCAACTGATGGTAATATTGTTGACAGTTCTGAATTCTTTGAAGAAAGAGCAATCTACTATGGTGAAGGTGGATTGTTAGAACAAACTTGGTCTGGATATCCAATTAATCGAGGATCTGTTAGTGCTGAACTAAATAATGCATTTTATGATGGATCTGGAGGTTTAACATTATCTCCTCCATTAAGCTGGATTTTTGAACCAAATTTTATTTTGTCTTTTCCTTCCGAACCAGTTCACATAATGCGATACAAGGATATTAACGTGAGAATGGAAACATTATACCCATATTTTCTTTACAATATGTTTGGTAAAGAAGTGGATTCTCTACCGGTAACGGATGGTACAAACACGTACTGGTTGATTCCACTTATAGTTGGTTTTGATTCACGTGATGTCCCTTGGTCATTTGGTAATCCATATCTTAGATTAGTTGGATATGCATTGATTGATACCTACGATGGTAATATTCAATTGATTAGTACTGGCGATGATTTCTTTACTGAAATGTTTGAAAGTCAATATGGAAATCAATTTATTGAAACTCCAAAATGGCTTGAAGAACAAATTCGATATCCTGTTGAATTATTTAATTGGAAAACTAGTATGTATAATATTTACCACGTAACTGATGTGGAAACGTTCATCCAAGCTAAAGAATTTTATGAAGTTCCACGAGGTTTGAGTACTTATTATATTGAAGCCAAACCACCTGGTTTTGAAAAAACAGAATTCATAGGATTGTTATCTCTTGAACTCCAAGGTTCTCAGGGAAGAAACTTGGCAGGTTATATGATAGTAGAAAATGAT
>JBHIUZ010000036.1:0-10022 GCA_042138025.1 Nitrosopumilaceae archaeon | reverse complement strand
GAATAATTTATTGTTCAGATGATACAAGTTTTAAAATTGCAGAAAAAATCTACAAAAATGTCAATAAAGCCCATTTGCTAAGAGTTGATTCACCAAGAATCGCAGAAGTTGTAAAGTCATATGAAAATGCATTTCGACTCGTAAATATTTCTCTTGTAAACGAATTGGCCATCCTATGTGATAAATTAGGAATAAATGTAATGGATATCATAAAAGCTGCTTCAACAAAACCATTTGGTTTTATGCCTTTTTATCCAAGTGCAGGTGCTGGTGGACATTGTATACCTAAAGATCCTAGATTCCTGTTAGATGCAGCAAAAAAATCAAATGTAAAATTTTCTACAATAGAAAATGCTTTACAAATTAACTTTGAGATTCCAAAATACATTTGTAATTCAATCCAAAGCAAAATAGAAAAACTAAATTTAGAAAAATCTGTTTTAATTTGTGGGTTAACTTACAAGCCAGATGTAGAAGATATGCGAGATTCGCCAGGATTTAAACTTCTAAATGAATTCAAAAATAGAAATTTTAAAGTTTTTGCTTATGATCCGTATTTTAAAAAGGAACTACTTCCAAAATATCTTAAAGAAAACTATATTGAAGAACTTGAATTTGAAATTAAAAATGATTTGGATACTAGTTCATTAGCAAATATTAGTTGTTTGTGTGTAGTCCAACATCATACTAAATCAAAATACAGATTGATGGAAATTTATGAAAAATCGCTTATACCTTTTATTTATGATTGCCAGAATCATTTAGAGAAAAAAATCGGATCAAAAACAGTACTAGATTCACTTGGAAGCTAGATTACTGATAAAATTAGTACAAAGATAAAATTGATTCATTAAAATTAATTTTTTCGTAATTATCATACCAGTAAAGCGCTTGCATTGCAAATAAAGAACCCCAAGAATTTAGTTTTTTTCTTTTTTTCCATCTAAACATGGATTTATAAAATTCTTCATAAAATCCACCATTGACTTTAGTATCATTATCATTTGCTTGTAAACTAACCATAAATGAGCGTAGATTGAGAATATTTTTCAGATATTTGTTCTTGTTTTGAAATTTGTCATAAAGTATCATTAAACGAATAATTTGCGCAATTGGGTATACTGCTTTGGAATTGTATCTTGAATTAAACCATAAGCTAATACTTCCATCATTTGTTATTTTATTTGCACACCAATCCAAACCCTTTTCAACACATTGTAAATATTTTTCATTTTTTGTAATATTGTATACAAAAAATAAACCTTCTAATGCATAAGCCATTGTATGTAAGTTAATTGTTTTAGAGTTTTCATGAAGTGAAAAACTTCCATCAGTATTTTGAAATTTGTGAAAATTATTACAAATTTTTTCTGCATAATCCAAGTAATGACTTTCATTGGTAATTTTATAAAGTTGGGCAAAAGGAATTGAGATTTTGATATGTAAGCAACCCCATCTCTTATACCATACTTCATTATTTTCTTTAAATTTTTTTGATTGTAATTCCATGAATGGTAGAATTGTCCCTTGATCGGATATTGCATCCTCTAACCACTTTAGTAATTTTTTAGAGGATCTAAGATAGTTTTCATCGTGTGTTAAATTATAATAGTCTATAAGTCCTTTAGCACAAATTGCAGTATCAAATGAATATGCAAGTTTTTTTCTTGAATCATTTTCATCATCTAATCCTTGAATAATACCACCGAATTTTTCAAAGAGTTTAATAATCCAGTCAGAAGACGCTTTTGCAATTTTGATATATTTTTCATCATTCTCATTTTTATATAGAAAACAAAAGGCACTTACATTGTAACCTGTAATTTCTGGGTATAAAAATCCGTATTTTTTATTATTATGATCAAAAAAAGAATGTACCGCTCCATAATTTTCGTCTTCTGGATTACTTACAATCAGACCTGAATTCATAATCCAATTTTTTACATTTTCATAATTTGTAGACAAGTTCTTAGCATAACATTTTAGTGCTTCAATAAAAGGTTAAACGTAGTGCACATTCTTTTCATGGTTTTTCGGTTTGCACCACATAGTGGTGGAGCTGTTATAGTAGCTACAGAAATTGCAAATAACCTAGCAAAACTAGGTCATGATGTTACTGTACTTACACCAGATTTACCTCAATCAGGTCAAAGATATGAACCTGAATTGGATCCTAAGGTAAATGTCATTAGAGTAGAAACACCATCAAAAACAAATCTAAAGATTGCTGCAAGAAGATGTAAAACTAATTTAGAAAAAAAAGGCAAGGCCTTAGGTAAAGAAGTAAAGTTTGATTTTGTATTAACCATTTTTCATCCTTTTCATTTGGTACCAAATGCTGCCATTTCATGTGCAAATACTTTAGGAATTCCATCTATAATCAAAGTAGATGATGCAGTTTATGAAAAATCATCTGGATTAAAATCCATTCAAAGGAAAATTGAAAAAATGATTAGCACTCGTGCACTTTCAAAGGCATCAAAAATTTTGGTATCAAATGTTCCATCAAAAGAAATTATGAAATCATATTACAACGTTCTAGAAGAAAAAATATCAATTGTCCCTAATGGTGTTGATCTTTCATTTTTTAAGACAAAAACTAGAGATCCTAATAAAATAGTTTTTTCAGGAGTAATGTATCATCACAGAGGATTAGATGTACTACTAGATGCTGCCCCAAATATTGTAAAAGAAATTCCTGAAACTAAGATGATATTACTTGGCGATGGTCCAGAAATTAATAAATTAAAAGATATTGTAAGACAAAAAAAATTAGAATCAAATATTGAATTTAAGGGGTGGGTTGATAGAAAAGATATCCCTGAATATCTATCAAATGCCTCAGTAGGTATAGGGCCTCTAAAGAGAACAACTGTAACTGAAAATGCTTTACCAATCAAAGTACTAGAATACATGGCATCATCCTTACCGATTGTTGCAAAAATAGGAACTTTACCTGATGATGTACTAAAAAATAATGAAAATGGATGGTTTGTAGAAAACTCTTCTGAGCTATCTGAGAAAATTATAAAACTAGAAAAAAATCCGGATTTGGTTGAGAGAATGGGCAAAAAATCACTTGATATGGTACAAAAGTTTTCGTGGGAAGGAATTGTAAAATCAATAATAGATATTTATGAGCAATTTTAAAGGCTTTTTTGTAAAATTTTTATAATTTTCTGTGAAGCATCTCCTTTTCCATATGGATTTTTTTTAGAATTAATGCTTGGATTAAGAATTGCTTTTTTTATCTCCTTAACTATATTTTGTTTCTCAACACCAATTACTTTAGACATTCCTGCTGTAACTGCTTCTGGTCTATCTGTGGTTTTTCTAGCTACAAGAACTTTTTTTCTAATTTTTGTCGCAGTTGCTTCTTCTTGTATACCGCCAGAGTCTGTAACTATAAAAGAACAATTTTTCATTAATTCTAACATCTCAAAATAACCTACAGAATCTAACAAAAGGATGTTTTTAGATTTTTGTAATTTGTCATACAGGTTAAACTGTTTTAATCGTTTAACAGTCCTTGGGTGAGCTGGAAAAATAACATTAAACTTTGTTTCTAAAATTGCATTAATTATGGATGAAATAGATTTTTTATTGTCTACATTTTCGGATCTATGTAATGTCATTAAAATATAATCATCAACTTCAACTGAAAGCTTACTTTTCTTTGAAGATGTGTCTGCATACATGTTTATTGCATCAATGACGGTATTTCCAGTTACAAAAATTCGACCATGAACATGTTCAGAATTTAGATTAGCTTTAGAATTTTTGGTAGGTGCAAAAAGATAGCTAGAAAGATGATCACATGCAATTCTATTATGTTCTTCAGGCATTCTCCAGTCAAAGCTTCGAAGGCCTGATTCGACATGACTGATAGGAACTTTTGATTTGAGTGATGCAAGTGAGGCTGCCAAAACAGTATTAGTGTCCCCTTGAACTATTACCGTATCAGGTTTGGTTTTCTTTAAAATATTTGGTAGCTTTGTAATTATCTCACCTATTTGTGTTGGTGGTTCTGAGTGAGTGATTTTTAAAGAATAATCAGGTTTTGATAATCCAAGTTGTTCAATAAATCTTAAACTCATTTCATAATCATAGTGTTGGCCGGTGAAAATTACATGAGTGTTTTTTTTGTTAAGTTGTTTAATTATGGGTGCAAGTTTGATAATTTCAGGTCTTGTTCCAAGAACAATTGCAATTTTCATAGATATCTTTTCGGTTATTTGGTCATTATTATGATTATAGAACGTATTGGTAGATATTCAAGTAAATAATCTCAAACACATAAAGGTGAAACTATTAACAGGTCCATATTCATTAATTGATGTAAATACAATATTGTTTAGATTAACATGAAGTTACTTTTCATAGCACCAAGATTTGATGGAGGAATTGGAGGACATGCGTCTAGAGTAGCAGAAAAACTAAGGGAAAATGGTTTTGATGTGAAATTACTAAAGGTGCCAATAATTCCAATTAAAAATCTAAAAAATCCAAGTTTTGCTGCAATGAGTGCATTAAAAGCAATTTTTACTTTGGAAAAATTTGACGTAGTTCATGCATTTAATGTTCCTTCAGCTTTTGCAATGCGTTACATTAAAGCTAAAAAAAAGGTTCTTTCTGTTCATGGAGTTTATTCAGATCAGATAAGCTCAATTCATTCTAGTCCAACTTCGTCATCAATTAATCTAGTGGAAGCTAAAATTCTAAAATGGGCTGATAAACTTGCAACTAATTCAAAAGATGTGCAAAAAATCTATAAAGAAAAATATGATTTAGATTTTGAATATATCTTAGGACCAATTGATACAGAAAAGTTCAAAGGAATTGAAGCTGCAAAGTTAGATACTAATGAAAATCAAGTTATCTACATTGGAAGAGATAGTCCAGAAAAAGGCATTGATGTTCTAAAGAGCATTGAAAATAAGATTAATGGAAAGGTTGTTTATTGTACAAATGTTGAATGGAAAAAAGCAATGTCGCTTTTAAAATCATCGAATGTTCTTGTTCTTCCTTCTAGAATTGAAAGTGTACCTAATGTAATTAAAGAAGCTTTTTTCTTAAAAGTTCCTGTAGTTGCTAGTGATGTTGGAGGAATTCCTGAAATTGTTACACATGAAAAAACGGGATTGCTTGTAAAACCTGATGACCCTCAAGGTTTGGTTGATTCAATAAATCGTGTATTAGAAAATAAAGAATTTGCAAAAAAGATAGCAGATGCAGGGTATGAATTTTTAAAAAATAATTTAACATGGAAAGTGCTATTACCAAAATACATCAAATTTTATGAAGATTTGGTTAGAGAATAAATTAAATTTTAATTTTAGGAAAGATTTTTTGCAATCCTTCTTCCAGGGTTGTTTTTGGCTCCCAATCAAGAAGTTTTTTTGCAAGTGATGTATCTGCTTGGCTTTTTTCTATATCTCCTTCTCTTGCTTTTTCATAAATTGGCTGTAGAGATAAGCCTGATAATCTAATCATAATTTCTGCTAATTCTTTTACTGAAGTCATCACTCCAGTTGCAATATTGATAAACGCATGTTCAGTCTTGCTCTCAAATGCTAGAATATTTGCTTCTACTACATCATCAATAAAAGTATAATTTCGTAACTGGTTTCCATCTCCAAAAATTATAGGTGGCTTGTGCTGTACAAGTCGTGCAATAAAATTCGGAATGACTCCAGCATAATTTGGGTTCTGACCAATTCCAAACACATTGAAATATCTTAAACCAATTACTTTAACTCCCATGTCTGAATATTTTTTGGCAAATTTTTCAGATTCTAATTTTGATTTTCCATATGGATTTACAGGTTTTTTTTCTGCATTCTCTTTAATTGGGAATTTTTCTTGATTTCCATAAACACTTGAGCTGCTTGCATAAACTACTTTAAAATCAAATTCTTTTGCAAGTTTTAGTATATTTTCAGTACCAATTGCGTTTACTCTATGATACTCTACAGGTTCTTTGAATGATTGTGGGACTGAACCTAAAGCTGCTTGGTGAAATATGCCATCAACATTTTTTGCTATATTCTTCATTTTGTCATAATTTAAAATGTCAATTTCTTGAAAATCAATTTTATCTTTAATTTCTTTTAAATTATCTAAACTACCACGGCGTAGACTGTCAATTACACTAACCTTATGGCCTTTCTTAACAAGATTCTTAGCTAGATGGCTTCCAATAAAACCTGCCCCGCCAGTAACAATGAAATTCACAAAAACTCTTCTAAAATTCTTTACTTTAAGTTTTGATTAGAATTTATCTTAACAATGAGGGTTTGACTATCTATGTTAAAGCTTGAGATGCTTCATGGAACATTTGGCTCTTTGCACATCCTGCAGCAAGCTCATCTCCGGCTCCACGTCTCATTAGACCTCTATAGAGACCATCTTCTAGTTTTACACCTTCACGCTGTTCCCATTCTTCTACAGTAATAGAGTATTTCTTTTGAATTCTATCTCTATACCATTCTGGAATTACATTAAAGGCACAGAATGGAACAATTCTAAGATCTGGTGTAAGATAGTGTATATCACATCTTTGTAGTCTTTCTAAATCTTCATTGTATTTGTCTTGGAAGTGCATCATGCCAAGGAATAATCCTTTAACATGCCATGAACCAACTGCTTCAAAGGATCGTTTCATTAGTATGCTTCCAAACATCTTTGCAAGATCTAATCCTGCTGGTTGTTTTTTGGTATCTACAAAACTCTTGAGTTTTCTTACTACTTCAAGCATAGTGAAATACTTGTTTTTACCAGAACGAATTTCTTCGGCTTTATCTTCAAACAGTTCTAACATACCTTGAATATCACAGAATCTTGGCATTGGTACTAGTTTTTTGGTATCCTCATCTTGGAATACATAGGTACCAGCTCCACATGCAAAGTGAATTGATAATTCATATTTTGGTTTACTTGAAAATGCTTCAATTACATTGGTAAGTGGCATACAACTTGGAACTGGATACCAATCATCAACTGTAACTTGACCATTAGTTTGTTCTTCAATTCTTTGAATACAATCAGGAATAGTAATTCTATATTTTTCACGTTCTTGTTTTCCCATTCTTCCAGTGAGTGAAACTGGTTGAAAGTTTACAGCGTGAACAACATCAAGATTCTTTTGAGCATATCTAACAATTCCCCCTAGTTCATGATCATTAATTGATTTGATAACAGTTGGAACAAATACAACTGTAGAACCGGTTTTTCTACAACTATCTAATGCATATGGAATTTCCCAGTGGTTCTTTGGGTTTGTTCTTGCAGTTACGCCATCAAAACTAAGATAAAGATTGTTACAGCCTGCTAGTCTAACATCACGTGCAGCCTCTGGATCTAAGGCATGTCTAATTCCGTTCGTATTCATCTGAATATGATCTACACCTTCTTCTTTCATTATTTTAATAACATCACAGATATCCTCTCGCAGCATTGGTTCACCGCCAGTAATCTGCATAGAATTTCCTGGAATTGGACGTTCTGCTCTAAGAGTTTTCATCATTGCTCGAACTTGAGTATGATCAGGTTCATACATGTACGCGCCTTCAAGACCCTTCTTTACATAGAAGAAACAGTACCAACATGTAAGGTCACATCTGTTAGTTACAATCATGTTAGCTAGTCCACTATGTGAGAGATGATTTGAACATAATCCACAGTTATTTGGACAAGAACACTTGTCTGCCATAATGACGTTAGGGGCATGTGCTCCTTTTCCGTCAACCCAATAGGTACTGAATTTTTTATACATATCATAGGAGCCAAAGTAAAGTTCTTCACATTCACCGTGAGTCGGACAAGTCTTTGACATGAAGACCTTGCCATCTCTCTCAAATACTTCAGCATCCAAAATCATATTACAATCTGGGCAAATACTTTGAGTAAATCTAATAGTTGATTTTTTGCCCAGCTGTTTTGTAGATTGATTAACAATCTGAATAAGTGCCATTCCTATCAAGAGGCATTTTTCTGATATGGTATTTAATGACTTTCATACTTACCCCCGGGTGATTAGGTTGATACGTTCGTATGGGATTTAAATACCAAAAAAAGACGTTTAGATCGCATGAGTATCTCAGACAAGACAAGAAAGTCCCTTGACAAGTTAGGACTGACTAGTTACGAGATTAGAACATTTACTTCATTACTAAAGGGAGGTCAGCTTTCTGCATCTGATTTGAGTCAGAAATCAGGTGTTCCATATTCAAAAATTTATGAGGTTTTAGGAGCACTAGAAGAAAAAGGATGGGTTAGCTCTGATGATTCACGGCCAACAAAATATTTTGCAAAGTCTCCGGCAACTGCATTGGAAACTACAAAACAAAAAAAAGATTTAGAATTTAAGGAAAATCAAAATATTATTTTAAATGAATTAATTCCACTTTATGAAAAAAGCGGTACAAGTGAACGCCCAGATATCTGGGTGTTATCAGGAACAATCAACATTGTATCAAAGGTGCTAGAAATGATAGATTCTTGTAAAAATGAGGTACTAATTGCAATACCTAGAGCAAGTGAGGATCTAATTAAACAGGCATTGCCAAAGCTTCGATTACTTCATGATAAGGGCATAGATATTACGATTCTCATATCTGATACAATAGACAAAGATTCCCTAAAGGCAATATCTAGAGTTGCAACAGTAAAAGTGAAAAAGGGACTTTTTGGGGGAGGGATAATTTCTGATAAAAGGTATGTGGTAATACTTTTGGGTCCGGAGATAAGTGATTCTACAACTACTGATATTGTAGCAATTTGGGCAGATCATCCTGGTTTGGCTATGTTTGCAAGAGAATACTTTGAATATTTATTAAAAGAATCAAAGAAGGTAAGTTAATTGAGTGAAGAAATTCTTTTTGTAGGAACTGCTGAGGCAGAACATGTTGAAATGTATCTAAAGGCTATTTGGCATATTAAAGAAAGAAATGAATCTGTAAAGATTAGCACTATAGCAAAAATGCTCAATGTAAGGCAGCCTAGTGTTGTTCAGATGTTAAAAAAACTAAATGAGAAAAATTTGGTAAATTATACAAAAGCTGGAGTAAAACTAACTGAGGAAGGAGAAAAGATTGGAGCCAGCATGATGCGAAACAGTAGACTGTTAGAAGTTTTAATGGATAGTGCACTTAAAGTTGAAATTGATGAAGAGATGGTATGTGGAATTGAACATCATATGAATAAGCAGTTTACTGATGCACTTTGTACCATGCTGAAGCACCCAAGAAAATGTCCGCATAGTAATGATATTCCTATTGGGGAATGCTGCAAAAATGCTCAAAATTAATTATTTTTTTTAACTGTAAAAGAAGAAATACTACTAGTGAATCTTTCAAAGTATGGCTTGTTTTTGTGGTTGCGAAATTTTTGAAAAGGATCCAAATGGATTCAAGGCTGGATGTGTAAAATGCAATCACGGAAAGCAAAACCATGATACAGTGTTTAGAGAAGCTACTAGAGCTAATGAAGCTCAGAGTCAAAAACGAGATACAGACTTTGGATAATTCTATTCCCCAATAATTTTTACTAGCACACGTTTTTGTCTTCTACCATCAAATTCACCATAAAAAATTTGCTCCCATGGACCAAAATCTAACTCTCCATTAGTTATTGCAACAACTACTTCACGACCCATTATCTGGCGTTTTAGATGTGCATCTGCATTATCCTCACCTGTTTTGTTGTGATCATAATGATCTATTGGTAAATGAGGAGCCAATTCTTCAAGCCATTTTTCATAATCTTTGTGTAATCCTTTTTCATTGTCGTTAATAAAAACACTAGCAGTAATGTGCATAGCATTAACTAAACATAAACCATCTTTGATTGCACTTTTTTTAATTAATTTCTCAATTTGTGATGTAATGTTAACAAATGCAACTCTAGTTTTTGTGTTAAATGTTAGATGCTCTGTTAGAGTTTTCATATTTTATTGAATAAATTCATATCATAAATATCATAAGATGCAGGCTCAGAACTCAAGATCCCTATCATCAAATCAA
>JBHIUZ010000035.1:0-10727 GCA_042138025.1 Nitrosopumilaceae archaeon | reverse complement strand
CCAGATGTGGTTGATACCACATCTACATTATTAGTAGAAAATGGCATTGATGTAATAGCCAAAGCATACGATGGAGAGGAGGCTGCACAACAATATTTTGAACACAAACCAGATGTTATTTTACTTGACATGTCAATGCCCAATTATGATGGAATTTATGCAATCGAGAAAATAAAACTAAAGGATCCTAATGCAAAAATTATCGTAGTGTCTGCCTATCTGGATAAATATTTTCCAGCCGAAAAGGTCTCAGCCGTGCTCTCAAAACCAGTTGATATGGATATTCTAGTAGAAAAGATTAAGAAAATGACTGGATAAGCAATAAAGCATTATAAATGAAAACTGGAGTTTCTGTAATTTTCATTGTTGCCATGTCGGTGGTTATTTTTATCCCAGATGCCTCTGCATGCAGCTGCGTTGCAGAATGGGGAATTGAAGATGATTTTGATCAAGCCGAATCTATAATATTTTCAGGCAAGGTTACGAATATTCTAGAACAACAAAGAACATTTCTTGTAACCTTTGAGATTGACCAGTCTTGGAAAGGTATTCCAAATGATTTAACAACTATCAAAACAATGACTTCTCAATCAAGTGCTTCATGTGGATATAATTTTGTAAACCAGCAAAGCTATCTTGTCGTGGCGCATGGAAAGTGGGACCAAACTCCAGATGTAAGCAGCTGCAGCTCTACAACTGATCTTTCTTTTGCCAATGAACAAATTTCGTTTCTAAATAAACAACTTTCAAATGATAACGAAGCTCCTAAACCCCCTTCGGATGGAAAAAAATTTCCGCCCCCATTAAAGCAAATCAAGGAAGGCGTTGCTTTAGTTGATATAAAGTGTAATGAAGGAAAAAATGTTGTTTACAAATACAATAGGATGAGTGCAGCTTGTGTATCTTCAGAAACTGAAAGTAAATTGGTTTCTCTGGGGTGGGCAGCTTTACGACTTGGAATGTCAGCGACGGATAATGTTGCAAGAGATCTATGTCAATTTTACGAAGGCAGATGGATTGATGAATATAATCAATGTGAAAACTTACAATCTGAGATGCATTGCTCTTTGATTGGCGGTGAGTATAATGCATGTGCATCAGCTTGCAGAAATTCACCTGACTATCCTAACATTGCGTGTACTGCAAATTGTGTTCAAGTTTGTACAGTAGATTTAACTTCTTTTGATAAACAGGTCAAGATTCCATTTGGAAAAACCATTCATTTTGATGATCTAGAATTGTATTTTTATGACATTGAAGATTCCCGATGTCCACTTGATGTAGTGTGTATCTGGGAAGGACAGGTGACTGCAATGATACTTGTAAAAAACCAAACTGATAAAATCTCAGGTCATTTTAGCCCAGGTTACACAAGTTCTTACATATCTCCATATGAGATTACTCTAATTGGTGTAGAACCACATCCGACTAGCACTGAAAAGCCAGAATATGTTGCAACGCTTTCTATTTCTAAAAATAAAATTAAATCACAATCAATTGAAGGAATAACAACTGGGACTAAATACGAAACTGGCACTTCCTCGTTAGAAATCAAAATTAATGGAGAAAAACAGGTGCGCCGTGGAACAACTCATACGTTAGAGATTCAGGTACTTCGTGAGAACACTCCAATTAATGGCGCTCAGGTGTTTTTGGACATTGAAGACTATGGTGAAAACATCATAAAAGAATTTAATGGATATACAAATTCTCAAGGTTATTTTATTTTCTCATGGGAGATTCCTCAAAGCTTTGATGACATTGAAACACTTTTTGCAATAGTTGATGCTACTGATGACATATCAGCCAAAACAGAGGTTTTCAAATTCCAGGTATATTGTTTGCCTGGAGAAGAAAATTGCAAGGTAAAAGGAAATTAAATTAATTATCTAATTGGAGTAACTGCCTTAATTGCTCCAATGAACTTGCCCTTATCATCAAATATTCCAATGATGATATCCCCTGAATAAATCTCGGCACTTTGATCCCATGCAATATCTTTTACCTGAACCTTTTCGCTTTTGGATTTAATCCACCAAATCTCATCACCTTGGTTGTAATCCTCAGTTTTACCTGATATTGCAACATTGGCGCCAAATTCATTGGTAAGAATTATTTCTGGAAACAAAACGTTTCCAAATTCTTCAGTAGGAATAATTGATTTTTCGCGTAAGATATCTGATATCTTATTTTCAATTACAGAGGCCATAAATGGGGTGATAGTCTTTTTTGGAGTGCTTATCCACTCTTGATCTTTTTCATTAATGTATTTTGTAGCATCTGTCATTGAATTAAATCTCTTGTTAGAATCTTTAACATATGTGACAAGATCCTGATTACTTGCAATCTCTTTTAGTTGTGAGATCTTAAACGCCAAAAGATCAAGTTGATCCGCAACACGTTCTTTAATTTCAGTATCAGGAACTGCTAAAAGCAAGTCATCTGCATCAGATGGGTCATCCTCTATAGGTAAAATCACAAATAATTTGTTTGGATTTAATTGGTCTATTGATATCACATAGTCTTTCATTGCAGTACAATGGTCAACCATGTATTGTTCCAGATTTCCAAGTGTTCCCTGCCAATTAGCTATGGTTTTGTCAACACATGTCTGAACTACTTTATCAAATGGAACCTCATCTATTGCTTGTTGGACCGTTTCCATCATAGATAAGATAAACTTCTTGTTTGTTTTAATGTGGTCTTTAGTTGCCAAAATCTTCTCATGTCCAGAAATTAGCACATCAAAGTCATAGTCATTTACTAGTTTATCGTGAGCTTGTAGGTGAGTTTCAAGATTTGGTGTCACGCCAAAGGCTCTGTATGGTGAGGCTGCAGGACGAAACAAATCAACTACCATAGCTACCTTTTGTTCTGGTGCAAAAATTACTATATCTCCTGGTGAATGAAACGCACCTATGTAGGATAGCTCCAATGACTTGGTTCCAACAGATAATGTGTATGTGTCATTAAATGTTATAGTTGGAATTGGTCTTGTCCCATTTTCTAGTGCTAAAAGATTTGCAGCATCCTGATGTGCAATGAATTCAATATCAGATGGAAAAATTTCTGCTGCGGCACCGGTATGATCTGCATGTGAATGAGAATAAATCATATGAGTAATTGGCTCACTTGTTACATTTTGAATTGCATAAAGATAATTTTTTCCAATTGGTTGTGGAGCATCAATTGCAATAACTCCTTCACCTGTTGTCATAAACATCGTCTGATAGCCACTTCCTGCTAGCCAGTATATCCCATCTGCAATTTCAGATACAAAATATCCTTTTTCATCAATTGTTGGGGGAGTTTGAGTGTACTTCATAGCTTCTGGAAAAACTTCTGTATCTTGTATAGTAACTTCTTCTACAAACAATTTCCCATCTGCGCTTCTACATTGTCGTGGATATGATTCCATAACTGGGTTGCCAGCAGCAACACACTCTTCAAAATTAGTAATTGATGGTGCCATACATTCTCCTGTATGATTCATAACCATATGTTGCGAATTTAGCATGCAAGGATTTCCATACGTTATTCCATCCATTCCACAAACAGGATTATACTCTAGTGTACATACAACCGATGGTTTTTCAACCATCCATCCTAATTGTTTTAATCTTTCAACAGATGAAGGCTTTACACAAGCTGGAGATGCATCATGATGCTTGAAGATCAATTGCATTCCCTCTGCACAAATAATATTGTCTGCTGAAATTCCTGCATGCTTTTGATGCAATGGTCTAAGATATGGTTGCACCTCCCCATCCATCACACAAACTTTTCCTGCATAGGCACCTGGGCCACATCTATCATTTAGCACACATATCTCGCCAAGCGGAACAAAGCCAGGTGCACACATGCCATTATAAGGAAAATGTTTTCCCCCCATCATCTTTTGTCCTTTCATAGATTTATCATCATGTGGACTACCTTCATGCATGGCAAAAACAGAATTATCATAATTAGCCATAAAAAACACCGAAACGAGCAGAATCGCCAAAATTAAATAAAATTTCATATTCAGCTCTGAGTTTAACTCTATTTATTTTATTAATTAAAGATATTTTGGAACTGAATAATGTATTTTCCTGTTATACGAAAAAACAGTTATTGACCTGCGATAAGATAAACACCTATGCCCATTCCAACTACAATACCAATTCCAAAGAACAACAAGTCAAAGGAAACTACTTTTCTAAATGATGCATGAACCATCGTATCCCATTTGCTCTTCTTAGTTGAGTTATTATCATCGACTGACATCAGATTTTTACCTCAATTGGTGCATTTAACTGTGATGTATTAATTCCATCTTTGCCTCTATCTCTAAATTTGTTATAGGCTACAAGTGGCTCCATCATAAGACTTTGTTTGTGACTATGAGAATGAACTTGCACCAAGGTCTTTTCATTACATTTGGGGCACAATAATTTTTGGGGATCACTGCAAACAATGCAGGCATCAATTCGGTCTGGACTTGGAATCATTTCTGTCCCACACCTTTTGCAATGTTCAATTCTCATAAAATTGCATATCAAACTTTTCATATAATATATGGTCAACAAACAAGCTGACTGGTCATAACCCAGCTTAACTTTAGATTATCAATGTGAAATGTGTAGTATACCTATGAAATCAATTACAATCCAAGAAAAACCCAAAAGCGCCTGGGACAAAATGGTGCACGCTAGTTTCAAAAAGGTTGTCTCCTTTGACCTTTTGTTTATGGGTCTAGGAATAGCTGTTGGAGCTGGCATCGGAGCTTTCCTAGTTTCCTAGGAATCTCATTTTTTTTAAAAATAGTCATTACGATTATCCAGTCCACGCCTCTTGCATTTTTCACAAGGGTCGTATTCATGGCATTCGGGTCTATAGCAGCTGATGATTTATCCCCCACAAATTTAGAAAAAATTACTAGCTACTTTCTTGTGCCTTTTTATGAATCCAATAGTATGAGATCTTTTCAGGATCTATCCAAAAGATTTGGTTTGAGGCATCAATTTTTATCATTTTATTCTCATCATCATAAGACACATTATGCTTATGTAACTCAAACTTTTCTCCTGTATCTGACTTTATCATTAACTCCCCTTTCTCATCAAGTGCATTTTTTATCAACTCATATTTACTCATATGATAATTACTTTAACAAACTATATCAAATCTAGTTCAAAACACAGCTGATTTTCATAAAGCAAGCTTAGCTGTTGATATCAGCAATGAAATAAAATAATCATTGAAGTAAAATGTTTGATGCAAATAAAATTGGAATGTTGACTGCAGCAATAATCACAATTGCAGCAGTGGCCTTTGGGTTTACCAGCTTAACTACAACTGCAGACTCTATTCAAGATCAAGGACAAGAAGTGATAGAAAAGACAACTGAAGAGATTATAGAATCACCAGTCAAAGTCGAAAAATTAGCAGAACAATCAATTGATAAAGTAAAAGAAATTCCAGATGATTTCCCTGATACCATACCAGAAGCACTAGAACAAATCAAAGAAATTCCTCCAGCATTGCCTCCAATTGTTGAAAAGACACTAAACGATGAAAAATTTAGTGCACAAGTTTCGATTCAGCCTGGAGCCCATCTACTAGCTTGTGATAAGGCCATAAACTGTCTTTCTCCATATTATGAAACAATTTACAAAGACGGAGTAGTTACTTGGACAAATAATGACAAGGCTGCACATACGATAATTAGCGGGAATCCTCAAGAAGGACCAAATGGAATGTTTGACAGTGGTTTAATTGCACCAAGTGCAACCTTTACGCAAGTTTTTGAAATTGAAGGAGAATACGAATACTTTTGTGTAGTTCACCCTTGGATTCAAGGAAAAATCTTTGTTGAGGAAGTTCAATAGAATGGGCGTGTCAAATAAATTTGAACATTTATGATAAAAAACAAATTAAATGTGCAAGATGTGGAAGTTTTGTTGGTGAAGTAGAGTACGATGCAAAAATAATTTTCCCCCTTTGTGGAAACTGTGCTGACCCATATTCAGATGGTTTTGATAAAATACAATATTCGATCACTAGATTAAAAAACGTGTTATCAAAATAGAAAAATAAAATAAATAATAAGCTGAAATTCAGCTAAATTGTTCAATTACTATAATATTCCATAAAGACTAACATAGTTTATGAATACAAAAAAGGATGAAGAATTTGAGAAAGAAATCTTGGACGATGATCGTAAAAGATTAGAAAAATGGAGAAGAGGTAGAAAAAATTATCCATAATTAGCTGAATTTCATAATGAAAGCTTAGAAGACGATATAACACATTTTCACATATATGACGTGTGCAAAGTCTACTTGATCCCAATGGAAGCTATATCAAAAGCGAAAAAAATGTAAAAAAATACCTTTCTTCCATTTCTGATGATCAGATAAAAGTATTTTATGAGAATATAGAACTGACATCATTTCCAATCCTTCTTGCAAAAGAATACCACAAACGATTTTCAAAGAGCAAAAGAAAACCAAATCAAAGAAAATCTTTTAGACATGGTGACGGAGTAAAAATCTCCAAATTAAAACAAAGGTGAAGAAGGTGAACTGTAAGCACAATTTTCATTTTATATGTATTAATGATCTTAGAGTTATAGTTTGTAGAAAATGTGGGCAAGAAAAACATTTAGAGCCAATTAGAGGGTTGACATCCTAATCTTCATTCTCGTAGTTTGAACTCTCTAAATGTATCTGAGATATTCCAGCAATATCTGAAATAGTCCACACACCATTCATGAAAAAGTGGGTCTTGACCAAAAAACATTTCACGTAAATCGGGTTCACCATTTTTTGTAGGAAACATCACAGCCGCTTCTTTTTCGTTTAATATGATTGAGACATTAACAATTTTTCGCATTCTTCTACGAATCAATTCCTTCTCTAATAGTTCGTTATATCCAAGGGATTCAAATAATTTTTTTCTCCCTTTTGGAATCCTTGCAGTTTCAGAAATTATATTTTGATAGCGAACTCCTTTTTTCACCCGTTTTATTAGGTGCTCAGTGAGGTCTAAAGGAATTTCTGAAATTATATCAAATACATACTCATTTGAATTTTTGTAGATATTTTTCCATTTTTCTAATACTTTAACAACCCCTTTAACATGTGTAGTATTTTCCAGCGCCCCAATCCTTTGAATAAACTTGGTTGGAATATTTCCAAAATTATGATCTTCAAAATATTTTCTGTTTTTTGACAAAAATGATAGCGAAGGTATTTGAGAACAAACTGCCTTACCATATGCTGTAAGATGATAAAAATTATCTTTTTCCTTTTTTACTAATCCAGCATTTGATAATCGATCAAAATTTCTAGAAACTTCTTGTGCAGTAACATCTAGTTTTTTTGCCATAGTTGATACTCGTGATCTTTTTTCAAGCAATCGAAAAAGAATGCTTATTCTTTGTTCACTAGCAAGTTCTAAAAATTCTGGTGCAGTATCTTCATAAAATTCTGACTCATCCATAAGAAAATGTGGTTTTTGGGACTAAAAAACACTATCATTATGAGATAAAAAAACTAGCTTATTTTCAAAACCCTAGCTTATTAGAGAATATCAACAATTCCAAATTAATTATAAATATGCAACAACAGTTATCCCTTTTTCATCATTGTCCAAAAGATATTAAAACAAAGGGTAGAATAGTCACTGATCAAACACGTGGAGAAATTTTTTGTCAAAAATGTGGTCGGGTCTTAAAAGAAAAAATAGATACTAAGGATAATGAAAAAAATGTAAATTTCCTGGAACTAAATTACTCAGGTAACCATTCAGAACAAACCGGTAATTTAGCCTATTATAAGACGGAACTATTTAGAGGTGGGAAAAATAGTTAGCTCATTTATTTTAATCACATGTGATGTAGGAAAAGAAGATGCAGTACAAAGTGAACTCGAAAAATTAAATGATGTAAAAGAAGTTTCGAGGGTACATGGGGCATACGATTTGATTGCAAAGGTAGAAGACAAGAGTGTAGAAAAAGTAAAAGAAATTCTTGCACAAAAAATAAGAAAAATGACGGAGGTAAGATCTGCTATGAATCTTCCATTGAAATTCTGCAATTAATTTCATGTACATTTTATATATGCCTAAGCTATAATTTTGAAAATCAGCTCAATTCCTCAAGGCATTTAATATTGCAGATTAGAGAAATAGTATTATGGTTAATCAAACTAAAATTGACTGTACCTATAAAGGAACTACTATTACACTTGGACCAAAAATTCTACAAGCCTTTGACTCATGTAAATTAGATGAAGGATGGGCTAAAGTAGGTGTGAATGTTAACGCAACTGTTGGAAGATATGTTGCTATTAAAGATGGTTCAAAGGCTGTTTTGAAGATTTTTAATACAAAGATGCCAGAAATTCTAAAATTTCGAAAGGGCGCAACTGTAAAACTTAGTCCCAAAGTAATACAATACCAAGAAAAATACCGATTAAAAAAATAGTCAATTTTTAATTATAATTGAAATGGCTAGGAGTTGTGAATCGATAAAACATCAGAAAGATTTGAATTTACTCCTCACCAAAATATATACTACATTCTCTAAGATAATTTTTAGTTAATATCCAAGCTGAATTTCATAATTCAAGCTTAAGACATATTATTAAAGATTAAACAAAACATATGAGACATGGTAGAAGACCCAACATATGATGATAACATACTAGTTAAAGAATTAATTAACAATTTTTCTTCACAAGGACTTGAGATTACGCATGCGAATTATGGAGGATATTCAAAACCAACTGAAATAAAAAACTACAGGCCAGACATTGTTGGTTGGGATAATGAACGCCAATTATGTCATATAGGAATAGTCAAAAAAGATTCTGAAAAATTAAAAGATCTAACAACCGGTGAACAGTTTTATGAACTATCTAACTTGCTTATGAGTAAAGGTGTATCTGAAGGAAAGATATGCCCATTACATATTGCAGTACCAGAAAAATACAAAGCGATTCTAGAACAAAGACTAGTAGATTTGGGTTTGTCAAATAGAAAAAATGTAAAAACATTAGGAGTGTGATTATGAGACCGATTGTAAAAAAATGCAATTGTAGAGGAGACTATTGTAATAAATCAAACAAAAACTTTCATGTACATGTAGGAAATTATTGTGTTCACAAAAACGGTTATCGCCACAAATATTAAAATTCACTATAAGCTACAAATGTGAATTTCAGCTCTGTATTGAAATAAATGTAATATGTAATATTCAATTAATATAATTGAGGGGGAAGCACAAGTTCCAATTATTATGCGCCTTTCTTTAATCCATCCTTCTTCCTCCTCCTCTCCTATCTCGATCATCTCAAATAATGAAATGAGATTTGAATATCTTTTAAAAAACGGCTGTTTTTACCAACCAAATCCTTACAGTACCAATAACCCGTCGAAATTCACCTTTCAGATTATATAGACAGACAAATGAACAATTCCGTGAAAATTAAAACCGTAAACCCCGCAACCGAAGAAATTCTAGCTGAATACGAAGCATTAACTCAAGAGCAAGTCAATCACGAAGTAAATGATTCTAGAAAGATTCATGAATCAATATGGAAAAAATTTGATATTTCTGAGAGAGCAAAACTTCTAAGAACTTTAGGACATATGTTGCATCAAAGGAAAAAAGAGTATGCAACAATTATTACAAATGAAATGGGAAAGCCAATTACAGAATCTCTAGCTGAAGTTGAAAAATGTAGTTGGGTTTGTGAGTATTATGCAGATAATGGAGAAAAATTTCTAAAACCTGAATTTATTGAGACCAATGCTAAAGACAGCTATGTTCGCTTTGACCCATTAGGTGTTATTGGATGTATAATGCCTTGGAACTTTCCTTTCTGGCAAGTTCTACGATTTTGCGTTCCAGCATTGTTTGCTGGAAATACTGTTTTGTTAAAGCATTCAAGTGTGTGTCCATTATCTGGAAATACAATACAAAAAGCATTTGAGGAAGCAGGATTTCCAAAGGGTGTTTTTAGACATCTTGTGGGAAATTATACTGTAGGTGAAGCCCTAGCAAAAGCAAACGTTGATGCAGTTTCAATTACGGGAAGTACTAGAGCTGGAAAAAGAGTAGCTGAAATTGCCAGCCAACAATTACACAAATTCATCTTAGAGCTAGGTGGAAGTGATCCTTTCATTGTTCTAAAAGATGCTGACATTGATAAGGCTGCAGAAATTGGCGTCAAATCAAGATTTCTTAACAACGGTCAAAGCTGTATTGCTGCTAAAAGATTCATAGTTGAACAAGACGTAATTGAAGATTTTACTAAAAAATTCATTGAAAATGTTGAAAAACAAGTGGTCGGAGATCCACTTGATCCAAAAACAACTATTGGACCTCTAGTCCGAGATAATTCAAGAGATACCATAGTTAACCAAATAGGTCAATCCGCACTTAAGGGTGCAAAGGTTTTGGTAGGAGGCAATGTTCCTCAAATGAAGGGGTTCTTCTTTAATCCAACAGTTGTGGGAAATGTAACACCTGATATGTCAATTTCACGAGAAGAGGTATTTGGCCCAGTCGCCCCTATAATTGCTGCAAGAAATCCACATGAAGCAATTAGTTTTGCAAATGATACTGAATTTGGTTTAGGTTCTAGTATATGGTCTGAAAAATTTGCTCAAGAAAATAATCTTGCAAAAGACATTGAGGCAGGAATGGTGTTTGTAAATTCTATGGTAGTATCTGATCC
>JBHIUZ010000034.1:0-10764 GCA_042138025.1 Nitrosopumilaceae archaeon | reverse complement strand
CAAAAGACATTGAGGCAGGAATGGTGTTTGTAAATTCTATGGTAGTATCTGATCCACGTATTCCATTTGGTGGTATCAAAAACTCTGGAATTGGTCGTGAGCTATCAAACTATGGACTAAAAGAATTTGTTAACATAAAATCTGTTATAATTAATTAGACACAAAAGAATCGATATTTGTATTATTTTTTACTTAAAAGGATTTTCTTTTCTAATTTCGAAATCTTTCTAGATGCTACCATCAAGTCACTTGTATTTCTAATCAATCTCATCATCGAAATCTCTCTTATGTCTTGTAATTTTTTTATAGATTTTTTTGAAAGTTGATTCAGACCTGCAAGCGAAATTGACGCATTTTCTATTTTTTTAAGATCAATTCTAGCTTCTCTAATTTTCTTTCTTTGAGTATCTTTTTGCACTTTGATTTGGTTTCTTAGTTTTGCCTTTTGATTAGACGATAAACCTTTCATGTTTGATGACTCTGGCCTTTTTATCCCTTTTCCTATTGATCTTGCTCTCCATTTTGTTGATGCCATATGACTATTTCTCACGCAAACAATTTATAATTTCTTAAAAGATGAAAATTCTTATTCTATTATAATATGAAGAATTATTCAATTCCGGCTCCGCCCTGAGTTTGTGATTTAAATTCAGTCATCTTTTGCAAGCATACAAGCAATTCTTCATGAGTGTGTTTTTTCTTTGGTCTTTTACACATTTGGCAAATTTCATCAAGATCTTTTTGTTTTGGTGGTTCGGTCATCATTAAATGATACTACGTTATAATCAATTAAAAATTTTTAGCTGAAAATCATTGGATTTCATTTAAGAACGAAATCAAAATGTTTTGATGATTTTTATTGAATATATAAAAAATACCTATTTACAAGATAGCTTAAAGAATCTTATGACAACTGGTAAATGATATCTTATTTCAGCTAAATTAATGGATGCAAAATCAGTTGTTCAGAAAATTAAAAATGATAATATCTCATTTATTGATTTTTGGTTTGTAGATATTTTTGGCGAATTACGCAGTTTAGGCATGCCTGGATATGCCATTTCTGAAGATAGTTTTAGAAATGGACTAGAAAAATTAGATGCCAGCTCCATTAGGGGATTCAAGTCTGTAAATCGTTCTGATATGATCTTAAAACCTGATCCTTCAACCTTTAGAATTCTACCACCTGATTATGATGATGGAAATAGAATGAATGCTAGAATTTTCTGTGATCTTTATGAAGGAAACACTATTGAAGAAAAAAGATACAATCGAGATTCTAGAGGCATAGCACAAAAGGCTTCAAAAGAAATTGAAAAACATGGTTTGACTCACACTAATTGGGGACCGGAGATTGAATTTTTTGTTTTTGATGCCATTAACATTTACCCCTCTCCATATGCTGCAACACATTCCTATGGTGGTGCAGGTTACTCTATAGAATCAAAGGAATCTCCTTGGACTAAAGGAAACATTAGTACCGCAATTGATCTCAAGGAAGGCTACTATCCTTCACAACCAAAAGATACGCTAAATGGATTTCGAAAGGATATTGCAGATGATTTGTACAAATATTTTGGAATAAAGACTGAAGCCGAGCACCACGAGGTAGCAACTTCAGGACAATGTGAAATTAATCTAATTTATGATGAGATGATTAAAATGGCAGATAATGTAGTTACGATAAAAAATTTAGTTAGAGTTAAAGCAAAAAAAAGAAATAAGGTTGCAACTTTTATGTCAAAACCAATTTTTGGAGACAATGCATCTGCAATGCATGCACATCAAAGTCTTTGGAAAAAGGAGACAAATGTAATGTATGATCCCGATGATGATGTTGCCCAAATGAGCCAGATAGGACGCTATTATATTGGCGGAATCCTTGAACACGCTTCTGCATTGTGTGCAATCACAAACCCAACAACAAATTCTTACAAAAGACTCGTTCCAGGTTTTGAGGCTCCAGTAAATATGTGCTGGGGAATGGGAAACAGATCAGCTGCCATTAGAGTTCCAATGTATTATCGAAACCAAGAAAAAAGTAAAAGAATCGAATACAGAGTACCTGACCCTACTGCAAATATCTACTTACTAGAGGCAGCTTTGCTACTAGCTGGCCTAGATGGAATACAAAAAAAGAAAGATCCTGGCGACCCAGTTGAAGAAAATGTTTACAAACTTTCTCCAGAAAAAAAGCGTCAGTATAAGATAGGATCTCTTCCAGTTTCTCTTAAAGGCGCTCTTGATTCATTACAAAGCGATAGAGCATTTTTAGAAAACATTTTCACTTCTGATTTTCTAGATAGATATATTGAACTTAAATTCCAAGAATATCGAAACTTTGCCCAAACGCCTACCGCATGGGAAGTATCAATGTACGCTGATGCTTAATCTCATATAATTTTGAATTAACTATGCATGGAATCGAGATTAGAAATGCAACTAAACAGGATATTCCTATAATTTTGGGACTACTTTACGAACTAGAAAGACCAAAACCAAATAATGAAGAAGAGAAAAAAATTTTTGAAAAAAAGATTCAACAGTATATCTCAGATTCTGATAAACAAATTCTAGTTGCCTTGGTAAATTTAGAAATAATTGGATTAGCTAGTATCATTTTTTTATCAAGATTGAATCGAACTCAACATGAATTATACATTCCTGAATTAATTGTAAGAAATGAATTTAGAAGCCGTGGTATAGGAAAAAAATTAATCACAACATGTATAGAAATTGGAAAAAAGAAAAAATGTCATAGAATTAGGTTAGAATCAGGAAATGCACGAACAGACACCCACAAGTTCTATTCAAATTTAGGATTCATGCAATCAGCCTTTTCATTTACCAAAATTCTTAATTGATAAATTAATATCCAATTATATCGTTAACAATGCTTTTTTGAAATCATCTGTACTTCTTTCAAAACCACACATTTTGCAAATCTGCCAACTGCGGTCTTTGAGAATACCTAATGGTGCATCATATCTTACTGAATACATTTTTCCATCACAGGAAGGACATGCTAGAGGTATGCCAATCTGACTCAATTAGACCACTGGCCTCCAATTTTTTGCATGAGTTCGAGTTTACCAATTACTGTTTCTTCAAACAACTGGGATTCAAAACATGTTGCATCATATTTTTTTCCAAAAACTTGTATATTTTTTCTCATCATAGATGGTTCTTGGAATATTATTAGTAAATTACTAGGCTTTTGTGGCATGCCATTTGAAAACCAATTTTTAGAAAAAAAATAAAATTTGTATGGTTTAAGATATTCCAAAATAAGGTATTTCCTAACTATCTATGATTTTAGTAGTTGATTTTTGCGGTTTCTTTTCTCTTTTTAGTTTAATTGCAGTTATAGTACTGAATCCAAAATCGCTACTTTTGAGGATTCAAAGACTAGGCCTAGTGCAACAGTTTTTATCAATTATTCTGTTGGTACTCTATACGTCATAAGGCGTCAATTTTGGACAAAAATAATTCAAAAACTAAATTGTTTTTAAATGAATTTACATACTAATCACAGATGCAGAATTTTTTTCTACAGACCGGGTCATCAAACGACCTCCTAAACTCAATCTCTGTAGGAATTTGGGACTTTGTAACTCACATAAATCCCTTTGAGCTACCCCATACTACCTTTGTCACAGATCTTGCAATAATTATGATTTTAGCATCAATTGTAACGTTAGCATTTTTTAAAATTAGACAACCACTCATAATCGGTTACCTGTTTGCTGGAATGTTGATTGGTCCTTTATCACCATTATGGGCTTGGTTGTTGCCAAATGGAGGACCTCCGTCTGGGGAAATTGAAGGCATTGGAATTCTATCTGACATATCTGCTCTGAATCTTTTTGCAGAAATTGGTGTTATCTTATTACTTTTTGTTATTGGAATAGAGTTTCCCTATGCAAAAATTCGTTCTATAGGAAAGGTTTCAATTGGAGTTGGAACAATTGGTCTTTTTTCCACTTTGGGAGTGGTATTTTATGCTGCAAATATGCTGGGTCTAAATTTTATGGATTCTTTATTTATCGCAGCAGCGCTATCTATTAGCAGTACTGCAATAATTGTAAAGATCTTTGAAGAGCTAGGTAGAATTAAAAAAGAATCTTCTATCCTTGTTTTAGGAATCTTAATTGTAGAAGACGTAATAGCAGTTATTTTAATTTCCTCATTGCAATCAATCGCTCTGGTTGGAACAGTTTCAATTGAAAGTGTTGTAGTTGTAGTTGCAGTTGCCGCTGGATTAATTATCGGTACATTTACTATTGGTACAAAAATAATTCCACCTTTAATTGATCGTGTTGCTAGTGCAGAAAACAGAGAAATCCTACTGCTTAGTGTATTAGGAGTATGCTTTGGTTATGCATTACTTGCTAATGTAGTAGGATTATCTGTAGCAATTGGAGCCTTTTTAGCTGGGGTACTTGTTGCAGAGTCAAAATCATCTGAAGTTTCAAAAATTTTATCAAGTCCAATTAAAGACATGTTTGTTGCAATTTTCTTTGTCTCAGTTGGTGCTCTAATGGATGTAAGCCAACTTCAAAACTTTATCTTCGTAGCAATTGCGCTGATTGCAGCAGCAATAGGAATGAAGTTTGGAGGAAATATGATTGGAAATCTAATATTTAGGCAACCCGGACGAAAATCACTTCGTTCTGCTTTTGCCCTAGCTGCCCCAAGGGGTGAATTTTCAATAGTAATTGTAAAGGCTGGAGTGGATATAGGAGCAGTAAGTGCATTTTTGTTCCCATTAATTGGAGTTATTTCTATAATTACCTCCTTTATTACGCCACTCTTATTTAGGGTAGGGGATAAAATCATTCCAAAAATCTCAAAGGAATAAAAAATGTCAGATGATGAAATTTCAAAACTACATGCAAGGGTACACAAGAGTATTACCAACTTTAATTATAATGGCAATAATGTACCATGTATCATTTTAACAGAAAGAAGATTTTCTGAAATAATGAATCAGATAGCTGGACGACCCGTTTCAGTAGATACTAATCTTAACATTTTACAAAATGGTCTTGGAAATGTATTTGTTGAGATAACATTGGATTTTTCTGATGGAAATATTCACGAAAAAATTCTTCTTTATGCTAACGAGTCATTGGACTTTTTTGAAACCTTAGCAAAAACTTCAATGCTTGCTTTGTCAGCTCCCCACTCTCAAGTGGGACAAGAAAATGTATTCATGATCCAGCTTCCAAAACCTGAGAAGGCTTCAAACGCACTTGATGTTATCAAACGAGGATTAAAGGCTGGGGAAAATTCTTCTATCTAAATCATGTATTATTACAAAATAAATGCAGTTACCGGGATTTGAACCCGGGCCACGAACTTGGCAAGCTCGCATAATAACCAAACTATACTATAACTGCTCACGTGGTAAATCTGATTTTCTATATTAAAGCCTACTGCTAATTCTTAGATTGTTTTTAATCCAGAAGAATCTATTAATAATATGGATGAAAAACTTCGTAAAGTTCTAGAAAAGAAGATTGATGAAGTTTTTATAAACATCGATGAAATAAAAAAAATTATTCATTCTTTAAACGAATTATCTGTTAAAGAAGATGCTTTTGCATTTGGAATTATTATTGGAAGATTGTACAACTCTTTTTATTATCAATGCAGACGTCTATTGCAAAGAGATCCCACCGAGCAGGAGTTTTCAGAATTTTTAGAAATACTAAAAAAAAGACAATCTGAATTTCTTAAAAAATTTAGTAAATAATTATTTTAATGGAATAACATTGATGCTAGGAGTACCAGGTAATTTCACACATGCTTTTTTAAGAGATTTTTTGGCTAGCTCAAGATGAGCGGCTTTAACATGCATCTCCATAATGCATTGACCAGATTTTACTCGGGCACCTAAATTTACTGCTTTTCCAAACGCCCTTCTCATTCCTTCTTGTAATCTATCTGCCCCTGCGGCTGCAATCATTTTGTTTTCTCTTAATAAGACATGAGGATAGATTCTAAGTTTAGAATAATAACCTGTTTCTCCAGCTACTAGCTCAACAGCTTTATTTGCTGCAAGTCTTGCTGACTCTATTGCGGCATGTGTAACTTGCATTTTTTCATTAATTAGTAATTGAACTTTGTAATCATAATCCCCAGATTTTCCACCTTCAAATTTTGCAATTTTAATCTGTGGTTTACCTTTGATGTACTTTTTTCGTGTATATGGTTGTCCATTTCCTCTTCTATAATTTGCACCGTGCATCAAATCACCTATTACAGCTAAGTTTTGACTCCCATATTTTAACGGTTAGTCTTAAAACAAACTTTTATCCCATTTAGGATTTCGATGTATCAATATATGGAAGAGGTTTTTGGTTACTCATGTCTTTAGAATCAGACCCTCAAGTAGAAGGACAATTAATCAAGGATCAAACTCTGATTACAAATAAGACCATGCAGCAAAGCCTAGAACAAAAAGGATATGGAGAATTCACTAAAAATAAATTTTTTTTAAAGTCTTTTGAATCACTTTATCTTTTGTATTGTAATAAGCTAAAATTATCTAAAGGAAAAAAGAAAATTGATTTTGATACTATGATGCAAATTTGTATAAAGCACAATGAAGAGCAGTTGACCAAATTTTTAATTTACCGAGATCTAAAATCAAGGGGATACACAGTTAAAGATGGATTTGGTTTTGGTTCTGATTTTAGAGTTTATGAAAAAGGTCAATTTGGTCAAAAGGGTGCAAAATTTCTAATATTTGGACTAAGTGAAGGCAAGCAAGAAAAAATTGGCCAGCTTCAAAAAAAGATCGAACAGATAACACAGATGGGTAAAGAACCAATCATCGCTGTAATTGAAAGAAGAGGAGAGATAATCTATTATAAAATGTCTACAATGAATTTTTTAGAAAACAAAGAACGTATAGATATGAAAAATCTAACATTCTAGCTAGTAGCTTTAAGAATCCATTCTGCTGAATAACTAAGCAGATTATTATCTACAGCATAATCTAAATCATAAACTGTAATATTTTTTGTTTTATTTTGCCACAAGTTTTCAAAATCATTTGTCTTAATATCCACTCTGGACTTTTCATTCCATGATGTAAAAACATCAATTGACTCAAAGTTTCTGTTTTGAGGATCAAATGTTTCATTAGAGGTTCCAGTAAATGCAACCCTTTCATCATTTTCATCATGAAAAATTCCTATTTTTTCTCCAAATGACCCGTACACTTCCTCAGAATTTGGAATTGCGATTTTTATTTTTAGCTTGTTTGATTCAATCATCTGATTTAATCTAGTAAATTTTTTTTCTTTGCCTGGAGCGAAGTTAAGGTGTAGTTTGGCAATTTTTTTTCCAAAAAATTTTGATAAAATATTCAAATCAGACGTTCTTAACCTATGCCCAGTTACAATTCTTATTTGTACATTATTTTCTAAAAAATTTTTTAAACCAAAATAATATCCGGTAAGACTTTTGAGAGTAGCATATTCTACTGCTCTATCATATTCTATGCAATTATCAAGACACGGAATGAAAAATTCTTCAATTAGATTATCTCTATCAGACCTATATTCTTCTTTAAGAGATAATCCCCTTAAACCCATTGTATTTCAAGTATGATATTAGTTATTTAAAGTAAAATTTTATACTTTGTAAAAACATCCAAATGATTTCTACGAATTTAATATATACTCTATCTCAATTGTATGTGCCATGAACAAAATAATGGGACTAGCAGCAATTGCAAGCATAGTCTTTGTGCTAGCTTTTGCAGCAAGTCTTACACAATTAAACAATCAAGCAACAGCCCAAGAAACTACCCCATTCCCATCAAGAGAAAAGGTAATTTCAGTAACTGGCACGGCTACAACCTCAGTAGACCCTGATTTACTTGTAATCCAATTTGGAGTTGAAACACAAGAAATTACTGCAAAGCAAGCTCTTGAATCAAATTCTAACTTGATGAATAGTGTGGTTACCGCAATAACGAGCGCAGGAATATCTCAAGATGATATTAGTACTTCAAGATTCAATATACAACCAATCTATGATAGCTACCAAGACAAACAAACCGGTAGATACACTCAGGAACTCAAAGGTTATAGAGTCTCTAATATCGTAATGGTTGAAACAAAGAGCCTTAATTCTGCAGCAGACATTATTGATGGAGGAGTTTCTGCAGGAGCAAATAGAGTTGATAGTGTATACTTTACGCTTTCACCACAAAAACAACTAGAAGTAAAAGATAACCTCATCTCTCAGGCAGTAAAAAATGCAGAATATAAAGCAAACAAGGCATTAGGTCCACTCAATCACAAAATTATTGGAGTAAAGGCCATCTCTTTGTCTGAATTTGGAATTCCATATCCTCAACCTCTATATTCAATGGATGGATTTGCAAAGGCCGAATCTTCATTTGCACCAACACCAGTATTCTCATCTGATCAAGATGTTACCACAACTGCAAATGTAATATTTCTAATTGGAAGTAACTAGCTTCCATACCATTTTCTTTTAATTTAAAATAAAATGCTCCCGTCGGGATTTGAACCCGAGATCACTGCCTTGAGAGGGCAGTATGCTTAGCCGGACTACACCACAGGAGCTAGAAAAAACCAAACGAAATCTCAATTTAAAGGAATGTTTTGACATTACATGCTTTGGTAAAATTGTCTTAGTTGGTGAGTTTATAGAAAATTTGATATGAAATATTTTATGGATACAAAAAAGTTTATTGAAAAATTTTCTCTAAAACAGTTCCCTTTAGCTTTAGGTGGATGCAGAAATGATGGAACTAGCTATGAATCTTGTGAATATGACATTACAGTTTTTGATGAAAAAAATGAAAATGACTCTATCATAGATTTTGAAAATGATATCATTAGATTACATCATGGTTCATTAAAAGAAACAAGACCTGAAATTCTAATTCAATATTCTAATTTACAAATATTATGGGATGAAAAATGGGAACTTAAAATATTTCTATCACAAATTTCAGAAAAAAAAGAAAAATTTTTTAATTCATATACTAAAAATTGTTTGGTAGAGTCAGCAGTCTGTGCCACAAAAGCTAAAGAGTGTATAAAAAATTCTAATCCATTTGCATCATCGTGGGTAAAATGTGCCGCATATTACCTTGCTGATGCAATTACACTAAACAATCACATTCGACCTAGTCCTGCACACATGTTAGAGCATGTTAGAAAACTTGGAAAAACCCAAGTGAACGAAAAATTCATCATTGTAAATGAATGTGTAGGAATAGAACGAGCAACCCATTCTTTGCTAACTAGAATGTGTAAATCAACAATTGGTTTTTCTGATTTGGTTGAAAAAAATAATCATTCTAAAATAATTCAAAACAAACACGATTATTTTGTAAAAAAATCTTTAATATCTGACTGTTATTTTTACTTGGGATACATTAACAGAGATAATTTTATGAAAATTAAAGATGGGTTACACCGAACCCCTGAACTAATTCATATTTTGAAGGTAGCTTTTGATGTGGAAAATGATATGACTAGGTTAGAACAACAAGCATCCACTCTTCACAAGACTTCTAATGAATTACTATCAATCCTAAATTAGTAATTCTTCTAATAGTGTTTTTTGATAAACTTTTAAAACTAGGTGGGAGATCCATCTTCCATGGCAGATCAAGCATGTGGATGCGAAGCAGATAGCGGAGATCCAGATTACTCATGTGATTGTGCAATGCAGGGTCACTGTATTTGTAGTCAAGATTGCAAATGTAAAACCGATGTATGCAAAGAAGCTGTATCACAATTATAAAAACAACACAATTTTCTTTTCTTTTCTTTTTTATTCCGATTCTTCGTCGTCGTATCCCCAAGATTTGACCAAATCTTTTTGAAAAGAATCGGCTTGTTTTTCATTTAATGCATCACCGCAGTTTTTATGAGTTGGAACTACAGTCATTCCTGCTAGCTTAAACTCAACTTCATAAAGATGGACTTTGGCGCATTCACACATTACATAGCTAAAAAATCATGCCTCTATATTTGCTTATTTAACAACTTTTAAACGAGGAATCGCGTAAATAAGATTACTTGAAAGCAATTCTACTATCAATCTTCTTGATTGGAATATTATCTGCAGGATCCATTATAATTCCTACAGTATCTGCTCAATTTCAAAGCGGTGGTGTTAACCATCCAGGTACATGGTATGTAGGCGAGGGATTAAAACCGGGAGATTTTTTTTCTTACAAACTCTGTCATACTGATTACAAAGATTGTTCAGAATTTCAGATGGATTTTTGGATAGAAGGAACCATAAAAGTTGGAACTGAAGAAAAATGGCTTTCACAAGTTGTGGTGTATGATGGAAATAAAATTGTTAAAGGTAACATGGAGCTTGGAAAAATTGCTCCAGAACCCAGCGGTGGCAGTAGTGAATTAGGTGTTTATCGAGGAGCATTCAAGTCATCAATTGTTTGGTTATCTGCATATGCTACTAAAAATATTAGTGCAGATGATAAAGGTGAAAAGGCATTTTCTGCACCATCTTGGGGAAAAATTGCAAACATTGGCGGCGAACAAATAATCCCAACCGCATTAGAAAAAGTAACAGTACCTGCTGGAACATACGACACTGTTAGAATTCAATTCAAAACTGGAGGTGCAGAAAGTAAGGTTTGGGTAGTTGATGGTTTTCCATTTCCAATTAAAGCAAGTACATGGACTCAAGTATCAGAAGGAATCCCTCCTCAAGAATATAGATTTCAACTTTGGG
>JBHIUZ010000033.1:0-12205 GCA_042138025.1 Nitrosopumilaceae archaeon | reverse complement strand
AGATCGCAAAAAAAATCTGCAACCGTTAGAAAATCCCGTTATTGAAAAATTCTTAATTCCAAGATTCACTTAACAAATCTGTGAAAGCCCTCATTGCAGCAATTTCAGGTATAGTAATTATTCTAGGAATAGCTGCATTTGCAATCGTTTCAACACTAGAGCAACCCCAACAAATAGCAAAACCACATGCAGAGTCGCCACCAATACCGCAACTTCCAAAAGAAGAACCTCCAAAAACTCAGGAGACAAAAAGCCAATGCAAAGGCACTGCAGGATGCTTTACTGATTATGTAACTAGAATAGTTGATGGCGATACAATCCATACAGCTAGTAAAAAAATTCGCCTATCCCTAACTAATACTCCTGAAACATATCAGGTTGGATTTAATGAAGCCACAGAATTTACAAAAAGTCTTTGTCCAGTTGGCTCTAAAATAATAATAGATCAAGATGATCTGCAGCGAGTTGACCAGTATGGGAGAATCCTAGCAAAGGTATTTTGCGGAGATAAAGTTCTAAACTCTGAATTACTGTATAATGGCCATGCAAATATTCTAACAGCTTTTTGCCATACAAGTGAGTTTTCTTCTGAATCCTGGGCAATAAGATATGGGTGTGATGCTCCATTAGAAATTAAAAAGCCAATTCCACAAAGTTGCGATCCATCATATCCAGATGTGTGCATTGCCTCCCCACCACCAGATTTAGATTGTAAAGATATTCCATACAAAAAATTCAAGGTAATTGGTTCTGATCCACATAGGTTTGATGGAGACGGAGACGGAATTGGCTGTGAAAGCTAATTCTAATTCCTATCTTAAATAATATGAACACAAAAAGTTAGAACTTTGGCTAACGCATTAAATTAGGTTAACCAAAGTCATGTAGAATTAATCCTCATCGTAATCAGAAAAATCTTCTTTTGATTTATTCTCATTTATCTCAGGGGATTTTTTTTGGCTTCCTTTACCACGCATGTTTTCACCTCAAGCTGACTAGATTACAAGGATTATTTCAGATTGATTAAACAAAAGTGGCGTGCCTTGGATCTAAAAATTCTTAATTTAAAAAAGAAAAAGGGGGAATTATTTTGGTGTTTGACTAGTTATCTTACTCGTCTTCGTCTTCTTCGTCTTCTTCGTCTTCGTCTTCTTCGTCTTCTTCGTCTTCGTCTTCATCAACTTCAGCGGCAAATGTTCCAGTTAGAACATTTCCTGCTTCATCGGTGAGTGTAATTGTATCACCGTCACTAACTAAAACAGGAGATGGCTCCCATTTTGCTTCTCCATCACCGTTAGAATCAGTAGCAATCATTCCTAAAGAATTGCCTGCAATGGAAATATCAGAGACTGTATCAGCTAAAGAGCCTTCAAGCTCAACTTTGAGTTCTGATTCATTCTCTTCTAGTTCGAATTTGGCTTCACCGACTTTGTTTCCATCCCCATCTACAAGGATGGTTTTGAGTTCGATCTCTCCTTCGTCAGCTGCAACAAATGGAATTTGTCCAGACAGACCAGCAATCATTGCAACTGCAAAAATTGCTGCAATAGAGAGGCCTAACATGCTTTTTGTTATCATTGTATAAAAAAGAACAAAATCATCTTAATTACAAAGGCGATGTTCACAATGCACCTTTTTTTAAAAAATAAATGATGATAAAAGAGAATCAATGAGTATTGATGAACTCTAGTTCATTAGAGTTTTAAACAAATTTCATTTGGGTTTTAACTAAATTCTTAATTCAAAATTACTTTTTTCTTTGTTTTTCTTTTGTTACCACACATGTACCAGATGCTTTAGCCACTAAAATTGGTGGGTCTAAGACATCACATGCACTTTCATGTGTTTGATCAGTGCTTGGAGTAATAACCTTGTAGGCCTCAAAGCTAATTTTTCTACTTGATTGTCCTACCTCGGTAATTTTTCCAGTAACCTCGATAAAATCCCCACCATAAACTGGCGACAAAAACTCTACATTATCATATGCTCGAAGAAGCCCCTCGTCTCCATCATATCTAATGGTAAGCTCCGTTGCCACATCCCCAAAGAGCTTCAAAATCTGTGCGCCATCAACTAGGTTTCCAGCATAATGTGCATCACCAGAACTCATTCGAATTCGAAGCTTGGCCTCTAGAAGAGAATCAGTCATGTCTTAAAAATAATCATAGCATAATGAAAGTTTTATGAAATTTAGCTAAATCATTTTTAGATCGCAAAATATGATCCCCTTTATCTAAAACAAACTCGTATTATACATATGACTACAAAAGAGTCAAAAGATATTTTTTCAATCTGTCAAAACTCTGTTGAGAAATTTTTCAGTGAAATCGAAAAAACGACACCCAAATATCAAGAATCAGCAGCTGAGCTACAAAAAAATTACATTGCAGCATGGAAAAATGTCATTAATTCGGCAATTGCCCTAGAAGAAGAATATGCAAGCAAGGCAGGTTTGAGAGTAGATGTGCCTGATTCGGCAAAGGAATCTGTTAGGACCATAACAAAGCAGGTCAGTGATGCATTTGCAGCTCAAAATAAGGCTGTAATGAATTCTTCAGAAATAACAAAACAGGCATTTAATGCATTCAACGAGAATACAAAATTGTTTGCCTCACTAAACAGAAATATCATG
This sequence comes from Nitrosopumilaceae archaeon, assembly GCA_042138025.1. Lineage (GTDB taxonomy): Archaea > Thermoproteota > Nitrososphaeria > Nitrososphaerales > Nitrosopumilaceae > CSP1-1. The sequence continues at coordinate 9,573 of JBHIUZ010000033.1, read as the reverse complement.
GGATTTATGATGTCAGTTTTAGAACAAAAATCAAAAAACTAGGACATCTAAGGTCCTTTCTTTTTTTATTGTAATTTCCCAATCTAAAAATTCTTAATTCAAAGTAGTTCTGATTAAATTATATTCTAAAGTAATTTAGGCTATTCTAATAAATGAAACAGTTTATAATTTTAGGTGGAGTAATTGTAGGATTAGCGATATATTTTATGATGACAGTTTTCATTTTACCTGACCAATATCTATCACATAAAATTATAGAACCTCAACCAATTCAATCTGCCACAATTTCAGCAGATACGATAAAGCTTGGAGAGTCATTTGAAATTCAAATTAATGTAGAAAACAAAAATGATCTAGCAGACATTTTGATTACCTCAGTTGCATTTCCAGAATTACAAGAAATTAAAGGAATTGTAAAGATTATCGCTTATGATTATACACAATCACCTCGATACGTAAAACTTGGAGATAAAATTAATTCTGGATATACAGAAGGTGGACAAATTACTGCAAAGTATCCATCAATTGAGGCTTATAGTAGAAATGTTCCAGAAAATACCTCATACCAAATGGAAATTTCAGTAACACCTCAAAATGTTGGAATATTTGATACACACATCAAAACTATAGCAATACCTCACAAAGATGATTTATCACATTATCCAAATGAAGGGCTATTAGATTATCAAGATGAATTCGTTACAGTATTTTCTGTTATAGTCAATCCTTAATTATACAAATAATCGAGGCTAGAATATGGAAATAGAAAAAAAACAAATTTTTTCTAAAGATTCTTCTGGAATAATATTTCTTTTCTCAAATTTAGTGATTAGTTTTGGGATTCTACTTGTAACAGTTGGAGGTGAATGGGATATCACAAACCATCTTTTAAACAAACCAGAGACTTTTTTGTCTCCACCTCATGCATTACTCTATTCAGGAGTGGCCATTGCCCTAATTGGAACTGTTATAATGTTTACTAGATGGTACAAGTTTACAGAAGAAAAAAAATCAAGTTATAGATTTCCAGTAAAATTAGGTATCATTGGAATTTTTATTCTAGTAGCAGCAGGCCCGCTTGATTTTGTCTGGCATGATAATTTTGGATTAGACGGATTGCTCAGTCCACCACACCAGACATTACTTTCTGGAATGTTTTTGTGTGCTATAGCATCAATGATTTCAATTCTACGGTATGGGCAAGCTCAAAAAGCTAAATCCTATACAATTCATCACTTTATGATAGTGTTAGCAGTCCTTCCTGTATGGTTGGTTGCTTCAGGATTTTTGTATTCGTTTTCTTTGCCTTTTTCTGATACCGATTATTTTGATTTTAATCCAGAAGTTTACTTTGCAGTAGTTTTTGCAACAATATCTATGCCATTTTTGACTTCGGTTATTTTGATATTATCATCAAGACTTGCAAATTACAAGTTTGGAATCTTAACAATTACTGGAATAATTTTGTTAATCATTAATGCATCAACCTCTATAATGCCTAATCCTGCTCTAATTGATACTGTACCATTCTATCTTTTGACTGTAATACCATTTATTTTAGCAGATCTTATACTAGCTACTACTCAAAGACGTGCTACAATTTATGCGGCAGGTGCAATAATAGCATCTACTTTTTACTTTTTGTACTTTCCTTTAGTCACTCATGTGTATAATGAGGTAATTTTTGATAGGGTGGTTTCAGGAAGTATGACTTCTAATGTATATTTTGAGATGATGTCAGTTGTGTTTCCAATTATTATTGGTCCAGCAATTGTTTTAGGAGTGATTGGAGCGACATTTGCAAATAAAATTTTTCTAAAAATTCTTAATTAAATAGTAAAATCAACAAAATTCATAATGGAAATTACAACCGAAGATAAAGCAGAGCTAAACAGACTAGCTGAAATTTCAAAAAATCAAATTCCTACCTATTTGAACTTGATTAATTCAGAAAAAATAGAATGGGATGTTAAAAATATTGAAGATTGTGTCTTTGGGATGGTTTTTCACAAGTATCTAGAGTTATCAGGCCAGTATCTTTCAAACAAGATGGTAGATGATGCAGAGGCTGTCAATACAAAAAACACTATGGAAACCTTTGATGCGTCACTAGAGGTTTGGGGCGATCACGTAGCTGAGATAAAACATGCAATTTTTGAAACCTCAAAGCCAAATTAGACTAAATTTTTTAAAATAAATTTCTAAAATCTAGACGAACTATTCCTTAAAGCATAATTAAAACCTGTAAAATCAAACTAGTAATGAAAACCAGAATTGTAATATTTCTAGTTGCAGTAGCCTTTGTTACAGGAATGATGGTACAGGCTATTCCAGCAGATGCAGCTCAAAAAGAATGTAAAAAAGATGAGAATAGTTCGTGTTGGATTAGAGTCTCCCAGCTTTTTGAAACTACGCTCAATAAACTCGAAGCAGTAAACAAACACTTTGAATCACCAGCTACTGACAATACACCGCCACCAGACGAGATAAAACGAGAGTTAAAAGCACTTCTTGAAGATATGGATAAAGAAATTTCTGAAATACAACACAAACAAACCGATTGGGATTTTCTTCTAAGATAAGAATAATCTCTACTTTTTTTCTAAAACTTTACCCAAGTAATGATCTTTTACAAGAAGGACATTTTGGATTCATCTTTAGCATAGCATACTCTAGTGTATCATTGATCTGATAGCACTTTTTTTTTCCATCCGTGCAGACATGGATGAAATCCTTTGCCAACATTATACAATACACTTTATCAGATAAATTCCAGAGTCTGTTTATTAGAACAAACAATTTGCAAAAAATGTACGAGGATGCAAGTCTGTCACGGGAGGTGAACTAACTTGGCGAGCACAATTCAGCCTAAGTATTTACTTAAACTTCTAGTCGTTCTTCAGATGCAACAGTATGCCACATCTGATACATCCTCGTAACTTTACATACGTCATAATGATACTTAAGTGTAAGATTTTACTTGTAAATTTTTGAACAATAGTTGTAATATTTACAACATTATTTGTAATTTTTTTAAAACTGTGTAGTAATAAAATTATATCTAAATCAAATTAAAAAATGAAACAAGAACTCTAGAATCTAGAGTAATTACTACATATCTTCTAAATATATTATGGCGTTTCAAAAATAGTGAAGAAATTAATTATTTCTTTAGTTTTTGGATTGTTAATTCTACAATTTAGTATAATGGATGTTTTTGCCCAATCTTTACTGTTTGGAACAACAACTTCTGGTCAAAATAATCCTAGTAATTTTTACCAAATTGATCCTGCAACAGGTAATGCTGTTTTGATTGGACCAACTGGTTTTAATCGATGTAGTGCAATAGACTTTCATCCTATAACTAATGTCTTATACGGTACATGTACGGACAACTTAGACCAAAGAGAGGCTCTTGTTACCATTAATGTTAATACAGGAATAGGTACGCGTGTGGGCAATACTGGTATAACTGATATTACTGATATGTCTTTTAGTAATGATGGTACAACATTATTTGCCCATAGTTTTGAACTACTTAAAATTGACATCATGACTGGTATAGCAACTATAGTTGGAGGTTCTGGCGGTATAGGATCTGCTGGAAATGGTCTTGCAATGTCACAATCAAACCAACTTTTTCATTCAGATGAAAAAGAATTGAGTATTCTTGACCAAGATACAGGCCTTCAAATAACTTCAGTTCTTCATGGATATCCATTAGTTCCAGATGATTTGCCAAGAAATAATGGAATGGATTTTGAACCTAATTCAGAACTATTATTTGCATCACTAAAAATTGGAGGAGAAGTATCTTCTAGTGGAATTTCTCCTCAAAGTTTTCTAGTAACTGTCGATACTACAACTGGAACAGTTACCATAGTTGGCCAAACTGTTAATGGTTTAGATGCTATTGCTTTTTTCGATGATCAGAAAGTGGGTGGCAAACTCTTACCAATCGAAACAACTTCGCTGCTAGTATCCAGTGCTCAATCTTTTTCTTGGATGATTCCAGTTGCATTATCTGCAATAGGAATTGGATTGTTTGTAGTTTCTAGAAAATTTGAAAATTCCTAAACCTCTAGCTTGCTTTGCTTTTTCTCATCCCAAACCAAATCACTCATCCCAAGCTCTAGTCGTAATGCATTTGCAGTGTATGGCGCAAATCCCTGATAATGATTGTTTCCCATAACTAGTGCCATACTAGCCTTGTCTTTAATTGAGCGAAGTTTTTCAGCCCAGGCCCTTATCTCAGTACTTCTATCCTTTACAACCTTTCCAAATTCAGTATCAGGAATGGAACGATCACCAATCAATCTAACATATACCAAGTCAGATGTTAGAATGGTTGGATTGTGAACTCCTGCCACATCATTCCAGACAAGACAGATGTTTTTCTCGGTAAGATAATCAATTGCCTCATCTGTAAACCAAGATTCATGACGTCCTTCTACTGGAAATCGATAGTATTCAGGCAGATACGAATATAGCTCATCTAATCTTGGTTTTGCCTCCTCAAATGATAAGGTAGGTGGTAGCTGAAATACAAGCGCTAAAATTTGTGGACGAAGCTGCTGCAATGCACTCAAAAACTCATAGACTAGTCGTTTTACATTATGTAGTTTTAGCTCATGTGTGATTTTTCCCGGAAACTTTGCAGTAAATTTAAAGTCTTCAGGCGTATCAGAAAACCATTTTTTTGTAATAAACTGGTTTGGCACTTGATAGTAGGTCGAGTTTATCTCTGTAATATCAAAAATTGAACTATAGTATTTGAGCCATTGTATACTTTTAAGTGAGCTAGGATAAAATGTGCCACACCAACCTTCGTAGCTCCATCCCGTGCATCCAATTTTAATCTCCATGAATTAGTTACGGCAAAGTTTGCTAAATCCATTTGCCATATAGCAGTAAGAAGTTCATTTACTACATACAAATTCGTATAATTTGCAAAGTTCTAACTAAAATATGGGATTGAAAATGTGCAAAAGATGTGGTAAGGAATTTGAAACCAAAGAAAATGAACTGTACTGTTCTTTTGAATGTTTTTATAAACTTCCAGATTCTTAGCTAATTTTTTTAAATTGTTTAATCTGGAATTACATTATAGTAATCAGTTATTCTAACAGGACCTGTTGGATTAGAAAGGCTATCACTTTTATCCCATTTTTTTAGCTCATTAAACATTTTTTTTGCAATATCTTTTCGTCTTTTATTTTCAATTCTAGAAATGAGGGTTGCAAGTGATATTGGTTTAGTTAATACCTCTACTTGACCATCAAAGTCATTTAGCTCTGACAATAGTTTTGGTCCATGACCTGTTACAAAAATAATTCTCTGTTGAGGACATTTTTTTAAAATTTCTTTAGCAAGTACTAATCCATCTTTAACAGGCATTAGATAATCAATGACTACCACATCATACGGGGTAATGCGATTTTGATTGTTAAAGGTCAAAGCGTAATCATAGTTTTTGATGCATTCTTGACCATCTTTTGTAAGGTAAACCTCATGACCTAGCTCATCTAATGCAATTTGATATTGGCGGGCAATATCCTCATCGTCTTCTGCAATGAGGATCTTTAGGGTCTCCATATCGAATTTTTAGAAAATCAAATTAATCAATTATTGTTTGTTCTAAAAAACAAGTAGAAAATAATGTGATTTTTAGTTTGTATGTTCAAATTAAACATAATATTTGGTATATTCATATTTTTTTAAACATATGCGATGACTAGAAGGTATCTGAGAAAATTAAAATCTTCAGAAGACCAAGGGCCTTCTAAAAATATTAAGAAAAATCATGTCGCAATGAATTTAGAAATTGACAAAGCGATGGCTCCTCAAGAACGTGTAATAGTTTTAGATGATAAACCAAGTACCAATACTAGGAAAAAAATTCTACATGAATCAATTAGGAATGCCCTAGATGCAGCTGGAAATACTTGCTTGTCAATTCGTTTTTTTAATATGAATGTGAAAAGAAACATATCTAAAATTGAGAAAACAAAAAAATTATTTAATGTACCTTATGTGGAAATTGAAACATTAGAGTTTCATGGTTTAAAAAAAGAAAAAAAATTAATCCAAATTCCAATAAATAATCTAACGAGTAAAGAAAAAGAGGAGCTAAAAAATTATTTTTTCAAGAAAGTTTAACTGTTATTGAGTATAGATAACTTTTTGCCAGCTCTATATCGAATTATTGCTAAAACAAAAGGGATGCCCATTATTACTGGACCAATGTAAATCAACTCAGCAGGCTCGCCAGGTATAAGATTTGCTGCAAGCATCAAGCCATATGCAATAACTGGCAATATCAAATAATTATTTTTTGAATATTCAATAGTTTTTGATTTAGCTTCAAATATTCTATACAATACATAAATTGTAAAGGTCGTTACAATCCATCCCACAAAATTATGGATTGGTACTCCAAAATATACACCGCCATTCTCCCAAACCCATGCCCCAACTGTTGGACCAGAAAGATAGGGATCAATTACTGTATCCCAAGCAGTCATTACTGCAGCACTAAGTAATGATATCATAATAATTTTAGAGAATGTAATTTTTTTCAAAAATGCATTTTTAGAGTAAATAATATTTGCAATTACATAGCTTGGATATATCATCATAAACCATGCAAGTGGAATTATCAGTGGAACATGTCCAATTTTTTGTCCAAGGTAATCAGTATAGTGATATTTTCCATAGACTATGCCAGTTTCTACTCCAATCTCTTCATATCCCCAAGAAACTGCAGCAGTTATTACAAAAAATACAAGGGTTTTGCGCCATCCCAAATAATACAAAGCATGAAACAGACTAAAAAATAACATAAAGATGGTTTTTGAGCTAACACCACCAGGAAATTCTGGAACTATATCATAGTCTTCTAAAAAAGGATGCACGATAGTAGAGTAAATAAAAAGTGCTAAAAACGAAATAGAAACATAAAGTAGAATTTTGTTTTTCATTTAAAATTTCTAAATTATAGCTCATATCTAAATCACTTTATAAAAAATAATTTGGTAATAATTTGGATATTTGGTTATATTATATCAAAAAAATTTACTTTATTGCAACAAACAAAAAATCTTACTGAAAATTCATGTTCTAGTTTAGAACTAGATGAGGCATTTTCAGAGATCGAAGAAGAATTAGAAAATAAACTCTGGGAATTGTACGATAAGGTGCAGAACCAAAAAAATACTAAATTTACCTTACAATAGAATCTATAATCTAGATCAGGTGTTTCATATTTCTTAATTAATTTAAAATGAAAATTATCTAGTTGAAAAAAGCTCTATTCCTTGTTGCCATTTCAGTATTGTTTTTGAGTATAAACGTAAATCAAGCAGTTGCAGGAGCAGTTTTTGATGTTTTCTTTGAGGTAGATGTTGAGACATCTTTAGGAGATCCAGTTCCAGGTGCTACCTGTACAATTAGTGTTCCTGGTGGTGGAATAATAGTAAGTGGGATTACTAATTCTAATGGAGTGTTTTCAGGCCAAATCATGGATGTAATTACAGGCGATATGTTTGATGTAATGTGTACCCTTGGTTCACTTGGTGCAAGTCAAACACTAACTATTGGTACAGGTCAAACTGAAATAGTTTCACTAATCTTTGCTCCATTAGTAGTAGGTGGAGAAGTTATTTCAATAGAGGCAACTAGTCTAATTTTAACTGCTGCACAATCATTTTCTTGGATGATTCCAGTTGTTTTATCAGGAATTGGAATCGGATTGTTTGTATTTAGAAGGTCTGAAAATTCTTAATTTGTTAAATTAATTTCCTATTTGAAAATGATCTTTTGTCATATTATCAATGTTGATATTTTAATCCACAAGTAAAATATCCAAATACTTCGCAGTAATCATGGCACTAGTAATCTCCAATCTTCCTGTAGCTAACTATATGACTCCTTATCCAATCTCAGTAGATCCAGATGTTTCATTTTCTGAAGCCGTAAATTTTATGGCAGAGCGAGGATTTGGAAATCTGATAATTAGTAATGGACCCATACCTTTGGGAATTCTCACTGAAAGGGAGATCGTATCAGTAATTGCCTCAGGCAAAGTCACATCTAATCTAAAGGTAAAAGATATGGGTTCTCAACCATTTGTAAAAATTTCTCTTGGAAATACAATTTTGGATGCTGCAACTTTGATGATTAAAGAGAAAAAAAGACCCTTAGTATTTGCAGATGAAGACAAGCTAGTTGGAATAATTACTGCTTCAGATATGATAAGAGCTTTTAGAAAAACAAGTAACGCCCCGGCCTTAGAGGATGTAGTCAGTTCAAACATAATTCAGTGTAAGTATGAAGATTCTGTTTTACATGCGGTAAAAATCTTGCATGAAAAAAGAATAGGGAGTATTGTAGTTGATAAGGATGGCAAATATGGAATTTTTACAGAGCGAGATCTTCTAGTACATGTATTAGCAAATAATGTGTCACTCACAGGAGAGGTAGGAGGATATTCTTCATTTCCCCTAGTTGTTGCAAAGCAGGGCATAAAGGGAAATGAGGCTGCAAGTATTATGGCTGCAAATAATATCAAGCGATTGGGTCTGGTAAAAGATAATGATGAATTGGTTGGAATTATTACTGCTCGGGATGTAGTAGATGCATATCAAAGTACATTTGCTACATTATATCTAAAGTAATAGTCATTTTTAGCATAAAGGTTCGTATTTGAAATTCTAGGCAGATTTGAGAGATTCAGTGTTCCAAAATAATTGCAAATTTTTTTAAATATGTCTTGTATATACGGTCTTGAAGGCTGGCTTTTGATGTAGCCTTATATAATTATCACTGTGTAAGACTGGCCAGCTTTCACCCTATTATTCAGTTTATCATTTTTTTGATGATACTGTAAAATACCAAATCAAGCAAAATACGGATTATTTTGCATCCAGTACAACAAAATGAATCATTTAACGATTATTTTCTTTGAAGATGTACAACTTGACATGTAAATGGTGTAGTTATTGATGCAAAATGCAACATTTACGACATACATTTAGCAAATTGTTGTGCAAATTATGTACATAACATATGTAACAACGGTAAATGCATGATACAAAAAAATTATTTTGTTTGTTGTAAAACATACTGAAAAATGTTGTAATGTTGTGCATTTTTGTCATGTTATACATGTTTTTATAGTGGTAACAAAGCTATTAGCAGCAATGGCTACATCAAAAGCTAAACGTAGTGCAGCTGCAAAAAAAGCAGCACGCACTCGAAAAAGAAATGCAGCGGCAAAAGCAGCAGCAAGAAAAACAACTGCAAGAAGACGTACACGTCGTGCATCAACAAAAAGACCTTCAAGACGAAGGGTTTCTAGCAGAAGGACTGCAAAAAGAACTAGCAGACGAACTGCAAGAAAATCTTCTCGTAGGAAGACTACAAGAAAATCCTCAAGAAGATCTGCCCCAAGAAGGAGACGTTAATCTCCTATCTTTTTTTTATTTTCTAAAATTCTTAATTCAAATTTATAATCAGATCCAAAAGTGAATTTTCCTAGATATCCAGTTTACAAATGCCTTTTTAACATATTAG
>JBHIUZ010000032.1:0-15592 GCA_042138025.1 Nitrosopumilaceae archaeon | reverse complement strand
TTCCAGTAATAAGTGAAAATATTGCAGACAATCCAAAAAATTATACACGATTTTTAGTACTTTCAAAAAAGAGTACTAATGAATCTAAAAAAGACAAAACTTCGATTGTTTTTTCAATCAATCATGAACCAGGGGCCTTATATCAGATAATTGAAAAAATTTCCAAATATGGTATTAATCTAACAAAGATAGAGTCAAGGCCAAAAAAAAGTACATCTTGGGAATACAATTTCTACGTAGATTTTGAAGGACATCAAAATAATTCAAAGGTAAAAGAGATGCTAAATAAAATTAATGAAGAAACATTATACCTAAAAATTTTAGGATCTTATCCTATAGCAGAAAATAATTAAAAGCCTCTAGGTTTTCTAACACTAAAACCTGCACTAAATCCAATTATTATTACTCCAGCAGTAATTACAAGAATGTGATATGTTATTTGGATTGGTTCGGTGAAAATTGAAAAATAACCTTTAGCATTTATGCTAGAATCACCAGTATTTTTTAAATTTAATATGCTATCACCATCAATAAGATGAACCCATTCTATACTCAATTCTTTTTTGTAAGTTTCATTATTAATTTGTATACCACCTCGAGGAGTTCTAAGACTTACTTCAAAAGAATCACCAGTAATGTTTATCCATTGTTTTGCAGATTTTGGTGCAAAGAATGAATATTTAGTAGACTCACCTGGTAAAAAAGTATCATTAAAATCAACTTGATGAAGACCAATGGAACTAATAAGAGCATAAATTCCAATTCCAATAATTGCGCTTCCAACAATAATTCCAATTATTGTTCTAGGACTTAGCATGGTGAATAGATTTCCTGATAGTAAATAAAGACTAGCTTACTAAACTACTTTTTATAAAAAAATAAAATTCATCTACATTAATGATACATCGTGAGGTTGGCTTTCAGCAAAACCAGCTCCAGACATTTTTATAAATTCAGAATTTTCTTGCATTTGTTTTATTGTATGAGCTCCACAATAGCTTAAACCTGAACGAATTCCACCAGTAAGCTGTTTTAAAATATCCGTTACACTGCCTTTGTATGGAACCATTGCTTCAACACCTTCAGCTACATAATCATTAATCTCATCATCATCAATTGAAATATTTCCATTCTCTTTTGATTTACGACCTAAAGATGCATAAAATGAAGCCATCCCACGATAAATTTTAAATCGTTTTCCATTTTTAGACATAAAAGAACCTGGACTTTCATCAGTTCCACCAAGTATACTTCCAACCATTACAGAGGATGCCCCTGCTGCCAATGCTTTGGTAATATCTCCAGAAGTTCTAATTCCACCATCTGAAATTATTGGAACATCATGTTTTTGTCCTACCTTAGCACAATCTAAAACTGCGGTAAGTTGAGGAACACCAGAACCTGTTATAACACGTGTAATGCAAATAGATCCTGAACCAACTCCAACTTTTACTGCATCTACACCTGCTTTGATTAAATCTTCAGTCCCTTTTGCGGTGGCAACATTCCCAGCAATTAATTCACAGTCAGGAAATGCTTTTTTGATGTGAGTAATTGTGTTTACTGCATTTTCACTGTGTCCATGAGCAATATCAACTACTAAAACATCTGCACCTGCCTCTAAGAGTGATTCAGTTCGTTCCATAAAATCTCCTTTAACACCAACAGCTGCACCAACAAGCGGCCTTCCTTTTTTGTCCTTTGATGCTAATGGAAAATTTTCTATATTTGTAATATCTTTTGTAGTAATCAACCCCTTGATTTTATTTGATTCATCGACAAGAGGTAATTTTTCAATTCTATTTTTGTGAAGAATTTCTTTTGCCTCATCTAAGGAAATACCTGGACGCGCAGTAACTACATCTTTAGTCATAACATCCTTTACTAGTTGACTTGATTCGGATTCAAATGACACATCTCTTTGAGTAAGTATTCCAGTTAGAATTGAGTCAGAATCACTAACTAATAGCCCTGAAACACCTTTTTCCTCCATGTACCGAATGGCATTTTTTATGGTTTCTTTAGAATTTATAAAATAAGGATTTTCGATCATTACGCTACCAGATCGTTTTACTTTAAGAACTTCATTTGCCTCTTCTTCAATAGTAAGAAATCTATGGATTATTCCTAATCCTCCTTCCCTTGCCATGGCTACTGCCATACTTGATTCAGTAACAGTGTCCATGTTAGCACTAATTAATGGAATATTAAGTGAGATATTTTTAGAAAGTTTTGTTTCAATATTTGTCTGAGATCTACTTGTAATATTAGAAAATTTAGGAACAAGAAGAACATCGTCAAAGGTTAATCCTTCTCTAAACTCCAATGAAACCTATAGTCATGATTTATGAAGTATTATAAGCCTTTCTTGATTTTTTTTGAGCTAATCTTTGTGCAACCGTAACTGAATCTTTTGTTTCCTGAACGTTATGAGTACGAATAATATCTGCTCCATTTAAAACAGCTATAGCCTCAGCCACAACTGAACCAAATAATCTATCAGATATTTTTTCTATATTTAATAATTTTCCGATAAATGATTTATTTGATACAGAAACAAGTAACGGCTGTCCAATTTTTAATGAGTTTAAATTCTTAAGAATGAGAAGATCTCTTTCTAGCCAATCGGAATTAATTTTTGTAAAAAATTTACCTTTCCCTGTTTTTCTAAAAAATCCTATTGCTGGATCTAAAACGACTCTATTGAGACATATATCTACAGATTTTGCAATACTTAGACTTTGTTTTAAAAGAAATTTTGTTTTGTTTAGTTGATTTCCAGTTACTAATCTTTTACTAAATGCACATAGAATTAGTGAGGGTTGATATTTTTCGATAACATTTACCATTTTTTTATCATATTTTAATCCAGAAATATCATTAATTATGTCAGCACCTTCTTCAAGAGCATCTTTTGCAACACTTGCTCTACAAGTATCAACAGAAATAGGAAGATTACATACTTGTTGAATTTTTTTAATTGCTTGAATGATTCTCTGGGATTCTACTTTTTCAGATACCAAAGTTGATAAATATGGGGCAGTGGACATTCCACCAATATCTATAAAATTAGCTCCTTCATCTACAATTTTTCTAATTAGGTTAATTTGAGACTGTTTTGTTGTAGCAATGGTTTTTTTATAAAATGACTCTGGACTAGTATTTAATATTCCCATAATACGAATAGGGTTTTTCCCACCTACAGAGACATTTCCTAATTTATGCATATGATTTATGATTAGGATTACTAATTTGAGTCATATGACAATATTAGGATGGGGAAAGAAGTATTCAGAAATATTAAAGGAATTTGGATATAGTAAAAAAAAAGATGCCCAATCTGCAAAAATTTTAAATTCTTTATTAAAAACTAAACTTCCACTGAGTCGAATTCGTGACTTGGTATATGATCAAGATGTATTTGTTATTGGTGCTGGTCCTTCTCTCCTATCATCTATTCCTATATTGAAAAAATATACTGATGTTACAAAGATTGTTGCTGATGGAGCTGTTCAATTTCTATTAGAAAATAGAATCAATCCAGATATTTTAGTAAGTGACCTTGATGGAGATAAAAAATCTCTAAAAAAAATAGGTAAAGGTAATGCAATCAAGATAATTCATGCGCATGGAGATAATATTAGTAAATTAGAATTAGTTTCGACTTTTAAAAATTGTATAGGAACTACTGAGACAAAGTCATTTGGAAAAATTCATAATTTTGGAGGTTTTACTGATGGTGATAGATGCGTATTTCTAGCCGATCATTTTAAAGCAAAAAGAATAATTTTGTTTGGTATGGATTTTGGAAATGAAATTGGGAAATATTCGAATACAAATATCCAAAATCAAAAAATAAAAAGAAAAAAACTTCGAAGAGGAAAAAAACTTCTTGAATGGTTAGCCTCAAAAAATTCTTCAAATCTTTATACTACCTCAAAGCCTATCAAAGGATTTAAAAAAATCCCTTACGGTCAGTTAGAAAAGATTCTTACTAATTAGAATGCGTTTTAATACAGTACCTTTGTAGAAAAATTATGGAATTTACTGAAGAGCAGGTAAAAGATATTTTAGAATTTAAAGAACGAATTTCCCAGCAGATCTATAAACATAAAGAAGAAATTGAAGTTCTTGAAAAAAATTTGACAGTTATAAATCAAATACTAAAACAGTCGAGTTTTACAAAGGCATCTTTACTTGAAACTCCTAAGATAAAACAAAAATCCGAACCAGTAATTCCCATTACAAAAACTTCTGATGGTTCAGTTATTGCTAATGCTTATGTTTCTCCAGAACAGGTTTCGATTATAATAGAGGACAATGTTGGTTTAGAAGCTGAAACTCCCCCACTAAAATCTTTTTTTGTTGAAAGAATTATTGGAGAGATGAAAAAAAAGGATTATGCAGAAGCTGAAAATGGAAAAATACAAAAAGAATCAATAATTGATTGCGTCATAAACAAAAATGGAAGTAAGATTAGAGAGATAATAATTAAAAATTATCGCCAAAAAGAACGAATTACTGAAATAATCAATACAGCAGCTTGGTCACTATCAAAAATGATTGATAATACTAGCAGGTAAGATAATGGAAAAAATTGTAGTATTAGATTTTGGATCGCAGTACAGTCATTTAATTTGCAGAAGAATTAGAGAATTCTCAGTTTATGCAGAACTAGTACCTTATGATATATCCATTGATGAACTAAAAAAACTAGAACCTAAAGGAATAATTTTTTCTGGTAGTCCATCAAGTGTCTATAATTCAGATGCTCCTTTTCCTAATAAAGAAATTTTTGAAATGAAGTTACCAATTTTAGGAATATGTTATGGTCATCAATTGATTGTAAATAATTTTGGAGGAAAAGTAAAACGTGCCAATAAAGAGTATGGTTCTTCTTTATTAACAATCGAAAATGATTCAGATTTACTCAGCGATATTGGAGAATCAATTAGAGCTTGGATGAGTCATGGTGATGAAGCCGAACAAGTTCCATCTAGTTTTAAAATAATTGGACATACTGAATCTGCTAATGCAGCAGCTATAGCGGATCTTAAAAAATCCATTTACGGTATTCAATTTCATCCGGAGGTAGTTCATACTGAATATGGGACTCAAATTCTGAAAAACTTTGCTTTGAAAATTTGTAAAGTTAAACAAGAATGGACCATGAAAACTTTTGTAGAAAAAGCTGTAAATAAAATTTCTAAAATTAATGGAAATGTATTATGTGGAGTAAGTGGGGGAATTGATTCTACAGTGGCAGCTTTGATAATTCACAAGGCTATTGGAAATAGGCTAAAATGTGTTTTTGTAGATAATGGATTACTAAGATTAAATGAAGAAAAAGAAATTGAAGATATGTTTACAAAAAATTTTTCTGTAAATTTTAATTCGGTTAATGCAAAAGAACAATTTCTAACAAAACTAAAAGGAGTATCAGACCCAGAACAAAAAAGAAAGATTGTTGGAGAAGAATTCATAAATATTTTTACTGAGTTTTCAAAGAAAAATGGTCCATTTGATTGGCTTGCACAAGGAACACTTTATCCTGATGTAATAGAGAGTGGAGTTTCAAAAGGTCCTGCTTCAATCATTAAAACACATCATAATGTTGGGGGCTTACCTGATTGGCTAAATCTAAAGATTTTGGAGCCATTACGTGAATTATACAAAGATGAAGTAAGAGAAGCAGCAAAAATTCTTGGAGTTCCAAAAAAATTATTGAATCGTCATCCTTTCCCAGGTCCTGGTCTTGCTGTGAGAATAATTGGAGAGGTAACCGATTCTAAATTAAAAATTGCTAAAATTGCAAGTAAAATTGTTGAAGAAGAATTAGAGAAGGCCGAACTTTATGATAAGGTTTGGCAAGCCTATGCTGCTGTAGGAGATGATAAAGCTGTTGGAGTTGTTGGAGATGAAAGAAAGTATGGAAATGTAGTAATGATTAGAGTTGTTGATTCAATTGATGCAATGACGGCAGATTGGACAAGACTCCCTCATGGTTTACTTGAAAAAATAAGTAATAGAATTACTAATGAAGTTGAAAATGTTACTTGGGTAACGTATGTGGTTTCTAGTAAACCTCCAGCAACTATAGAACCACAATGATGTTTTCAAAATAATTTTTGTAGTTATTTCCTAAAAACAATGTATAATCTAATACCCACAAATATCGCTACAGAGGCAATAATTAATCCAATTGTTAAAATTTGTCCAATTTCATGTTCACTCATAATAAACTGGCTCCAAAAACGCCAGCAGAATCACCTAGCTGATTTTTTAAAATAGGTGTTTCAACTAAATCGCTAAATACTTTTTCATATACGTAGTCTCTTCCTTCATCATAAAGAAATGGAATATTTGATAGACCTCCTCCTAATACAATCACATCGGGATCTAAAATATCAATAACGTTTGCCAATCCAATTGCAAAATTTTCTAAAAATTCGTTTTTCCATTGTAAAGAATTCCTTGAATTATCAATATTTTGAATAATAGAAGACATGGGTTCTTTTTTTCCAGTTAGACTAGTCCAACTTTTTTCAAGGGCTGGTCCACTGATGTAAGTTTCTACGCATCCAAGCTTTCCACAATAACATTTGTTTCCATTAATTCTAAGAGTGTGATGGCCCCATTCACCTGCAATACAAGTTCTACCTCTGTGGACTTTTTTATTAATTACAATTCCACCGCCTACACCTGTTCCCATAATTACTCCAAAAACGAAATTGTATTCTTTGGCTGCACCCATAGTTGCCTCTGCAATTGTAAAACAATTTGCATCATTATCAATGGCAATATTTTGTTTTAGAACATGTTGAAGATCCTCTTTTAGAGGCATTCCAATAAGACATTGAGTATTACTATTTTTTATTAGACCGGTTTTTTTTGATATTGCCCCAGGAGCACTAACTCCTATAGTTACAGGCTCTCGAGATTTTGTTTTTAAGGAGTTTACTAAGAATACAATTGAATCAATTATTGATTGGTAACCTTTCTCCTGTTGGGTAGGTATTCGAGTTCTTTTAATTTCGTTTAATTTCTCATCAAGAAGTATTCCTTCAATTTTTGTGCCACCTAAATCAATTCCTATTTTATTCACAATAATTGTTAAAAGTTGTTTGTTTTGAAGTTTTCAATAATAAGATGAGAGTAGGATTTGTACTTTTTACATGCCTGGTGGCATTCCACCTCCAGGTGGTCCACCTGAACCACTAGAGATGGCAATTACATCATCTATTCTTAATATCATGCATGCCGTTTCGGTAGCAGAAATTAAAATTTGTTCTTTTACAACTACGGGCTCTACAATATCTTGAGAAAACATATCTGCAATCTTTCCTTTTCTTGCATCTATTCCAGTCCATTTTTGTCCCTGACTTTGTTTTGCTCGAAGGTTTACCATTGTGTCGATTGGATCCATGCCAGCATTTTCTGCTATTGTTAATGGAATAACTTCAAGTGCTTCTGCAAATTTTTTAATTGCAAGTTGTTCACGACCATCAAAACTGTCTGCCCATTCTTTAAGATGTGTTGCTAAAAATGCCTCTGGGGCCCCACCGCCACCAACAATAGATGGTTTTTCAATTACATCTTTAACAACCATCAATGAATCATGAATCGAACGATCAACTTCATCAACTACTCTTTGAGAACCACCACGAATCAAAAGAGTAACGGACTGTGGGTTTTTACATCCTTCAATGAAAACCCATTTATCGGTTTCAACTTTTTTCTGATGTACCAAATCTGCATAACCCAGATCTTTTTCATTTAAATCATCAATATTTGTAGAAACTCTTCCATTAGTTGCTTTTGCAAGCTTTGTCATATCACTTTCTTTAACTCTTCGAACTGCCAAAATTCCATGTTTAGCAAGATAATGTTGTGCGATATCATCAATGCCTTTTTGACAAATGAGAACGTTAGCTCCTGCTTCATGAATTTTTTCTACCATAGTTTTTAACATCCTATTTTCTTCTTCTAGAAACATCTGCATTTGAGTAGGATCACTTATTCTAATTTCAGCACTCATTTCAGTTTTTTCAACTTCCAAAGCAGTATTTATCAATGCAATTTTAGCCCTCTCTACTTTTGTTGGCATTCCGCTATGAACAATTTCTTTATCAAGAACAATTCCTGATATCAAAGCAGTATCCTGAATAGAGGCACCTGATTTTTTTTCAACTTTAATATTATCAAGATCAACTGAATATTTTTCAGCTTTTTTTGTAATAATTTTTAAAATGGCATCTACAACCAATTTAGATATGGGTTCACTATCTTCTGAGATAAGTTTTGATTGCATACTTGTTTTAGCAATTTTTAGTAATGATGCTCTATCATCAGGAGCTATTTGTTTTGCGATTTGAGAAAGTAATTCAAGTGCCTTTTCTGCAGCAGCCTGATAACCTTCAACTATTACAGAAGAATGAACATCTTTACTTAACAATTGTTCAGCTTTTTCAAGTAAAGCACCACAAAAAATAACTGAAGATGTTGTACCATCCCCTACCTCATTATCAATAGTTTTTGAAACCTCAACCAACATTTTTGCTGCAGGGTGCTGAACATCAATTTCTTTTAGAATCGTTGCGCCATCATTAGTAATCGTAACATCTCCAATAGGATCAACTAACATCTTATCTAAACCACGAGGGCCAAGACTGGATTTAACTAAATCTGCAACTAATTTTGCAGCCATTATATTATTTTTTTGAGCATCCTTGCCTTTTTGTTGAAGAGCACTCTCTTTGAGTACTAGTACTGGACCTTGAGGGGTTTGTTGAATTGAAGCCATATAATTCGATTCAATTTCTATTAATACCCCTTTTTAAGATTTCTTAATTTAAAGTGGGGATAAAGGATCGATTTTTTACATCAACAATTCCACTAAAAAGAATCCTAATTGATGGTAATGCTAGGAAAGGTAAGAAAAGAGGAATTAAATGAGGTTTTTTGAATTTACATCCTGATTCTACAAGTGTAGAATTTAATTCACCAAAGTTTTGAGATACCTTTTCAAAAGAATCAGTTGATATAATTCCTGCCATTTGTAGTGGTAAGCTAGCAAGAATTTTTCCTTCATTTACTATAATCATTCCTCCTTGAGATTTAATTAAATTATTAGCAGCAACTGACATATCTTTATCATTTGAACCAATAACAATCATATCATTTTCATGAAAACTCCATGTCGAAGCAAAAGCCCCAATTTGCGCACCAAAATTTTTTAAAAACCCTATTGTATGACGTGTAGTTCCAAAAGTTCTATCAAATGCAGCTACCTTCCAGATATCCATGTCTTGAGAAGCTAATACATTTCCATCCTTAGTGATAAGTTCGGATTCATCCCTGCTTGTGATTATCTCTGATTGCATGTTAATCAAATTAGCCCTTACAGAAGGAAGTTTTGATTTTACACGAAATGTTTCTTCAGAGACTTTTCTAAGTTTCACAGTTTTTTTTAACCATTTAGGAATGATTCTTGACTTTATTTTATTAACAATTTTACCATTTGATACAACCAATTTACCTCCAACAAAGACTTTGGTTGGCTTTAATGTAGTTAGATGTTCAAAAACCAAAATATCTGCCAGTTTGCCAGGAGCAATGCCACCAAGATCCTTTCCCATGTTATAATAATCAAAACAATTTTTAGAAGCCATTGTAATTGCAGTAATTGGATCTAAACCTAATTGAATTGATTCACGTATACAATGATCTATATGTCCATATTTTAAAAGTTCTAGAGGATCAATTCCATCCGAACAAAACATTAGTCTTTCAGTATTTGTTTTATTATTCATAATATTTGGAAGAATTTCTTTAAGATCACGTCTAATAGATCCTTCACGAATCATTATCCACATACCAAGTCTTAGTCGTTCTAAAACTTGGTCAAAATTAACGGGTTCATGGCAAGATAAAATTCCTGAAGAAACATATGCATTTAGTTTTTTTCCTGAAGCTCCTGCAGTATGACCATTGATAATGCAGTTGCTATCTAGCATGGTAACCAAAGTTTTCATAGTTTTAGAATCCCTTGAGGTGACTTTGGTCCATGAAAAAACTTCTCCAAGACCTAAAACATTAGGTTTTTTGATTATTGTCTTTATTTCAAAGGAAGAAAGTGTTTTTCCATGGCTAAATTTTCTATCAACAGGTAATCCACCTGGTACAACATGGAAAAATCGAAGTGGTAAATTTTCAGTAATTTTAATAAATTCTTTGAATCCTCGATAACCACACACACTTACGATGTCAATTGGATCTGAAAATATTGATGTCACTCCACATAACAGTGATTTTTTTGCTAGTTCGGAGGGCAAAACAAACTGATCAATGTGTATGTGAGGATCAGCAAATCCAGGTGTTACATATTTTCCTTTCAGATCCATAACAACAGTTTTTGGACCTAAACAATGCGAAGCATCTTTACCAACAAAAGCAATTCTTTCATTTACAATTGCAATTTGTATTTGAGTTAAAATTTCATTAGTATATACACTCACTAAAGAACAGTTTTGGAGAATTAAGTCAGCCTTGCTATCTCCCATTGCAACTTCGTTTAAGATTGAAATTGAAGAGGAAATTTTTTCCACAATATCTAATGTTCTCAGAACCTATTATAGATTCAAAGCGATGTTTAAATTACCGTTATACTGGCATTTTATGATGCACTTACCTAAACAAATTAAAAGATTTTGTCCAAAATGTAACACTCACACAATTCAAAAAATGACTCAGTACAAAGCAGGAAAACGAAGAGGTTCAGCAATAGGTGAAAGAAGACATGCTGAAGATAAAAAGGGATATGGTGGACAGAAATTCCCAAAGCTTGCAAAGCCAGCAAAAACTACAAAAAAGTTTACACCAATTTTAACCTGTACAGTTTGTAAGAAAAAATGGAACAAAACTGGAATTAGAATAAGAAAAATTGAGTTGGTAGCAAAATGAAAAAAGAGCATATACTCATTCCTGAACCAAGTAGTAAATTTCAAAAAGTAAAATGTAAAGAATGTGATGAAGAAAATATTGTTTACTCACATGCATCATCAACTGTAACTTGTAAATCCTGTGGTAATGTGATTGCAGAACCAACCGGTGCCGTTGCAACTTTACATGGTGAGATTTCAGGAAGTGCCGAGTAATCTATAATCTTCATAGGTATTTAGATTCATTCCAATTCTTTTATCATCAAGAATGTAATAATTTTCTTCAACCAAATTAAGACTATTAATTTTTTTAGCATTTATTATTGAAATTCCAGTGTAATAGCACTCTTTATTTTGAAATTTAATGGAAAAATTTGATTTCAAACCAATTGATTTTAGAAAATCTTTTGTCACAAGAAAGCTGGTCCAAATCTTTTTAGGATTATAGTATTCAATAATTTTTTTTAATATGTAATCATCAAGTAATGGTAGATCTCCTGGAACAACTAAAATATCCTCATTAATTGAACGTAAAATTAGATTTAGATCTTCAACAAATCCTTTACCAGGTGTATCAAAAATTTCTATTCCAGTTTTTTCTAACATCTCTTTGGTTTTAGGCGAATTGGGGCTTGTGGCAATAATTATTTTGGAAAACAAGTTAGTTTTCTGAAGAGCGAAGATAACGTGGGAAATTATAGGTTGAGTGTATTTTAACAAGAGTTTTTCTTCTTGGGTTTTCATGCGGCTACCTTTGCCACCAGCCATCACTAATCCAATCATAATGATGCAAAAATAACTAATGAGGATAAACGAGTTATCTCGTTTGTAGCACCCAATACATCCCCTGTTATTCCCCCAAAGCTTCGAGTCGAAATAGCAAGAAGAAACATTGTAATAATAATAGAACTTGCAAAAACGATTAAACCGATAGTTCCCCCAATAACTACAAGTGGAATTATTGTTATGATTCCAGCAATGGCTAATCGTTTTTTGTCACGCATTATTTGTACAAACGGAGAATTTGAGCCAATAGCAGCAGATCTTCCCATACTTGCCTGAAGTACCATAGAAAATTTTGCCAATATTTCGCTTAATAGAATTGCTTGGAATAATACAAAACCTGTCATTAAAGAAATAGCTATAATCATTCCTACAATGTATAGAACAATCGAAACAGTACCTGCAGACCCAGTAAAGATATCTTTCATAGCTTGTAATTTTTTTTCTTTTTTTCCTTTAGTCATTAACCCATCTGCAAAATCAGCAAGACCATCTGTATGATGTATTCCTGTTAATAGGGATAAAGCACCAACTACTAAGAGAGAGACAATTAGTGGATCTAAAAATAATGATAAACCAAATGCAAAAGAGCCAACAACTAATCCAATAAGAATTCCTACAATTGGAAAAATATACATAAATTTAGCCACAGTTTCAATGTCAGTATTATGTGCAGGAATAATTGTTAAAAATGAAAAGACAGATCCAATTTCTTTAAACATTAAACCACCATCCAAAATAAGATAGTATTATTATTACTGGAACTGTAAAAATCATACAAAATAAAATTGAAGTAATTTTCATTAATGAAATTGCAGCGTGAAAATGATCTTTTGTTAGTTCAAAGTTATCATCACCAATACAATAATTATTTATTTTTTCAAATCTTGTTCCTAAAGCCCCTGCAAGTGCTGCCATAGGATATCCTGCATTGGGACTTTCGGTTTTTTTTCCATCTCTTCTCAAAATTTGATATGATTTTTTCCAATCATGACCTAGAATCAAGGCACCAAGAACCATCATTATACCTGTAATTCTTGCAGGAAGATAGTTGAGAATGTTGTCACAGTTTGCTCCAAACCATCCGATATTTCTAAAAATACCAGATTTATAACCAATCATTGAATCAATAGTATTAACAATTCTATACGTAAAGGCTCCAATAATTCCAAAAAATGTAAAATAAAATAATGGACCAGTTATTCCATCTACTGTATTTTCACTAATGCTTTCTAATGTACCTGATAATACATGATTTTTATCTAAATTATTAGTATTACGTTTTACAATCATTGAAAGATTATTTCTTGCAGATTTTAAATCATTTTGATCTAATGAATCCATTACAGCTATTGCATGTTTTTCCATACCTCTAATCGCAATTGTGGTTTTTAGTAAAATCGTTCCAGAAATTATGGAAATAATGATTCCCAAAATTTCAATCGATATGTTTTGTATTCCCATATTTAGAAATACAAGTAAAGCTGAAACAATGCTAACAACAATAATTACTAATAAAATGCCTCCAAGTTTTTCAATTTTAGGTGATTCGTTTTTTATTGACGGTACAAGTTTTGCAATCAAAGAACCAATCCATGAAGTAGGATGAAATTTATTTCTTGGATCCCCTACAATAAAATCCAAAATTATTGCAAAAATGACTATTAAAATTGATTCAAATATCATTTAATGAGCCTCTCGATTGCTTTTATGTTAATATTTGATTTAACTAATTTAGTTAATTTTTCTAGCTCTCTATCCATCTTTTTGATATTTTTCTTATTCCAGCTTAAGGCTTTTGGTTTTCCTCCTAGAGAATCTTCTTCAGGTAGGGAAAAATTGATCATTGGTATTGTTCCTAAAATAGGTTTGCCAGTTTTTTGCTCAATTATTTTAAAACCAGGTTTTAGAATTTTAAGATCACCCCTAAACTTGTTAAGCACGAATCCTTTGACAAGTTTTCTATATTTTTTATCAAGTAGTTGTAATGTTCCAAGTATACTTGCAAAAGAACCCCCTTTGTCAATGTCTGAAATTAAAATAACGGGAGACTTTGTCTTACTTGCCACTTTCATATTTGCAATATCAAATTTTTCTAAATTAATCTCTGCAGGGGATCCTGCTCCCTCTATAATTATTAAATCATGATTTTTTCTAAGTAAATTGTATGATTCTAATACTAGGTTTAGACCTTGAGATAAGACAAATTTTTTGTAATATTCATTTGCATGAAGTTTTTTATAGAATTTTCCTTGCAAAAATATTGAGCTTTTGTAATTTCCTAAAGGTTTGAGCAATATTGGATTCATGTGTGGCGTGATTTCAGTTCTAGCAGCAATTGCTTGTAATGCTTGAGCCCTAGAAATTTCAAAGTTTTTACCTTTATAGGAATAGTTTGACATATTTTGAGATTTGAAAGGAGCTACATTGTATCCAGAATTTGAAAAAATTCTACATAGAGCTGCAACAAAAATAGTTTTTCCTGCACCTGAAGATGTACCTTGAACCATTAATGATTTTGTTATTTTAGACAGCCTCCAAAGCTTTAATAAGTTTTTTATTTTCATTATGAGTTTTAATTGCAATTCGTATGTAGTTATTACTTAATCCTCTAAATGAACTACAGTCACGAATTAATATTTTTTTTTCAAGTAATTTTTTTTGTAAAATATTTGATTTAATTTTTGTTTTAATTAAAATAAAATTTGTATCAGTATTATAACAGGTATATCCATCCATTTTTGATATTGAATTTTTAAGAAAATATTTTTCTTTTAAGATTGTTTTAGAAGTTTTCTCTAAATAATCATAATAACAAAGTGCAGCATTACCTGCTTTTTGTGCAAGACCACTAACATTCCAAGGAATTTTTATTTTATCAAGTATTGTTATAAGTTTTTTATTTCCTAATCCATATCCAATTCTAATTCCAGCCAAACCAAATGATTTGGTCAACGAACGTAAAACAAAAAGATTTTCATATTTTTTTATGTATTTAATTACAGTTTGTTTTGGGTCGGATAGCTCTATAAAACATTCATCTACAAAAACTAGGGTAGATTTTTTCTTTGCAGTTTGAATTATTGTAAGTATTTTTTTTTGAGATGTTAAAACACCAGTTGGATTATTTGGATTACAGATAAAGAGACATCCGTGTTTTGGTATTTTTTTTAAAAAAATATCGATGTCGTTATTTATATTCATTGTTTTAAAAAATGAAATTTTACAATTATGTAATTTTACTGCTACTTCATATTCACTAAATGTTGGAATTGGTATTAACACAGGTGTTTTTTTATTCAAAAATGCTTTACAAAAATTATAAATTACTTCAGTTGCTCCATTTCCTACAACAATTTGTTCTTTAGGAATTTTTGTGTACCATTCTAAATTTTTCCTTAGTTCTTTAGAGTCCGTGTCAGGATAAATAGACACCAAATTCATTTGGTTTTTAAGATATTTTTTAACTCCTGGATGACAGCCTAATGGATTAATATTAGAACTATAGTCAAGAATTCCAGTTTTGTTAGAATTAATTGTATTAATTCCACCGTGTAAACCTGGTTTGTGCTCATTTACACCAGGGTTTGTATTTAATTTCATTAAGATAAATTACAGGAGAGGGATTTAGTGTGTTTTGGTTTTCTCTAAAGAATTATTAACAGAATATGAAGAAAATTGATTATGAAAAAGAAAGTCGCAATAATTGGAGTTACAGGAGCAGTAGGTCAAGAATTTGTGGTATCATTAAAAGACCATCCTTGGTTTGAAGTAGTTCAAATCGCAGCCTCAAAAAGATCTGCAGGTAAAAAATACCTTGATGCAATTAAAGACCCTGTTAGTGGCATTACAAACTGGCAAGTGGGTGG
>JBHIUZ010000031.1:0-15660 GCA_042138025.1 Nitrosopumilaceae archaeon | reverse complement strand
CCTGAGATGCCATTTCAGAACCATACGCCGCAGTCGCAATTAGACAGCCTCCTCCCTGGCTCTCATTTTCATTAGTTTCTTCTTGGTTTGATATTTCTTCTAGTTTTGATTTTTCTTGATTTTGAACTAAATTATTTTCAGAGTCATTTTTCACTCTGTCAGGTACCTCTGCAGGAGTAGGGTCTAACACCCCAATTCCTGCCTCGACTTGGCTTTCAGAAATCTCTAATTCAGAAAAATATTTACTGCGTTCAATTAATTTTTCTACTCTATCTGGTCCCATGTAATTCCATAAATCATCCTCAATTAAATTGGCACATACTCTTGATTCTATGCTATGATTGTGATGATCAAAGAACTTTATTCCAAGTAAATCATAAAGAGGTTTGTTTTCTTCACACCATTCTATCCCATTTGGTGTAAAAGCCCCATTTGCATAAAAAACAGTGGCCCCAAATACTGGATATGTGCTTGAAATTATTAAAACTGTAATAATACAGGCATGTAATATGGATTTTTTCAATAATGAAATGTAAAATCCCCTTTAGATAAATCTCACCACTTTTAGAAAACCTTTAACATAGTCAAAATAATGGATATGTCATGAATGTAGACACTCTAGCCGCTAAGATTATCAAATCTAGCAAATCCATTCG
Organism: Nitrosopumilaceae archaeon; assembly: GCA_042138025.1. GTDB lineage: Archaea > Thermoproteota > Nitrososphaeria > Nitrososphaerales > Nitrosopumilaceae > CSP1-1. Next base: position 15,004 of record JBHIUZ010000031.1, on the reverse strand, counting down.
ATATGTTTCAATTGTATCCCTAAGTGGAAAGCTAGTAATCTCTGCACATAGAAAATCTGTCAAAACTGCATTGTCTAAAGCAGAAAGCAAACAATCCTTGGTTATGGCAGCTCGTGCATGGAAAACAAGAAAATCATTAGCAAAAAAAATTGGTAGATGTAAGTATGTATTAGCAGAGTATGACCGAGTAAAGAGAATTACCATACCTGCTGGAAAAAATCATATCATGTACATCACCACCGACCCAAAAGCGAATGCACTTCCAATTATTAACAAAATTCGCAAATTCCGATAATAATTAGAATTAATTTTCTAATTATTTTTTAATATTTTTAAAATCTCATAATTTGAATTAATAACAGACGTTATTCAATCACTTTAATTAGCTCTTTTAATTTTCGTCGCGATTTTGGAAGACGCTTTTTCTGAGGGTATCCGATACATAAAATTGAAGATGGCTTTAAATCAGATTTTATTATTTGTTTTACTTTTTCCTCATCAAACATACCAATCCAAATTGAACTCAAACCAATTGCTGATGCCGCTAACTGTGAATATGCCGCTGCTAAGGTGGCATCCTGTAGTGAAAACTTGGTAAGAATTTCTTGAGAAAAATTCAATTTTACTCGAGAAGGATCAATACAGAATACAAGAACTAATGGAGCATTTACATAAGGTTGATTATTTGCAGCTTCTACCAGGCGTTTTTTAACTTCTTTATTTTTTATATAGACAATTTCAAATCCTTGAAAATTTCCTGCAGTTGGAGCAGTATCTGCTGCTGCCAAGATTTTATCTATTTGCCATTGTTCAATTGGTTTAGTCGAATCAAAATTTCTTGTTGATCTTCGTGTTGCCATGATTCTAAAAATATCTGTTTCAGAAACAGTGTCTTTATTTTTTGACGCAAGTACCGCATTTAGAAGTTTATTTTTATCCTCTTCATCTATTTTTTCAATTTCTATTGAAGGAAAAAATTCTTTTGCGTAAATTTTAATTGGCTTTGGTTCATGAGGAACATTTCTAAACTGTAAAACATGTTTTCTAAGAATAGATGTTTTAACTTCTAATGTTTTGAAATCTTTTAATTGAAATTCTGTAACATCAGTATTAATAAAAATTGTACTAAATTCATCTTCTAATTCTACTTTTCCAGTTGAATCATGTGATAATATATCAAAAAGTTGTTCTAATTCTTCTTTGGTTAACACAACTACGTGTTGATCATCTTCTTGACTTTCTTTCCAGATGATTCTACAGCCATCTTTTGAGATATAGGATGGCTCAATTTTAGAAAACTCTGTCATGATAAAAACTTGTAAATGCTTAATAAAATAATTTTGAATTTGAGAGGTTTAAAATCACTTTACCACAAGCACTGGTACTGATGATGCATGTAAAACATGATTTGAGGTACTGCCAAAAAACATCTCTTTTGCCGCCCCTCTTCCTCTTGAACCTATTATAATAAGGTCAATTCCATTTTTTTTATTATGTGCAAATTTTACAATATGGTATCCAATATCCCCATATAGGATTTTTTCATCAAATACAATGCCGTTTTGTGCAGCAAGAGTTTTTGCGGCATTCATGAATTTCTTTACTTTTTCTATAGAGCCTTTTTCAACTGAACCAGTTCCTCTAAATTCTGATCTTGGTGCAGAATAAATTACACAAATCCCAATAATCACTGAGCCTAATTTTCTAGAAAGCCTAATAGCCATCTCAAGGCCTCTTAGGGAATTTTTAGATCCATCCAATGGAACTAGAATTTTTTTAATATTGTTTGATATCATATGATTATCTTTTCTTTTACCTATTAAAAAACATAAACCATAATTCCAATTATTCTGGCATGTGTCTTAATAGATTTATTTAACACAAAAATTTATCTAGATAAAATCTTTTGCTGGAATAGATGAAGGAACAATTTGTTACAATAGATGGTAACAATATTCGATATCTTGAATCTGGAAAATCAGACAATTATATTGTCTTAGTTCATGGATTAGGAGCTTCAGCAGAAAGATGGGAATTTGTAATTCCAGAATTTAGTAAACATTACAATGTAATTGTTCCTGATTTAATCGGGTTTGGGCATAGCGATAAACCTCTTGTGGATTATACAACTAATTTTTTCACAGATTTTCTAGAAAAATTTTTAAAAAAATTGGGGATTTCAAAAACTCATATAATAGGATCATCGTTAGGAGGACAAATTACAGCGGAATTTACCTCTAAGAATCAAAACATTGTTAATAATTTGGTGCTTGTTTCTCCATCTGGGATAATGAAGCATTCCACACCTGCTCTTGATGCATACGTGATGGCAGCCTTATATCCGAATTTAGAGATGGCAAAAAATGCCTTTGAGATGATGGCAGGACCCACTAAGGAAATTAGGCAAAAAATTGTTGAAGATTTTGTTCAACGTATGAAATTACCAAATGCAAAAATGGCATTTATGTCAACTTTACTAGGACTAAAAAATTCTGAACTTATCACACAATCATTAAAAAAAATTACAAACCCGACATTGATAATTTGGGGTGAGCTCGATCCTGTAATCCCAATAAAATATGCAGAGGATTTTGTGTCTAACATTCAGGACTGTAGATTTTTCACAATGGATAACTGTGGTCACACTCCGTATGTGGATGACCCTTCAAGATTCTCTAAACTTGTGCTTGATTTTCTAGAGAACTAGAATCAGCAAAGCCTTTAAATACCTCTAATTGGCTTTAATTACCTATGAGTGGTAATAGAAACCAATATGATCCTACTGAGATGTTCAAAGAATGGATTCAAAAAAGTGGCAAAGCCCAATCCGAATTTATGAAAAATTTCGCTTCAATGATGTCGCCCCAACCAAAACAATTCGATCCACTAGAAACACTCAAAGAAATTTCTACACAGACTGTTGATGCTCAATCAAACTTCATGCAAAATCTAGGTTCTATGCAATCTAAAGGTATGGATAAAATGTTTAACATGGCTCAAATGATGCCCAACTTTCTTTCATGGGGAGCTTACAAAACTTCCGTTGGGAGCAATGGAAGAATTTCGATTCCAGAGGCAGAAAGATCTGCACTCGGATTAAAGGAAGGCGACTTAGTTCAAGTTGTTGTTCTTCCAATTGAAAAAAAATCAAAAAGGGAGGTGAAATGAATGAGTAACACAGCACAATCAACACCAAGTCAAAAAGATATTTTTGCAGTATACCAACAAAATGTTGATAAATACTTTTCTGGTATCAAACAATCAGTACCACGTTATCATCAATCAGTAACTAACGTACAACAAGAGTACCTTGATGCAGTTGAAAACGTAATAAATTCAACAATTGCATTGCAAAAAGATTTTGCTTCAAAATCAGGTATTACAACTAATGTACCATCTGCAGCACTAAAAATAATTCGTGATACTACAGAGGAAATCGTTAAAGCGTACGATGTACAAAATAAAGTAGCACTAGCCGCTATTGATTCAACCCAGCAAAACATCAAAACATTTAATGAGAATGCAAAAGCATTTGCTGATTTGAACAAAAATGTAATACAATCTTGGATTAGCACCTTTGCACAAAAATCTAACTAGGTGTAAAGCCAAATAAACCTAAAAGAGACTCTTCTCTTTTTTTATTTTATTTTAATTAGAATGTTCTTTTAACCATTGCCCTAATTCAGGTAATACCTTTACTTGAGATAATGAACTAGCAATCATTCCGACATGTCCTGTTGGATAAACTCTTAATGTTTTATCGGAGCTTGCCACAGAGTAATGCAAGGGCATACTACACTCAGGAGATACTAGATGATCCCCTACTGCTACTTGTGTAAAAATTGGCATTGTGATGTTTTTTAGTGAAACGTGCTTACCTCCTACATACATTTTATCCTGAATTAAGAGATTCTCCTGATAGATATCTTTAATCCATTGTTTGAAAAGCTCGCCTGGAATAGGTGGTGTATCGCCTAACCATTTTTCAATTCTAAGAAAATTATCCACAAAATTCTCATTTTCTATATTTCTAAAGAAATTAACATATTTTTCAATTCCTTGCTCAAATGGCTTTAGAATTGAAAAACAATAATACATGAATTCTGGGGGCATATTGCCCATTGAATCTACCATTTTATCTACATCGATATGTTTAGCTAAATTACTAACAACTGTAGTATCACGCCAACCATCAATAACTGGAGCAGTTGCAACAAAATTTTTAATTTTTTCTGGATGTAATGCAGAATAAATTGTTGCTATTGTTCCCCCAGTACAGTATCCTTGTAATGAGACATTTTCAACATTTGCTTCATCTCTTACAAAATCAATGCAGTTATCCAAGTATACATTCACATAATCATCTAAATCAAGATATTTGTCCATATTAGTTGGGGTTCCCCAATCTACCATATACACATCAATACCTTGATCAAGAAGGTTTCTAACCCAACTCTTCTTTGGATGAATATCCAAAATATGATATCTGTTGATTAAAGCATACGAAATAATAAATGGAATTTTGGCTTGCTTGCTAGTTCTTGGTTTGTAATGAAGTAATCTTACTTTATCTTCTGTATATGCAACTTCATGTTCTGTAACCTCCATGTTAATTTCATCTGGAGCAGGTACAAGCTTTGGTGCATCTACCATATTTTTTCCAAATTTAAGAAATTCTTCAACAATTTTTGGATCTAATCGACTAGCTTCCGTCATCTTTTACTCTCCTTGGCTTAGAATTTTTAGTTTGTGACTCTAGCTTTGCCACTCTTTTTCTCAATGAATGAAGTTCTTTGTATACTTCATCAATTTCTTTTTTATTTGGTAAATTGGCAGATTGTAACATTACATTAATCATTTGTTCCCAATGTTTAGAAAGTTCTATTTCACTTGCCACTAATTTTCCATAATTTTCTCCAAATTTATGCGAATCAAACAATTCAGTAAAATCATTATCAAAAATATCAATCCAAATTCTTTTGTATGCATCAAATTGTTCTTGATCATTTGGAATTTCAGGCATTTTTGAATTAACCTTTTTTTGTGCTATTGCCCAGGTATCGGCAAGCTGTTGATAATACTCTGTTAATCTTTTGTTAAATTCTACTAAATCCTCATTGGCATCTAATAATTCGGTGGCTATTTTTTTTGCATTAGCAGAAAAATTTCTCATTGGCCCAACTGAGGTTAGAGCTTGCGGCTTGCTTGACATGAGATATATTAAATCTGTCCAAAATAGGGACAAATGCTTGTAAAACTCTGCTGGGTCTTTTTGAATGCCGTTTTTCACATCATTGTATTAAAAAAGATCGCAATAAATAGTTCGGATGTTATTTTGAAATGTGGATTTTGAGAATATATGCCAAAAAATAATGATTTTAGATCCCAAGATGAGGTCTGCTCGAGTTATTAACAATCGAGGACACCTTTTAGCGGGAGGAATGAAAAAAGGAATGACCTCCTTAGAAAATGAAAAACAAGATGAGATGATGTTTATGGAAATTGCCTTAAGAGTTCGAATGAGACATGAGTTTGACAAAGAGTTTGGGCCCGTTAGTTTTTCACTATCATATCGAGAGAAGGTAATTATCTACAGCTTTCCATTACCTGATGAAAATGTTTTACTAGTATCATCAAGTAGAGAAGTAGATTTTGGTAAAATTCCTTTTAAAATAATGCATATTCTGGGTAAAAGTCCTTAGTCAAGGTAAATTCCCTTTTTATCTCTTAGAAAATCTACAGGAAAATCTTGTGGATATTTTAATTCTTTTAGGCTTGGAATGACAATTCTAGTTCCGTCTTTTAATTCCTCAATATGAATAATTGAATTAGTATTATTATAGATTGGACTGTTTGCACAATTCTCACACACAAAATATGCTTGAATTGGTTTTTTAGAATCCCCTGTAGAATAAAGAAGATAGTATTTTGGGACGTGAGTATTTTTACACTTTAAAACATCAAATTCTCTCATACTATTTGAGAAAGAACTTACAAGATAACCCTTTCTTAATTTATTATTAAAAAGATAATCCGATAATATCAAAAAAAATGGACAATGGTTTTTATTCTAATAAAATACAAAATACTACATGTCTCAAGTCGAAAAGTCAGATGAATATTTTCAAATGGAACAAAAATGTCAGAATTTGCTCAAGGAACCTGAAATTCGATTTGCCGGATTGATTAACCCGATGGGAAATTTAGTAGCTGGTGGAATGAAAAAAGGTCTTAAACCACTTGAAGATGATGCTGACATGCGAAAATTGTACATGGAATTAATTTTAAGAGTCTCAACCAGACAAGAGTTTGATAAAACTCTTGGTGTGGTAGATTATTCTGCCTCGAGAAGAGAAAAGACAGTAGTGATGAGTTTTCCAATAGATAACACGGTTTTACTTGTATCTGCAAATACATCTGTTAACATTGATGAAACCGCAAAGAAAATTAAAAAAATTGCTGGTTTATAGTTTTTTTATCCCGTTTTACTTTTTAATTTAAATATTATTTGATGTGAATCTAACGTCCACCTTGAGATAGAATTGGTGAGAGGGTATTAGTTGATCGAATTCTTGGAATTTTTCTAATTGTATTAGTTAGAATTTCGTCTAATCTTTGTCTAGAATCGGATTCTAGTTTTGCAAAAATATCATACACACCATATGTTCCACGTACTTCCTTTACTTCGGAGATTTCAGTTAGTTTTTTAATTATTTCAGTTTCTGCACCCAAATCACATTGAATTAATAGATACGCAGTTTCCATAGTCATATTTGAACATTAGATAATAAAAAGAAATCCTAAATTTCAGGAAGTAACCCCAAGTTATCACGACTAACTTTATTTTTATCAGTTCTGATAAAAACTTCTCCATCTACAAGAAAGGCACGAATCTTTTCTCCAATCTTCCAATTATCATTGGAATTATAAATTGTCATGTAGCTTTTGCCCTTTTTTATAGCATCAGCCACATCTTGTTTTTTCACAATAATTCCTTCACTAATATGATCTTCCTTATCATCATGTTGAACTAGCTCTGTTATGTATTTGTGATCAGTACTATATCTGATGGCAGAAATCAAATGATTGGCCCATTTTCCCACGTCTAATCGATAATATTTTGAAAATATCCTATATTTATTTAATCCTAAATCGCAGTAGATATTTTGAAGAACTTTCTTTTTCTAACATTGCTGAATTTTTTAAAATAAGAAAATCAATTCTTGCTTGCAAAAATAGTTTATGATTTTCAAAATCATATTTTGATTGATATCGCCTTGATATGTATCATTCATGACCTACGCTAATTTGGAAATTGTACTTTTTTACTATTTCCTAAAGACGTTTTTTTTAAAATAAACGGACACAGCATTTTATTCTTAATCCCTGTAAAAATAATATGGCGAAAACCCCACTTCAGATAATTTGTCGAGATCTGGATTACTGTGAAGAAGTAAATTCTACCATTAAACACATTCTGGTCCCTTATGATGATTCTGCATATTCTAATAGAGCATTCGTATATGCATTGGATTTGGCAAAAAAATATGGCGCCAATCTATCTGTAATTTCAATAATGTATAGCTCCCATAATCCTTCTGAAATAAGCCACCAAACATCAATAGATGAAAAAAAAATTAAAACCATGGAAAACTCTTATAGACGGTTACGAATCGCGGCAAAAAAATTTGAGGTACCATTACAAACACAGATGTTGATGGAAAGTAGTATTGTAGATAACATAATTTCTTTTGTTACCTCAAAAGGAGTTAATCTAATTGTGATGGGTACACGTGGACGAGATGGTCCAAAGCGATTGATGTTTGGAAGTGTAGCAATGGCAACTTCTCAAAGAGCCCCTTGTCCTGTAATGTTAGTTAAATAATTTTTTAAATCTGTAAAACCTGCATTATTCTTTTTGATTTTTTAATTACCCCTTCTAACCAAAAGCGTTGTTAAAAAATATGTAAAAATAATGACTGGTCGGGCCGCAGGGAATAGCTATGGTCCAGCTACACGAAAGGATTGGCAGGCGGGCCCAACAGTCACTAATTTAATAAATCAAAATTAGTTAGTATGTTCATGTATGTCTAAAATATACAAATAATTTTGAAAAAATGATTCGACTCAGTTTGTTGCTGTATCTCAAATTGTGTACAGAACGGGCACTAATGTATTCTTGGGGATACTGAATCGAACCAAAATTAATTTCTTAAACTAAGTTAAAGGTGATTATCCAAATTGTACCCAATTTATCAAAATTAAACAATAAAATATTAAATTTGTATTAAAACTAAGATCCACATTATATATTAAAAAGCCCTAACTATGATATGGCGCAAGCATTTGTACTAATTAACTGTGAGCTTGGCTCAGAAGAATCAGTAATTACGCAACTACGATCAATTGAAGAGGTAATAGAAGTACATGGAACTTTTGGTGCATATGATATTCTTGTCAAGATACAATCAGATAGAGTAGAAACATTACGGGAAATAATTACTTGGAAAATTCGTAAGATTGAAAATATTCGCTCAACTTTGACATTAATGAGCATTGAAGGCCAAACATAATCTTGTAGTCCTACTTTTTACTTTATTCCGTTTTGAATCATAAAGTGAGTCATACGTAAAAAAACCTAAGCTAGTGACTATCAATAAATTTTGAAATACAGAGAATTTATGGCATTTATGATATTATAATAAAAGTTACATCAAATTCAAAAGATAAAATTCATCATTTAGGATTAGAAAAAATAAAGGCTCTACAAAACATAGAATCAACTATTACCATGATGGTAAACGATAACTAACAACTATACTAATCTGATTCTCATTTAAAATAAATTTGCTGGGATTTTGGATATACTAAATATAGCTGAAGATAATTTCATTATATCTTTTGGAATTGTAATTGTAATAGGTTTGATTCATGGTGCCATTTTAGGCCGTGGTATCAGAAATCGTTTTCCGAGTCTAAAAAAACATGCTAGAATAGTTTCATTAGTACTTTTAGCATTATTTTCTATTAATGCTGTTGCAAACATTATCAAATTTGCCATCCCTGAAAAAACACCGGTATCTGAATTTACCATACCAACAACCCCCGAAGAAGGACTATCTTTTCTCATCAATTTATTGGGGCTTGATGCAGGTCTAGGAGCAGTTATTGTTTTGTTTATTTCTATTAGCCTGATTTTATTTTTTAAATTAGCACAAATTCCTAAAATTGCTAGATATTTCATTTTTACACTTAGTGTAATAGTTCTTTTAGTAGCCTTGTTGGCTAGATTTACAGATTACATTCCAACTAGTTTTCAGGTACAAATGTATGCATTTTATCAATTTGGAATCACACTAGGAATCTTTCTAGTTACTAGAAGAAAAGAACACGAAGTACGAAATTTTTCTTAAGTGTCGAGGATTTTCCTTAAACCCGCACATCTATTTCTAATAGTTACTTCAGTTACTCCTGAGGCAATCGAAATATCCTTTTGAGATTTACTTTCCCCATTACTAATACATGCAATGTATAAGGCAGCAGCAGCAATTCCCATTGGATCTTTTCCTGCAATCATTCCAACTTTTCTTGCTTTGTTTAAAATCTCCACAGCCTTTCTTTTAGTTTTCTCACTAAGGTCTGCTAGACTCGCAATCCTTGACACTCCTTTGAGCGGATCCGGTACTGGGATTTTTAATTCAAGTTCTCTAAAAATTAATCTATAACATCTTGCAACATCTTTTCTTCTAATGTTTATTCCCTGAGCAATATCATCTAATGTTCTTGGCGTTTCTGTGTTTCTACAAGCTGCATAGATACAGGCAGCCACTAGTCCATGAATAGATCTTCCTCTAACTAGTTTTTTTTCCATAGCCTTTCTGTAAATGTATGCAGCTTTTTCTATAACTGCACTTGTTAAAGCAAGTTTGTCTTTAATTTTATCCATTTCATTAAGAGCTTGTCTTAGATTTCTATCTGATGAAGAGTGTGCTTGAGATCGACTATCCCATGTTCTCAATCTTTCGATTGAACTTTTCATTGAAGCAGATAGTGGTTTTCCTGTTGAATCTTTGTTTAAACTACCAATCACAGTTGATAGTCCCATATCGTGCATAGTAAGAGATGTACCAGCTCCAGTTCTTGCTCTGTTGCCTTCATCTTGCGAAAAAGATCTCCACTCTGCTCCAGTATCTTCTATCTTTTCAGTAAGTACTAAACCACAGGAACCACAAAACAGTTCTCCTGTATTCTCATCGGATAATATTTTTGCTTTACCACAACTAGGACACTTTCTTTTTGTAACTATAGTTTCATTCATCATATCTATACATATTATTATTCAATCAAGTTATTATGGTTTTATCCTATTGTGTGCATGTTGTCACGTGTAGCTTAGCCTAATTTACATTCTCATTTCTTAGAATGAGAATAAAAACAATTAGGATAAACTAATTAGTTGTAACTAAATTTGTATTAATTTAATTAAACTTAATCAGTATCTAATTCATGCGAATTGAATCTTGTAGAATTTGTGGATTGGATATGGAACCTAACATTCAATGTAATATTTGTAAAGATTTCCAAAGCCTACATTGTCCTAAATGTGGAAAAAATTCTGATAAACAAATCCATATTCATAAAAATTAGGCATACCGGCCTTTAATACCGTCTTTTGAAAATATTTTATAATCCTATTAACTGGATTAAATAAGATATTATGACAAGTTCAGATAATCCAAATGTAGTCGGTATTCAAATCCTAAAACAGAATGGTGTGGATATTGATGAATTACTTAAGCTTCTAATCTATAATGCCTCTGTAGAATTTACAGCATATTACTATTTTACAAATCTACGGGCTCATTGCACTGGACTTGAAGGCGAAGGAATCAAGGGAGTTATTGAAGATGCACGTTTAGAGGACCTTAGCCATTTTGAATCATGCCTTGAAAGAATTTATCAGCTTGGAGGAATACTTCCTAACGATGCAACTGAATTTATTAAAATGTCTGGCTGTGAATTCTTGCAATTGCCATCTACTAAAACTGATTTAAAAGCTATATTAGAAAAATGTCTTAAAGCTGAGCAGGGCGCCATAGTTAATTGGGATAAAATATGTAAAATGACTCATGGCAAAGATCCGGCCACATATGATATTGCAAAAGATATCCTTGCTGAAGAGATAGAACATGAGGCATGGTTTTTAGAATTAATCTATGGACGACCTTCAGGTCATATGAGACGAAAATATTCGGGCGAACGTCCTCATACGCGTAAACATTCTCGAGCACTTGATATGAGTTAAATTTCATTTGTTAAAAATAAAAATTAATTTTATTGCTTTATCCAAACCTTAAATTTATTGAAAATTCTCCAAAAATAGATGAAAATTGTTCATGCTAGTCCAGGATTTGGTTCTAAATTAACCAAAGACCAGGTGATTGATTTTCTTTCTAATAGTAAATTGAATTTACTGTTGGGGACACTTGATGAGATGGGTGATCCTAATGTCCATCCGGTTTGGTACTTGTATGATAATGAAAAACTATATGTAGAAACTAACAAGACTTCTAAAAAAATAAATAATATCAGGAATCACGATTCGATCTATTTTTGCATTGATGATGAAAAAATGCCTTACAAAGGAGTTAGAGGCAAAGCAATTGCAAAAGTATTAGATGATGTAGATACAAACATCCCAATTGCAGAAAAAATCATGATAAAATATACTGGAAATTTAGAAAACGAGGTTGCAAAATTTTTAATGGATGGAGTAAAAAATGGATTTTCTGTAATACTTGAAATCACTCCAAAGTATTTTGCTACTTGGGATCATAGTACTGGTCTTATAGAGCCATAACTATTTTCATAAAAGATTAAATCAACATGATTCATTTGAATTACTTAACAAACATGTCTTCAATAAAAAAAATTAAAGATCTTCAAAACAAAATTATTCAAATACAAATAGAATTGGATAATATTAACAAAGACCAAAAACCAATGCCTGAACTTATCAATACTACAAATATGCTAAGATCAAACGAGTATTTGCAAAAATCTAATGTAGCAAAATCAAAACTAATTGCTGCATATAAGGAATATGCAAATGAATTAGAAAATATGATTTCCTCAATCTCAAAAATTAAAGGTGATATTTCCTCTTTAAAATCTAGATTAATTTCTAGAAAAAAACCTAAAAAGAAAATAAAGAAAAAAAGAGTATTAAAAAGAAAAAATCAAAAAAGAAAAACTAAATTAAAATCAAATAGAAGAAAAAAGAGAAAATCTAGAAGATTATAAGAATGCTATACAACATCTCCTGCCAAAATCCTGTGATTTTTGCCTGAACTAGATATTACAAGTGCCCCGTCTTTATCAATTGTAATGGCTTTGCCTGTAATTTTCCCAGAGGCCGTATTAATTGTAGCATTTTTTCCTATAGTTGATGATTTTTTTATCCAATCATTGATAATTTTTTTCTGCTTGCCTTGTTCTAAATCCTCGCAAATTTTTTCAAGCTCCACTAGAAAATTTTGAATAAACTTTACAGGATTTTTATTTTCTTTTTTTGAAACTAATGAAGCTACCCCATAAAAATTTTCTAATTTTTTAATATTTTTTTCTAATTGTATAGCATCAATTTTAAAATTAATTCCAACTCCTAAAATCAAATTTTCTATACTATTCGATGCTAAGGACAAGTCAACTAACATTCCTGCAACTTTTTTGTGTTTTAGTGTTACATCATTTGGCCATTTTAATTCCGGTTTTATGCCAAGTGTTTTTTCAATTGTTTTAGCTAAAGCCAATGATGATGCAAGGGGAAAAATTGTTACAAGAGAGACATCAAATTTTGGATGTAAAATAATTGAAAACCATATACCCCCATTCGGTGAGACCCATCTTCTATTATTCCTACCTTTCCCACTAGATTGTTTTTTTGAAATAATTATCGTGCCATTTTCTTTAGGATTATGTGCTATAGATGTTGCAAAATTTTGTGTTGAATCAATACTATCAAAATAATACACTCTTTTTCCTATTGTCTCTGTTTCCAGTCCATCTGTGATTTCCCATGGTAGCAATAATTCAGTATTGCCAACAAGTTTGTAACCAAGCTTTTGTTTTGATTCTATCTTGTATCCTAATGTCTTAATGCGATTGATATGTTTCCATACTGCAACCCTGCTAATCTTTAGTACATCACTTAGGTCTTGTCCAGAAAGATATTCTGCTTTGTGAGATTTTAAAAACGATAGTACTTTAACTAAACCAATATTATCAAACGAAGTATAAATCAAAACCAAATATTATCCCAAAATCAAAGTAAAAAAAGTTCCTGATGAAAATAGTTGGAAATGTTCACTAGAACAACTTATACGCATTTTTTAATAATAAACTTTGAAAATTGACCTTAGTGTATTCAAAAACATCATTTTTCATGGTAATTTTACTCTTTTTTATAATGATTAATCCAGCTCATGCTTTGGTTACCTCAATTTCTTTACAACAGGACGTCTATACTGATAATGAAAAAATCGTATTTGTTGGAACCGAATCTGATGGAAATGAATGGGTAAATGTTGCATTGTATAACCCTAATGGGGAGTTTGTCAATATGTTAGGTGACCCTTCATCGGATGATGATGGTTCATTTGAAACAATTCCAAGACTAGTTGATGATTTGTTTACTACCGTGGGTGTGTACAGTGCAACTGGCTTTACTACTAAGATTGAAAACGGTACGACTATTTTACTAAACTATGATGGAACTTCTGTTTCAGTTGTTCCAAACTTTATTTTAGAATTAGAAAAAATAGGAAACAAATCAGTTAATGAAAAAGAAACACTTTCCTTTACCGTTAAAGTAACTGATTCCTCTTTAGAAGGATTAGAATTTAAATTAGATAAAAATCCGCCTCAAGGTGCTACAATTGATTCAAAAACTGGATTATTTTCTTGGACTCCAACCACATCCCAGGGACCTGCATCATATATTTTTGATATTGTAGTACTAAAAGGACCTTCTGAAGACCGAGAAACAATCACCGTTACCGTTAGTGAACCTACCCAAGTTCCACCTGCCCCCCAGCCTGAACCTGAACCAAAACCTAAACCCATTTCTAACGTTCCTAATTTTGTTGATCCAAAACTTGGTGCACAGTATTATCTTGATAGATACAACAATGAACCCGCCTACAAAGACTGGTTTGACACAAACTTCCCTGATTACACTATTAAACAAGCAATTGAATTAGCAATTCCAGATGCTTTTGAAAAACCGCCGCCCTCATCTAACGTTCCTAATTTTGTTGATCCAAAACTTGGTGCACAGTATTATCTTGATAGATACAACAATGAACCCGCCTACAAAGACTGGTTTGACACAAACTTCCCTGATTACACTATTAAACAAGCAATTGAATTAGCAATTCCAGACGCATTTCCAGAACCTAAACCACAAAAAAAACTTGCGCCCTTTGTAGATCCTAAACAAAATCCTCAATATTATATTAATAGATACAACAATGAACCAACATACAAAGCATGGTTTGATGAAAGTTTTCCAGATATGACAATTTATGAAGCAGTTGGCATTGAGCCCCCAAAAAAAGGAATTTGTGGGACTGGAACAAAATTAGTCAATGGTGAATGCATAGTAATCAATCAGAGTGGAGGAGGCTGTCTAATTGCGACTGCGGCGTATGGTTCTGAAATGGCATCTCAGGTTCAATTTCTAAGAGAAGTACGAGATAACACGGTACTTTCAACCAATTCGGGAAATGCATTTATGAACTCATTTAATTTAATTTACTATTCATTTTCTCCAACGATTGCTGATTGGGAAAGACAAAGTCCAATCTTTAAAAATATGGTACAAACAACAATTACGCCACTTCTTGCAACTCTTTCACTACTTGATACAGTAGATATTGATTCAGAAGAAGAGATGATAGGGTATGGAATTGGAATAATTTTGTTAAATCTTGGAATATATTTT
>JBHIUZ010000030.1:0-15747 GCA_042138025.1 Nitrosopumilaceae archaeon | reverse complement strand
TTAAGGTAAAATACAGAGCAGAAAGGAGTCCGTTAGTGACTGTAGGGATGGAGTGAGATGATGTATTTGTATTTCCAAATTTGTATTTTTTCTGAAATTAACTTGCAAGAAAATTCATGCTTTCATCAACTGTTCTCATGCTTTCCAGTTTATTTTATAAGAAATGGAGGTTATTTCAAAATATGAAGAAGGGTAGAGGTATTGGAATAACTGTTGCAGTATTTGCAGCTGCTATTGTTATAGGAATTGCTTCATTACCTGATGAAGTACTACTGGAATCTCCAGAACTTGATACTTCTAAGAACACTCAAAATGAAATGATCCCACTCGACATTAATCCCATTGAAGAGGCAGTAAAAGAGCCAATTGAAGAGGCAGTAGAAGAGCCAATTGAAGAGGCAGTAGAAGAGCCAATTGAAGAGGCAGTAGAAGAGCCAATTGAAGAGGCAGTAGAAGAATCAGATGAATCAGAGGAAGGCAATCTAATCGAAATCAAAATAAAAGATGGAGTTGGTGGAGGCGAGCGATAATGGTATCTCGAATCTGAAAAATGCCAAACGATCTTCCCTGTCTAAGAGTTTTATCTAGTTTGTATAAACTGGACAAACGATGACTAAAAACCCCATCCCCTTATCCTATTGGTAATGAAACTCTCAATACCTAGCATAGGAGTAATTGCAGCAGTTATAGTACTAGCTTCAATCGGTGGAATTTATGCCCTATCCTACGATTCAGGATTGGCAATTTTTTCCAAAGAAAGCAAATATCCTACTGGAATGATGATGCTTGGCAATGTAAAAGCTACTCACTTTAATGAATTTGGCGAAGTAATTGGCTACAGACAGGGTGAGAACCACATTACAAAATATGGTATGGCCGTCATCATGGGACAAATATTTGCAGGAGTTAATGCAAGTTATCCTAATCAAGGTAATGTATCTGGTAGAGTTAGTCACATGCAAGTTGGATACGGTGGTGATCCAGGTGTATATGTAAATGAACTAAGATGGAACAACACTGACATCATAACACCCATTGGCGATATAGATGGAGTTGGACCTATGCTTCCTTGTGATAGATTCCGTGTAGTAAGCATAGTAAACGCTACATCAGCTCATGCATCTCCAAGCAGCTGTCTAGTTGTAGGAGATAGAACTACATGTGCAGCACAAATGAACGTAACAGCAACAGCTTCATTTCCTGGTAACAGATGTGGAGGTGGACCTGGTGACATCGACGAGGCTGGCATATTTACCGGTGGTAACGAAGTAGGCGATTTGATGTTTGCACGAAACACCTTTGGCAGTGTAACATTAGGTACTATGGACACTCTACAATTAGAATGGGAATTCACGTTTAAGGACGACATCACTTAGACATAAATTCTAAATAGGGGGCAACCCCAAAACCTCATTTTTATCTTTTCAAACACATCATAATGTAAATTAATTTTTTTCTAAAAAATTCTACCCAAAAGTAGCATTTGCAAAGCCCTTTGTATATTTTTGATAAAGGTTAAGGGCACTAGTGTATTCCAGTGTATTATGATTATCTGTATTAATTATTGTCCTTTCAGGTTTGAATGTTTCATGACTTGCAAGATAATAGACTTGCTCATCAATCTCTAATGGTTTCATACTACCAAGTAATACTAAAGATTGCGGGATATCTCCTTCATTAGTTTGAAAAATATACACATATGGAAAAACCGAATGAAAAGTATTATAAAAAATATGCAAATCACTTTGACTCATTTCAAATAAGGGTCCCCATTGTGATACAATTCCCTTATCTGTTAATCGACTTTTAAGAAGCTCAAAATATTCTTGCGTATACAAATTTCCATAATTTTCATATGGGTCTTGGGGCTGTCCCATGATGATATCGAATTTTACATCATTTCTTAATAGCCAATTTCTTGCATCATCAATGAATAAATCATGCTTTATTTTTGGATAAAATATTTTTGATGCATCGACTACTGCAGGATCAATTTCAACCGTAGTTGTGTGTAGTCTATCTGAAAACCATTTAGAATTAGCCCCGCACCCCAATCCCACCACTAGAGCATTATCTGGTTCTCCATAATTATTTCTAAATACATCATAAGCAAAAGACGATAATCGAATAATCTCTTTTTCAGATTGCTCAATATTTGAACACTGTATTTTTCCATTTATGGTTAATAGATATTTTTTATCGGGGGTACCTGTTACCATTACTGTAGAATACAAACTGTCTTTGTAAAAAACCAAGTCCAGCACTGAAAGAAACTTCGAACGATCTTCATTAGAAAATCCAGGATGAGCATATGTATAAGTGCCAAAATTTAATGACTCAGGATCATATCCTGGAACAAACCAGAAAATTACAACTATGAGAATTATTATCCCAATTAAATATTGATACTTTACATAATGTCTTTTAGCTAAAATAATTATTCCAATGCCAAAATTGATCATGGCTGTAATGATAATGCTATCCTGAATTCCTAAAAGAGGTAACATAACAAAACCAGCAGCTAATGTCCCAAAAACTGCACCAATGCTATTTGCTGCATCTAGTCTTCCAACATCTGAACCAATGGTTGTAAAATTTTTAGAATATGTTCTAACCATTAATGGTAAAGTTGTTCCCATCATGGTTGCAGGTACCGAGATTAACAGCATTGCCATTAAGATCTGAGTAAATTGAAAAAAGTACTGATTTGGAAAAGTTAAATGATATACTTCAAGATAAACTCCTGGTAACGAAGCAAAAACTGGTAATAAAAGCAATCCATATATCCCAATTCCAATCTGAAACATTGCAAAATATTTCAAATGATTTTTAATTTTATCAGAATATTTTCCAGCTAGCCAACTACCTATTGCTAACCCTAAAATAAATGAGCTAATTATTGTGGAAACTGCATACACAGATGATCCAAATACCAGAGTAAGAGGTCGTATCCAGACTATTTCATATATCAATGCTGCCATTCCAGATAAGCCAAAAATAATAATTAGTAAATTTTTGTTCATACTTGTACAAGCCTATCAAATAGAGGTTTTAATGAATAGCAATCAAGAATTATTAATCATTAATGAGTTTTCTAATAGATATTAAGAAGTTTTAATATGTAATTTATTCCATATTGCTTATGGTGTTTTATTCATTTGAGATGATTCTAGTAGGTATAATTTTACTTAGTGCAATGGCATTTGGAGGGATTAAACTTTGGTTAAACAAAAGAGCAAATTCTGAAGTACGATCTAATTTCACTGATGACCAAAAATCTAATTCGATATCATAATAATTATTCAAAAATAGGATATACCTGATGCCTAAAATTTTTTCAAAAAACAGTCATAACTAAAATAGTCTAAATTTGAATTTAAGATGGATTCGTTTTGAAACTAATTATTGGCATCACAGGAAGCACTGGTGTAATATACGGAGTTCGACTCCTTGAGATCCTAAAAGAAAAAAATGTTGAAACACATTTAGTAATTACCGAATGGGCAAAAAAATGTCTTGCAATGGAAACTGATTTCAAATTTGATGAGGTAAAATCACTGGCAACTACAATATCTGATGAAACTAATATGGCATCAAGCGTATCTAGCGGGACTCACAAAGTTAATGGTATGATCGTTATACCGTGTAGTATGAAGACCCTATCAAGTATTGCTAATGGATATGATGAAACACTTGTTGCCAGAGCAGCTGGTGTTACTCTAAAAGAATCTCGAAAATTGGTTTTAGTAACAAGGGAAACCCCATTGACTGCAATTAATTTAGAAAATATGTTAAAGCTTGCCCGACTTGGTGTTGTAATACTTCCCCCGATGCCAGGATTTTATACAAAACCAAAAACTGTTAATGAAATCGTTGACCACACTGTTGGAAAATGTCTAGATCAATTTGATATTGAACATAATTTATACAAACGATGGGGAGAATGAACCTTTAACGGTTTTGCCAGTAATCTTTAATCTCTCCTCGAAAAAACGTTTTAACGGATTGGCTTGTACTTGATGTTCTATCACTTGCAGTTATATTAACAAAATATTCTCCAGGAAGATCTATACCACCTTTAATAATATAATTTGCATGAAACAAGCCTTTTGAATCAGTATTTCCACTTAACGAAGAGACCAACTTACCAAATTGATTTGTAATAGTAATATTTACAAAAACATTTTCTAAAGCCCCAAAACTTTGTTCATATTTTCCTTGAGGATTTAGTTCTGCATCAAAAACCTTTACTGATATCATCAAAGGATATCCTGCATATGTATGATGTGGAATTTTTGTCAGCATTTTTAGCTTTGTGCTAGGTCCTTGACTAATTTGTTGTTCAGATATTATTTGATTTTGAATTAAAGAAATAAAAGTCCCATCAACTAAAATTTTTCCCTTAAGTATAACGTCATCTCCAATATTTTTTTGGTAGATGTAATAAGTTTCTCCAGTTGTAGTTACCCCACTTAATCTAATAATTCTCCCATCTTGAAATATTTTTGCCTCAAAATTATTTGATAAAGCATAATCATGATAACTAGTAGATAATATTCCTGTTTTTAAAGGCAAAAAATTTTCTTCAAAACCTAACGCAGTTTGAGTAAAAGAAACACTTGATAATATAGTAAATGTTGTAGTGATTAAAACTAGAAAAATTTTAGATGACATATTCATACAATTCTGTTTTTTTCCATCGAAATTAAGATTGCCATTGAATTAATTGACATAAAGGTAATCACCCTTTTATATAAAAAATAAGAAAAATTACTAATATTGCCTAAAATTAGTTTTGAAAAAATTATCAAAGCCAACCGTAATGACGTATTTGACATAGCAGCCAATTATGAGAATTTTCAAAAAACACTTCCAAAATATTTTCCTTCTATTAGAGTCAGATCAGTTCGAGATAATGTTGCAGTAGTTGAAGAGCATATTAGAATTGCAGGACGAGAATTAGTAATGATGACTAAACACGTTACAAAATATCCTGAGATTCACGAAGTTTTTGTCATTGGAGGAGATGCAAAGGGAAGTTATATTGTAGAGCGCTATGAAACTGTAAAGGAAGGTACTAAAATTACAGTAGATGCAAATCTTAAGCTACGGGGACCATTAAAACTAGCAGCCTTTTTTGGAAAATCTAAAATAAAAAAAGGATTTGAAAAGATAATGGAAGAATTTGCAAAAATTGCAGAAAAATGATTATTTTGAATCTTGTTTTTCTTTAAACTCTTTTAGATCTTTTTCAGATTCAATTCTGCCTTTTTCATAATCCCCTTTTGCTTTTCCAAGTGTTCTTGCAAGTTCAGGAATTTTTTTAGCACCAAAAAATACCACTACAATAATTACGATGATCCAAAGCCATTCCATACTCATTGGTAATTGAAGGGAGATTGATTCAAACATGTATAATCATATTTGCTATGTTTTAGATTTAAATGTTCTAATTTTACGTTCTCTGCGTTCAATAAAAAACATGCCTGCGACATATAATCCAATCATAGGCCCTCCGACAAACCACATTGTAACCCCACTACCATCAGGAGTGATTACTGCTCCAAATATCACAATTATTACAATGGCATAACGAATATTTTTTCTCCAAAAAGTGTGATCTGTAATTCCTGAAACAGTAGCGGCATACATTACAAGTGGTAATTGAAAAGATATTCCAAATGCAATAAGAAATTGTAAAACAAATGAAACAAAATCCATAATATTCAAAAATGTGACTAATCCTGCTGACTCTCCAATTTTATAAAGAAAGTCAAGAATGTATGGCACAACAAAAAAATATGAAAAAACACATCCTGCTATAAAGAGCCCAATTGCTGGAATTGTAATTGCTCGACTAATGTTTATCTCATTTTTTTTTAATGCAGGTTTGATGAACCCTGTAAACTCTCTAATAATTACTGGCATTCCCAAAACAATTCCAACTAGTGCAGCAATGTAAATTTGTGCAAAAAAGGCTTGTCCAGGTGCAGTTTGGATTAACTGGACTTGTTCTGGAACAAGCTGATCATTCATGTATTTTGTTATTTGACTTGCAATATTGTCAAGTGGCTCTGGAGTTGGATAAAATATCTGAATTCCATTTACTTCCATAGGAGTTAAATGAAATGTTAAAACAAAAATTGTTATTATCCCTATAGCAATTATAATTCTCATTATGCGAGCTCTAAGCTCATTTAGATGTTGGCTGATCTCTTGAATCTCAGACATCTGAGTACTTTAATTTAATTAAAACTATACTTATTTGTTGATTTTACTTTGTAGGAATAGGTAAAAGTTTCTCTCCTGGAAGACCTGCATCTTTTTGTTCTTGTTCTGTAATATTTTCAAATTCAATAGAAATAACAGCTTTTGCATTTAATCTTGATTCTAATTCCTTTGCAAGATCTGCTATGCTTTTTCCTGAATAAATTTCACTAGAGCCTTCAAGAAAAACACGTTCACCTTTTTCCACCTCTTTTCCCCCAAATTTCTTTTTTAGGAATTTAGTAATTTCGGGTAGTTCATTTCGCTCAATATTATTATAATAATATGTTATCCCTTTTACTGCTTGATAATCCTTTGGCGTTCCATTTCTATATAAAAAAACCCCAATGAATTTAGCATCTTCTTCAGGTTCATGGGTAAATTTAATTTCCCAATTAAGAACTTTGCTTTCATCATATGTTAGTTTTTCAACCTCATCAATAGTTAATTTCCAATATCTCATTCGAGGCATAAACATTCAACTAATTACCATTATAAAATCAATTCCATATACAAAGTATGTTATTTTATAATTTTAATAATATCGAATTAGAATTAATTGATTCTTATTAACAAGTATAAAGTATAGGATTTAAGATGGGCATTAGAGTTACTGTAGTACTTTTAGAAAGCAATATCGAAAAACTTCGAGCAATTCAAGCAAAATTAATTAAAACCTCTACAAAATCTGTTAGCTTTTCAAATGTACTAAACCAAGTAGTAGAAGAAGGATTAAGAAAATTCAAGCCTTAGGATTTTTAATTTATTAAAAATTCTTTCTGAATTTCAATAGATATAATATCTCTATGTATAAAACTAAATCATGGCATTATTTACGGTAAATGTAGTAATTGAAAATAAACCTAGTATTAGTGATCCAGAAGCTGAAACCATTTTAAAGGATCTTGTTTTGAAAGGGAGTTATTCTTCTGTTAAAAAAATTCGATTAGCAAAGATGCTAAAATTTACTATTGATGAAAAAACTAAAGACAAAGCAGAAAAAAAAATTCGAAAACTTTGCGATGAGCTTCGAATCTATAATCCAATGGTTAGTAAAATAACTTTAGAAGTCTCAAAAAATTAGGAATTTGACGATTCAATATTTTTTAAAGTACCTTCAATTAATAATCTACTTCGTAAAAAATCAACTAAATCTGTTTGGGTAATCACTCCGACTAATTTTTCATCCTCTAATACTAACAATCTCCGAATGTTGTGATTTAGCATTTTTTGTACTGCATCTTCAATATCTGTGGAAGGTTCAACCGATCTGAATTTGTATGACATTATTTTAGAAAGTGGAATCTGTGAAGCAATTTTGTCTTCAGCAGCTATTTTTCTAACAAAGTCTTTTTCGGTAACTACTCCTACCGGTTTATCATTTTTTACAACAACTAAAAAACTAATATTTTTTTCAGTAATTAGCATTGCAGCTTCTTGAACGGATTTGTTTTCTTCAATAACTATGACATTTTTTTGCATAATGTCTCTTACTTGTCCCATGAAATAGCTCATATACTTTCAAATAAAAATGGTTTACCCCCTTTGATATTAATAATACATCTAACCTACTACCAATGTGAAAGTCGGGGTAATTGTTTTTCCTGGCAGTAATTGTGATCGTGATATGTATCACGTACTTAGGGATGTTTTTAAAATAAATACCGAGTACTATTGGCACGAAAAAAAAATCTCAAAAAACCTCGATGCTGTAATTCTTCCCGGAGGTTTTTCGTATGGCGATAGGCTTAGAGCAGGAGCTATTGCAGCTCATAGCCCAGTAATTTCAGATATTAAAAAACTCGCATCCAAAGGAATTCCAATTTTAGGGGTTTGCAATGGTTTTCAAATTCTAGTTGAGGCTGGATTGTTGCCTGGAGTTTTAATGAAAAATAACTCTTTGAATTTTATGTGTAAATGGACAAACCTAATAGTTGAAAATAACAAAACTCCTTTTACCAATAAATTAAAACTGCATCAAAAAATTCCAATTCCAATTGCAAATGGCGAGGGTAGATATTTTGCTGATAAAAAAACTATGTCCATTTTGAAAAAAAATAATCAAATTGTGTTTAGATATGCTGAAATTATTAATGGTTCAACTTTTCGAATAGCTGGAATTTGTAATAAATCTCAAAATGTAGTCGGCATGATGCCCCACCCAGAGCGTGCAACTGAACCTGAAATTAATCCTATTGACTCTAAACCATCTTCTCTGATTTTTCAGTCGCTTCTTAATTCAATTGGGGCAGTACAATGAGTCTAGTTAAACAAGAATCTGCATTTCTTGAAAAAAAAATTGGAAGGAAACCAACTTCTACTGAATTTCAAATAGTTGCAGCAGAATGGTCTGAACATTGTTCTTACAAATCCTCCAAAAAACATCTCAAAATGTTACCTATGGATGGCCCTCAAGTTATTTTTGAAAAAGGATATGATTCAGGAGTTCTTGATGTAGGTGAAGGATATGTTGTAACCGTACATATTGAAAGCCATAATCATCCGTCAGCAATTGAACCATTTGGTGGAGCAGCTACAGGGGTTGGAGGTGTGATCCGAGATATTTTATCTGCAGGGACAAGACCTATTGCAATACTTGATGGATTACGTTTTGGAGATATTACAAAAGATCCTCACGCAAGATGGCTTTTTAAAAACGCAGTTTCAGGAATAGCTGACTATGGAAATTGTTTGGGAATTCCAACAATTGGAGGAGAGGTAGAGTTTGACAAGTGTTATACAGATTATGCTTTAGTAGATGTTGCGGCAATAGGATTTGGAAAAAAAGAAAAACTGATTAAAAATCATGCCAAAAAAGGTGATGCCGTAGTTTTACTTGGTGGTCCTACCGGACGTGATGGAATTGGCGGCTCTCAATTTGCCTCTGATTCTTTAGAGTCAGAAGATAGATCAGCAGTTCAAATTCCAGACCCTTTTATCGAAAAATTAATCATTGAGGCAATTTTAGAAGCACGAAATGAAAAATGTATCAAAGCAATGAAAGATTTGGGTGGAGGTGGACTATCTTGTGCCGTATCAGAAACTGCAGATTCTTTAGACATTGGAATTGAACTTGATGTAAACAATATTCATACTCGAGAATCAGATATGAACCCAGAAGAAATTATGGTATCTGAATCTCAAGAAAGAATGTTAATAATTACTGATAATAAAAAACTAAAAAAATTAAAAGGTATATGTAAAAAATATCAAATTCAGTGTTCGGTCATTGGCAAAGTTAAGACTGATAATATAATGCATGTAAAAAAAGGGTCTAAAATACTAGCCTCATTACCAACAAAAATAGTAGCAAATGCCCCACTGCTTGACAGGGCTTCATCTTTTCCAAAATACTTGAAAAATCTTCCCATAAATCACCCTGTTTCTAAAAACGAAAATTTTACTAATACACTTTTGAAATTAATCTCTAGTCCAAATATTGCAAACAAAAATTGGGTTTATGGACAATATGATCATGAAGTAGGAATTAGAACAGTAATCAAACCTGGAAATGATGCATCTGTTTTGAGATTAGATAATGGAAAATTTTTAGCTGCAAAAATCGATGGTAATCCTAAACAATGCTATATTGATCCATACCATGGAGCAATAGGATGTTTTGAAGAGGCATGTAGAAATGTAGTATGCACTGGTGCAACTCCAATTGGAATGGTGGATCATTTACAATTTGGAAATCCAGAAAACCCTGAAATTTTCTGGACATTTTTAGAATCATTAAAAGGAATCACTGCTTTTGCAAAATATTTCAAAATACCCTGTGTTGGTGGTAAAGTCAGTTTTTACAACGAAACGCCAAGAGGTCCTATCAAGCCCACTCCATTAATAGGTGTCTTGGGAATAATCCAAAAACATCCGCTACGCCCAACAAAAATAGAATCCAATGACATTCTAATAATTCTTGGAAAAACAAAAAATGAACTTGGGGGTTCGGAATATTTTGAATACATTCATGATTTTATTGGAGGTACTTGCCCACAAGTTGATTTTAAAAATTCACAAATTAATATGAATACAGTTTTAGAATTAATCAATGCGAATCTTGTAAAGAATGTTCATGATTGCTCTAAAGGAGGCCTGGCAATTGCAATATCAGAACTATGTATGAATAATCAGACAGGTTGTAATATATCATTAGAAAAAGTACCATCTCAAAAATTAGATTACGGTGAATTACTTTTTTCAGAAAGTCATTCTAGATATCTAATTACAATTGAGAAAAAAAACCTAGAAAAAATCATAAATCTTCTAAATGCAAAAAAATTAGAGTATGGTGTTATAGGTAAATTTGGAGGCTCAAAAATATTATTCAAAAAAAAATCTATGAACATTATTAATCTAAGCGTTGATAAGGCACGAAAAAATTGGTTGAAGTCACTTGAGGAGTTGGTAATTCATGGTTAAGGAAAATTGTGGAGTAGTTGGAATATTCAGCCAAGATGGCTCAAATGTTATACCAATGCTTATTGATGCTCTTCGCGCTTTACAACATCGAGGTCAAGAAGCTTGGGGCATTGCAATCCCAAAAAAAACCCCTTTAAAAAAAATAGGTTTGGTTTCGGCATCATCATCGGAATTTAAAAAAATTTCTGAAGAATATTCTTCATCTGCTGCAATAGGTCATGTTCGATATTCCACCATTGGAAAAAGTAATCTGGAAAATGCACAGCCCCTCAAAATAAAGGATCTATGTGTAGCTCATAATGGCACCATATCAAATGTTGAAGAACTTTCAAATCTAGTAGGTGGGTGTACTTTTACTCCTCAAAACGCAAGTGATACTCTAGTTGCTGCCCAACGATTAGTTTCACTAATCTCTGAAAAAGGAAAATTTTCCAGTGCATTATCTGTTCTTAAAAACGAGATGATCGGTTCATACTGTTTTACTTTCTTATCTGATGATAATTCTGTTTATGCTGCAAGAGACCCAAAAGGTTTTCGACCGATGGTTTTAGGTAAAAAAGAAGACAATAATTCCTATATCATTGCATCCGAATCTTCGGCTTTGTCTGCAGTTGGAGCAAAATTAATTCGAGATGTAAATCCTGGAGAGTTAATCAAGCTTAGTAAAAGTGGAATGGAAACTGAGATGTTCTCTGATGATAACAAGCGATGTCATTGTTCTTTTGAATTTACATATTTTGCACATCCCACTAGTAAAATGGAAGGAACCAATATTTACTTGGCAAGAAAAAAAATTGGTCAACATCTAGCAAGAAAATTTCCTCTAAAAGACGCAGATCTTGTAATTCCTGTACCTGATTCTGCAAGACCCGCTGCATTAGGATATGCACAAGAGCTTGGAATTCCTTTTGATGAAGGACTTTTAAAAGATAGATATAGTAAGAAAGGTCCATTACGGAGTTTTATCGAGCCACATCAAAGTGATAGAATAGAAATTAATCGATGGATATTCCCCATTACCGAAATCATTGAAGGAAAACATGTAGTTGTTATTGATGATAGTCTGGTAAGAGGAACAAGCTCTAAGGCCATAATTAAAGCACTAAGACGAGCTGGCGCACGAAAAATTAGTATGGTAATAACTTATCCTCCAATCAGATTTCCGTGTTATGCTGGAATTGATTTTCCATCTCAGGAAGAATTGGCCACTTATGTAAATGGAAAAGAAGTTTCACTTGAAGAAATAACTGAAAAAGTACGTTCTGATATTGGGGCTGATTTTCTTGGATATAATGATTCAGAAAATCTAGCTATGGCAGTTGGAATTCCAAAAGATTCCATGTGCTTTACATGTTCAACTGGAAATTATGAAAATTTAGGAATAACGCCTTCATTTAAAACAAGAATTGAAATGAAAGGTGAATAATTCTCAGTAAATACTAAATCAAAAAGTCAAAAATTTTAACATTTTTTATTTCATTAAATTTCCATTTTGGAACGTGTATTTTGACTGAAGATCCAGATCCGATATATGATTCGCGATCTACTCTTTATCATGCATGAGGTAGAAAAACCAATCAATTTAGTAAATTTGACGCCTGATTCTAAGCTAAATGAGTATAAACTTGGCATAGAAACAATTACAGAAGATCTAGTTAATTTTGGGTTGACTAAGATCCAAGCCAAAGTTTTCATTTATCTAGGAAAGTATGGTTCAAAAACATCCCCTCAAGTATGCAAGGACTTAAGAATTCCACGTACTGAAACATATCACATTCTAAATACCTTGACTAACAAGGGTATTGTAGTTAGTGAATTTTCACGTCCTACAAAATTTTCGGCAATAAAAATGGAAAAAGCAATTAAGATATTGGTTAAAACCGAACAAGCAAAATTAGGTTTACTAGCTCAAAAAGAAAAGGAAATTACCACGCTATGGAATAAAATTCCATCGTTTTTTACACCATCGACTCAAAATGAATGTGAAAAATTCCAAATGTTGCAAGGTTCTACCAGAATTCACAATAAAATGAAAAACATGATTTCAAATGCTAAAGATTATTGTAAATTACTTTGTGGGGCAAAAGACCTTTCAAGATTTTATTATTCAAATATATTAGATGATTTTGATTCAACTGAGTTAAACTCTAAACTAATTATATCCTCAGAGGCAGTAATTCCTGAATTGTTAGAAAATCTGAATAAATCAATAATAAAGGCTTTACCTCAATCTATGGCTAGAAATCAATGTTTTCTAATTAAAGATGACATGGAATTATTAATTTTCTTAAGAAATTCAAATTTTCCTTCAAAAGAGGTATTTGCTTTTTGGACAAATTCTAAATCACTTATTGAATCAATCATACTTCTTTTTGATTATTCCTGGAATAATTCAAAAACTCTTGACCATCCTAAATTAATCATTCCAAACTAAAACCTAAAGGCATCTTCTTAAATCCATTGTTTTCATTTGCAAATCCTGAAAATTGAATCGTATTTAAAAGTCAGAAAGTAATTAGAATACTATGGCTGCATATAATTTACTTCTTCTTGTAGGAATTGGGGTAATAGCCATTTTGGGAATTGTAGTAGGACTTTCTGTTTCAAAGGGAATAATTTCTTCTGAAGAATACGCGATATCAGTAGACCCATTCAAAGATGAACAAGATCTTTTTGTTATGGCTAGAGTGACCATTCAAAACGTAGGAAATCAACCTTTGACAAATGTTAGAGCAAATTTTGGAGGAGGAGATATTCAAGAACTTGGAACATTAATTCCTGGTCAAAAAATTATCATTTCTCCCCCTAATGAAAATGAAATGGAATTTGTAATGGTAACTGCTAATGAAGGAATTTTAGTGAATAAGGCCTATAGAACTCCTACAAAAATGCCAGGAATGATGGGCTCATAATTCATCCTATGAATTAAATGATCTCAAAAATAAGATACGTAAAATGAAGTTTCTTGCATCTGGAAAAGTAAAGGACATTTATGATTTAGAAGATGGAAATCTTCTTTTTCTTTTTAGTGACCGTGTGTCTGCTTTTGATGTTAAATTTAATCAAGAAATCCCTAGAAAAGGAGAGATACTTTGTAAATTTGCAGAATTTTGGTTTAAAGAATTAAACGTTGAAAATCATTTTATTAGAACTGAATCAAAAACTGGTATTATTGTAAAAAAAATGAAGATGCTTCCTATTGAATGCGTCGTTCGTGGTTATTTTTATGGTAGTCTCGTTAATCGATGGAAGAAAGGCGATGTAAATTTGGATAATAATACAAGTACAAAACTTGCATCAAAATTACCACATCCAATTTTTGATCCAACTACAAAATCTACTCATGATATGCCAGTTACTAAAGAACGCTCAATTGAAATGGGCCTTGTAACAAATGAGGAATTTGAATGGTTATCCAAGACTTCACTTGGAATTTATGAAAGAATGTCACAAATTGCTGATTCTGCGGGATTCATCTTAGCTGATGTAAAATTAGAATTTGGAAAACTCGGTGATAAAATAATTCTTGGAGATTCCATCGGTCCTGATGAGTATAGATTATGGCCAAAAGAGTCTTACACTGTTGGAAAAATACAAGAAGCATATGATAAGCAATTACTTCGAGATTGGTTAACTAAAAATGGTTATCAGAAAAAATTTGAGGAAGCCCTATTGCATGGTCAAGAACCTGTAGCACCAGATATCCCACCTGAATTAATATCGAAAATTACGGAGCGGTATATTATTGCCTTTGAAAAGTTTACAAAATGTAAACTATAACTCGAATTTGCATTTTTTCAATTATTCAAAACAGCGGAATTTGCGCGTATCATACATGTTACGGTAATTTAGCGAACAATTTTCGGCAAGTGGCACCTTTCCAAAAATTTTCATAAGGGTGTTAATTTATTCATTATACTATCAAATTGATTGAAGTATTCCAGTATTTTTTGTAATATAAATAATAAATGTTAAAGGCCTTGAAACATTATTGTAATAAAAAAAAATTAATGCTAATAGACAAAAAAATATGATATAGCGATCTTTTAGCTAACTTACAAATCTTATACTACATGTCCACATTAATGGAAAAAGCAATTAGAGTAAATCGAATAGTCATTACAACTGGAAAACAGGCAAAAGCCATTGAAGATTCTACCCGTACACAAATTCTAAAAATTTTATACAAAAATCAACTAACCGCAGAACAAATTTTAGACGAAATGAAAAAATCTGGATATAAAAAAGCATTAACCACAATTCGACATCATTTAGATATTTTAAAAATTTCAGGATTAATTGAAGTGGTAAAAATTCAAGAATCTCGTGGTGCTATTGCAAAATTTTATGGAACATCGACTAAGCTTTTAGAATATGACACTCCAAATGATTTTGAATCAAAATATGAAAACCTCATAAATACAACTTCTGACAAAATTACAAATCTTGTAAAAAATATTACTCAAAAAACAACCACCAAAACAAAAAATAAAAAAACTGCAAATTCTGAAAGTTATAATCAATACATTCTCATGGAAATTGTAAATCGAGCATTAACTAAAGTTTTAGAAAACCCTCCATCTAAATAACTTGAATAGAAAAAATACCTTGAGTTTTAGGGTCTTGTAACATTTGAATTAATTTACGTGGAATAGAATCTGAAGCTTTATTGCAGTTGACTGCTAATGTTCGTGGGCATATATAATTACTTTTTCTTATCACTATGTCATTGGGATCAGCAAAAAAAAGATCTTGGTGACCTGTTCCCTTAATTTGAAAAGTATAGTCATTTACAATTATAGAAAAAATTACTTTGGAATTTGGGTCTTGCAATCTTTTTTTAATATGTTGGGGGATCTCACTACATCCATATTTTGCGTTAACCCCAATAATACAATCCCCACTAGTTGTCAAGTTAGAATCTTTTGTAATTTCAATTGTGTTTTTATGAAGTGATCTAATATTCTTATGACCAGAAAAGGGAATTTCAAAATGCACACTTTGAACATGACTAGACTTAAATTAAACTTTCAAAGCATTGAAAATTGATTTGTTACC
>JBHIUZ010000029.1:0-16975 GCA_042138025.1 Nitrosopumilaceae archaeon | reverse complement strand
TTAGTAAAATTTGCTCAAGTAGTAAGACTAGGTGACCGTTTAAGTACATATTTTAGAGCAGAACTTAAAGGTACACTTCTTAGCTTTGCAATCGAGTATGAAAGAAAACTTGAAATGCAGAAATTATTTTTAGAAATGTTTTACACCTTAATGTCTACAGCCGCATTTATGATTGCTGCAAATTCTATTATGACGATGTTAACAGGTGCAACATCATCTGAATTGATCTTAGTATATTCATTATTTGGAGTTGGTATTACGATGAGTGTATTTGTTGTAATAATGTACTTGCTATTTCCAAGAGATAAACTAGGATTTAGTAGAGATGATGTAGATCTAAAATTTAGAATCAAAATTTACCTTTCAGTTGGAGCCGGAGCAGGAATTGCTATAGCATTATTAATGAGTCAGGCTGTCCCATTAAGCCTAATAGTGGGTCTATCACTAGCTCCTCTATTTTATCCAGGATTGCTTGCAAGAAAAATGGAAAAACAAATCAAACAAATTAACAATTGGTATCCTGAATTCATAAGACATTTTGGAGAAATTTTATCAACTGTTGGTTCCATGGGTCAAGCATTAGATGCGGTTTTAAGAAGCGATTTTGGTCCCATTCAAAAATATGTAATCTCCTTGAAAAATAGAATTAAAAATAAAGTTGATCAACAACATGGGTTTGAATTATTTTCAAGAGACTGTGGTAGTGAAATTGTTGCAAATGGGAATCAAGTAATGTCTACTTCAATAGATAAAGGTGGAGATATGAATGAAACTGGAAATACAATAGCAGATATTACGATTAAAATCAATGAACTTCGAGGAAAACGAGCACAGACTTCTAAAACATTTGAGTCAATCATAATTGTATTACATGTTTTAACACTTGGTGTATTTGGTTTAATGAATAAATTAACTTCAATATTTTTTGAATTAATTAGTAGCGTTCAGATTTCTAATAATGCATTTCCATTGTCTCCAATTGACCCTGCATTTATGGAAATGATCCTGCCCGTTATGATACTTATGACATCAACGATTAGTGCAGTTGCGCTAAAAGTAGCTCAAGGTGGACTGTATAAAACAGTCTTTTTTCATATAGCCTTACTTGGGGTACTTGGCTCAATTACAACATTTGCAATGGATGTATTGATGAGTGATTATCTCGAAGCCTCTATCTTGGACTTTGGAGATGTAGGTGTATAACCATATTTTTAAAAATACATTATTTAAAATGGTATACCATTCTCTTTTTTAGAATCTTCTTTTAATATTTTGAAAAAAATGTTTGTTCACATTATACACATCTAGGGTTATTGACTCAAATCCAAAATGTGTATTGTGAGTAACAAAGGACAATTTTCATCTATTCTTAGTGGCAAGAATAAATTATTTGCATTAAGGGCTGTTTTATTAAGTTCTATTCTAGTAGGGGTCGGATACTCAATTTTTGCTTTAAATGGCTCCTCAATAGAAACAGCTGAAAATGTAATTTATACAATGATAATCATGATGGGAATATCAATTAGCTCTTTTACATTAATTTCTCTTTTTACTAACAATACTACTGAGCCAATTAAAAATGCAGCAGAGATTACAAAAAGGATTAGTGAAGGCGATTTAAATGTTAAAGTTACTAGATCAAATGCTTCTCGTGAAATTGGTGATCTTACAAATTCATTAGATAACATGGTTACATCTCTTCGTCAACTAGTTATGGATGTTAATCAAACTGCCACTAAAGTTGCAAGAGATGCTAGAGAATCTGCTGCAGCGTCAGAGGAACTCAATGCAAGCGTAGAAGAGGTTTCAACAACAGTTCAGCAAATTGCCACAGGTTCCCAATCACAAGCATCAGAGCTTGCTGAAGCAAAAACTATTGTTGACAGTGTAATGAATCCTAATTCCAAAGAAGGTCAAACAGCAGCTGATAAAATGTCAAGAATTATTGAATTAACAAATCAATCATCAACTAAGGTTAAAAATTTAGCAGAAAAAAGTGAGAAAATTACATCGGTTGTAGAAGTTATTAGAGACATTGCAGAAAAAACTAATCTATTAGCATTAAATGCAGCAATTGAGGCAGCAAGAGCGGGAGAATCAGGCCGTGGTTTTGCAGTAGTTGCTGATGAAGTCAGAAGACTTGCAGAGGGTTCAGCTAAATCTCTAGAAGAAATTGATAAGCTTATTGGAGAAATCCAAGATGATATTCATATTACTGTAGCATCAATTGATGATAGTGCTGAAGAAATCAAAGAAGGTCGTTCTGTTGTTGACTCTTCTCTAAACGCTTTATCAAAAATAAGCTATAAAGTTCAAGAAGTCGCAGCTGTTGCAGAACAAAATGCATTTGCAACAGATCAAGCATATGCTGCAGTAGAACAACAAACTACTGCTACTCAAGAAATTTCCTCCTCTAGTCAAAATATAGCCTTGATGGCAGAAGAGCTTGCCCAAAAAGTTCGTTTATTCAAAGTGCCAGAAAACGAATTATCTTCTACCGGTAAATCACACTCTAAGAAGCTTATTAGAAAAAATAAGGACGATTCTTCTTTAGAAAAAAACTCTTTGAATGAATTTGAAGAAGCGACACGTTCAGAGAACGAAATGGAGGAAAAAATTGAAAGTTGAAACCGTTCCAGTTGATTCTCTGCAGGTAATTACATTTAGTTTAGTTAATGAGACAACTAAAAAAAAAGAAAATTATGCAGTACCTATTGAGCAGATAAGAGAAATAAGAAATTTCACTGATATTACAACAGTTCCAAAGGCAAAAAAATATGTTCAAGGAGTTATGAATCTTCGAGGATTAATTATTCCTGTTATTGATATTAAAAAAAGATTAGGATTTGGTGAAGCAGATATTCAAAACCCAAAAAATTATAAAATAATTATTGCTGATGTCAGAGATTCAATTTATGGATTAATTGTAGACAAGGTAGAACATGTGATGCAAATATCACCTAAAGAGATAGAACCTGTACCATCTGATTCATTTGAATCATATCATTACATTAAAGGAATTGCAAAAACTCAAGGAAAACTACTTGTTCTTTTAGATATTATTGCTTTACTTGAAGACTCTGAAGAAAATCAAACTAATGAATTACAAGAAGAACTTGAAATTCATTCTACAAGCTCCACAGAACCTCCTATAATTAATTCTGAAACAAATTCAAAGCTTGAAGAAAATGATGATGACATACCAGAAGAACTTAAGGAAGTTTTTAGAGAAGATGAAGAAGAAAATAATTCAACGGAGGTACCAAAGTAATTCATCTACATGATTTTACTAAATTGTAAAATTATGAAAAAGTTGGATCTGGAATGAAATAAATTGATGACAAAATCCATTGAAGACCAAATTGATGTTTGGATTGTAAATGATTCAAAATACATGACTCAACTTCTAAGTGATCTAATTTCTAAAGATAACATCAAAGTTACTAATACTGCAAGAGATGGTGCTGAAGCATTAAGGAAACTTAGTACCACCAAACCAGATGTAATTTTACTTGATCTTGAAATGCCAACTATGGATGGACTAACATTCATAGAAGAAGTAGTAAAACAAAATAAATTAGTACCAATAATTATTGTCAGCAGTTTTTCTCAAGAAGGAGCAAAAGTTGTTTTAGATGCATTAGAAAATGGGGCATTAGATTTTGTTCCTATTTCTACTACAAATCCTGCTCAAATACAAGAGTTAAAAGAAAATTTAATCTCAAAAATTGAGGTAGCATCAAAATGTGAACCAAATCATTTAATCATAAAAAACATTCAAAAATTAAAGCCAAAGAAAAAAATTATTACAGCACCAAATGCTGCCAGTAGAGTAGTTGTAATTGGTTCATCCACCGGTGGTCCAAATACTCTCCAAGCAATAATTTCTGCTCTTCCATCAGATTTGAAGGCTGCTATTTTGGTAGTACAACATATGCCAAAAGAATTCACTGGACCACTTGCACTCCGGTTAGATGAAACCTGCCAACTTCCTGTCAAAGAGGCTGAAGAAGGCGATGTAATCAAAGAAGGAATGGTTTTGGTAGCTAGAGGTGGATATCATATGATAGTAGAGCCCAATTTGAGAATCAAGTTAATTGATGGACCCAAAAGATTTGGTGTAAAGCCTGCAGTTAATATGACTATGGTTTCAGCATCAGAAGTTTTTGGTTCTAACACTATTGGAATTTTACTTACAGGAATGGGACACGATGGTGCTTTTGGGATGAAGACTATCAAAAAAAGAGGGGGACATACAATTGCCCAAGATAGTTCTTCATCTGTAATCTATGGTATGCCTAAAGCGGCAGTAGATTTGCATGCAGTTGATAAATTATTACCTACATCAAAAATCTCTCAAACCATTCAAGAGTTGGTGGAAAAACTTGTCTGAAAATAATTATCGAGATATGTATGTGACAGAGGCTTTAGAACATGTTGACATTATGAATCAAGCCTTACTCAAGCTTGAAGACGAACCTGAACAAAAAGAACATTTAGATCTAATTTTTCGTTCCGCTCATACCATCAAAGGCATGGCAGCCACTATGGGTTATGAGCAAACAAAAGATCTCTGTAAAAATATTGAAAATATTTTTGATAGCATCAGAAAAAAACAACAAAAATTAACACACAATCTTGCCAGTGCACTTTTCAAATGTCTTGATTCTTTACAACAAATGATAAATGATGAAAATAAGAAAATAGATTTAGAATCCTATTTATCCATTTTAAAAAATCCAGATGAACCTCAACAAATCGAAACAACTGAATCATTACAATCATCACAATTACCTACAATACGAGTTAAAATGTCAGATCTTGATTCATTAGTAAATTTAGTTGGAGAATTAATAATTTCAAAAATGAAATTAGAAAACACATTAAAAAATGATGCATCTGTTAAATCCAAAAATGCATTATTAGAAGTTGGAAGATTAGTTTCTGATTTACAATACCACTCTCTAAAACTTAGATTGGTTCCAATAGACTCAATCTTTAGTAGGTCTGAAAGGGTTGTACGTG
Organism: Nitrosopumilaceae archaeon; assembly: GCA_042138025.1. Lineage (GTDB taxonomy): Archaea > Thermoproteota > Nitrososphaeria > Nitrososphaerales > Nitrosopumilaceae > CSP1-1. The sequence continues at coordinate 11,950 of JBHIUZ010000029.1, read as the reverse complement.
ACACTGCTAACAAACTAGGTAAAAAAATTAATCTACAAATAGATGGATCAAAGATTGAATTAGATAGAACTATACTAGATGCAATTAGTGATCCTCTATTACACATACTAAGAAATTGTGTAGACCATGGCATTGAAAAACCACCTGAAAGAAAAATATTGAAAAAAACTGAAACAGGTAACATAAAATTATCTGCTTATCACATTGGAGAACAAATTGCAATAAAAATTGAAGATGATGGTAAAGGAATTGATTTAGAAAGAGTAAAAGCTAAAGCAGTGGAAAATGGTATTATTACCGAAGCTGAAGCCAATGAACTTACCGAACAAAAAATAATTGATTTGTTGGGGACACCTGGATTATCAACTGCAAAAACTGTTACTGATATTTCTGGACGCGGTGTAGGAATGGATGTTGTAATTAACAAAGTCCGAGATATTGGAGGCAATATCCAAATATCAACAGAGATGGGAAAAGGAACTACAATGATCTTGCTGTTGCCTCTTAGCGTATCAATAATTGGCGGATTATTAGTTAACGTTTCAAATGAAAAATTTGTCTTACCACTATCTAGTATTTCAACTACGCTCAAAATCAATAACAATGAAATTAAAAGTTTACATGGAGTAGAAGTAATTGAACATCAAGATAAAATTATTCCACTCGTTAGAGTTTCTGATATACTTGAATTACAACAAGATAAACAGACTTTACCAAACAAAGTTACAATAATAATTGTCGATAAAGGTGGGAAACCATATGGACTTGTGGTGGATTCTTTTGATCACAAACAAGAAATTGTAATTAAAAAATTTACTAATGCCTCAGATTCAGAAAATTCGTTTAGAAACGCAACTATTTTACCAAATGGAAAAGTTGCATTGATCCTTGATCCAGGAATGATAATTTAGGAAATGAAATTAAATGGATGAAAAAATAAATTTAAAACCAAATGAAGTTGAAAATTTTACAAAAATTATTAATGAATATGTTGCATTACAGACCTCATCATCTCTTTCAACCCTATTGTCTGAACCAATTAATTACAATGTAATGATTTTAGATAAACGATTTTTCAATCCAAAAAACATTAAGCTATCTGCAGATGAAATTCAGATGTGTGGAGTAAGACTTAGAGGTAAAGGAGACATTCACATTGAGATTTGTTATGCAATTAAAATGAAATATGCCAAAAAAATTGCCGCCAAATTGCTTGGACAAACTGAAGTAAAAGAAATTGATGAAATGGGAACCTCTGCTATTCAAGAAGTTGCTAACATATTAACAGGCTCATTTTTTAATGCCATGTCTAAAGATACTGGATTCCGAGTAGATCTTTCTACTCCTGATTATCTACAAAGTGATTTGGAATCAATGGTAAAAAAATCCGCTCAAGATGTTATTAACGCAACAGAATCGGCCATAATTGCAGATGCCGAGTTAGTAGGAAAACAAAGTGGCATTAGAATACATATGATTATTGTTCAAAACTCTAATGATGCACGGAAAATTATAAGCCAAAATGGAACTAAAAATACTGACTTTGATTCATTAAATGATACAGATTCTTACATAACTGGCGGAAAAAATTCTGAACTTGATGATCTTTTAAAAGAATTAGAAAAGGAGGCAAACTAATTTTGACATTAGAAATTTCTATTTCAGAACAAGACCTAAATGAAATAACAAAATTTGTTCAAAAAAAACGTGGATTAGATTTATCCTACTTTAAACCTGCTTTTCTATCTCGAAGAATTGGTATAAGAATGAAGATGCTAAATATTTCTAACAGTTCACAATACGCTGAACTCTTAAATTCTGATGTTAATGAAGTAGGAACATTATATGACTCCCTTTCAATTAATGTAACAAAATTTTACCGAGATAAACAAGTTTGGCAAGTTTTTGGAAATAAAATTATTCCAAAAATACTAAAAGAATCTAAACCAATTGAAAAGTTACGAATATGGAGTTGTGGTTGTGCATCAGGAGAAGAACCATATAGTATAGCAATAATGTTTAGTGAAGCACTTGGAAATACTACTAATAAAATCAAAATATTAGCAACAGATATCAATTCTAAAGCATTACAACACGCACGTAAAGGAATCTATACATCAGATAATTTAAAAAATTTAGATTCATTACTAATTACAAAATATTTTAAAAAAACCAATGATGGGAATTTTAAAATAATTGATAAAATTAAAAATCTTGTATCATTTAATCTTGCAGATGTAACAACATATCCAATTAGTTATCTAGATATAATTTTCTGTAGAAATCTTTTAATTTATTATGGAAAAGATGCACAAGATCTAATCTTTAAAAAATTCCATACTTTTCTAAAACCTAATGGATATCTAGTTTTAGGAATGGATGAAACACTTTGGGGTCATAAATTACAAAATTCATTTTCATCATTAAATTCAAGAGATAGAATATACCAAAAAAAATTCCCAGTTGAATCTAAATCAAATTTAGATATTAATTATAATATTAAATCATCTACTGAGAGTTTATCAAATTTTATTGCAGGTCAAAAAACATGAAATTCTTAGATACTACAAATGATAAGATAGAGATTTTTCAAAATGTATGTCCAACTCGAACAAACTTAGGATTATTACAGAATCTACGAAATCAAGAACAATGCAAGAGAGGTATCAAATATTATGACTAGGGGAGTTGCTTCGAGAATTTTAGTAGTTGATGATGCTTCATTTATGCGAAGTGTCTTAAAAGATATTATCAAAAGTAACGGTCTTGCATCAGAAATCTTTGAGGCAGGAGATGGGATTGAAGGCGTAAAGGCATTTCAAAAAATTAAACCTGACCTGGTAACGATGGATGTAAACATGCCTCGTGCAGATGGTATTCAAGCATTACGCGCTATACTAAAGATTGATCCAAAGGCAAAGGTGATTATGATAACATCTGTTGAGGAAAAACACATTGTACAAGATGCAATTAAACTTGGAGCAAGAGATTATGTTGTTAAACCATTTGATCGTTCAAACGTTCCCCTGGTTATTAACAAGGTTATTAGACAAAGATAATTTCTTTAGTGTGGTTATTTTATTTATAAATCCTAATGATTTCAAACCTATCGTTCCACCAAAGATTGCAAGTGATAACATTACAATTGCTCCCGAAGGAGTAATATCTAATAAATAAGAAACAATAATTCCCACTATAACTGCAGAAATTGCAAATGAAATAGACAGCAGTGCAGTTTGTTTGAAGCTTCGACCATACATTATTGCAGTAACATTAGGAATTACGATTAAAGCAGAAATAAGTAATATTCCAACTAATTGAATTGAAGTTACTACTGTAATTCCAGCAATAAACACTATAAGATAATTTATTTTTTCTACTGGAATTCCACTAACTTTTGCTTGCTCTTCGTTAAAGGTTGAATAAATTAATTGTCTATACAATAAAAGAATTACAATAAGAATTGATCCAGTAAGACCAAGAATTAGAATAGTATCTTCAACACTTACCAATAAAATACTTCCAAATAAAAAGCTGAATATATCAATAGTAAAACCTCCTGAGATACTAATTAAAATTAAACCAACTGCAATTCCAGAAGATAATAAAACTGCAACAGAAGCTTCACCAGAAATATCAAACTTTTGTTTTATTTTTGTAATAATTATAGCACTAATTAATGAAATAATATATGCAGTCCACATTGGATAAATTCCAAGTAAAAGACCTAATGCAATTCCTCCAAATGAAGAATGAGCTACTGCATCACCAAAAAGAGAATATCTTCTCAAAACTAAAAATAAACCAACAACTGAACACAATAATGCAATAGATATTCCAGAAATTATTGCTCTTTGCATAAAATCATAAGCAAATATTTCCAAAGTCATATTTCTATATGATTATGCATATGCTTTTGCATTGAAGCTTCAGAATATTTCTTGATGAGCTCTTCATTTCCAAAGAATTTCTCAGAAATGCCATGAAAAAACAATGTTCGATCAAGACATGCAACCTTATTTGCAAGCCTATTAACTGCGTCTAAATCATGGGATGACCAAATGATTGTAATATTTTGTTTTTGGTTAAGCTCACGTAATATTCCATAGAATAATTCGGTACTTTGGGTATCAATTCCAGTAACAGGCTCATCTAAAATCAATATTTTAGGTTCATCAACTAGTGCTTTTGCAATAAAAACTCGTTGTTGCTGACCACCTGATAATTCTCCAATTCGTTTATGACTTAATTCATGAATCCATACATCCTGTAATACTTTATCTACTCTAGTTTCATTTGATTTTTGTCTTAATCCCATACGTACTACTTCTCTAACTGTAGCAGGAAAATTTTTTTCAAAAATAGGTTTTTGTGGTACATATCCGATATCTTTTAGATATTTTTTTGATTCTCTAATATTTTTTCCAAAAAAGAAGATAGAACCATTATAATGATCATTTAGTCCTAACATACATGAAAATAATGTTGATTTTCCAGCTCCATTTGGTCCAATAATTCCCAAAAAATCATTTTCTTCAACTGAAAAACTAATGTTATCAATTGCTTTAACTCCAGGATATTCAATTGTTAAATTTTTAATTTCAATTATTTTTTTCATTTACATAAAGCCTCTTTAAGATTTGAAAGATTATTTTCCATTTTTTGAATATATGATGAATTATCACTCACTATTTCTAAGGATGATAAAACTAACACTTTGCCATCTAATTCATCTGCAATAACTTGTGAAGTTCTTTGATTCATTCCTTCTTCAGCGAATATTACATTAATTCCTAATGAGTTTGCTAGTTGAATTATATTTTCTAGTTTTTTTAATGTAGGTTCACTATGAGGATCATTTGATTGTATTATAGTATGTTGATTAAGATCATATTCATGTGCAAAGTATGAAAATGAATCATGAAAAGTAATGAAATCCTTTTTACACCCCCTTAACTCATTTTTAATTTTTATATGTAGTTCATCTAATTTTAAATCATAAATATTTTTTCTATTCTTATAATAATTTGAGTTTTCTGGATCAATTTTTATTAATCCATCTGTGATTGCTTGAATTTGTAATTTTGCAGAAAGTGGATTCAGCCAATAATGAAAATCAACCGAGTCTGAATTTTCTTCATTGAGCCAACCAAATGATTTACCAGAATTTATTATTGTAATTTTTGATGAATCTATTTTTTCTACCCAATTTTCAAATCCATTTCCATTAATGATTACCAAATCTGCTTTTTCAATTCTTTGAATGTCGCGTATTGAAGGTTCCCAATCATGAGGTTCAATTCCATTTGGAACCAATAGTGATACAGCTACCTTGTCTCCGCCCAATTCTTTTGTAAATTCGTAAAGTGGATAAAATGACGCAATGGCGACAATTTTGGATTTTTCTTGAGAATTCTCAATTATTGATGCTTCTGAATTCCACACTCCAAATGATAAAAGTGGAATAATTACTGCAATGGCTGCTATAGCTGCATTTACCTGTCTGCTCACTCCTAAAATTCCATATTATTATTAATAAATCTAAGAAAAGTTAATAATTTTAACTATATATTTATAATATATTTAATAACATTTAGGCAATGCCAATTGTTTCAATCTCTCTAAATAACGATATTTTATCAGAAATTGACAAGCTCAAAAAATCAATGGGATTTTCTGGAAGATCTGAAGCTATTCGCGCAGGAATTAGAAATTTTCTATCTGAAACAAAACAAAAAACTGAACTGTCTGGAATAGTTCATGCTATACTACTAGTTGTTCATAATGATGAATTTGATCATATAGTTAGTGGAATAAAACATAATTTTGAGGATCTCATTACCACGCATCTTCATAGCAAAATTGAAGGGGATAAATGTATGGAGCTTTTTGTAATTGATGGTCAAGCAGAAAGAGTTTCAACTATTACCAAAGATTTTCAAACAAATAAAAAAATGGATACTGTCAAACTAGTCACATTATGAAAAAAAATAATTTAATATTTTTAATTTTTATCATTTTTCTTTTTATTCCAATAGAAAAAAGTTATAGTCATGGGTGGGGAACTGATTCAACTTCTATAAATATTGATGGAAGAAAAATTTCTGTTTCAATTGAAATTCCACAATATTTTGATAAATTAGATGATAAAGTTATCAGTATTACTGCATTAGATTCAGAAACAAAACAAAATGTAAAGAATGTGACCTTTCTAATTGGATTATCTCATAATAATCAAATGATTTTTAGAAATTATTTCTTTACTCCTGATGGCAATCTGTTGATTAATGTTATTCCAAATGATGATATAGAAACAAAAATAATTGCAGAAAGAGATTCATTACTAGAAGCCTGGTATGCTACTGAATCACAACCAATTCAATTAGTAGGACCTATTTTTCAATCAGGTGGGTTATTTAACTTTGAAATTGAAATTAGAACTATTGATGAACGTACAAACATTGTAGAAGGATTAGGGATTAATTCTATAGATGTTAGCATGATTGAATCACAAGATTATAAATTTCCAAATAAAGATGGAACTGTATTAGATTTTAAAACAAAGTCATACTTTGATACGATATCCGAATTTACTTATGACTCTAAAAATAATTTAATATCATTTCAAATGCCTTTTGATTGGAGTGAGAAAACTGTTTCACATATTCCCGTAGTTCATACTGAGGTTCATTTTCCAAAAAACTTTCTTGATTTTTTAACTCCTAGTTATACAGGAAAAATTAATGATATTGAACTATTCAAATCAAATATACAAATTGATGATTATACTGAAGAAAATGAAAGAATTGTCCATTTTGTCGTACTTCAAGATCACTTACAATATCTAAAACAGGAACAAAAAAAACTTGGGAAGGACCTTCCTGAATTTATGATATTTTCTTTGCATGTGAGCGATGATGTAGCTTTTCCTATGACTGCTTTTACAAGAGATGAAAGATATCAAGTTGATCTATCATGGGAACCACCTGAAATTGAACCAGGCAAAAATACTAAATTTATTTTTACCATACGTGATGCAAAAACGGCTGAACCACTTCGCCAATCAACTTATGATTTTATTATTTTGCAAAACAATATTGAAGTGTATAAAACTTCAGGAAATGCAGATGTTGGAGGACAATTTGAGCAATATACTTTCAAAGAAGGTCAGACAGGACCCACAATAATTAGATTTGAAAATGTTCGAAATACTGATTCTACTACCGAGTTTGGTTTAGTAGTTGTTCCTGAATTTGGATTGTTATCCATGTTAGTTCTTGGTAGTGGATTAGTTTTAATGGTTATAATTTCTAGAAAATTTTTAAAATTTTAACTAATCTATCAATGAATCAATTCTTCTTTTATCTTTTACACTTTTTATAAAAAATAACGATGTTGCAATAATTCCCATCGAAATAAGTGGTGCAACAAGCTCAACATATTTTATTTCATCTTGTTTCTTTTGAATATTTGTTAGTCCTAAACTTGGAATCTCTGATATTTTTATCATACCTAGTTTATTTCCACGCTGTTCTGCAAACCAAATATTTTCTTCGTTATCAGCTGTAACAAACTGTACAAAAGATGTCTCTGTTGGTATTTGAATTTCTATAAGATTATCATTATGTGGATCATACACCGCGATTTTATCTACAGCATGTTGTGCAAACCAAATGTTGCCGTATCTATCTTCTATCATTCCAAAAGGTAATGCTTCTGGATCTGGCACATTAATTCTTTCAAATGTCTCAAGTGTGGGATTGAATTTAACAAGAGCAGGGCCTGTATGTGCTGTAATCCATAATGTTCCTTCTTTATCAAAATAAAGTGCTTCTGGAGATTCAATTGGCGTATCGGGTGTGAATTCTTTAATTTTACCTGATTCAGTATTAATGACTCCAATTTTAGATGCATTAGATTCTGTAAACCAAATGTTGCCTGTAGAGTCTCTTAAAAGAGCAAAAGGTCCTCCATTAACTGTAGGTATTGAATATTCATCAAAAATTCCAGAATCTTGATTATACTTCAATAACATATTTTTGTCAAAAAGTGAAATCCAGATATTGTTTTTGAAATCTGCTTGTAAAGAAATTGGTATTGCCTCTGTAGGAAGAGAAACCGTCTGAATTACTCCCGTTTCTGGAGTAAGGAATCCAATCTTGTTATTTGGGGTATCTGTAAACCAAATCTTTCCATTATTGTCTTGAGTGAGAGTAATTGATGTTAAACCCTCAAAATCATATGATCCAAATTCTTGCTTATCTAAAGTAAATTTCCATAATCTTGGTTTTTGTGTATCACTTATCCAAATTGTGTTTTTCCCATCAAATAAGGGATAAAGTGGTGCTGCCTCTTCTGGAAAATCAAACTCTATAATTTCTGTCTTTAATTGAGAAAGTTTTGGTTTGATTACTAAATCTAAAATTACAACTTCATTAAGGTTCTGAGTCCTTTGTGCCTCTATTTCCATTTGCCATTTACCAGAAAACCCAAAAGTTACATCTCCTTCATATTGTATTGTCGATGTTTTTATTTCATTGATTGGAATTATTATTGGTGCAATGTTTCTTTGAGGATTAGATATCTTTACCTTCAGTGCATCTATGTCATTTAATGCATTGCCATCAAAGTCTGAAACCTGAATCTTTATGGTATTTTGTCCACTAGTAAATGGTTCAATATTTACATCAAACCTTGCGTTTTCTGAAAATTCGACTGTTTGAAATCCAAATATAAATTCCTGTGCTTGAGCTTGTTGAATTTCTCCAGCCGGTAAACTTCCATTAGTTAATAGTGCAACTACTCCAAGTAAAGCAATTCCTAAAGCAGCTTCTATCTTTAGAGAACGTCTTAATTTTTTATATACAACTATTGAACCAGATTTTATATTTTTTTCAGCTCTGTTTTGTATCCCAAATTGTTTGTATCCACCTAAAACTATCATCAATGATGCAATTGTAATTTTTGCAAGTATTAGACTCCCATATGTAGAATCTAAAAGTGACCCTACATCACTTTCTAAAAACCATAAAAGCGTCGGCCCTGATATGATTATGATTCCTAGAGAAATAATAATCATAATTGAAAATCTTGGAAGTACACTAAGAGCTAACAATTCTTTATTTTTGTTTTCAAGAATTGATAATGTAGGAAGAAGAATAAATCCAAAAAAGATTATTCCACCAATCCATAAAGATGCTAATAAATTATGAACATAATCTAAAATTATTGCAAGTGCTTGTTCACTAGCTGCTCCATGACCAATCATTGTTGATGTTCCAATTAATGCAAGAGAAAAAATTAAAAATGGAATTTGATTTTTTATAGAAAGTTGTTTTTTTCGTTCTATCCAAAACCATATAATTAACAATGCAATTGTGATCCCCATCCTAATCATCCAAGTCATTCCAAATGATGTTTGAACTGAATCTATTGCTGATGTTTCTAGTCGTATCGTTTGCATTATTAGCATTAGAATATTTGAAACAAAAACTGCAATTAGGCCAATTCCTGTAATTGTTGAAAATTTATTATGATAATTTCTTTGTAATACTGAAAGTTTGTCAGCAATTAGATCTCTTCGAAGAGTTTTCCAAATTAATAATGAAGAAATTATACTGCCTAGAACGATTGTCTCTCCAACAAACCCTGGAAATCTAGCTGCTGCTTCTGGATAAAATAAATTTTCGGAAGTACCTTGCTTATCTATTAATTCTGGATCTATTATTACTTGGCCTACACCAAAAACAAATGCATAATCAACAAGATGCCCATCAACTTTCGAAAGTACTTTGCTTGTTACAGTATATACTCCATCATTTAGTGGCGGTGTTGTAACTACAAGGGATTGCTCTCCTTTAAAATATGAAGTATCTTTATTATCAATTTGAATTCCGTTACTGTCAAAAACTTTGATTACGCTAAAATCAATTTCAATGGCTTCTGAATATGTAATAGAAATCTGAGTAATCCCTGTGGCTGCATTTGATGCTTGTGGGGGATTAGTTTCAACTGTGAATGGATGTCCTTCTGCTAAAGGAAATCCAAATGAAATAATTAAAATCAGAATCAGAAAAAGTTTCTTCATTTACTCACTAAATTACTCTTCATAATTTAAACAGTTGAGGGATTCGATGTTTGTACCAAATCGAGTAAAGATAATAACATGTTACCAACCTAAATTATTCGTGTATTATATTTTAGCAATTCTTACAATTTTGATATTTGCTGGATTTGGATATACGGAAGCATACGCACATACAACTGTTCATGTAGAAGAATATGAAATAGAGGTAGGTTGGGATGTTGAACCACCTGTTGTGGGATTCAGAAATACTATAGTCTATCAAATTAGTATTAGCCCATCTGAAGGAGTAAAAACTGGAGTTACAAACGCATTCAAAGATTTACAATCAACTATCAAAATGGGAGGTGCAAGTAAAGTATTGGATATTAATTCTGATCCAAGACCAGGACATTATTTTTCAAAAATTATTCCAACACAAACTGGTTCACTAGCTATTGATCTAAAAGGTGATATTCTTGGAGTTCCAGTTGACATTGAAATTCCAATTGAAGATGTTGAAACTACATCTGTTCTTGACTTTCCTTTATCTTCTGGCTCTTCATCAGGACAAGATGTCGCGGCTTTGAAAAATTCAATGTCAGCACTACAAAAAGATGTGACTAATATTAAATCAAAACTTGGTAGTGTTGATACAAGTACAGGTGAATTTAATATAGAAACTACATACAACTTTGCAGTATTTGGATTATCGCTTGGTGCAGCTGGTGTAATTTTAGCAATAGTTGCTATGATAAAAAGAAAATAAGATAGAGTTTATTCCTATAGTTTTGGAATTACTCTAGTTTTTGCAGTAACTGCTATGATGCTAATGATTGATACAGCTAGTATCATCATTGCAATTGTGCCAAATTCAGGAACAACCTGTAGATTTACCACTTGTCCTTTTGGACCAGTCCATTTGGATTCTTCATTAGGTAATCCAAATCCATTAAGACTTACTTGAAAGTTTATTGGATCTTCTGAATTTAAAACTGATGTAAGATGTTTACCTGTCCCTTCATGTTGATGTAAACCTGTCTCAGACAGAACAGTTTTTCCGTTTTGTGTTGCTATAATGTCATAATTCACATGTGCTTTAAGCCCACCACCATTTGCATCTCTAAATCGTGCCTCTAATGATAACGCTTCATTGGTTGTTGGTTTAGTTGTTACAATTTCTACTCTAACAGAACCATCAGACGACATTGCAGTAGCTACTGTTTCTTTTGGCATGTTATCTCCTCCTACAGTAATAGTGCCCATTGGAATTTCTATGCCTCCGCCTACAGTATTTAGAACATTTCCTTTCATCCAAGGATGAACAATACAAAAGTATGGATAATTTCCTAAGGTATCAAATTTGTAAGAGAATGTAGAACCTGCAATTAGTAAACCGCTATCAAATACATCTCCTACAGATTCAGAATCAGCTGGATTTCCACTTGTAACAGTGTGAGCTGCCGAGTCGTCATTTGACCATGTAACTGTATTACCTGGATGTACAGTGATTGAGGGTGGGAGGTAACATTCGTTAGTTTCCTCACATCCTGGAACTGAGCTACCTGACGGAATGCTGACATTTTCATCTGCTGCAAATGCATTTTGTATTGAAAATGATATTGATAGTATAACTAGAAGGAAAATCAGTCTATTTTTTTTAATTGTCATTGAATTCTTAATCTAAGCCTAAGATAAAAACCATCACACAAGAAAACATAATTTTTAAAATAATTTAATAAATAAAAAGAAAATAAGATAGAGTTTATTCCTATAGTTTTGGAATTACTCTAGTTTTTGCAGTAACTGCTATGATGCTAATGATTGATACAGCTAGTATCATCATTGCAATTGTGCCAAATTCAGGTACTACTTTTTTGGTTGCAA
>JBHIUZ010000028.1:0-17226 GCA_042138025.1 Nitrosopumilaceae archaeon | reverse complement strand
ACAAAAAATAAAAAATATCAAATGAAACCCTTCTCTGAAATTATTGGAAAAATTATTGCAGCTGGTGGATTATTCAAATTTCACCCTTAATTAGAGGATTTCACCAATGTCAAAGACACTATATGAAAAGATCTGGGATTCACATGTTGTTTTAGAACAAGAAAATGGACCTTCATTACTTTACATAGATAGACACCTAATTCATGAAGTAACTTCACCACAAGCATTTGAAGGATTAAGATTAAACAATAGAAAGGTTAGAAGACCAGATCTTACTATAGCAACTGAGGATCATAATGTACCCACTAGTGATAGATCACTTCCAATAATAGATCAAATATCTTCAATTCAAATCAAAACTCTAGAAAAAAATTGCAATGATTTTGGAATACAATTGTTTGGAATAAACAATCCTAACCAAGGAATTGTTCACGTAATAGGGCCTCAATTAGGAATAACTTTACCTGGAAGCACGATTGTGTGTGGAGATAGTCATACTTCTACACAAGGAGCATTTGGAGCTTTAGCTTTTGGTATAGGAACAAGTGAGGTAGAACATGTGCTAGCAACGCAAACACTTTGGATGCAAAAACTCAAACCATTTGAAATTAAAGTTGAAGGAAGAAGGAAAAATTCTTTTGCAGTAACTGCAAAAGATATCATTTTATCAATAATTAGAAGAATTGGAACTTCAGGTGGTGCTGGTACCGTCATTGAATATCGAGGAGAAACAATTTCTGAATTAAGTATGGAACAAAGAATGACAATTTGTAATATGTCAATTGAGGCAGGTGCTAGAGCTGGATTAATTGCACCAGATGAAAAAACATTTGATTATATTCGAGGTAAGAAATTTACTCCGAAAAATTATGAAAATTTAGTAGAAGAATGGCGTGAACATTTAAAATCAGATTCAAATGCAAAATTTGAAAAAAGCTTTACAATTGATGTCCATGACATCGCACCACAAGTTAGTTGGGGCACAAATCCTGCTATGGTATTAGATGTAACTGAGCAAATTCCCACTCCTGAAGAATTTTCAAAAGGTGATCCTAACCTCAAAAAAAGTGCACTAAAAGCATTAGAGTACATGGATCTCAAACCTGGAACCCCAATTTCTGATATTTTTATTGATAGGGTTTTCATTGGTTCATGCACTAATGCTAGGCTTGAGGATTTAATAGATGCATCAAAGATTGTAAAAGGAAAAAAAGTTTCACCAAAAGTTCATGCAATGGTGGTTCCAGGTTCTCAGATGGTTAAAAAACAAGCTGAAGATCTTGGCATTGACAAAATTTTTAAAAATGCAAATTTTGAGTGGAGAGAATCTGGTTGTAGTATGTGTCTTGGAATGAATCCCGATATACTTGGGCCTGGGGAAAGATGTGCAAGTACATCAAATAGAAATTTTGAAGGAAGACAAGGAGCAGGTGGACGTACTCATCTTGTGAGCCCAGTGATGGCAGCTGCAGCTGCATTAGAAGGACATTTTGTTGATGTTCGAGAATTGGATGTGAATTAAATGCAAAAATTTAAAAAAATAAAAAGTATTGCAACTCCTTTTTACAAAGTCAATGTTGATACAGATCAAATAGTACCTAAACAATTTTTAAAATTAATACAAAAAACTGGTTTTGGAAAATTTTTATTTTACAACTGGAGATTTGAAGGAAATGAGAAACCAAATCCAAACTTTATTTTAAATGATCCAAAATATAATAATTCAAAAATACTCATAACAGGAGATAATTTTGGATGTGGATCAAGTAGGGAACATGCTGTTTGGGCTTTGCAAGATTATGGATTTTCAGTAATTATTGCTCCATCTTTTGCAGATATTTTTTTCAGTAATTGTTTTAAAAATGGAATACTTGCAATTACTCTTGAATCAAAAATAATTGAAAAATTAATACAAATTAAAACAGAAATTGAAGTTGATTTAGAAAATCAAATAATTAAAACCGATTCAGAAGAAATACCATTTAAAGTTGACAAATATAAAAAGAAAAATCTTCTTGAAGGATTAGATGAGATTGCTTTAACTATTAAACATGAAGATAAAATTTTAGAATTTGAAAAAAAATCTAAACTTTCATCTCTTTTATAATTTTTTGAGCTAATTTCTTATTTCGTTCAAGATAAGTTGGTGATTCTACATCCAACCAGGCTCTTGTACCAATATCAAATGAACTGACCTTTCCTTTTTTTGATAATTCTTCTAGTATATCAAATGACAAATTGAGATTCTTTTTTTTACTTTTTGCCTTTATCTTTTTTAAAATATCGGCTCCAAGAACATAGATTCCTAAACATTCGGACATTTGCATTTTAATAGTTGGCTTTTCTCGAAATTCTGTAATAATGTTATTTTTTACTACCGCAAATCCAGTTTCTTCTTTTCTACTTGCTCTAGTAGCTATGCATGCGGTGCTTTTATTTTGCCTGAAAACCTTCAGCATTTTTTTAATATCTATTGCACATAAGTTATCAACAAACCATAAAAGAAATTCTGGGGATTTTCCTAATAATTTTGATGCATGAAGTATATCTCCTGCAGTTCCAGAACCTGAATCTTGTACAAATTTAATTTTTTTATATATTCCATTTTCAAAATAATTTTTTATTTGACCTCCTAATGTTTCAAAATCTGAAACAATTATAATTTCATCAATAAAGGAAAATGATGAAACATATCTTACAATATGATCAATTAACGGTTTTCCCTCTACTGGAATCATCGCTTTAGGAAAAAAATCTGTAAATGGTTTTCCTCTAGTGCCTTTGCCACCAGATAAAATAATAACTTTCACGTTCTAACGATAAGATTTTTGTTTTCTTCGTCTGGCTCCAGGTCCACCGAATTTTTTGGGCTCTTTTCTTCTAGCATCTCCGCTAATGAGATATTTATCAAACTCTGTAATTTTTTTTCTTAAATCTTCTCTAATAGTTTTAGAAAGTGGATGATCACGTGGTTCCTTTTTTGTTTTAGTCCAACCAATTAATGCTCTAGAAATTGCAGTTGCAGCTGCACTTGCTTGTCCCATAAAACCTCCGCCTTTAACTCTGACTGAAATGTCTACTTTATTTCGTAAATCTCCTGAAATTTCAAGTGGCGCAAAAATCACTTCACGAGCAATTTCTTGTGGAATCATTTCAAGAGGTACATTGTTAATTCGAACTTTTCCTACTCCCTTTGTAATGTATACATGTGCTTGGGCTGTCTTCCTAGTAGCATAATAAATCTCAGTTTTTATCGTTGTCATTCAGTCCAACCTATTGTCCTTCCAAGCTCTGCCATACTTGTGTAATATGCATTTGAACGTTTAATCTTGGCTTTATCAAACTGAATTTTTTCAATTGATCTTAATTCTTTTGGAATTCCAACATATGCACGTAATCTTCTCAGTGCGGTTTGTCCTGATGGTTTTTTTCTTGGTAACATCCCTCTTACCATTCTACTAATCATTGTATCAGGTCTTCTTGGATGATATGGCCCGTGCTTTGGATTAATGATGCTTCCTATCTTCAAAAAAGTTTTGTATTCTTCGATTATGCTATTTCGATTACCGCTAATCATAATTTTATCACAATTAACTATGGCAACATTATTTCCTTGAAGTAATAATTTTGCAACATTTGAGCATAATCTTCCTGCAATAAGATCAGAACCATCTACTACGATGGATTTGGTTTTTGCCTCAAGTACTTTTTCTTGTTTGCTAGCCAATTATTATAACTCCTTTACCAGTTGGAAATTTTTTAATCATTTCTGAAAAACTAATTATTGTACCTCCAGACTCAATTATTTTTTTTGCTGCTGAATTTGAAATAGAAAATGAACTTAATGTAATTTTATGCGAGAGATTTCCAGTTCCTAACACTTTACCTGGAACAACTATCACTGCATTTTCTTTAGTAACTTCATCAATCTTAGCCAAATTTACTACTCTTCTTGAAACAGTTGTTTTTAATGCAAATTTTGCAAGTTTGGACCAAATAGGTGCATCATTTTTTGTAGATGCCTGCTTTAGCTCTTTTACCATTTGTAACACTACTTGATTAGTCATTTGAATAAGGACTTTTTAACCCAAATATAATATGTTTGCTTGTTCTTATTTTAAATCTGTTAAAATCTGTTTAAATTCTTGTAGTCTATTTGATAATTCTTCAACTCCGCCAAGAATAATTTCTTGAGGCAATAATGCACCGGTTGATTCTACCGTTAGTATGTGTTCATCTTCTTTATCCGTATCAATTAGTGTAGCAATATTTGATGAATTCCATTTTGCGTGTTCTATACCTCGTCCCAATCTAGCATATGCTTCAATTTTTAATCTTTGACCTGGAGCCATTACAACAATTGGAATTTTATCTGATGTTGGCTTTACAGTTTCATCTTCAGATGTCAATTCACTTGATGTAATCGTTCTAGTTGTATCTGAATCCCCTGAATCAATTACTAACATTACTCTACAATTAGAACATCCTGTTTCACTTTTACATGAACATTTAGAATGTTCGACAAATCTTGATGAATCTGTTTTTATTGGAATCATTCCAAGTCGATGTGCAATACCTTCATCGGCTAGAACAGAAGAATTTTCAATAATATCTACAGTATCGATTGCAAAAACGGGAACACCATTTAGGCATATTCGACGTAATGCATTAGCATACTGTAGTGGAATCCCTTTGAGCTTTATGGACATTTTTTGTTTATCTTGGCTTATTACTTCTAAAGAAGGCAAACTTAGTCAAAAATTTCCAAAGTCCAAATAAATATCTAGCGAGTTTTGTGTATAGATAAATATCCAAAGTCTCATAATATCTTAGATTGTTATGGTTGACAAGACTAGTATTGTAAGATATTCGTATGAAGGAGAAAAATTTGAGATTTTAGTTAAACCCGATCCTGCTTTAGAATTCAAACTTGGAAAAAGAAAAGACATTTCTTCTATTTTAGTTTCTGATGAAATTTATTCAGACTCTGGTAAAGGAACTAGAGCATCTACTGAAAAACTGTTAAAGGCTTTCAAGACTGAAGATACTACAGCAATAGCAGAAAAAATTCTTCAAAAAGGAGAACTAAACTTAACAACGGATCAAAGACGTAAGATGATTGCTGAAAAACGAAAACAAATTGTAACCTATATTGCTAAAACCTTCGTTGATCCAAAATCCCACTTACCACATCCGCCACTGAGAATTGAGCAAGCAATGGAAGATGGAAGAGTTTCAATTGATCCGCACAGAAATGCTGAAGATCAGATAAAAGATGTTGTGGAAAAACTTCGTTCTATTATTCCACTCAAATCAGAAAATTTAGTTTTGGAAATAATTGTTCCAGCACAATTTGCTTCGCAATCATATTCTGTTTTAAAATCAACTGGGACTTTGCAAAAAGAGGAATGGCAATCTAATGGTTCTCTAAAAGCAATACTAGAAATACCTGCTGCAGCAAGGCCAAATGTGATCGATAGATTAGGTTCAATAACAAAGGGAACAGCTTCAGTTGAGGTTGTGAAATAATGGTCGATAGTAAAAGACGATTCGTTATTCCAGGTGAAGTAATTACAACTGGACCATATCGACCTGAACAAAATGTTATTTTAGAAGATAAAAAAATAATTGCTACCAAAGTAGGAATTTCGGAGATTTATGATGATAGTGTAAAAGTTATTCCTTTAACTGGAACTTACATTCCAAAAAGTCAAGACTTGGTAATAGGAAAAATAGTTTCACATAGTTCTCTTTCATGGGAAGCAGACATTAATTCCTGTTACGTTGGAATGCTTCCTGCTTCTGATGTTTTTGGAAGAAACTTTCAACCAGATTCAGATGAGTTAACATCAAAGCTTGCTAAAGGAGATTTAATTGCAGCAAGAATTGTAAATTTTGATAGATCCAGAGATCCACTAATTACTATCGCAGATAGAGAACTAGGAAAAATTGATTCAGGTGAGCTTGTCAGAATTGCTCCAAGCAAAGTCCCAAGGTTGATTGGAAAGCAAGGAACAATGATTCAGGCAATAGAGCTTGCAACTAATGCTACAATAACAATTGGACAAAATGGATTGGTAGTAGTTAGCTGTGAAAATCCAGATGGATTATTAAAGGCCAAAAAAGCAATTCAAATGGTAGATGAATTTGCGCATATGACTAATCTAACAGATAAAATAAAGGAAATGTTAGAATCAAAAAGTGATTAATTATGGGTGGTAGAGATTCTAAATTAGTACTACTAGATGAAAATGGAATTCGTTGTGATGGACGAAAAATTGACGAGACTAGAAAAATTTCCATTAAAGCAGGAGTATTAAAAAATGCTAATGGTTCTGCATATATTGAATTTGGCGATAATAAGATTTTAGCTGGAGTATTTGGTCCAAGAGACGTTCATCCAAAACATATGGCAGATACTGACACTGGAATTCTTCGTTGTAGATATCACATGTCTCCATTTTCAGTTACCGAAAGAAAAAACCCCGCACCTTCTAGACGAGAAATCGAGATTGGTAAGGTTATCAAAGAGGCTCTAAAACCAGCTGTAATTCTTGAAAAGTTTCCAAGAACTGCAGTTGATGTATATGTTGAAATCCTTCAAGCCGACGGCGGTACTAGATGTGCAGCACTAGATGCTGCATCCGTTGCATTAGCTGACGCTGGAATCCCAATGAGAGACTTGGTTTCAGCATGTGCTGCTGGCAAAGTTGCAGATACAATAATTTTAGATGTAGGCAATGAAGAAGATCAAGCTGGTCAAGCAGATATGCCAATTGGTTATATGCCAAACCTAGGTCAAGTAACATTATTGCAATTAGATGGAGTTTTGACTCCAGACGAATTCAAAAAATGTGTAGAAACAGGAATCGATGGATGTAAACAAGTTTATGAAATTCAAAAACAGGCTTTAAAAGACAAATTTTTTGGAAATGGAGCTGCCTGATAATGACTACTACCTCTATTTTGGATCAACTAAAAAGAAATAAAATTATTGAGTTACTTGAAAAAGGAGAAAGATTTGATGGTAGAGCCTTTGATGAACCACGTCCCCTAACTATTGAAACAGGCGTCATCCCTCACGCAAATGGATCTGCACGTGTCCGTTTAGGCGACACCGAAGTAGTTACTGGAATTAAAATTCAACCTGACAGACCTTTTCCAGATATGGGCGATAAAGGAATTTTTATTTGCACAGCTGAAATATTGCCATTAGCTCACCCCACTGCAGAACCTGGACCACCAGGAGAAGATGTAATTGAGCTTGCTAGAGTTGTTGATAGGGGAATTAGAGAAAGTGGAATGATTGATGTTTCACAATTAGTTTTGTTAAAAGATAAATCAGTAATTGGAATTTTTGCTGATAACAGCGTTACTGACCATGATGGGAACTTGTTTGATGCTTGCTCTTATGCATCTACTGCAGCAATTCTTTCATGCAAAGTTCCTAAATGGGATATACAAGATGAAGTACCAATTCTTGTAGAAGGCGATTTATCTGATCCACCAATTACTACTATACCAGTTTCTGTAACAATGGCAAGAATCGGTGATCATATTTTAGTTGATCCAAATTCAGACGAATGGGCATGTATGGATGCTAGAATTACTATTACCACTAATTCAGATGGAAATATCTGTGCTTTACAAAAAGGAGGAGACAATGGCTTTACTCCAGAACAAATTATAAAATGTTCACAAACTGCTATTTCCGTAGGCGCAAAAATAAGGCAAAAATTAGAAAACATAAAAGGTAATTAAAAATGGCAAAGAAAAAATCATCATTAAAAGGTCTTGGAGCTAGATATGGAATCAAACCAAGAAAGCAATTTACTCAAGTTCATCATATTCTAAAATCAAAAAGAAAATGTCCTGAATGTGGTTCAACTCAATTTGGAAGAGAAGCTGTAGGAATATGGAAATGTAAAAAATGTAGTTTTAAAATTGCAGGAACTGCATATGACGTCAAGCTTTAATGCAAAAATTGAGATAGATGCAAAAGAAAAAACTAAAGCAATTTTTGATTCAATAAACACTGATAACAAATTTTATCCTGAAAATCCCACAGAAACTAAAATCACTTTTGATAAAAAACTAATAATTGATATTAAATCAAATAATATTCCCCAGCTGAGAGCTAATCTAAACTCCACTCTTAGATTGATTCAGGCAAGCTATGACACTATTGAATCGGTAAGAATATAAGAAAACCACCAAGTATTAATTCAATGTCTTCTGGTCAACAAATTCCTCCTTGGTTGCAAGAACAATTAGCAAAAATGCAACAATCTCAACAAAATCTTCAATCCATCATGGCTCAAAAACAACAATTAGAGATTGAAAACTTGGAAACTGAAAAAGCTCTGGAGGAGCTTAAAAAGGCTGGAGATGATGAAGCAGTATACAAACACGCAGGTTCCATTCTAGTCAAATCAACAAAAAAAGATTTGATTGATGATTTAGAAGAAAGAAAGGAGCTTGCAAAAACAAGATCTACTGTATTAGCAAAGCAGGAAGAAAGAGTAAAACAAAGTCTTCAAGAACAAGAATCAAAAATTACAGAAATGATGAAAAATCAAGGAACCGGATCAAATAATCCGCCACCATCATCACCTCCCCCTCCCAAATAAGATATTAACAAAACAAACAAAGTAATTTTATGAATATATCTGATCTTCGAATAATCGTTGATGAACGAGAAAAAAAAAGTGGAATTCCAGATCTTCTCAAAGCCGTTGGAATGAATATAGAAGTAAAAACACTTCCAATCGGTGATTATATTGTTGCATCTGAAACCGTAGTTGAAAGAAAAAGCATACAAGATTTTGTTTCCTCAATTTTTGATGGAAGATTATTTGATCAATGCTCTAGACTTAAAGAACATTTTCTAAATCCAATCATTTTACTTGAAGGAAATGTTGATGAAATTGAAGTAATTACTGAAAACCCACTTGTATTTTATGGAGCAATGTCATCAATTGTGATTGACTTTAAAATTCCAATAATTCCAACTCCAAATGCCTCACATAGTGCAAAACTTCTAGTGTCTATGACTTCTAGGAAGGACTCTGCAAAAGGCCCATTTCTTAAAAAAATTAGAAAATCAAATGATATTCAAAGGCAACAGCTTTCATCTTTATGCAGTCTTCCTGGTGTTGGAGAAAAAACTGCTAAACGAATGCTAGCAAAATTTGGTTCGCCTTTGAAGGTTTTTTGCGCATCATCTACGGATCTTGCTAAAATCGAGGGCTTGGGTACTGCCCGTGCCAAAAAAATTAAAAAAATGCTTGAAAGTACTAATCAACATCTAAAAAAATCAAATCAAAAAACCCTTCATGATTGAAATTTGAAAAATTTACTTGCTCTGTAGTAATTTTTTTCGAAGTTGATTGCCACATATTGGGCATTCTGTATATTTTGAAAAATTTTTGTGGCATCCAGGACAATAGTAAACCCAACTTCCAACATGTTGAATTCCTGAGGTCATAATCGGTGATACTTTTAATCCAAGGCTTTGTGCTACATTTGAAACTGCAAAATCATCTGTAATTAATTCACTATTTAGCTGTCGACAAAGTGCAATAGCTGAGATATCTTCTTTTGATAATTCATTATAATCACCAGTTTTTTTTGATATTTTTATTACTTCATCTGTATGCATTTTATCTGGATCTAATAAAATGAGTCTTTTAGTTTCTAATAATAATCCTAATGCATCATGATTTTTTTTAATATGTTTTATTTCATCATACACTTTTGGAGTAGTATATGATTCAATTGGTGATCCAAATGGTACTCCAGCATAAAATGCGCTGGCATCTAATACTCTAGAATCCAAGTTTACTCATTTGTCTTAGACCTTGCTTTTTTAATCGAACAAACACTGCCTGTTTTTTATATTTTCGAATTATTATTGACTCACCAAAATCAGCTGACTTTACAACTTGTGCATCCATTACAATATTACAATCATGAGATGAAATTACTTCAATTTTTTCATCCGGTACAACAATTGATTCTAGCTTGTAAACTGGGGCTACTGGTGTAATTATTAAAACATCAAGACTTTCATGCAAAATCGGTCCTCCTAATGACAAAGAATGTCCTGTAGATCCACTAGGTGTTGAAATGATTACTCCGTCCATTTTTTGCTTTACAGTATCATTTTGAAATCTAATTTCATACTCTGAAGTCTTTGTGAGATTTTTTCTGTTAATGTAAATCTCATTTAATGCAGGAGGGAATTCTTCTTTTCCACAGGATGCCACAACTCTAGTGCGTTTATCTAAAAATATTTTTCCATTAATAATTTGTTTTATAGCTTTATCTATTTCATCAATTGTAATTTCTGATAAAATTCCTCTATTACCGCCTACGTTAATTCCTAACAAAGGTATTTCATTTTCGAGATGTCTAAAAGTACGTAATGTAGTTCCGTCTCCGCCTAATGTTATTACCAAGTCTAGTTTTTTATTTTTTAATTCTGCAATACTTTCAACTTTAGTTGAACCAGTTACAGAAACAGGTGCAATAGTAAATACCTCAATTTTTTTACCAAGTAATTTTTTGGCGACCTTTTTTCCAGCTTCTTCAGATTCTTTGGAACCGAATTTGGTAACTACGGCTACTTTGTTTAATTTCAAACAAAACTGTCTATCTTACTTCATTTAAAAATCATAGTCTTTAAGACTTGAATTTAGGATAACAAATAAGTATGAATTGCGAATTTTGATTAATATAAAATATGACTTATGCACATCCTGAAGTTTTAGTAGATACAGAGTGGGTTTCTAAAAATCCACCAAACGAAAATAGAAAAATTGTCGAAGTAGACTATGATCCTGAAAACGGATACAAAAAAGGCCATATAAAAAATGCAAGTTTAATCTGGTGGAAACGCGATATCAATGATCCAATTACTCGAGATATAATTAATAAAAAACAATTTGAGGAGCTAATGCAAAAAAATGGAATTAAACCTGATACTGAAGTAATTCTTTATGGAGATTTTAATAATTGGTTTGCAGCATTTGTTTTTTGGGTTTTCAAATATTACGGACATGAAAATCTCAAAATTATGAACGGGGGAAGAAAAAAATGGGAATTAGAAAATAGAGAATACACTACAGAAGAACCTAAAATTTCTCCAACTCAATATTCTGCTGGTCCTCCAGATGAAGGATTGCGTGCATATTTGTTTGATGTAAGACGTGCCCTTGATAGAAAAGATACTGTAATGGTTGATGTGAGATCTCCTAAAGAATTTACTGGTGAAATTACCGCGCCTCCTGAATATCCTATGGAACATGCGCAAAGAGGTGGACACATTCCTGGTGCAAATAATATTCCATGGGCTACTGCAGTAAATGATGCAGACGGTACTTTCAAAACTGTAGATGAGCTAAAACAAAATTATCAACCAAAAGGTGTTACACCTGACAAAGATGTAATATGTTATTGTAGAATTGGTGAACGTTCATCACATTCATGGTTTGTTTTGAAATATTTACTTGGATATCCGCAGGTTCGAAATTATGATGGTTCCTGGACTGAATGGGGAAACATGATTGGAAACCCTGTTGAAAAATAAATGAGTCAAGAATTACCAGTTTTAAAAAAAGGAAGCTTCTACATCATAAAAGAAGACAAAGATGATCTAATTATGGAAGATAGAACGAAAAGAGGATTAACAGTTAAAGAAAGATCTGTTGATGAAAAATTAAACGTAGAGGCAGAAAAAGGAATGATTCATGATATGGATGGAATAGGTCACTGGGTACCAATTAGATGGTTTTTTCCTAAAAATCAATACGATATTGATAAAGTAGTTGTTCATGCTGAAGCAATGGAAAAAAAATACAAAGATCTTCGTGAACTTACTTGTCCGGATGACTGATACTAGATAAGATTTTTAAGCAAACTCGATTAATTAAGAGCATATGTCACTATTACTAAAAGACCGAGTTTACACGATGGAGGCTCCAACTGCTAAAAGAGGAGTTTATCCTTTACATGGATACAAACTTGGACTATACCGATTACCAATTAAACTCGATGAACCTGTTGAAATTAAATCCGTTCACGATGGATTGAAAAACACCTTTGCAATGGATACGTATGCTGACAGAATTTATGCAACATATTCTTGGAAGGAACAAAACATGCCAGATCCAGAGGCAAAAGGATACGAGCAAGTTGAACTAAGCGTCACAGTTGAAATTGTTACTGGCGAAGTTGTTGATATTATTTATCAAATATTTCCTATAGAAAAATTTGGTGACCCACAATGGGTTAAAGATTACAGAAAAAAGGCAGACCATTATGCAAAGATGATAATTGATACCATTTTAAGAAATACAATTCTTGCCGACAAGCTTGTAGAAAGTTTTGTTAAAACAGAAAAAATTTCTCAAGATGATGCACTAATTAAATTAGAAAACATGACTCCACTTGCAAAGATTGTACCTGATGCAAAACCAATACCTGTTATTAAAGAAGAACAACCAGCTGAAGCCGGAGCTGTAAAGCCAGCATGGGAAGGCGGTGGAATTAAACCAGGACCGATTGATGTTGAATACAAATCAAAGATGACTCCTTCTGCACCATTTATGGCAGGATCAAATAAAATCAAAACATGGGGACGAGTTGGAACAGATAATGGAATCTTAGGAGTTTGGGGAGAATTTGTTTCAGTTGATTTTGATATTTGTGTTGCAGACGGTGCATGTATTGATGCTTGTCCTGTAAATGTTTACGAATGGTTTGATACTCCAGGACATCCCGCATCTGAAAAGAAACCACTTATGGCAAGAGAGCCAGACTGTATATTTTGTCTTGCATGTGAAGGTGTTTGTCCACCCCAAGCAATCAAAATATTTGAGAACAAATAGAAATTTCTTGTAAATAATCCATAAATTTCGCCCTCACAAATATAAATACAATTCATCATTTTTTAGCTAATAGGATGGCGGGCAATTCTTTTACTTATTTCATTTTTGATTTATTCATTATAGCCGCGATTCTAATTACCGCATATACTTGCAATTTCTATTATCTTGCATTTTTATCTAGTCGAAGAAAAGAAAAGTATAGCACAGGATTATTTGATGATCCTACTATCACCATACAACTTCCAATATACAACGAAAAGTATGTGGCTGCAAGACTCGTAGATGCAGTATGTGCAATGGATTATCCAAAGGAGAAAATGAAAATTATGGTCTTAGATGATTCAGACGATGATACTGTTTTACTTTTAGAAGACTTGGTGAATCATCACAAAAAAAATGGATATGACATTGTTCATGTAAGGAGGGGAAATAGGATTGGATACAAGGCTGGCGCTCTAAAACATGCAATGAAGTTTACCACGACTGAATTTGTTGCAATATTTGATGCAGACTTTATTCCTCCAACTTGGTACCTAAAAAAAGCAATTCCGTATTTTGCTTCATCAAATATTGGTTTGGTACAATGTAGATGGGGACACCTCAACGAAAATTATTCTGCACTCACTCAAGCACAGGCTCTTAGTTTAGACTTTCATTTTATGATTGAACAAAAAGCAAAAAGCAATTCACATTTGTTTATGAATTTTAATGGAACAGCAGGTATATGGAGAAAAGAATGCATTGATGATGCTGGAGGATGGCATACCGCCACCCTAGTTGAGGATCTTGATCTTAGCTATAGAGCTCAAATGAAGGGTTGGAAGTGTGTCTTCTTACCTAACATTGTTGTTAATGCAGAGCTACCTGTACAAATGAATGGTGCAAAAAGACAACAGTTTCGGTGGGCAAAGGGTTCTATACAGTGTGCAGTCAAGCTTCTGGCAGATATTTTAGTTAAAAGAAAGGTTGCAGTTGAAGCAAAGCTTCAAGCCTTTGTTCAACTAACTAGACATATTGTTTTTCCATTAATGCTGATTCAATTTCTTACTCTGCCAATTCTTTTGGCATCTGATGTGAATTTGTATATTGTTAGTTTTTTGCCAGCAATTACTATTGCAGCATATCTTGCAATGGGACCTGGTGCATATCTTCTGGTAATTCATAATGTGTGGAAAAATAACTGGAAGTACAAAGCTAAAGCACTGCCATATCTTTTAGTTTATTCAATTGGAATGTCTGTAAATAACACAGTAGCAGTCTTTGATGCAATACTTGGCAAAAAAAATGAATTTTTGCGAACTCCAAAATATGGAATTATAAAAAATACAGATGACTGGCGAGACAAAGCGTATAATTTGCCTTTTACTAGAACTACGCTGCTAGAAATTTTCTTTGGAATTTATGGTATAATGGGAGTGCTTGTTGCAATATTTACTAGTAATCCTGTATTTGCTCCAATACTAGGACTACATGCAGTTGGATTTTTCTATATTGCACACATGAGTCTCTCGCATTCAAGATTTAAAAGAGACATCTCTAAAACGAATCATATTCAAACAAAGGAAGAAAAAATGGCAAACATATTTTACAAAATTGCACTTGGCGGAATACTTGGGTTAATTGTATTTGCGGGATTCATGGCATGGACTGGATATGAAAATGATGTTTATCCAATTGATGTCTCTCGTGGTCTTTTAGATAGAATTATGGCAACATCTGAACCAAGTTCAATGTTAGCAGACATTAAAGAAATCAAAGAGCTATTGCCCACTGAAGGTAACCCTGTTTGGATATTTGGAACCCCGTCAACTGATTTTGGTAGAATACAACAGGACTTGGATTCTATGATAATTAGTGCAGAAAAGATTGCAACCGTACCTAGAGACAGCTCATCATTTCATACGGGAATGGACGCAATAAGTGATCGAGCGTTTGCAATGCAACAAAACCTAAAGGACTTGACACCATACATGTATGTCAACTTTATCAATATTGTTCTTAGTGCAGTTTGGATTGCAGCAATATTAGCAATATTTGCAGTACTAAACAGAAAGAAAAGACAATTGCAAACAACAGATGCAACTGACGGAATCTAGAATTTTTTTATAGATTCCCAACAACAACATTTTTCCCAAGTACATCTTGGACACTCGGTTGGAGAACTACTTTGTTTACATTCTGATGGATAACAACCACAGTCTGCGCATTTTACATTCATCTAAAACACTATCTATTGTACGATATTTAGCTCTTGTCTTATCTCATCAACTGCTCTTATGCCAAAAATGTCTCTTACCTGTTGTATTCGAAGAGACTCTTTTAGTAGATCCCTTCCAAGCTGACTTTCTAAAATATTATAGACATCTGAGAATCTTATCTCCCATCTGTCTGCACAATCTAAAATTTTACTAACAGCCCATTTTCTTACCTCGCTAGGTAGAGCAAACTTTTCTTCTGATTCAATTGATAGTCTATCGAACAAATTGACCATTTCAGCAGTCTGAGTTGCCATTTTCTCCAAATCTCTTAGGTCACCGTATTTTGATTCAGCTTGCATTCTAAGATTTGATTGATACTCTGATAGTTTTAGTAATCCTACTACCTCCTTTGATGTATGTTCTGAGGATTTACTAGAGGAGCTTTTGATTCCCTGAATCTCTTGAATAATTTGGTTTGTCTTTTTGTGAAACTCTGATGTTGATGCATCTGCTCTATTCAAAAGAGATGACAGACCTGAAATTTTTTCCTCTGTTCTGTTTGATATTGATTGAATGTTTTGCTTTAGCTCATCTAGCTGGCCTGTTATGCCACTAATTGAGTTTGCCTTGGATACTACTGACTCTAACTCATGTCTTAGATTGGTAATAATTCCACCTAACGATTCAATTTGTTCGGCTTTGCCAGAAATTGATTCTATCTTTTTCTTAATATCTCCAATCTCTGGTTCAACACCTGATGACTCGGCCTTTGCAGAAACTCTTTTTAGATCTTCTCTTACGTTGTCTATTCGCTCTGAAATAGTCATTATCATCTTTGAATTATTTTTGATTGATTCAAAACTGTCTGATACCTTTTGCATGAGATTTTGGGTATCAGGTGATGACTTTGTTATCTTGTTTATTTGGTCTTGCAGCCTTTCTGTTTGGCTGTTAATTTTTGAAACTATTCCTGCCTGTCCTCTTACCTCACTTAGACTTGAGAATAATTTCTGGTTATCCTCTTCTATAATGTTAATTTGTCTTGATTGTTTTTGAATATGTTCTAATGCAATACTAACTGAATCTATCATGCTTTTCATGGAAACTAGAACCTTTTGGTTTTCTGAGAAGATCTTAGTCATTGCCTTGATCTCTTTTGATAATGTCTTTGTGGTGTCTGAGACTCCTGCTACTTTTTTTAGTAATACAGCTGGAGTTGGTGCTTTTTTGACAGTTTTTTTCTTTGTAGTAGCTTTTTTTGTTGTCTTTTTGGCTTTAGTTACCATAACACACTAGAGAAGCTTAGGTGATGATAAAAAAGTTAGGCAGAAATAAAATAAGAAGATGAGTAGCTATTGGTTAACCATTTCTGGTTCATGTAGCAACTCATGGAAGGTTTTTTCAACTAGTCCGTTCATGTTTTCGACGAACTTTTCAGGACAGTATTCACATGCTATCATAGTATACGGTACTGGTACCGTACTATTAATAGCTAGGTAATTGTGACGTAACCTGATTCCTAGGCATAAAATTGATTTTTTAAAGCAGTCAGATACCCCAGGTCATATTTCCACATTAGTTTCAGATGACCTACTCATCACTCTGCCCTGTGAACTGATGCAAATTCCCCTATATTCTTTTGATACTAGAATACGTACTCAAATGAGGTATCAATAAGGTCTCATTTTCTTTGAAAAAACTTAACAAATTCTCCAGGTACAATGATTACACGACTGTCCCTTTATTTTTGCGCCACCTCTAGTCTCTATTCTGGTATATTTCAAACAGCTAGGACACAGCATAGTCCCTTGAGTCAATGAATAATCATATTATACTTGGGGAAAAACTAGCTGTTTTCCAATTAAAACAACCTTGCTACGAAAGTTGCTGCGTGTGGCCTTTGACGTTTTGCCATGCCTTTTGTAGTTTGTTAGGTAGACCATCTACCTCTGCGCATTCCATAGAGCAATAATTTTTAGAAAGACCCTCGAATTTTTTGCCACAAACATGGCAAGAATTTTGAAGATCTACCTTTGTGATGTTTTTACGCATACAAATCGTCTTTTTTGTTAGTGAATTTAACTAGTTGGTTGTTTTGAATGCACACATTTCTTGGATTTTTTTGACTGGAACAACAC
>JBHIUZ010000027.1:0-17540 GCA_042138025.1 Nitrosopumilaceae archaeon | reverse complement strand
GAAAAGCAAAACGTAGAGCAAAAAGTACTGCAGGAAAAGCAAAACGTAGAGCAAAAAGTACTACCCGAAAGGCTCGTCGTAAAGCACGTAGATGATTTATTCTTGTAATTTCATTTTTTAATATTTTTAAAAATATTGGTATTAATTTTTTAATCATGAATAGATGAAGCCATAATTGATCCTTTTCCGAGTCATACGGCCTACCAAGGAATTTACTAAACATAGTACAATCAAAAATCGCACGGCTATGGATCGTAATCATTAACTCGCGTTGATCTTCAATTTTATTCTGTCATTTACATTTCTCTTCAAAAAATAAAGTTTAATTCATTTTTATTTTTTTGAATACGTATGAACAATGATGAAATCAAGGAGATCCTAGATTATGTCAGTAGGAAATACTCTGAAAATATTCCTCGGCCTGTAAGGTTTGTAGTTAGAAAAAAGGCAAAAATGATAGAAAAATTTAACGTTGAAGAAATGCCAGAATCTCTACGAAATTGTACCATTGAACAATATATTGCTATTATCAAAGAAGGATTAAAACAAGGTACCTTCAAACTTTAATTAATAAGGCAAAAACGATTCACCAAAAAATAATCGCAACGGTCTATCCATTTGAGCCCGTTATCGTCAATTAATTCTTATACTAGAAAACTTTTGAAACCAATATGTCAGAAGATCGAAAAATGTACCCATGTACATGTTCAGATTGTGGCAAAGAATCAGAAGTCCCCTTTGAACCAAAAGAAGGTCGACCTGTGTATTGCCGAGAATGTTTACCAAAACATCGAAGTAAAA
Source organism: Nitrosopumilaceae archaeon (assembly GCA_042138025.1). Taxonomy (GTDB): domain Archaea; phylum Thermoproteota; class Nitrososphaeria; order Nitrososphaerales; family Nitrosopumilaceae; genus CSP1-1. Next base: position 16,739 of record JBHIUZ010000027.1, on the reverse strand, counting down.
GATTTTAGTAATTTTGTTTAAAGTAATTTAAATCCAATTATCATTCCAATTTTTTACTCTTTTTTTTCTTTACAATTCATAAAAAGATGTGTAATAGAGGTAAATATGAGGCTATTTTTGAAAAAGCACTTAGATCAAGGAAAATGTAATGAGATTATTTTTTTGAATAATGTGGCTTATATGTGAGCAAATAACAAACTATTGTATGCCTCAATTGCAAGTTTCTACTGAAACAATGACTCGAATGAAGGAGATTGTAGGAATAAACCATGTGCATGATGGAGATTACATGGTTAACGAAATGATTAACATTTTGGAAAAGAAAATAAAAGAACGCAGTTAGACTGTTATTCTTATTTATAATCCAAAAAGAACTAAACTAATTCTCTAGTTCCATTTTGACAATATAATTTCTAAAATGGCCTATCTCGCATTAAATGACAATCACAATTACATCCTTTTTGACATCTAACTCGTTTACAGTCAGAACATAGACTTTTTTTCCAAATTGGAGCAGTATTCATAATATTATGATGGTTTTCTTAGTAATTAACACTGCTAATGATTATCAAATTTAACAATAAGAGTTAAAATTCCCATTAATTTTTAATTAACTTTGCTATCAATTTGTCGGATTTTCATTTTTTTTAAAATAAACTTATTTGTATATACTCTAAAAATTTACACAAATACTATTTTTATTCATATAATAGTTGGCGATACTATGGCTTCAAGAAGAAGAGGTTCTCGAAGATCTGGCGGAAGATCAAGAAGACGATCTGCTGGAAAATCAAGACGAAGATCTGGCGGAAGATCAAGAAGACGATCTGCTGGAAGATCAAGACGACGTTCCGGAGCAAAGAGTTCTGGAGGCAAAGCAGCTAGACGTGCACAAATTGTTGCAAACAAAAGAAAAAATGAAATGAATAGAGCAAACAACAAAGTAAAAAGTGCAAAGCGAGCTCTTCGAATGGCAGAAAGATCTGCAAGTAAGAGAAAATCAGCTTATAAGCAAGCTTTGTCCCGCGCAAAAAGGGCATAGAAACTGCCCATCCTTTTTATTTTTCCTTAATTGAGAAATTCTAATTTTATCAACCCCTAGGCAGGAAAGACAGATCATATCTACTATAGGCTTTTTAATAATTAATTTTAAACTAAACTGTGACCAAGTCTAGAACTATAACATTTTCCGTTAATAGAAAAACTGCAGACGCCTTTGATGCAATTTTAAACTTGCCACCAAAAATGATGCCAGATGCATCAAAACAAGCTGATGGTTGGTGGTCATTTACATCTCCATGGGGTCCAACAAAACTAAAGTTTTTTGAGAATAAGCAACTTGGAATTTTAGATCATGAAGTTATAGATAATGAAACTAAATGGAATGTTCCTATGAGAATAGTTTCTCATGGGAATGATTCTGAGGTAATTACCACAATCATCAAACCAGATTCTATTAGTGACCAAACATTTGATGAACGAATGAAAGAAATAGAAAAAATTATACTTTCTATGAAACAACTATTAGAAGAAAAATAATCGATTTATAATCTAACAAATTAAGTTACTAGCTAATGAAAAAAATTAATCCTTTAGAACTTTTTTTATGGACATTTAGACGAAAAGAAAAAGACATTGTCAATCTTTATGACTCGCTTTCTGATTTAATGCATTTAGCTACAGGAGGGGATATGCTAAATTTTGGATATTGGGATTCCAAAACTAAAACTCCACTTGAGGCACAGAAAAATATGTGTACAATTTTTGGTAAAAAATCTTTTTTGGACTCTAATCAGCATATTGTTGATGTAGGAAGTGGTATTGGCTCTCCCGCCATCCAATGGTCATTAGAATATTCTCCAGTCATATTATCCTGTATTAACATTAACTTTAACCAATTACAATCTTCTAAAAACAATTTCAATAAATCAATGTCTGAAAATAATACTAAGAAAATTATTAATTGTGTTAATGCAACTGCTACATATCTACCATTTGAAAACGAATCCGTAGATAGAGTAATCTCTTTAGAATCCGCACAACATTTTAAACCATTAAAAAATTTTATTTCAGAGTCATTTAGAATTCTAAAAAAAAATGGAAAACTTGCTTTGGCCATCCCCGTGATGACTGAAAATAATATTAAGTCATTTATGAAATTAGGGAGTCTTTCATTGACATGGTCATCTGAACATTATAGTATGGAATTTGTTGAAACAAATCTAAAACGAGAGGGATTCACAAATTTTGACTCCCAAAAAATTGGTGTTAATGTATATCTTCCTCTAGCCAATTATTATATTGAGAATCGAAATCGTATCAAAAATAAAATCTTAAAAGCATATCCAGCATATGTTGAAAAGATACTTTTCAAATCTCTTAACAAAATGAAAGAAGTTTCTGAAAAAAAAATAATTGACTATGTTATTATCTCCTGTAAAAAATAGGATAACAGTTTTTAATCCCTCGAATTAAAAAAATATATGAAACGGATTGACGCTATGATCCCAAATTTAAAAAGAAAAGCAGTATGTGATGCAATAATAAAGGCAGGTGCTGGAGGAGTAACTATTTCTGAAGACCGAGGAAAAGGTTCAGGTGTAAGACCTGCATTTAGTGGAGCTAGAGGGACTGCTAGATACGTTTCTGAGTATAGTAGATCAGATACAATCACTACCATTGTTGATGATTCTAAGGTAGATGCAATAATTAAAGCGATAATGAACGCAGTTCATACAGGTTTAAAGGGTGACGGAAAGATCTTTGTTTCTCCAATTGATGAATCATATGATATATCTACAGGTCAAAAGGGTAAGGCATAATGACTGGATGGCAAACCAAACCATTTGAAATTAATGCAAAATCAGGTGAGACAATAGCATTTTGCATGTGCGGTAATTCAAAAAATGGTCCTTACTGCGATGGATCCCATAAAGGAACAGGAATATCTCCCAAAGTTGTGACGTATGATAAAGACACCACTATTCATGCATGTGGATGTCAACAATCAAAAAACAGACCAATATGTGATGGCACTCACAAATCCATGAGTTAAGAATTTTACAACTTTAATTTTTCATTTTTTCAAGATTTAATTAGAAAATAGTTTTTGGTGGATTGTGTCTGAAATAGTAGTATTTCTTGGAATTTTTTTATTAACCTTAGGTGGAGCTTTAATTGGATTGGGATATTTTTTTGGAAAAAAAATTCCACCACTTCATGTCATGCTATATTTTATGGCCATGTTTGCATTTCTTATAGGAATTTTAATTTTAATCTATCCGGATAGCTTTGAACAAATTTTTAATTAAATCTAATGTAAAGGTCAGCCTAATTTTCAAATCACTTATTAACATAAAAAAATTTTTTCCAAACGAGTGAGGTGAATTAGAAGAATGAATGAAACAGAAAAAGAACCACCAATGAAAATTTTAATTGTTGATAAAATGTCAGCTTTAATTACAGCTGCCTTTGGTTTAGTTGCAGCTTTAGCATGGAATGAGGCAATTAAAGCAATATTCAAAGAAATCTTTGGAACAGCTGAGGCAATAGCACCTATGTTGATTTATGCAATAGTTGTAACAATAGCTGCAGTAATTATGACTATAATTGTAGCAAGATCACTTTCAAAAATGAAAGCAAAACTGTAAAATTTTTTTAATCTTTTATATTTTTTTGATATTTAATGCATTTGCAACCTTTTACTAAACACCCGCCAATTCCATCTGCGTGAATGTTTTTTTCATGGTAGCATCCAAATTTTAAATTAAAACACTTCATATTTTCCTATTATCCGTAAATTATACAATATTCGCAATCACAACTAGGCTGTTGTTTAGATTTTGCAAGACATTTCTTATGCTGGCCTGCTTGACATTGAACACATATTTTTTCTAAATTTTCAACTGAAGAATATTTTTTTGATTGATCAAATCCAAATCCTCCATCTTTAGGGCCTACCATATTCTAAATACTCCATACTACTATTTTAGGAAACAGTATAATTGACTATTTAAAATTCTGAAAAATTTTCTTCATCGGAATCACTATTTTTTGATTTTTTTCTATCCCACATACGCAACGTTCCTCTCAACATAAAAAAACCAACTGTAATGGCAATTATGCCACTTACAATAAATGCAAAAATATTTACAATTTTTTTAAAAAATGGCATACTCTTGACTCTTAGAACTTAATCTTAAGTTTACATAAGAAAAACACATAATTGATCTTAATAATTACATTCAATAATCGAAACATTATTTTAAAATCTATGGGAAAAAAACAAAACATTGCAATATGGATAGGAATTTTAGGAGGAGGTGCTGTTTTTTTCTTATTATATGGATATTTAGCAGATTTAATGCGTTAAATCCATTATTCCTCCTTGTTTATTCTAAATGAAAAGCTACTGCTTTTTAATTAAAAAAAATAAAATTCTCACGTAATAATGACACTATCACAAAAATCTATGGCAAATGTATGTCTTTTTTGTGGAGAAGGATTGAATGCCCCCTTAATGTGCACTTTTTGTGGATTCAAATTTTGTGAAGAACACAAATCTTCTCAAAGCCATCAATGTATTAAAACACGATATGCAGAGTACATCAGAAAAAAACCAGGAAACAATCCAAATATTTCCAAGGGTAACTTTAAAGTGGTGTGCGATGTCTGCGGATTTAATACTTCAAAGGCGGTTCCTATAGAATATGCTGGTGAGGAATTAATTCAGCATACTCAAATTGTTGGATGTACTGAGAAAGTTTTTCTTGAAGAAGTAAGCTCCACAAACAAATCACTTCAATTTGATTCTGTAACTGGAGAAGAAAAAAATCAAGATTTATCATATCAAGATTCTACTGATGGTCAACAAAATCACGATGATATGAATCAAAACACTACCAAAAAAACGTCTATAATTGATGAAATTTTTAAGCTAGCCGCTCTAAAAGAAAAAGGAATGATATCTGAACAGGAATTTTTATACATAAAAAAAGAACTATTAAGAAAACTACAATAAACAAGAATCTAAAAACCAATTATGGGTTTGCTAACTAACGAGATTAGAATTTTTATTGATAAACAAAAACTAGGGTATGTAGCCACTGTATCTCCTGATAATACTCCTAATCTTTCGCCCAAAGGCACCATCTCTGTATGGGATGATGAACATTTAGTTTTTGCAGATATCAAGTCTCCAAAAACAATTACAAATCTTGAAAAAAATCCCTCAATTGAAATTAATGTAGTTGATCCAATGACTAGAAGAGGCTATAGATTCAAAGGATTGGGCACAATTTTATCATATGGAGAAGAATATGATAAAATAATATCTCATTATCAAAAAATTGGAATTAAAAGTAAAATTGGAAGAGTAGTTTTAATTAAAATTATTATTGTTAAAGATGTGACTTCTCCATTATACGATTTGGGATATACTGAAGATGAAATTAAAAAACGTTGGAAAAATCATTATTTCTCAAGTTAAACCAAAAAGTTATTTTCTATTTTCACTTCGTTCTAATTCCAATGATTTCTTAACACTTTCAAGCTCTTGCTGAGTACTTCGCAGCTGAGCATTTAGTGAGGCCATCATTGTACTTGCTGCCTCAATAATGCTTTTTGGAGCATCCCGATTATTAGAAGCATAAATTTGGGATTCGGTTAACTCAAGTTCTTTTTGTGCCTTTATGATTTTTTCTTTAATTTCTGCGTATTCTTTTTCAAGCTTTGATACGTCTTCTAATTCTTCTTTACTTTTTTGAATTTTTAACAATATTTCTTTTTGCTCAATTTTCGATTTTTCTATTTCACCTTTAATTGAATTTAATTCAAGTTTGGATTTTTCAAACCTATCTAATTCTAATTTGATATTATCATGTTGTTTTTTTATATCTTCAAATTGAGTTTTAGATTTACCAATATTTGATGAAATTTCATCAAATTTACTTTTTAGTTTGATGTACTCTGTCTGTTTTTCTTTAACTTCTCGTTTTGCTGACATAACTTTTGCAATCACTGAATCATATTCTTCTTTTACTTTTTCTAGCTTAGTTGAAATTGAATCAAAAGATTCAGTTTTTTCCTTAATCTCTTTTTTTAGGTTTTCAAGCTCATTTTCTAATCGTTCTTTTTCTATTTCTTCAGGTTTTTTTACTTTAGGGGCATCATATGTTAGTTCTTCTTCAGTTTTTTTAAAGCGATTAAAAAGACCCATACTTTTCATTTTTTGTACGGTAAGATGAATATTTCGTTTAACTTGTACTTGATTTTTTTATAAATCGAATATAGAACCCCAATCCTCCAATAATAAAACCAGCTACAAAGGAAACCACTCCTAAAATTTGATCTGTAGGATAAATTGTGGGCGCGATAATTAGTAATAACGCTCCCAAGATTATTAGAAAAAAACCCTTCCCTTTTTTGGTCCTGTTATGTTCATCGTGCGCCAAAATTTTCTCCCCTTATAGATAATTTGATAAACTCTGCGCTACTTTTTTTCTACCAATGTCTAAAATAAAGGGGCCTATTTTAGGACCTCTAGATGTTGAAAGAATTATTTGGTATAGTATTTTAAAAAAATCCCTTGGCTGCACATTATTTTTCTTTGCAATTTGATATATTGTGTTTTGCAGATCATCAGGTTCATCTTCAGCTTCCAAAACTTGTACTAATTCTTTTAATGCTTTTTTTGTTATTTCATCAATTTGTAAATTTACTTTTTCCTGAACATCAAATTCGTCTGCAAAATTTCCTGCCATTTTAATAAGCTCTTGAATTTCAGGTGTATGATTTTTTATTACTCCATAATCGATGAGTTTTTTTTCAACTAATTCACTCCTGTTTTCTTTGAAAATTTTTGATAGTTCTATTAAAAGTCTGTAACTTACATAAGGTCTAGGCGATTTTGGCGGATTTAGAAGATTTACATATTCGTATAGCCCTTTTAGTTTTGACGCTTTTGCAGGATTATCAATCTTAATTTTTTCAAAAAATATGTTTTCTAATTCATTATATTCATCCATTAGAGATGGTATATCATCAAATCCTAATTCGCGAGCACCTGAGATTCTTTTGTAAAGTAAGAGAAGAATACTCTTAGGAGTTCCATACTTTAACCAGGCCTGGGAAGTAACGACATTACCAAGTGATTTGGAAATTTTTTTCCCACCTTTATCGAGAAACATTTCATACTTTACATGATGCGGATGAGGAAATTTTAAAATTTCATCAGATACCCAATCATTTACTTTAACCGAATCCATGATGTCTTTTCCATATGCTTCAAAACGAATATCAAATGCTTGCCATCTTGCGGCAAATTCAACCTTCCATGCAAGTTTTCCAAGATCTTTTGTTATGTCTGCCTCTGCCTGATGTCCACAACCACTTATTACTTGTGAACCAATAGTTGCATCTTTACAGCGATATTTGATTTTCTTTTCATCTGATATGTATTCATAGGCCTCTGTAGTGTATAGTTTATTGCAGTTTTTACATAAAGGAAAATAAGGGAGAAACTCTTGGAATTTTTCTTGTCCTGTAAGTTCAGATATTTTTTCTCCAATTTTTTTACTATTTAGAAGAATTGTATGGATCTGTTCTTTTAGAATACCTTTTTCATAGGTATCTTTTGCTCTTTTAAAATTATATTTTATCTCTAGATGGTCCAATCCATCAAGTAAAAGACTACTCATATGCATTCCATAGGAATCATGACAATCAAATGGATCAGGAATGGCTGAAACTGGCTTTCCTAAATGTTCTTTAAGAGTGTCAGGAAATCCCTCTGGAATTTTTCTAAGCCCATCCAAGTCATCTGAATACGCTACAAGCTCAGACTTGTAGCCGAAATTTTCAAGTGCAAGTTTTACTCCATAAGCCCTTACCGCATCCCCCAAACTTCCTATATGTGGTACTCCTGAAGCTCCCAATCCACTTTCTACTCGTAACATTTCAGTACTTCGTGAAAGTTTTTTTTCTCTTTCTAGCAACTCATGTGCAAGTTTATCAATCCATGTTCCTTTGCCAATTACACTTTGTTCAGACATTGTCCCTACAGTAATTCTTTTTCCATATATGGTCCTGATAAGGAATAACCTAATTTTTGATAATATTCCCTAGTTCCAACTGCACTAATTACCAATAATTTTTTTGAATCAAACTCTTCCCTTGCTATTTTTTCAGCCTCACTCATCAGTTTTTTACCCAATCCTGAATGTTGTACCTCTTTTACATTTTTTTCTCCAATTTTTACTGATTTTCCATAGACATGTAACTCTCTTACTATGCATTTTTCTTGAGAAATTTCTTTTCTATGTGCCTTACTACTAGGATACCTTAACCTTAAAAATCCATAGAGAGAATCATTTTTATTTACATATGACAAAAAAACCTCTATTCCATCTGAAGAATCATATTTCTCATTCTTCAAATACAACGAAGATTCAAATTCATTTTTCTTAGATAATCCTACTTCTCTACATCTAATGCATCTACATGAAAGATTTTGTTCCGTTAGATTTTTTTGAACTATTTGACGTAAATTTCCAAGTTTTGGACCGGCAATTATCTCACTTGCTGAAATCTCTCGTTGTACTCTCATAATTCTAACCCATGAAGGAACTTGTTTTTTAATTTCGGTTAGTACTCGTATCATCTCTTTTTCAGAATATGGTTTGTATTTTCCATTTTTGTAATCTTGGAATAAGGGAGTGTTTTCTAATACTAACGATGGATAAATTTTAAGCATGTCTGGTTTAAATCGCGCATCTTCAAACAACATTTTAAAATCATCAATGTCTTCGTTTGGCGTCATGGTGGGTAATCCCGGCATCATATGTGCGACGATTTTATATCCCGCATCTTTGGCTATTTGAAATGATTCTACTACATCTGCCAAATTATGCCCTCTGTTTACAATGTTGTATACACGTTCATGTAGGCTCTGTACTCCAATTTCTACTCGTGTAACTCCGTATTCAAGCATCCAATCTACATGGTGTTGTTTACAATAATCCGGTTTAGTTTCAATAGTAAATCCTACATTTCGAATATCTGCATGTTCATTATTTGTCATAGCTTTTTCAAGCGTATCTGAATCAAATCCATTTAATGCATCATAACAAGATTTGATAAAATTTTCTTGATAAATTTTTGGCATAAACAAAAACGTTCCACCAACAATAACTAATTCCATTTTTGATAAATCATGACCATATGCAAATAGCTTTTCAAGCTTTGTTGTTATTTGCTTTTTTGCATCATATTGACTATCAATCGCATTTATGGTTACAGGTTCTCGTCCTGTATAGCTGTTAGGTGTATTGGTTTCAATCCCCCCGGGACAATAAGTGCATCTACCATGTGGACATGCAAATGGTTTTGGCATGAGCGCAACTACAGCTACTCCAGATGCAGTTTTTACAGGTTTTCGGAGTAAGACTTTTTGTAATTTTGTATAATCCTTCCCAGATACCTTTGATAATATTTCATAATTTCGTGGAATTCTTTCAAGTGAATATTTTGAACAAATCTTTTTTATTTCTCTTTTAACTTCATTTTTGTTAGGTTTCTCTATTGTAAGAAGATTTTGTGAAATTTCAGAACATGCTCTGAAAAACTCTGATTTTGATTTTTGCATCATACTTTTGATTAAAAACGGTCATAAATTCTTTAAAGTTTCTCTATTCAAAATCATTCGTCTACCTTCTATTTCGAGTTTTTTTCCTAATTCTTCTTGAAGGTCTTCTTCTAGCCCCCTTTCTCTTAGACCTTTTTGTTTTTTGCGAACTTTTTTTCCTTTTAATTAATTTTCTTCGTTTTGTCTTTTTTTTCTTTACCCTAGTTTTTTTTCTTGATATTCGAGTTTTTGCTAAACGTTTCTTTGTTTTACGTTTTGATTTTTTCTTAGCCTTTGGCTTGGTGTTATTTTGATTTGAGACTCCCATCATTCTAACTTTCAAATTTTTTAATTGAACAAGTTGGACTTTGGCATTCGTATTTACACTAAGAAGTTCTTGGTTAAGAGGAGGATAGTTATTCCCATACTTTGTATAGCAGTCTTTATGAAATACCTTTCCTTTCTCATATGTCATTTCCTCTTTTATTACTCCCTTGTTACATTCCACACAAAAACTAACAAATGGATTTGCGGGAACCTCGCTGACAAAACTTTCCATCAGATCAGCAATTAGGGTCTTATCTTTAGATGACATTTCGCTTACACTTGGTCTTTATTATGAGATTTAAGATTTTAGAATTTAACAATTGAAAAAATAAAACTACATTTGACTTTTTTTTATTCTGCTTTAACATCTGTATCATATTGAGAAGAATTTGAACTTTGATCAGATTTTCCTTGACGCGCCTCTCTTCTATAATCAATCTTTAACCAAATCGGTGTGATAATTGTGGTGGCAGCTACCATTAAAACCATTGTTGAATATACATTGGAGGTTAAAACTCCTGTAGAGAGTCCAACTCCAGCTACTATCAGTCCAACTTCTCCTCTTGAAATCATTCCTATACCTACTCTCATTCCCTGAGTTCTATTTTTGAGAAACATCCAAGCTGGGAGTCCACATCCAAATAATTTTGTAACAACTGCTATAGCTATTATAATTCCACTTAGCATCAAAATCTCTAGATCAATTCCTGTAAAGTCAACTTGAGCCCCAATTATTGCAAAGAAAAGCGGGGCAAAAATTAACCCAATCTTACCGATAAATCCTTCTACCTTTTCAAAAACTTTAGTCGTTGATAATGCCATTCCAACTGCAAATGCCCCAACAATTGGGGACAATCCTATAGACCCTGCAAGTGCAGCAGCTCCAAAGAATAGTGCCGTAGCAATACCCTCTACGCTACCTTTGGCTCGCCACAAACGAGGTGTTACGATTCTTGGAATAACTATTATTGCTGTAATTAACATCACTGCAAAAAATCCTAAAACTTGTAGAATTGTAAATGTAACATCAACAACATTAATCTGGCTAACGTCGCCACCAATGGAGGTTACAACTGAAAGAACCGCAATAGCTAAAATATCATCAACGATGGCAGCTCCTATTATTAGTCTAGCTTCTGGAGATTTAATTTTTCCAAATTCTGACAAAACTTGAATAGAAATAGCAATACTTGTTGCAGTTAATGCAGTTGCAATTAACATTGATTGAAATACATCAAATCCAAAAAATTGAAAAACAACAAGCCCTGCAACAAATGGAACTATTACTCCTAACGTTCCAACAGTAAATGATGCTTTGCCTCCCTTTAGAAATTCCTTAGGTGTCATTTCAAGCCCTGCCATAAACAAAATTACGATTGCACCTATCTCGCCAAGAATTTTTATCTCATCATTAATGTGTAACAGGGGTACCCCATCAAACATAATTAATCCACCTAGCGCAAAAGGACCAATGATCATCCCTGCTAATAGTTCACCTAAAACAATTGGAAGTTTTAATCTAAGGAAAAGCTCTGCCATAAGCTTTGCTGCAAATAACAAAATCCCGACTCCAATAATTGTATCAAGAAACTGTGTCTCAGCTACCAAATGCCTCTCCTTACATTAGGTGATAATGGAGGGCAATATAAGGTGATTATTAATTAAATTTTCTTAATACGTTATAATTGATCATGCGATTTTTTTAGAATTTACATATACGCCTTTTTTGTTTGTAATCTTTCCAATCTCTTGACTAGAAATTTTATATTTATGAAAAATTGAATTTATTTTTGACGCTTGATTTTTTGGTGCAATAACACAAAACCCTATGCCCATGTTAAAGGTCTTATACATCTCATCAATTTTTACGCCTCTTTTTTGAATTAAATCAAATAATGGTGGGGCTTTTGGTATCGAATCTAAATCATATCCAATTACTTTTAACCGTAAAAGCTTTGTAAATGCACCACCAGTAATATGCGCAAGACCATTAACCTTACATTTTTCTAATATTTCTAAAACTGGTTTTACATAAATTTCAGTTGGTGCTAAAAGTGCTTTTCCTAAATTTCCTACTCCTTTAATATTATCTTTAATTGAATATTTTGAAAGTAAGATCTTTCTTGCTAATGAATATCCATTTGAATGTAAACCTGTACTTTTTGCACCAATTATTATATCGCCAGATTTTATTAAATTTCCAAGAACCATTTGTTTTTTTGAAAGAATTCCAACAACCATTCCTGCAAGATCAAATCCAAAATCTTTTCCTGCAATTAAATCTGGCATAATTGCAGTTTCTCCACCTACAATTGGCATTCCAGCTTTTTTTGCACCCTTTACTAATCCTTCGACAATTTTTTTAAATATTTTTTGTTCGTTTTTGTTTGCAGCAATATAATCTACAAAACTAATTGGCGTTGCACCTGTACAAATTATATCATTCACATTCATAGCGACACAATCTATCCCCACCGTATCGTATTTTTTCATTAAGTTTGCAATCAAAACTTTTGTTCCAACACCATCAGTGTGAGTTGCTATCATATTTCCACCAGGAATCTCTACAATTCCAGCATAATGACCAAATCCATGAGCCATTTTTACTTTTTTTGATAGATTATGTGTAGATGAAATGATTTTACCTATTGCAGCTTGGCTTTGCTTAATTTTAGAAACATCTACTCCTACGCTTTTGTAAGTTATAGTCATAAATTGAACCTGCCTAATTTTTGTTTTAAATTTTGGTTATATGAATTCAATTTACATATACATTCCAGCATCAGTCTTTCTATCTTCGGAATATTTTTCAGAAAGCTCTTTGAAGTCAACACCCAATTTTTCTTTTTGATTTTTTAGGTCTTGAGTGTCAATGTTAGTTTGATACGCTTTATTTACCGCCTCTACCAAAGTAGCTGCTGCCATAGGGTCAGGTTTTTTATGATCAGCTTTTACCAGAAAAGAAACTCCCTGAATGTCCCGCATAATACATTCATTGAGAATTCCTCCAGGAATGCCTGTAATGAACCCTTGAGGAATCATATTGATTCCTTTTTCCTTCATAATTCTACAAAGATCTTCTTCGGCTGCACAATACGCTTTATCATCATGACTATCACTTGCAACTCCATCTAAGATTATGATTTCATGCGAGCCCTTTTCTTCGGCCCAGTCTAGAATCGCAGCTACTAACGTATACAATCCTTGCATTCTTAGTGTTATTTCACAAACAATTGCACATATGGTTCCTTGTTTATTTGAATAAAATCTGAATGGGTGTCTTAGTCTACCTTGAATAAAAACAGTTGATGGTGGTAAATATTTTGATCTCATATAAGCTATCTCTTCCATTTGTAATTTTTCAATGATGTAACCTACTGAAAGTGGCCCTGCTAGACCTGCCCCAACAAATCCTGCAAAAATTATTGGGGAATTATAATCAATTTTTTTTACTTCAAATACTTCTGCTTCTGGGAATTCCCCTTTTTGCACGCTTATCGTCAAATTCTAGGGCCTAATTATCTTTTCATTTTATAATTATTCTTGTTTTAAAAATTCTCTGTACTCTCCTATCATCGAATTACATTTATGACATGTGTACTGTCCTTTTTCTTTTAATACCATGCCTGCTGTCACCTCTTCATTTGGATTTTCATATTCGATTTTTGGTGATTTTTCAAATTCTTCGTTGCACTTTTTACAAAAGTATTTTGAAATTTTTTGTTCATCTAATCTTCCTATTGGAGCTAAAAACAATTCTCCTACTCCTAGATCTGCCTTTTTTGCTTGCTCATCTGTTATTTCTGCAGTTACTGATCCTCCTGATCCTTTTAGATTCATCTCTGGCAAATCAAGATGTAGTCTAATCTAATTATTTTAATGTCTTTGCACGAATTATTACTGTTCTTAAGTAATCTTTAGCTGTTGAATCTGAAACTCCCAAATTTTTCGCTCTCTGATATAGGGCTTTTTCATCTCGCTGTCTAAGATATATCTGTAAAAGCTGATTCAATCTATGTGATCTTCTCTCATCTGCATTCATGTTTTTTCACTCCTGTCACCTGTTTTTTGTATAAACAAATTCAACATGGTTATCCCTTTGTCGGTAATGGAGTAGATCATATTTGGTCCAACTGAATTTTTTTCAATAAACTTGTAATTGACACAAAAATGTAGATAATTAAGAAATGATCTCTTCATTCGTATTTTGGATTTTGAATATAGATCAGAAAATGTCATGGGCCCTCCTCGTACCTGATATAGTAACTTTAGAAGTGATAAGGTGCTAAAATCTCGTGTTCGTGCCCTCACTGCATCTAAGACCTGCTCATCACGCTTTATGATAAAATCCTCAAAATGATCTGCTACCTCAAGAGGAATATAGGTTAGACGTGCTCGCATCATACGGTATTAGTACCGTACTTTACCTTATTAACTTTAAGATTAAGCTTAACTAAACCATCTGGATTTCTTTTTTCAACCAATCCGATCTGATAATTGATCGTGTTGCCCTCGAAACATATTCCCAAAAACGGATTCAGACTCAGTCTATATCTGTCCGAGAATATTGTACTGAAAAGCAGTGTTGTTACTGCTGTTCCTGATTTGCCATTGTAGCCATACTTGCAAGAATTTTATCAATTTCATTAATGGCAATTTTATCTCTCCCAATAAGATTAAACTTTTGCAAGATTGTTTCAAACTTTTTCTCTTCTTCAATTTGCTCATTCACAAACCATTGAAGAAATGTAAAAGTACTATGGTCTTTCTCTTTTTGTGCAATTTCAGTCATTTTATGAATGGATTCAGTGACATTTTGCTCATTTTTTAGGGCGGTTTTACAAACTGATTCAAGAGATTTGAATAATTTAGGAGGTTGTTTAATTAGTGGTATAACTGCACTTACTCCAAGATCATTTAGATAATGAATAATTTTTAGCATATGTTGTCTTTCTTCATCAGACTGTTGATAAAACAATGAAGCCGCACCTTCGTATCCTGTAATTTCACACCATGATGCCATTGCCAAATAATAGTTAGATGCATAACCTTCCATCTCAATTTGATCGTTCAAAGCTTTTGTCATACGGCCAGAAATTTTCATACCATAAATTATGTATGACCCATTAAATATTTAATTGATTTAAAAATAAAAAATAAGTGATTAAGGATTAACCATTTCTAGTTTATCCTCAACCCTATCATAGTATCCATTTAGTTCCATAGCTGGGACATAAAATGTTGCAGAAACTACGTCTCCAACACTTGCGTCACAGTTAGAAACAACAACGGAATGTCCTAAAATAGACTCTGCAACACAGCCATAATCTGTCACAGCAATGACGGTTACGTCTTCAGTTACTAGAGTTGGAACTACATTCCAAGGAGTTACAGTCAATACTAGTATCACTGAAGTTGCTGCTGCCAGAATAGCCACAAAGGCTAGCCGTGGTGCTTTCTTTTCTTTTTGTTTTGTTTGTTGCATTTCTCCTCATAATAACTTAGTTTTCAAATTATATAACCTAGAGCTAATTTTTATATCTAGTGCCAACTATTGTAGTTAGCACTATGATTTTGAATTAAACCCCTTTAAATAGACACAAACTCGAGTAAGCCCATGTCAGCAAAAGAAGAAACAATGTGGAGCGGCAAGAAACTATTTGCCGTAATAGGCGGCGTTATGGCTGTTGCAGTCATCGTCGGTTTGGTTTTCTTTACTCCGTTTATAATGAAGTAAAGATATCAATTTTTTTTATAAATATAATTCGTCTAGTGCTAATGTAAACAAAAAAGAAATTCTATATTTATACTAAATTCTTGCTTTTGGATTTAGTGTATAATGCGTAAACAAATTACTATTGATAATGTGCGTTCTTTTACCTTAGAACAATTTGATAAGATAAAAGAATCAAATGATATAAAAAAATTGGTTAATTTTCATACAATTAACAAATATCTATTTTTGGCACTTGACCAAAGCGAATTAAAGATTCTAGGAAATTTAGTTGCAAATAAAAATAAAAATTCTACTAATAAAATTTTTCAAGAATATGAAGAACATTTAAAAAAAACGCTTACTAGAGATGTTACACTTCCATCAACTGCTAATGTATTAATTAAAATCTATAGCAAGTTTAAGAAAAAATTTACTTCTGATGAGAAACAATTTTTTTTCAAAATTATTGAGGATTTTAAAGACGAGAAAATTTCTCTCGGTAAGGTTCTAAACTTTGTGGATAAATACATTCAAAAATATGAAAATGGCTATATTCAACGTCAGACCTTTTATCTATTATATTCAGATATTGAACATACTGATTTTTTTAAATCATTTGAAAAAAGTGATGTTAATGCGGATATGGGATATAGAGCCTAGAAAATTATGTAGATCCCATTTGCTAGGAGAACATAGAGAACTTCATGCAATCTGGATTATAATTACAGAACAAAAAAAAGGTTATTCATTACATCCAGAGACAATTAGATGGAAAGGAAAACTAAAGGCATTATACCTTAGACATGAAAAACTCGTCAAAGAAATGGAATGTAGAGGGTATAATCATTTGAGTCCACTTAATAAAAAATCTGCAGTAGGAAAATCAAAACAAGATATTTTTGTTGATTTGCCAAAGAAACAAATTCAAATTCTTAAGAAAAAAGGATGCAAATGCCATGTCTAGTATTAATAATTAAGATAATGTGACAATGCTATTACGGTATTTAGTTTGAAAGTAATTTTTTCTAGTGCCAACTTTTCAAATTTTTTATGGTGTTTTAAATATTATAATTT
>JBHIUZ010000026.1:0-19290 GCA_042138025.1 Nitrosopumilaceae archaeon | reverse complement strand
AATTATAATAATTATTTAGACTGGGATGGATGCCCTGATGTACCTGGAGCTGAAAGTACAGGTTCTCCGGTTGATTCTGACTTTGATGGAATTTATGATAGTGATGACTTGTGTCCAACAGAACGTGAAACTAAAAACAAATACAATGATGCTGATGGTTGTCCTGACGTAGCTCCTGGCTCATCTATTGCTGATTCAGATTATGATGGAATCCCAGATGCAGTTGATGTTTGCCCCACCGTACCAGAAAATTATAACAGGTTCCAAGATGAAGATGGTTGTCCTGATACTGCAGGTGGTGCATCACTAGGTGCACCAGACTATGATGGTGATGGAATTCCTGACAGAATTGATTTGTGTTACAGCCAACCAGAAACTTACAACAATTATATTGATAACGATGGATGTCCAGATAAATTTACTAATCTAAATGATTCAGACAGAGATGGAATTCCAAATGTAGTTGACGAATGTCCAGATGTACGAGAAACCTTTAACAAATATCAAGATGACGACGGTTGTCCTGACATTGTTGTAGATGGTTCAAAAACATTTTTGTTCCCTGACTCTGATGCTGATGGTATTGATGATAGATGGGATCAATGTATTTACGAACGTGAAAACTTTAACAATTATTTAGACTGGGATGGATGCCCTGATGTACCTGGAGCAGAACCTACCGGAAGTAGAGCTGATTCTGATAGCGATGGATTATACGACGATGAAGATTTATGTCCAACAGAACGTGAAACTAAAAACAAATACAATGATGCTGATGGTTGTCCTGACGTAGCTCCTGGCTCATCTATTGCTGATTCAGATTATGATGGAATCCCAGATGCAGTTGATGTTTGCCCCACCGTACCAGAAAATTATAACAGGTTCCAAGATGAAGATGGTTGTCCTGATACTGCAGGTGGTGCATCACTAGGTGCACCAGACTATGATGGTGATGGAATTCCTGACAGAATTGATTTGTGTTACAGCCAACCAGAAACTTTTAACAACTTTTTAGACTTTGATGGATGTCCAGATGGTGTATCTACTAATGATACAGATGGTGATGGTATTATTGATGATTTAGATGAGTGTCCAGATATCCGCGAAGTTTACAACAGATATCAAGATGATGATGGATGCCCTGATACAGATCCATCCAGTTTCCGTGGACTAGGTTACATATTCCCAGACTCTGACGGTGATGGAATTGAAGACAGATGGGACCAATGTATTTACGAACCTGAAAATTATAATAATTATTTAGACTGGGATGGATGCCCTGATGTACCTGGAGCTGAAAATGTTGCAGGACTAGCAGACACTGACGGTGATGGAATTTATGACAAAGACGACCAGTGTCCTACCGAACGAGAAAGATATAACAAATTCCAAGATGATGATGGATGTCCTGACTTTGCAGAAGTTGATCCTCGAGGAGACCGTGACTTTGATGGAATTGCAGATCCAGTTGATGTTTGTCCTGATATAGCAGAAACTTATAACAAATTCCAAGATGATGATGGATGTCCTGATACAGTATCTGGTCCTACAGGAAAAGCTCCTGATGCAGATGGTGATGGAATTCCAGACAGAATTGATTCATGTCCAAGTCAACCTGAAACATACAATGGTGTTTTAGATCTTGATGGTTGTCCTGATGATTATATCTCACTAGTAGATTCAGACCGTGATGGCATCCCAGATGCAATTGATGCATGTCCTGATGTTAAAGAAACATACAACAGATACCAGGATGATGACGGTTGTCCTGATACGATAACTGGAGCTTCAAAGGGATATAATTTCCCTGACAGTGATGGTGATGGAATTGATGATAGATGGGATCAATGCCCCTCAATACCTGAAACCTTTAATCGTTATCTAGATCATGACGGATGCCCCGATATTCTTCCTCCTGCAAGTACTGGTCCAGCAAAAGCTGATCAAGATAAAGATGGATTTGAGGACTCTGTTGATCAGTGTGTAGCGGAACCAGAAACCTGGAATAAATACAAGGATAAAGATGGATGCCCAGACCAAATACCTGACCAGGCTAGACAAATTCATGATCAGGATCAAGATGGAATAATTGATGATCTAGATTCCTGCCCTGTGTCGCCAGAAGACTATGATGGTGATAGAGATCAGGATGGCTGCCCAGATAACTAGTGCTAAAAACTGATCTTTTTTCAATCTTTTAGATTGGTTAAAATCATAGATTATGTCGTCAAGATTTGCTTGAAACCTCAAAAGCCAAAAAGAGTAACGGTTAAAAACCAAAAAAATCTGCCATACAGTAAGTTGTATAGGGCAATATTTTCAATCTCATTTCTATTTATGATACTCTTCGTAGCTTCACCTGCCATGATGGCTTATTCGGAAACTGATTTTGATAAGGACGGAGTTGCTGATGATAAAGACCTCTGTCCAAATCTAATGGAAGATTATGCTGGAACGATTGACGGATGTCCTTCAACGTTTGTTCCTTGGTATGATGAAGATTTTGATGGAATAGAAGATCATCTTGATAATTGTCCTGCTGTTCGTGAAAATTATAATCGATATCAAGACTTTGATGGATGCCCTGATATTTCTCCAGAAGAGGCAGCAACTGGAGTTCATGATTCTGATGGTGATGGCATCTCTGATATTTTAGATAACTGTCCAACTCAACCTGAAACTTTTAATGGAATTTTAGATACTGATGGTTGTCCTGATGATTACATTCCACTAAGAGATTCAGACCGTGATGGAATACCAGATGTAATAGATGCATGTCCAATGCAACCTGAAGTATACAATAGATATATTGACGAGGATGGCTGTCCTGATGAAATTGAATCTGTTTCTGTTGTAATTGATACCGACAGTGATGGAATTGTTGATGCAATAGATGACTGTCCCACTCAAGCTGAAACTTTTAATGGATTCCAAGATGATGATGGATGTCCTGATTCAATAGTTTCATTACCTGATTCTGACGGTGATGGAGTTCCAGATAATCTAGACTTTTGTCCAACACTTCAAGAAACTCACAACAATTATCATGATTTAGATGGATGTCCTGATGAAATACCTGACTTTCCAGGGTTAAAGGACTCTGATAAAGATGGAATTAAAGACAGTGAGGATCAATGTCCAAATGAAAAAGAAACATGGAACAAATTCGAGGATGATGATGGTTGCCCTGATATAGCCCCATACACACGTGCAATTGATGCAGACTTGGATGGTATTTTCGATCTTCTTGATTTATGTCCATTAGAACCTGAAACTTATAACATGATTGATGACACAGACGGATGTCCAGATGGAGTAGTAACTGAAAGAGGAACATTTGATTCTGATGGTGATGGCATCTCTGATATTTTAGATAACTGTCCAACTCAACCTGAAACTTTTAATGGAATTTTAGATACTGATGGTTGTCCTGATGATTACATTCCACTAAGAGATTCAGACCGTGATGGCTTACCAGATGCAATAGATGCATGTCCATTACAACCCGAAGTGTACAACAGATACTTAGATGAAGATGGATGTCCTGACGAAATTGAACAACTTGCAACAGATGTTGATACCGATAATGATGGATTACCAGACACAATTGATGCATGTCCATTACAACCTGAAACATTCAATGGCTATCTTGATTTAGATGGTTGTCCAGATACCATTACACAATTACCTGATTCTGACGGTGATGGAATCCCTGATGTAAGAGATGTTTGTCCAGATTCTCCAGAAACATTTAACCGATTTTATGATTGGGATGGTTGTCCTGATTCAGTAGCAGGACTTGCTGTAGGTGAAGAGGATTCTGACGGTGATAGAATTCCTAATAATTTAGACTCTTGTCCATTTGAACCTGAAACCTGGAACAAGTATAATGATGCTGATGGATGTCCTGATAATAATCCAGAACAGGATAGATACAAACACGATAATGATTTAGATAAGATTCCCGATGATCTTGATAAATGTCCAAACGTTCCAGAAAACTATAATGGAATTGATGACACTGACGGATGCCCAGATTAATCTAGGTTAAAGTAATTTCTAAAACAACTCTTTTTTCAAACGCTCGTTTTTCTCCTGGATATTTTAATTTAGAAATTTTTTTTGACAATTTTTCATCATTGACAATTTTGGCTATTCCAAAAAAACTAGAATTATCATATAGAATCTTAACCTCAGGATTTTTAATTGCATTTTTGAACCAATCTCCATCTGGCCTATGGCGAGAAAAGTAAATTTTATCATCATACATTACTGCTAAAAGCCACACTTTGTGTTCATTTCCTGATTTTCTACCCTTTGTAACTAATTGAGCTCTAAATTTTTCGTTATTCTTAGGAATCACGACCAAACTCAATGATCAAGGAATTTAACCTATTTGATAGGAAATTCTGATATCGGATGCCATAAGGAAACCCTATGATGCATCTACATGTCAACCAAACTAGCAGAGATGCCAGAAAATCTTGCAACAGCTGATACTTTTGCAGGAAAAAAGGTAATCGATAGAGAAGGAATTCAGTATGGAAAGGTAAAACATATTCACATCAATGGAAATACTCTTACTGTATCTGGAGTAACCATCCATGAGGGTTTTCGAAGAGACTATTATTTGTCAACTGATTATATTGACAAATTTACCCAAGAATCTCTTTTACTAAACATTCCTCCAATACGCACCGATTCTCAGGTGGTAGATATAGATGGGCATAAAATTGGCAAAGTAAAAAAACTTCACCGAAATCCTGACACAACTGAACTAGAGTCCATTGAGGTTACAGATGGATTGATGCATTCAAAAATCATATCAAAATCTCATATTTGGGGAGTTGGGGAAAAAGTTATTTTAAAAATAACTAAAGATCAATACAGACAAATCGAATAACCCAAATCTATTTTCAATTTTTTTCTTTCAAACAAGTATAACAGATCGTTTTTCCTCCATTAATATCCACATCCACATTTGAGGAAAAACAAATCTGGCAAAGTCCTTTCATAAAAAAAGAAATTATTTACTAAAATAAATTTTTTTCATTTGCAAATCTGATCTTTCTAATATTTCATCCTACAAAGTGTTAGCAATTTATAATTGCAAAAATTCATCCAATCATGAACTCAATTGAGATAAACTCACTATCAAAGAAATTTGGAAATGTACTTGCCGTGGATAATATTTCACTTCAAGTCAATGAAGGTGAGATCTTTGGATTTTTGGGACCAAATGGAGCAGGCAAAAGTACTACAATGATGATTTTAACTACTTTACTAAAACCCACTTCAGGAACTGCACTTGTTGCAGGATATGATGTAGTTTCTAATGCAAAGCAAGTGAGACATAACATTGGATATGTGCAACAAGAACTATCTGTTGATGAATATCTTACTGGAAGAGAAAATCTAATTTTGCAGGCACGCCTTAACCATATACCAAAAAAACTTGTGGATAAAAGAATAGATGAAATTCTTGAATTAATAGAACTAACTGAAAAACAAAATGATTCAGTCATCACTTACTCTGGTGGTATGAGAAAAAGATTAGATATTGCAGGTGGTCTTTTACATCATCCCAAAGTTCTATTTTTAGATGAACCTACTGTAGGATTAGATATTCAGACAAGACGGAAAATATGGGAATATATTAAAAAAATTCACAATGAATTTCAGATGTCAATTTTTCTTAGTACCCACTATATGGAGGAAGCTGATAATCTATGTGATAGAATTGGTATAATAGATTATGGAAAAATTCAGGTAATTGATTCACCTCAAACAATGAAAAATGCTTTAGGAAATGAAGTAATTACATTTACAATAAATAGCAACGAAGAAAAAAAATCAAATTTAATTTCTAAAATTAAAGAAATAGAATTTGTAAAAGATATTTCTACTAATCAAAATGGTATTACTGTATTTTCATCTAAAGGAACTGAAGTAATCCCATTAATCTTTCAGTTATCCTCAAGTTTGGAAATAAAAATAAATTCCATCTCACTTACTCAACCAACACTTGATGATGTCTTCATTTCGTATACTGGAAGAGAACTAAGAGATGATCCTGAAAATTTCAACAAAAGAAGAGAGCATGCAAAAATGAAGAGGTTGAGGGCATGATTATAGCAGATACTTATACAATTTTTTGGAGAGAGCTAAAAAGATATCGTAAATCAAAAAGTGGAGTTTTAATTAGATTAATTCAACCAGCTGTATGGATAATTGTAATAGGTAACACCTTTGCAGGAACTCAACCATTAATTCAATCAGTAGGATTTGCAGGTGAATACATTGAATTTATGGCTCCGGGTGTTATCATACTTACTGCAATTTTTACAAGTATTTTTGGTGGCGTAAACACATTGTGGGACAGACGTTATGGATTTATGAACAAAGCCTTAACATCCCCAATTTCAAGGTCTTCAATTGCATTAGGAAAAATGTTGGCAATATCATTAATAGCTGCTCTTCAAGCGACTCTCATCTTAGGTATTGCACTTGCAATTGGTGTAAGCTTTCCTAATCCTATATTGATTATACCAATTATGGCAATAGTCATTTTATTTTCGTTGGGTTTTTCAGGAATCTCTGTAATGGTAGCTGCTACTGCCAAATCTCAAGAAACCTTTTGGGGAGTAATTAATTTTCTTGGAATGCCTCTGTTTATGCTCAGTCCTGCATTATTTCCTTTAGAACTATTGCCAGATTGGCTAGCTTTTGCGGCAAAATTCAATCCCGTGACGTACACAGTTTTGTTGGTAAGGGGAATGATGACTGGTGTTAATGAGGGTGTAAATAGCCTTCTTAGCATTGGAATAATTGCAGTTTTTGTTCTAGTCATGATAGGCTTGGCAAGCTATGTTTTTACTCGTGAAGTCAACAAACCATTCTAAATAAACTATCGTACAGACAATCAGGGGATTTTAGGTATGAATTATTCAAATTATCTTTCTAAATTTCCAACACCGCTATCAGCTGATACCTGCTCATAGTTGTTGGTGTGACAATTAGGGCATATCCCCCTGGAAAATTTATCACAATAAACAGTTCCACAGTCAGAGCATGCCCTCAAATCTTTAACATCTATCATATTAACTTGCAATAGAGTAGAGAATTAAGCATTTCCTAAATCTTTTTTCGTAGCTGAGTAGTGCTTCCACCTTCTAATTTACCCAAAATTGACTAAAACTGCAACAATTCCTAACTCGTGAGATCTTTTTCATATATCGAAACCCTATCGTGTTGAGAGCAGTAATACCGCTAGTGGTAATTTTTACCATAATAGGCATAGCTAGCCATGTTCCATTTGCAGAGGCAAATACTAGTTCTAGCCATCCCTATATCTTACAATGGGGTGAATCAGGACTAAACACTCCTGGAAAATTCTCATCTCCTCAGAATATTGCAATTGATGATCTTGGTAATGTGTATGTCACTGAAATTGGAAACATGCGTGTTCAAAAATTCACAAATGTTGGTGGCATCTTAAAAACATGGGGAAGTAGTGGAACCGGTCCAGGACAATTTCATTCACCAGCAGGTATTGCAGTTTTTAATGGTACAGTATATGTTGTTGACAATCAACTTCATCGTATCCAACAATTCGATCTTAAAGGAAATTTTATTTCAATGTGGGGTGAACAAGGTAGTGAACCAGGCCAATTTTTCATACCAAATGGAATCGCTGTAAGTGAAAATGGATTTGTTTATGTTGTTGATACTGGAAATCAAAGAATTCAAAAATTTAATTCTACAGGAGAATTTATTTTAGAATTTGGGGCAAGTGAATCCAAAGGTGGACAGTTTATTGCACCGACAGGAATTGCAATTGATGATCAAAATAATATTTACATTTCTGAACCAAATAAAAATAAAATTTTTAAATATAATTCAGAAGGAGGATTACTACAAAGTTATGGACCAAATTTTGGTGGGCTCCCAATGGTTCCACAGGGACTGACTATTGATCCTCTAGGAAATATTTACGTTGCAGATTCAGGACACGATAGAATTTTACGAATCTCTCAAGAAGGAGCTACATTGAGCACTTGGGGAAGCATGGGAAACGCAAACGGCCAATTTAAAATGCCAAAAGACATTGCTATTGATAATAATGGGAACTTGTATGTTGTTGATTCAAATGGACATAGAATTCAAAAATTCGGTTCACCAATTGCTGGAATTGTAATTGAAACAACTTCATCTGAAGAAACAAATACACAAACAACTGGAAACGAAACTCCCTCAGTACCTACAGCATCTCCAATTCCAGGTGATTTAATTAAACCAATTATAACTCCACCAAATGATTTGTTTATTGAAGCAACTGGTGGCCTCACTCCTGTTTCTGTTGGACAAGCTATGGCAACAGATGAAAGTGGAATTCAATCACTTGAAAGTAACGCCCCTGCAGAATTTCCATTAGGAACTACCACAATAATATGGACTGCAATTGATGGCTCAGGAAATATGGCAATTGCAACTCAGGTTATAACAGTAGTAGATACTGTTCCTCCTACAATAACAGCCTTGCCTGAAATAACAATAGAAGCAAAAAATCCAGGCTCAAATCAAGTTCAATTAGAGGCTCCAATAGCATCTGATGCAGTTGGTGTTATCTCAATTACAAATGACGCTCCAGAGGCTTTTCCACTAGGTGAAACTTTAGTTACTTGGACAGCAACTGATGTTGCATCAAATTCTGTCAGTGTAGTTCAAAAAGTAAATGTAGTAGATACAAAGGCTCCTACTCTAATTATTCCTGAAAACATTGTAACAGAGGCTACAAGTGTAGATAAAAATGAAATCTATTTAGGCGAAGCCGCAGTGATTGATAATGGAGAAATTATATCCATTACAAATGATGCGCCCCCATTCTTTGAAATCGGAAATACAACTGTTACATGGAGTGCTGCTGATTCATCTGGTAATGTAGCAAGCAAACGACAACTAGTTAGTGTAGTTGATACAGTTTTACCAGAAATTGTTCAGCCTGCAGATATTATTTTTGAGGCAACCTCAATTTATGATAATCTAATTTCACTTGATGAACCGACTGTTATTGATGTACAAAATGTCACTATTTCAACTAATGCTCCATTAGTGTTTCCATATGGCGAATCAATAATTACTTGGGTAGCTGAGGATAAATCTGGAAATTCTGCAACTACTACTCAGAAAATTATTGTAATTGATACATCTAGTCCAACATTGATAGTTCCTGATGACATTACTGTTGAAGCTACAAGTGTTGATAGTAATATTATTGCACTGGGTAATGTTACAGCTGATGATGTTACAGGGATTTCAGAAATTTCAAACAATGCACCTGACTCTTTTCCATTTGGGACAACAATTGTTACTTGGAAAGTAACAGATCATGCAGGCAATTCAATATCAGCTGATCAAACTGTAACCGTTATAGATACTACTGCCCCTCAAATTAAAGCACCTGATGACATTTTAATTGAAGCGACTAATAAAGAATCAAATATTGTTGATTTAGGGTTACCATGGGTTTATGATATTATTGCTGTTGAATCATTTGCAAATGATGCCCCTGAAACATTTCCAATTGGAATGACCACAGTAACTTGGACTGCCCTAGATACTTCTGGAAATATAGCATCCGATACTCAAATAGTAACAATTAGTGATACCACCTCTCCAACAATTACTGCTCCAGCTGACATTGTAGTAGAGGCAACTGTCTCAGATGGAATGAGAATAGACTTTGGTAAGGCAACTGCAACAGATGCCATTGGTATAGAAACTATTACAAACAATGCACCTGAACTTTTCAATTTAGGAAATACTACTATTACATGGACTGCAACCGATACCCATGGAAATAATGCATCTGCAAATCAAATTATTTCTATAGTAGATACAACCGCTCCTACGATTGAACCTCCATCTGATGTAGTTATAGAGGCACAGGATGCCGAGTCTAATAATGTAGCAATTGGTACTGCTGACGCTCATGATATAATTGGCATAATTTCTATTACAAACAATGCTCCAGAAGTATTTTCACTAGGAGAGCATTTGATTACTTGGACAGCTACTGATACTACAGGAAATTTTGCAACTGCCACACAAAAAGTATCAGTAATTGATACTACTGCACCTACCATTATAGCGCCTAACATAGTCCAAGTTGAAGCTACCTCAAAATCAAATAATATAGTTAAATTGGGAAATGCGACTGCAACTGACTTTATTGGAATAAAATCAATCACAAATGATGCTCCAGATGTTTTTCCACTCGGTGAAACAATAGTTACTTGGACTGCCACCGATTTAGGTGGGTTAACATCTACTGATACGCAACTAGTAAAAGTAGTTGATACCACTCCTCCAACCGTAAGTGTTCCAAAACTAATCAAAGTTGAAGCAACAAGCGAAACTCAAAATATTGTTGATTATGGTGGTGTTTTTGCTGATGATCTTGTAGGAGTTGCATCAGTAACAAATGATGCCCCAGAATTTTTCCCATTTGGATTAACAACTATTACATGGATTGTAACAGATGAATCAGGAAATGTATCTACTGCCCCTCAACAAATTTCAATTGAAGATACTACTCCACCAACAATTACCCCCCCTGAAAATATTGTCTTAGAAGCCTCTAGTGCAGTGGATAATATTGTAAATTTGGGTAAAGCACAAGCATCTGATTTGGTATCTGTTAAATCCATTACAAATGATTCTCCTGATACTTTTGTGCTAGGAGAAACGGTTGTAACTTGGTCAGCAATTGATTCTTCAGGAAACTCTGCTAACGCAACTCAAATTATTACCCTAATAGATACAGTACCTCCTACAATCGAAACATCTGAAGATCTCGAGATAGAGGCTACATCTTCAGATAAAAATGTCATTTCACTTGTAGCCCCCTCCGCTAATGATTTGGTAAGTGATACAGTTGTAATTAACGATGCTCCTGACTATTTTTCATTAGGTGAAACTATAGTAACATGGACTGCTACTGATGTACAAGGAAACAGTGCTAGCACAACTCAAAAAATAACTGTAATTGACACAACTGCTCCCGAGTTAATCATACCTTCAGATATTACAATTGATGCAATATCTTTACAAACTCCTGTGGAACTTGGTGAAGGCACTGCCATTGATAATGCAGATTCTGAAATTTCTATTACAAATGATGCTCCATTCTCATTTTCACTTGGAGAAACAATTGTTACTTGGACAGCTGTTGATTCTTTTGGCAATTCCATTAGTGCATCACAAACGATTAATGTGCAAGCTTGCGGTAAACCCGATTCGTATTATAATATGATAATGGGAAGTGCAGAAGATGATATTTTATCAGGAACAAATGTGGCAGATCTTATTTTTGCCCTAGAAGGAGATGATATTATTTTGGGAGGAAAAGGTAACGACTGTATATTTGGTGGTGATGGTGATGATATCATCTTTGGTAACGAAGGCTCAGACAACCTAACTGGAGGAGATGGAAATGATATCATTAAGGGCCAAGCAGGTGCTGACATTATTTCTGGAAGTTCTGGTATTGACGTAATTGATGGTGGAGATGATATTGATTCATGCAATGTAGATCAAATTCCAGATGGCGATATGGAAATTAAATGTGAATCATAAAATTCAATTCTAGTAATCTACTAAATTTAGATCAATTAGTTGTAACCCAAATCTAATGATATTCTACTATATAGAAAGGCCTCTCTATAGTTAATCTATAGCAAAAATGAATTTAGTAGTATAGATTAGAAGTTTCTTAATGACTAAAACATACTACAATCAAAAAACCATAATGAAAATTTTTTCCAAAATTATAGTTATGACCTTAATTGTTACGATAGGGTTTACGATTTTTTCAATTGAAAATTTAAGCATAAACGAAATTATCGCACAGGAGGCAGGTGTTGATAAAGGATACTTGTTTGCTGAAGATACAATTATCACTGGAGTTTTCTATTTCAATTCAGGAACAGAGATAAATAGATTTGAAATTTTCACACAAAATAGTGGCTTTCAAGCAAGCGAACCATTTATTTTCACTTTGTCAAAAGTAGTTGGAAAAACCCCTTTACTTCATCTTGCTTCAGATAAAGCCTTCCTATTTAGAAATTCTCCAGGCGAAAAACAAAGTCAAAACCAATTTGATGTAAAGATAATAATTTCTCAGGGTCAAGAACAACATCGTAGTTTTTCATACAATGAATGTTTCATCAATGATTATTTTGTTCAAACTCGTACCGATAATGAAGAAGGATGGACACAGGGAAAAGGGTTTGCCATAGTTGATAACTTTGAGATTCAATGTGGGTCATATCAACCAAATAATCCTGTCTATGAAGATATGACTACAAATAAAGAAAAAGCAAGTGCAAAAAGTAGTATGGATTATCAAAAATCACAAATAAATCTAGGACGATAAACTCTCTTTTTGATTTTTTATTTGATCGCACTTTTTTAAATTCTATATAGATGCACTATAGTATATGGAGTACAGAGATTTAATCTAATTTGATTTAGCGACATTATGCCTCAATGGCTTTCTTGGGTGAAATCGAATGAAAAAGAAATTCTAACAATTCTAAATAATTTATCTATTAAAGCAGTTGAAAGTGCTGATGAGCTTGTAAAGTTATTTTCTAATATTGAAAATTCAAAAGGATATCAAACAAAGATAAAGATTATTGAGCGTGAAGCAGACGTATTAACTAGATCAGTTTTTGCAGAATTAAATAAAACATTTATCACTCCTCTAGATCGCGAAGATATTCAAAGAATAGCTTCAAAAACTGATGACGTAATTGACTTTATTGAAGGAATTTCAGGCAGAATAGGTAGCTACAAAATAACTTCTACTCCTCCAAACATGCTAGAAATCGCACAAGAACTTTCAAAAGCAACCAAAGAAGTCGAATATATGATTTCTAAACTCGGTAACATGAAAGGAAACAAGGATTTAATCAATCACTGTCGTACAACAAGTGATATTGAACATAATATAGATGATCTTTATAGAGAAGCACTTGGAAAACTTTTTGAAACTAATGATCCAGTAAATATAATAAAACTCAAAGATATCTATGAAGCTATTGAAACTGCTTCTGATAGATGTGTTGATGTAGCTGATGTAGTTGAAGACGTCGTTTTGAAATATTCCTAGGTAATTTATGTTAGAATTAGCCATTTTTGCAATAGGTACAGCACTTGTATTTGATTTTGTTAATGGATTCAACGATTCAGCCAACTCTGTTGCTACAGTGATTGGTACTCGAGTGTTAACTCCAATACAAGCTGTCTCATTATCTGCTATAGCAAATTTTGTAGGTCCGTTTGTTTTTGGAGTAGCTGTAGCAACAACGATTGCAAAAGGAATCGTTTCTCCAGATGATATTACAATTTACATGATTATAGGAGGTTTAGGGGGAGCAATAACTTGGAGTACAGTTTGCACTGTATTTGGTTTGCCAATATCTAATAGCCATTCTCTCATAGGGGGAATTATTGGTGCAGGTATCGCTGGTTTAGGTTTTGAAAAACTAGTTTTTGATGGATTAACTAAAGTTTTTGCAGGAATTGTAATCGCTCCGATTGGTGGAATAATTTTTGGTTTACTAATAACGAGTTTAATTATTACAGTTTTTGCAAGGCACCGTTCAGCCCAGGTTAATCATGCCTTTGGAAAATTACAAATAATCTCATCTGCTTGGTTTGCCCTAACTCACGGAGCAAATGACGGACAAAAAACAATGGGAATTATAGTTCTAATTTTATTTTCAGCTGGTATGATTCCTGAAATTGAAATGCCTATCTGGGTAATATTTGCAGCTGCTACTGCAATGGGATTAGGGACATTCTTTGGAGGATACAAAGTAATTAAAACACTTGGTTTGAAAATTACAAGGCTACGACCTTACCAAGGATTTGCTGCAGAAACAGGTGGTGGAGTAATGTTAGCTATTTTTGCTACCCTAGGAATACCTGCAAGTACTACTCATGCAATTACGGGAACTATAATGGGTTCAGGTGCAGCACGTAGAAAATTTGCTGTTCGCTGGAAAGTTAGTCGACAAATAATATTTTCATGGTTTATTACTATACCTGGAGCAGCGGGATTGGGAGTTGTATTTACTTATGTTATACATCTATTTGTTTAACTAAAACTTCTCTAATTAAGCATGAAATATTCCAATCCGATTATTTTCATATCTGAAATACTAGGAACGTTTGGTCTTTTAATTGCTGCAACTGGTTCAATCGTGGTTGATGCTAAAGTTGGTTACTCTTTTGGGCCAATTTTTATTGCAGTAATTCATTTTATTGGTTTAGCTATAGTTGTTTATGCATTTGGAAAATATTCTATGGCACACTTTAATCCTGCTGTTACAATAGGTTATTTCATTTCAGGATATATTGGAGTAAAGAAATTACCTGTTTACTTTATTGCGCAAGCAATAGGAGCTTTTTTGGGAACATTTTTTGTAAAATATGTAATTGGTGATTATTCCAATTTAGGATTAAATTCTCCAAATTATTCATATTCAATTCCACTATTTTTTGGAGTAGAAATCATTGCCACTGTTTTTCTAATGGGAGTTATTCTTATTGTAGTACATTTTAAAAAACTAAACAAATTGACTGGCATAGCAATTGGAGGAATTATAGCCTTGGATGTATACTTTCTTGGCCCAATTTCAGGAGCGTCAATGAATCCAATTCGCTCTCTTACTCCAGCTATTGTTTCTGGAATCCCTGATGATTTGTGGTTGTATCTTACTGCCCCATTCATAGGTGCCATATTTGTAGGAGTGATTTACCATAGAAAATTTTCCAAATCCAAAATTCAAGAGTAATTTAAGTCATTTAAAATATTACGAATAATAATGACAAAAAAATAGAGCTAAATATTGAGATCAAAGAAATTATTTACTAAAGCAAAAAAAGTAATTCCTTCTGGGGTAAACAGTCCTGTAAGATACTATGAACCATATCCATTCTTTGTAAAAAAGTCACATGGTTCTTCACTATGGGATGAAGATGGGAAACATTATATCGATTTTTGTAATGGTTATGGAGCATTACTATTAGGTCATATAAGAAAGGAAATCATCTCTTCTGTCTCACAACAACTCAAAAATGGAACTTTATTTTGTGTCCCAACTGAACTTGAAATTGAACTTTCAAAATTAATCATTGGTAATTACCCTTCAATTGACAAAGTTAGACTAGTAAATACTGGAGGAGAAGCAACAATGACTGCAATTAGACTTGCTAGAGGATATACTAAGAAGAAAAAAATTGTTAAATTTGAAGGATGTTACCATGGGGCCCATGACTCTGTGTTAGTAAAGGCAGGATCAGGTTCTGCTCACCATGGAATTTCTATTTCAGATGGAGGATTAGAAGAGGTTTCAAAACAAACACTTGTAGTACAATATAACAATTCACCAGAGTTAGAAAAAGTTTTAAAGAAAAATCATGATGTTGCTGGGGTCATCGTAGAGCCAATACTTGCTAACATGGGTTTAATCTTGCCTGATAAAAATTTCTTATCAGAAATTAGAAAAATCACAAAAAGATATCAAGTTCCATTAATCTTTGATGAAGTAGTTACCGGCTTTCGGGTTTCGCCAGGCGGTGCACAAAAATATTTTGGTATTACCCCTGATCTTACTACATTAGGGAAATCTCTAGGTAATGGTTTTCCTATTGCTGCAGTAGGTGGGAAAAAAGAAATTATGGATCAACTTACTCCCGGTGGCCTAGTTTACCAGGCAAGTACCTTTGCTGGTAACCCAATATCAGTTTCAGCATCTATTGCATCAATTAAAACCATGAATAAGCTAAAAAACAAAATCTATCCTAAACTTGAACGATATTGCGCATTGCTATCTAAAGCAATTGATGATATTGCAAATGATCTAAAAATTCCTCATCAAATTAATTTTACAGGTTCCATGTTTCAAATCTTTTTTACAAACAATCCTGTTACTGATTTTAAATCATCTAAAAAATCCAATACAAAAAAATTCCATAAAATGTTTCACTCCCTATTAAAAAATGGAGTCTTTATTGCCCCATCTCAATTTGAAACTGCCTTTTTATCTGATGCACATACAAAATCTGATTTGAATAAAACAGTTGACGCATACCAAATTGCATTAAGATCGGTGAAAAAATGAAGTACCTTATTGGAACTAGAGGAAGTAATCTTTCCCTTGCCCAAACAAATTGGGTAATATCAGAGCTAAAAAAAGTAAATCCTGATTCAGATTATGAAATAAAGACTATCACTACAAAAGGTGATACTGATGCAAGACCGTTGTTTGCACTTGAACAAAAGGGAATCTTTGAAAAAGAAATTGATAGAGCAGTTGCAGAAAATGAAGTTGATTTTGCAGTTCATAGTCTTAAAGACGTCCCATCAGAACTTGGTCCTAATCTTAGTCTAAGTTGTATTCCTGTACGTG
The DNA here is from genome assembly GCA_042138025.1 of Nitrosopumilaceae archaeon. Lineage (GTDB taxonomy): Archaea > Thermoproteota > Nitrososphaeria > Nitrososphaerales > Nitrosopumilaceae > CSP1-1. Next base: position 2,809 of record JBHIUZ010000026.1, on the reverse strand, counting down.
AGGCAGTTAATGATGTTTTTATTTCATCAGATGGAACTTCACTTAAAAATATCAAAACAAAAGCAGTTATCGGCACAAGCAGTCTTAGACGTGCTGTTCAAGTTTCAAGAATTCGTTCTGATTTAGTTGTTAAACCAATTAGAGGCAATGTAGAGTCTAGAATTAAAAAAATAAATGAAGGAGAATATGATGGAGTTGTTCTAGCACAAGCAGGAATTAATAGATTGGGATTAGATGTAAAAGCAACAAAACTTTCAGTTATAGACTTTCCTCCCTCTCCTGGACAAGGAGCATTGGGAATTGTAAGTAGAAGTGATGATGTTAACACAATTTCAATGTTAAAAAAAATTGAAGATGCAGATTCTAGAATAAAAATAGAATCAGAAAGAGCATTATCTAAATTTGTAGAATCTGGATGTAGGTTTCCTGTAGGTGCATATGCAGAAATAATTGGTAATGATTTGAAACTAACAGTTGCAGTATATTCTATTGATGGAAAAAAATCTATTATTATAGAAAAGAGTGGTGACAAAAATAATCCATATGCATTAGGTAAGCAAGTAGGTGAAGAGCTAAACAATCAAGGAGTCAATGAACTTGCATTAAATTGGAGAGAAAAGGTAGAAGAGTGGAACAAAAAATGATTGGTACAGTATATTTAGTTGGAGCAGGACCTGGAGATTCAAAATTAATTACACTACGTGCAGTTGAGCTTATCAAAAAATCAGATGTTGTACTTTATGATAGACTGGTAAGCAAAAAAATCCTTGCAATGATTCCTAAAAAAACAAAAAAAGTTTACGTTGGAAGGGCAGTTGGTGATGACTATCGTCATCAAGAGAGCACTAATGATTTGATGGTAAAGTATGCAAAAACAAAAAAAAATGTTGTTAGACTAAAAGGAGGAGATCCAATAATTTTTGGAAGAGGTGGTGAGGAAGCAGAATACTTAAAAAAACATAACATAAAATTTGAAATTATTCCAGGTATTACATCTGGAATTGGTTCTGCCACATATTCTGGAATTCCATTAACACATAGAAAATTAGCATCGTCCGTTGTTTTTGTTACAGGTCATGAAGACCCTCTAAAAACAAAGGAGAAAGTAAAATGGAAAAGACTTGCAAATTCAGTTGATACAATTGTAATTATGATGGGTCTATCTAGAATAGGAATTATTTGTAAAAACCTAGTTCTGGGTGGAATGGACAAAAAAACACCCGTAGCTGTAATTCAAGATGGCACTACAAAAAACCACAAAATAATTACTGGAAATGTTTCAAATATATCAAAACTAGTTGCTAAAAACAAAATCAAACCTCCCTCTATAATTATAATAGGTAAGGTAGTTAATCTTTCAAAAACTATAGGTTGGAAATAACAATGTTGGAAGGAAAAACGATAGCAATTACTCGTTCTAAAGAAGACTCTGACGAGTTTGTTAAACTTGTTTCAAATGAAAAAGCAATACCGATTCCATTGCCAACGATAGAACTAGTGACGAAAGGAGAAAGAATTGTTGAAGATTTTCTTGAATTAATAAAACAAGATGATCCTGATTATTCGGTTTTTATGAGCTCAAAAGCAGTTAAACTTCTCTTTGATTCTGCAAAAAAGATTTCAATGAATGAAAAATTACAACTTGCAGTTGCAAACACTATAGTAATTGCAGTTGGGCCAAAAACCAAAACCGCTTTGGAATCAGAGGGAATTAAAGTTGCTTATATGCCAGAACGTTTTTCATCAGTAGGGATTGGGGAAATATTTACTAGGTTAAATGCAGTTGGGAAAAAGGTAATTGTACCAAGAAGCGGTGCATCAACACCATTTCTAAAAAATCTTTTAGAAAAAATTGGAATAGTTGTTAAAGAACTTTATCTTTATGATGTATGTGCATTTCGTGATACCTCTCAATGGAATCATTTTCGTGAACTATTCTCAGAAAATAAAATAGATGGAATTGTTTTTACAAGTGCATCTTCAGTTAGAGCATTTATTGAAATAATGAAAAAAGATTATGATGTTGAGACATTATTGAAAAATTTACATCAAACAAAAATTGTTTCGATTGGTCCTTTTACTTCTGAAGAGCTGAACAAACTAAATATAAAAAACTCCGTTGCCAGTGTTCATACTGTATCAGGAGCTTTTCAAACAATCAAAAATATTTTTTCATTAGCTTAGCCTATTAATTGAAGTTAATTTAGCTCTGCCTACTCCGATCTACAAGTAGTAATGGTGGAAGAAGCTATTAATATCATAACAGAGTTATTTTTTGTATGACTACTGAAAATCTTGATATGGATTATTCAAAATATGATTTTAAAGATTCAACTGATTTGTATGTGCATCTTAGTAAGAAGGGTCTTTCAAAAGATACTGTTATTGCTATAAGTAAAATGAAAGATGAACCTCAATGGATGCTTGATTTTAGATTACGTTCTTATGAAGTTTTTATGAAAAAACCAATGCCTACTTGGGGTGGTGATCTAAGTGTTATTGATTTCCAAAATATCTATTATTATGCAAAAGCAACTGAGAAAACTGAAAAAAATTGGGATGATGTACCTGCTGATGTAAAAGCTACGTTTGATAAACTTGGTATTCCAGAGGCTGAAAAGAAATTCTTAGCAGGCGTTGGTGCACAATACGAGTCAGAAGTTGTGTATCATAATTTAAGAGATGATCTTGCAAAACAAGGTGTTTTATTCTTAGATACTGACACTGCATTAAAAGAACAACCCGAAATTTTCAAAAAATATTTTGGTAAAATAATTCCTCCAGAAGATAATAAATTTGCAGCACTAAA
>JBHIUZ010000025.1:0-19757 GCA_042138025.1 Nitrosopumilaceae archaeon | reverse complement strand
ATTACACCTCTGAGAATCTGTATTATCTTTTCTGCTATAACATTTGCAGCTAAGGACTGAGCTTCTTTTGTCTGGGCACCAATATGAGGAGTTAAAATTACGTTTGGGAGGGAAGTAAGTTTACTATCAGTTGCAGGTTCATTTTCAAAAACGTCCAAAGCTGCTCCACCCAAATTACCATTTTTTAAGGCGTCATAAAGTGCTTCTTCATCAACTACCCCTCCTCTAGAGGTATTAATAATACATGCAGTTTTTTTCATTGTGGATAATTTTTTAGCATTAATGAGATGATATGTTGAATCCAATAATGGAACGTGTAATGAAACATAATCAGAGCTTTGTAATAAAGTATCTAAATCAGTTTTCATCAAACCTACTTCTTTAGAAAATTCTTCATCAATTGGAATTACATCATACCCAATAATATTCATGTTTAAAGCCCTGGCCAGTCTTCCCAGTCGTTTGCCTATATTTCCTAATCCAACAATTCCCAAGTATTTTCCTTTAAGCTCTGAACCCATCAATTCTTTTTTAAGCCAGTTACCTTTTCGAATTTCACGGTCAGCTCTTGCAATATTTCTGGCAAGAGCTAACATTAAACCTAAAACTTGCTCTGCAACAGCATTCATAGCACCTTCTACTGCATTTATCACACGAATGTTTTTTGCTTTAGCTGCATCTAAATCAATATTATCCAGTCCAACACCTACACGTGCAATTATTTTACAATTATTTGCCTTATCTATCAGTTCTTTTGTGAGTTTAGTTCTACTTCTAACTATTACAATGTTAAATTCTCCAATTGTTTCTTTAATTTGTTCAGGAGTAATTTCTGGATTATAAGTAATTTTTAAATCGTTTTCTTCTAATATTTTATTTAAAATTGGATTAACCTGATCACAAATTAAAACAGATTCATCAAATCCCATGCAAGTGAGCCTTTACTCACTGAATATAATCATTTTGAGTTATTAGAACCAAAAGTAGAAAAAACGTTAGTTCTGAATGCTATTTGAGATTCAAAATGGATAAACATACGGTAATTGTAATTATTGCATCAATTGCTATAGTAATTCCATTTGTATATTCTGGTTGGAATATCTATGCAGTAAATCAACTACAAATTCATGATACCAGTGAAGATGGTTTTAGATTTTTTGATATGATAAGTGAGGGTAAAATTTTAATTTGTAATCCTTCTCCTTTTTTTGTAAATTTTAACAAATTGAATATAATTACATATTTTGATTCAAACAATAAAGGCAAATTTAGTAGTAACCCAATTAATATATCACCCATTTCATCAGTAATAATTAATGGTACATTTTCTTCAGAATCATTTCCAGAGGCACAGTATCTTGCATTACACTTTGATGGAATTTTCAGTGGTGCTGCGCCAGAGCGAATTGATCCCAGAAAATTAATGATTGTTACAGAATTTGAAACACCAATACTAGGAATAATTCCATATACTGTTACAAAACAATATTCAGGATTATATTTTTGGGAAACTATGAATGGAGATATTGGTGAATTTAATTGTTAAATTTCAAAAAAATATCAAGTATTTTTTTAATAACTAGTATGATAATTTCATCAATTCCAAATATTTATGCAGCTCAAACTGTTAATATCTACACCGAAAAAAAAATCTATAGTTATGGAGATTTATTTTCTTTTACTATTGAAGTTTCAGAAATAACAGGGGAATTTGCAACGATGTACATTATTGATGAATCTAAAAAAAGAAGCAGTCCAATTCCAATAGCTATCACAGAATTAAAAACAGTTGTTACTTCACCATATCCATTTGAAGAAACGGTTTATCCACTTGGTAAATATACAATTGAAATAGAATATTCAGGAATTATCGACATTTTAGAATTTGAATTAATTGATAGTGGGAATATAGTGATTCCTTTTTGGATTAGAGAGTATTCAAAGTATTGGTATAATGGTTCTATTTCAGAAAAAGAATTTGCAAATGGAATTGAATTTTTAATTAAGGAAAATATTATTGTAATACCAAATGCTGAAAATCAAAAAAATGTTGGCGAAGTAAGAATACCCAAGTGGATAAAGATTAGCACGGGTTGGTGGATTGATGGAAAAATATCTGATCAAGAATATGTAAAGTCTTTGGAATACTTGATTAAAGAGGGTATTATATCGGTATAATTTAAAAAAATATAAAAAATAGAAAAAGATGTGGGTGTTTCTACCTAAATTGGGGGTAGAGTTGGAACAACTTTCCACAATGGAATTGCGCCACTTGCTTCTATTTCGGCTGCACGCTCGTCTGTATACAAACCATGAACATTGATTGCTGGATGTGCAATGCTGTTTTTGCCCATTGGAGGTACTGCATCACTTGGATTTCCTAATGCATATGCATATGAAGGAACTGGTGATGGGATTACACCTGCTGCAACTAATCTTGGATTCAATCCAAATGGATCTCCTGCAACAAAGATTGAAGCTGCGCCTGTGTAAATTGCGGCATAGTCATGATTAACAAGTGCGTAAACACCTGGTTCATCAAATACCAAATCAACAATCATGTTTTGTGAACCACCAAGCATCCATGTCTCAGTAGCTGCTGATTGAACTCGGTTACCTTGAGTAACTCGATCCAAAATCTCTCCAACGATGTGGAAGTAGACTGGCTCATTTCCTTGATTTTCTGCAAACAGTCTTACATGTTGACCAGTTTCAACATACATAAGTTGAGATTGGTATTGTTTGAGATCAAGTGAATTCCATGGTTGTGCAACAAAGATGTTCTTTTTTGCATCGCCCATAATTAGTGCGTTATGAACACCATTTGGTACATATCCAAATTGCATTCCATTTACAGTGGTTGCAGTGTTATGATGTTGGAACATTGCTCCTGCATCATAATTTCCTTCTGGGGTCAAATACAATTGTTGATATTGTATTGTAAACTCCAGTGCTTCTGCATCATAGAATACTCGATCTAACTTGCCACTACCGCTCGTTTTTTCTACCATTAGTTTTTTGTATCCATTAGCTGGATCTACTATGGCGATTCCATACATGCCTGAAAGAACATGTTGGTCCATTCCAACTAAATGAACACCAGAACAATGGTATTTGAAAACACCAGCAGACTCTGCAATATAGCAATATGTCTTTGATTCTCCAGGATTAATGGAGTCAAAGTTTGTTGCTGACATTTGTGATGCATGCATGTCGTTTCCATGAGCAGTAACTTCACCACTTGGGATAGTTAAGGTCATTTTTACAACATCACCCTGAGTAACTCTCAAGGTTGGTCCTGGAACTTGTTGGTTGAATGTCATTGCATTGTATGTTTTACCACCCATAATTGGTAGTGTAACACTTTCTCCAGTGAGATTAAATGAAACAACTTTTCTTCCACTTTGTTCTAGTACACCACAATCAGTCTCTGCAAATGCCTGAGGCATTACGAGTTGTAAACCGCCCATATCGTGGATCATTTGCAAAGCGTCAATGTCTGTTTTTGAGACTTCGAGGCTTTGTCCTGCGATTTGGGTTTGTGTGTATGTGCTTCCGAATAGCGTAGCACCCATTACTGCAACTGCAGCAATAGTAAATATCATGCTGTATCGCTTATTCATGGAATCGAGTGCTTTTCATAGGTTATATAATAATTCCCCTTATTTTCAACAAAAAATTGGTTGTAGAAGCAAAATTAAACGAGAATTTTTCAAAAATTAAAAAACGGATGATCATTTTGTTGTAAATAATTAGTTTTTAAAAACTTAGTTTTTGAAAAAATAAAAAGATGATTTTAGGTCAGCGAAAATCCTGAACCCAAAAGCTATTGTCTTCTATCATTTCTTTTATTTCACTTGCACGATTGTCAGTATACAACCCATGTACGTTAACCATTGGATGTTCTTTGCTGTTTTTTCCAAGTGGCGGAATTGAATCACTTGGATTTCCAAGTAATTCAGCATATGATTTTGCATTTGTACCCAATTTTTCATTTAATGCAAATGGATCTCCTGCAACAAATAATGCAGCAGCACCTTGAAATATTGCTGCATAGTCATGGTTGACTGCAGCATACACACCTGGTTCATCAAAGATTACATCTACAATTGCTCCTTGAGAGCCTCCGATTAAATGAGTGTCTTGACCTTTTGCTTGAACAAAGTTTGATTGAACAACTCTGTCAAGTATTTCACCAACAATATGGAAGTATAATGGTTCGTTTGCTTGGTTTTCAACAAACAATCTCACATGTTCACCAAGTGGAATAAACATTAATTGAGATTGATATTGTGCAAGGTCTGCTGAGTTCCAAGGCTGTAAAACAAATATGTTCTTTTTTGCATCACCCATAATCAGTTCATTATGACCTTCATTTGGTACATAACCAAGTGACATTCCGTTAATTGTGTGTAGTACTTGATTGTGCTTAAACATAGATGCCTGATCATAGTTTCCATTTGCATCTAGGTAAAGCTGCGAATACATTAGCTGAAACTCTAAAGCATCTGGTGAATAAAATTGTCTATCTAGTTTTACCTCACCGTTTTCAGCACCCATTTTTTCTACGAGAACTTTTTTGTATCCTGCAATTGGATCTACAATTGTAATACCATACATACCAGATAGTACATGTTGATCCATTGCAGCCAAGTTAATTCCTTCACAATGATACTTGAAGACACCAGCATACTCTGCAATGTAAGTGTAAACTCTACATTCTCCAATTTGAGTTGCTCCAAAATCTAAAGCTGTAGTCTGAGAAGCATGCATGTCTATACTGTGTTGTACAATTTCATCATCTGGAATACATAAGGTCATTTTGACGATATCTCCTTGAGTTACTCGCAGAGTTGGTCCTGGAACCTGTTCGTTAAATGTCATTGCTTTGTATGTTTTTGGATTATTAACAGTATGACCCATGATAGGCAGATCAACGCTTTTTGCAAATATGTTAAATTCTACAATTTTATGTCCTTGAGATTCTAATTCCATTGCTTTATCTTGAGTTATACTTGCAAATGCACTTGGCATTCTAGGGACCAATCCTCCTAAATCATGTATTTTTTGAAGTGGGTCATCAGTGGCACTCAAAGTTTTTTGTGAAGACTCTATCTGAGTTTGAGCTGTTGGGCTTGCAAGTAGTGTTACTCCAATTATTGCAACTGCCGCAATAGTGAATATCATGCTATAGCGTTTATTCATTGAATCGAGTTAATCTCAGTGAATATATCGATTTTAGTCAAATTCAAAACACTAAACAAATAAAATTTCTGAAAAAGAATGAATAGTAGATGGTATAAGCAAAATCTGGCTTGAAAATAAGGATAGATCGGGATTCGTTAGGCACTGTAAAAATTCCATCTGATGCGTATTATGGACCCTTTACAGGCAGGGCTATAAAACAATATCATGTAACTGGAAATCCTTGCCACGAGAATTTGATTAAGGCTTTTGTAATGATAAAAAGATCAGCTGCCCTAGCCAATCTAAAAGTTGGGGCTATTGATAAAAAACGTGGCAAAGCAATCATTAATGCGTGTGATAAAATATTATCTGGAAAATTTAATGATCAGTTTGTAGTAGACGCAATAAACTCTGGGGCAGGTACTGCTTTTAATATGAATACTAATGAGGTAATAGCTAATGTTGCTCTAAAAGAAATTGGAAAAAAATTAGGAATGTATGAGTACATTCACCCTAATGATCATGTAAATATGTCCCAGTCAAGTAATGATACTTTTCCAACTGCTATGCATGTTGCAATACTTATGAATCTCAAAAAAACTATTTCGGTACTAGAAGGATTAATCAAATCTTTAAATCATAAAGCAAGGACTTTTTCAAGCTTTAAAAAAATTGGTCGAACTCATTTAATGGATGCCTTACCAGTAACTTTGGGTAGTGAGTTTGGAGCATATGCTACTTCTATTACGAAAGCCAAAAATGCATTAGTGATTGCTAGTAAGGAATTAGAAAATGTATCCCTAGGAGGTACTGCAGTTGGATCTGGTGCAAATGCACCAAAAGGATATAGAAAAATTGCAATTATTGAACTAGGAAAAATTTCAAAACTTCCTTTAAAACCTGAAAAAGATATGCAGTATTCATTACAAAGTAAATTTGCAGTGGCAAATGTTTCATCTACTTTAAGAAACTTGGCAATTGAGATCAACAAACTTTCAAATGATATTAGATTAATGGCTTCAGGACCAATTGCTGGACTATCAGAGATTGGAATTCCTGCAGTTCATGCAGGGTCATCTATAATGCCTGGAAAAGTCAATCCATCTCTTGCTGAATGTATGAATATGATTTGTTTTAATATAATTGGAAATGATTCAGCAGTTGCATTTGCAGCCCAAGCGGGCCAATTTGAACTCAATGTAATGCTACCAGGAATGCTAAAATGTGTTTTAGAATCTACGGATATGCTAAATAATTTTGTTCCAATTTTTTCAACAAATCTAATTGATGGTCTTTCAGCTAATAAAAATAAATTACAAGAAAATATTGAAAATAGTCCAGTCATTGTAACTTTGCTTGCACCAAAAATCGGATATCAAAAATCAGCTGAATTATTCAAAGAATCTTTAAAGTCTGGAAAAACGATAAAGGAATTAGTTTTATCACAGAAATTATTAACTAATAAAGAACTCAAGGAACTTTTAGGATAAAAAAACTAAATGGCAAAAATTTGGGTTGAAGCTTATGGGTGTTCAGCAAGTTTTGCAGATTCTGAGATGATTTCAGGATTAATTGTTAATGGAGGACATACATTAGCAAAAAATTCCTCAGAATCAGACTTGAATCTTATTGTAACTTGTTCGGTAAAAGATGCCACTGCAAATAAGATGATTTATCGCATAAATCAGTTAAAAACAAAACCGCTAGTTGTTGCAGGATGCTTACCTAAGGCAGAACAAACCACCGTTCAAAAGTTTTCTAAAAATGCAAGTATGTTAGGTCCAAATTCTCTTGGAAAAACGATTTCAGTTATAGATTCTACATTAGGTGGAAAAAAAACTATAGCACTTGAAGATACTGATTTATCTAAAGTAGGGTTACCAAAGGTTCGACTAAATCCGGTGGTTGGCATTGTAGAAATAGCTACAGGATGTATGAGCGAATGTACGTTTTGCCAAACAAAATTATCGAAAGGAGATTTGACAAGTTTTAGAATTGGAGATATTGTAAGACAGATTAACATTGAATTAGCAGATGGTTGTAAAGAAATTTGGTTATCATCTACAGATAATGGGTGTTATGGGTTTGATATTGGAGAAGATCTTCCTAAATTGGTTGATTCAGTGTCAGAGATATCTCATGAATTCAAAATTAGGGTCGGGATGCTAAATCCAATGTACATGCCAAGAATTTCTGAGAATCTATTAAAATCATTTGAAAATGATAAAGTCTACAAATTTCTTCATATCCCTGTTCAAAGTGGAAATGATAAGGTACTAAATGATATGAAGAGAGGACATACTGCAAAAACCTTTAGAGATACAGTGAAAAAATTTAGGAGTAAATTCGTAAATTTTACAATTTCTACTGATGTGATTGTTGGTTTTCCTTCAGAAAGTAAGGCAGACTTTGAGGACACTGTCCGATTACTTGAGGAAACAAGACCCGATGTAATTAATCTCTCAAAGTATAGTCAGAGGCCAGGCACAGAGGCTGCCACGTGGAAACAGATTGACGTATCAGAAGTTAAAAGAAGAAGTAAACATATCTACAATCTTTCAAAGAGAATATCACATGAAAATAACCTAAAATGGATAGGCTGGACTGGAAATGTCCTATTTAATGAGAGATTTGAAGAAGGTGTAAGAGGAAGAAACTTTGCATACAAACCCATTTTTGTAAAAGACTTTGTCAAGTTAGGGCAAAAACACAAGGTTACAATTATTGATGTGTTAGAAAATAGTTTACTTGGTGCGATCATAAGTTAAAATTTTTAGATCGAAGATTGGATAAAAATTACGTAAGAAGGTTTTTTATCGTATTTGATAGAATAGGAATAATGAGTTTTCAGCTATCAGAACCAATTCTAATTGTAGGCATTGGCGGAGTAGGCACAAAACTGGCCACTAAAGCAAAAGATCTGTTAAAATCAGATTGCCTTTTAATTAGTAATGACCAAAAAGACCTGGATTCCGATTGTAAATCTATCAAAATTTCTACAAAATCTGTAGTAAATCCATCAGTCCAATTAATTAGAGGAGCAGCATATGAGGATTCTGAGAGTATTAAAAATCAAATATCAAAATATTCCACTATAGTCATCCTGGCAAATTTAGCCGGAAAAGCAGGTTCGGCTTTAGGCCCTGTTGTGTCACATCTTTGTAAGGAGGAAAACAAAAATGTATTATCCTTTACAATTATGCCTTTTAAATTCGAAAAAGATAGAATATTCCAATCAGGCATTTCTTTAAAAAGAATACGAGAATATTCTGGATGCACCATTGTCTTAGACAATGATGCTTTGCTTGATAGTAATCCTGATTTAAGTCCAATAGCATGTCATAATATTTCAAATGCTGCAATTTGGAATGTGATTAGATCATTAGAAACTACATCAATTCCAGAAGCGACTAGCATTTTGTCTACAAGTAAAGATGTGCCTAATGTAGAGGATTCATTTAAAGATTCTTTAAGAATGCTTTACGAGGATGCGCCTCCAAATAGCATAAAGCGTTCTATTTTGTATATATTGGGAGGAGAAAACATTCCAGTTGGAGTCTTAAACTCTGTTACTAATATTGCAAGTACTGTTTTTAATCAAGAAAATACTAGTGTTAGTCCATCATTTGGCACTGCTGAAAAATCTAAAGTAATTATGCTGTCTTCTATTCAAGGTGAGACACATTTTGATAAATATGATCCTTTAAGTGTTATTTCACAAGAAAAAACTCTTGATTGGGAACAACCAGAATGCAGTATTGATTTCGAATCAGAATTATATCAATTAGAATAGAATTTTTTATTTAGATTTCTTTTTAGGAGTTTGCTTTTTAGATGATTCCTTTTTTGAGGATTTAGGTTTTGACTCTTTAGGTTTTGGTTTTGACTCTTTAGGTTTTGGTTTTGACTCTTTAGGTTTTGGTTTTGACTCTTTAGGTTTTGGTTTAGGTTCCCTTGATTCTTTAGGTTCAGACTTTTTTGTTTCAGTTTCCTTTTTTATCTCACTAGTTTCAATTTCTTTAGAGCCAGATTCAGGTTTCTCTTCTACTTCAGGAGTTTTTTCTTGTTTTGGTTTAGTTACTTCCGCTATTTCTTCTTCATATGGGGATACTAATACAAATCCTTCGTCTGTTTTTTTCATACTTACTCGAATTTTTCTTGGGGGATGCTTTATTCCTCGCTTCCAGATTAAATGACCCAAAGTCTCCTCAATTTTGATTTCTTCAGTTTTCATGTGGTGCCTTGCAAATTCTTTTATCATGTTAATGGCTCTTTTAGCTCTTTGATTATTTGGAGTGAGCAAAACCTTTCCTAAATTAATTGTATAAACACGTTCAAGTTCTTGAGACATCTAACCTACCTCGACGTCTGTTGATCTCCAAGCTCTTCTCTTTGGATTAGTTCTTACGGTTCTTTTTGTTTTTAAAATAACCCATGCGGGTACAGCAGACGCTTGCTTTCGTTTTTTTATTAATCGAATTTTTCTTCCAGAGGGCTTTCGAGCTGCCATAAAAATTCAGGCACGCCAAGCTCTTTTTAAATGAATCTCAGATGGATAAACGATTTACAATCTGTTTTAATATTCTAGCAGAAGCCCCCCAAACCACTTTATCATTAAAAGTAAATGTGTACATCTCTTGAATTGATTTATGATTTGGGTCTTTATCATCTTTTAATGTACGCAGTAATGGAATCAGCGGCATGTGTAAAACAGACTTTATTTCAGCATTTGTTTTTAGGGGTTTGACATCATCAAGAATTGATAAAAATGGAGAAATTGTAAAACCGGAATTAAGAGTGACGACATTTTCAAATTGTCCTATGATGTTTTTTCTTGAAATATTCAAACCAATTTCTTCTCGTGTCTCACGAAGAGCTGTATCTAGTAAATCATTATCATCTTTAATCCATTTTCCGCCAGGAAAAGCAATTTCGCCTGCATGAATGTTTAATTTTTTAGATTTTTCAATCATTATAATTTTAGGTTCATCTCCATAAATTATAACAAGTACTGACGCAAGTTTTGTTTTTCCATCATGAAGTGGTTCTGGAAATATTTTACTTGATAGTTGTTCTTTGAGAATGTTTTTGTCCATGTTATAAGAAAACTATCACATCGTATAGATTTTTTTCGTTCAAAGGTTTTAATCAAGTAAATTTGAAGCATTCTAATGGGCATTAGGTACGAAATCAATCCCCCCAAAATTAATCAGGAAACTAGTTTATCAGATGAAGAAACTGAAAAACTTTTAGAAGTAGTGAAATTTAGAGTTTCTGAAATAGAATCTAAATGTGCTGGAATTCATTTTACTGATTCAGTTTTAGGAGTTCCTAGGATATCTCCTGTTACTACTGGTGCATTAATTAGAAAATCAAATGAAAAAATGGAAATTACAACAAGTTTGCGGGTAAGAGACAAAACACTAAGTGTAATTAGTAAATTAATGGAAGAAATTGTTTCAAACAAATTAAACGGAGTTTTAATTCTAAAAGGAGATCCTTCTCAAAATGAACAAAGGGATTCAGGATTAATCCCTAGTGAAACTGTCAAATATTTTAAAGACTTGGGTTTTGATAAAAAAATGGATTTTTATCTTTCATTACCTAATAATCCAAACTTTGAAAAGATTCAAAAAAAAATAGAGGCTGAACCAACTGGATTTATCACACAAGTTATTCATTCAGTTGACGAGGTTTCAAAAATTTCTGATAAACTAAAACCAAGTGGGTTTAAGATTATCCCCTGTGTATTACTACCGTCAGAAAAAAATGAAAAATCAGCTCAATTTCTCAAATTGGATTGGTCTGAATACAAGAATTCCATAATTGATTTTATCAAAGAGATTTATCAAATCACAGGAGAAGTTCTCATAACATCGCCAAATGATTTTAATTTTGCAAAGGAAATTCTTGGCAAATTATAAAACAAAGTATTCTGCATCAGGATGATGAACAATCATTGCTGCAGTTGATTGTTCAGGAACGATTTGACCAGACTCGGTCAGGGTCATATCAGATTTTTCTGGTTCAAGAAGCTTCCATACTAATTTGTGTTGTAGAATGTCAGGACAGCTTGGATAGCCCCAACTGTATCTTAATCCTCGTTTTTCTCCTAGATGAAGTTCTGATCTTATTTTTCTATTAATCCATTCAGCCATTGCCTCTGCAAATTCTACTGCTAACCCATGGAGATAATATGCATCAGTATACTTGTCTTCTTTGTTCCATTTTTCAATAACTTCTGGGACTTTGTTTCCAACAGTCACTGATTGAAAAGCTATTACATCATCTTTGCCAAAATAATCAGAAAGGCATAGATGTTTAGTTTTAGAAGAGCGAGGAAATTCAAATGTTAATTTTTCATCATCTTTAGACTCTACAATTAATTTTCCATCTTTATTATGACATTTAAAATATCCATATACTGCCTGTGGTTCAAATAGATTGTTTTCATAGATTCGTTTTTTCCATTGTTCTAGTAATTTTTCATGCTCTTCTTCAGAATCTTCTCCTGCTTTTCCTCTCAGACCCCATGATAATTTAAAGAGAGATTTTTTGTCAATTAGTTTCCATATTTCATCAAAGTTGATTTGATTTGATTTTATTCTAATTGGGTGATTAAAACTGGGAGCAGTAGGGGGCGATACTGGTTTTATATCACTCTTAGGAATATTTGCAGTCTCGATAGAATCTGTTGATGTGTCTTTCCATTTTTGTAATTTTTCCTTCCAAGTTTTGATTAGAACATCTTTTTCATTAGAAACTAACTTGTCCATTGTTTTTAATCCCTCAAACATTGTATTACAATAAAACATTCCAGATTCGTATATACCGTCTTCTTTTGCAATCCGATTTATGTAGTTTGAATTAATTGCAGCTCCTCCGCATAAAATTGGGATTGTCATGTTATTTTTTCTTGCATGATCTACAAAAAATTGCATTTGTTTTGATGTTGATACAAGAAGTGCAGATAAACCTACAGCGTTTGGTTTTACTTCGTCTATTTTTTCTAGAAATTTTTGTAATGGAACTTGTTTACCAAGATCGTACACAGTATAACCATTGTTTTCAAAAATTGTTTTTACAAGATTTTTTCCTATATCATGTACATCACCATAAACGGTTCCTAAAACTAACTTTCCTTTACTAGTCCCTTCTTCTTTTAACAAGTATTTTTCAAGCTCATTTACTGCAGCTTTCATGCATTCAGCTGATTTTAAAACAAATGGCAAAATTATTTCCCCCGCTCCAAATTTATCTCCAACTTCTTTCATTGCCGGAAGTAAATTTTCATTTAATGTCTTGATTGCCCCATCATGAGTAATCTCTTTTGGTGCATTAAGTTCTAGATTTCCTTCTTTTTTTACGAGTAAATCTATTTTAGATATTTTTTCTGCAATAGCAGTTACTACATCATTTTGAATTCCATCTTTTAGTCGGTTAACTATTCTAAAGTTACATTTTGTGCCTGCATCCCAAGAAGGATTTATGTCAACTTTTTTTGAAGCAGTGGCAGCTTGTGGTTCTGTTTTTTCAAAATATTCTATAAGGTTTGATAGTGCGTCTGGATGTGCGTTAAAAATTAAATCCTCCGCTAGTTTTTTTTCTTTTTCCTCAATATCACCATAAGGAATTATCTCTTTTGCATTTACTATAGCACAATCAAGACCTACCTTCACTGCATGATACAAAAATACAGAGTTTACAATTTTTCTTGCATAAGGAGTTAATCCAAAACTAATATTGCTCAAACCAAGAACGGTAAACGATTGTGGAAAATTTTCTTTGACAAGTTTAATTCCTTCTAGAGTGTTTTTTCCAGCATCAATAAATTCAGACTCGCCGGTTGCCAAAGTAAACGTAAGTACATCAAAAATAAATTGTTCAGGTTTTAATCCGTATTTTTTCCCTGTTTCAAGTAATAGTTTAGCCGTTTGTAGTTTTTCTTGAGGAGTTTTTGCCATCCCCTTTGGACCAATACACAAGGCTATTGCTGGAACCCCATACTTTGCCATTAGTGGGGCTAATTTTTGAAAACGAGTTCCATCTCCTTCTAGATTTATTGAATTTATGATTGGTTTTCCTGGAATTTGCTCTAAAACTGCAGCTATTACATCAGGATCAGTTGAATCGATAACTAATGGAGCTTCTACTTCTAAACTGATTTTTTTTACAAGTTTTAACATGAAATCTTTTTCATCTGCTCTTTCTGTAGTTGCAACACACACATCAAGACAATGAGAGCCCTCCTCAACTTGAGATCTAGCCAAATCAACTAATCCATCAAAATCATCATTGAGTACAAGCTGTTTTGCTTTACGTGAGCCTTGTGTGTTTACTCGCTCACCTATAATTAATGGTGGAGGAATCTGCTTAATGTCAACTGCTTTTAATGCGGAACTAACTCTTGGAATCAATGTAACTAATTATTGCGATTTTTCTAAATACTTAACCCTACTTAGATTAAGCTTTTTCATCAATTACTCTCCTGAGCATAGCTATATGTTGAGGATTTGTACCACAACAACCACCTATAATTCTAATTTTTCCATATTTTGAAATAAAATCTTTTAATGTTTTTGCCATGTCATCTGGAGTCATTTTGTATTCTGCCCTTCCTCCAACATTTTCAGGCATTCCTGCATTTGGAATAACAAGTATTTTGTGATCATTTTGTTCATTTAACCATCTTACACTTGATGTCATTTCAATTGGACCTGTAGAACAATTTAATCCAAAAACATCAATTCCCATATCAGCTACAGTAGTATATGCTGCTTGAATGTTTGTTCCAAGTAACATCTTTCCATATTGGTCTAAAGTGACATTTGCAATAATTGGAACTTTTTTTCCTGTTTTAGAAATTGCATTATGACATCCTTCAATGGCAAGTTTGACCTCTAAAATATCCTGACTTGTTTCAATAAGCAGTGCATCAACTCCGCCAAGGATAAGACCTTCAGCTTGCAATTCAAAAGCATTTTTTATTTCTTCTAATGGTTTTTGTCCTAGATCAGGATCATTTGAGCTAGGCAGATATCCAGTAGGCCCCATTGAACCTATGACATAGCGTGGTTTGTCAGTATATTCTAAAGCAATATCTTTTGCAAGCTTTGCAATGTTTTTATTAAATTCAACTGTTTTATCTCCAAATCCATATTCATCTAACTTTAATTTGTTAGAACCAAAAGAATTTGTTTCAATACAATCAGATCCTACATCCAGATAGCTTTTATGGATTTTTTTTATCCATTCTGGTTTAGTAATTATTAAACCATCATTAAATCCATCCTTGCCATCAGGAAAATCTTTTGGGGTAGGATTAAATTTTTGAATTTCAGTGCCCATGGCACCATCGCAAAGAAGAATCCTCTTTTCCAATGCTTCTAAAAATGGTTCTCTAACAGTCAAATCTATAACTTTATTTTAATGAATTCAAGTTTAATTTATTTGCAAAGTACAATGAATTCACATTTATGTGAATTTCTTACCAGCATATTTCAAATTAGGTAAGAAATTAATGGTTTTTTGGTAATTTTGCAAAATTTAAGCATAAATAATTTAGTTAGAAGTACTACTTTTTTTCAACATGCTGGAGTAGCAATAATTTTTGTTTTCATGCCAATAATAGCACGAGGGGTTACAGACTCTCTATTTGAAATTGGAGTAATTGTAGCATCCTTTAGTTTTGCGCAGATTTTATCAGAGATTTATTTTGGAAGGGTTTCAGATAAAAAAGGAGTCAGATTACTATTCATTCGTGCAGGATTTGTAGGATGTGCAATTACCTTTGGATTACACTATTTTGCAAACGACACAATACTATTGTTATTAGCAAGAATTGGTGCAGGAGTTGCAACAGGAATTATGATTCCTGCCATGATTGCATATTCTTATGAATCTGGAAAAGTAAAAGCCAAAGTTGCATCTGTTATTTCTTTTCAGGCATTAGGTTGGCTAGCAGGAATAGTAGCAGCTGGAATTGCAAATGATGAAAAATTAATCTTTTTGATTAGTGCGGGTTTTTTTGTGGCTGGTTTGATTGTGACTTGTAAGCTACCAAATTTTGTTTCTAAAAAAGAACTAGAGCCAGGAACTACAAAAAAAGTTATTTCAAAAAATAGATTTTTGTTTTTATCATTATTAATGAGACATATTGGTGCAGCCGCAGTATGGACCATATTACCACTAATGCTTATGGAAAAATTAGGTGCACAGCTTTATGAGATTTCAATTGTTTATGTATCAAACACCCTGACTGCCTTTATAATTATGAATTTGATGGCAAGTAAAATAAACATAAACAATGTTTTAAAATTTAAAATTGGAATAGGACTAACTACATTTGTTTTCATTGGATTGGCGGCAATTACTGAATGGTGGATGGCAATACCGTTTATGTCACTAGTTGGTGCAACATGGGCATTTTTATTCATAGGGGGGAACTTTCATCTAATGGATAATAATCCAAAATCTACATCAACTGGAATATTTAGCTCAACTTTATCAATTGCAACAACTATTGGTCCAGTAATTGCCGGTTCTATTGCATTTTATTTTCAATATGAATATGTCATGTATTTTGCAATAATAGTAATTATTTCTGGATTTTTAGTCTCATTGAAGATAAAAAAATAGTGTATTTGAGAATCAGAAACTAACGCAGGCCCCATCTAAACATGACCTTATTTTCAATTCTTTTAAAAACAAATCCATCAACTAAAATTCCTATTCCCAATATGATAAGCATTATTGCAATTACTTGGGATACGTCTGAGAGTTGGCGTCCAACATTTAGTAAGAAACCTAAGCCAAGAAATGAAAACAAGAGTTCTGCACCAATTACTCCTCGCCATGCAAATGCCCATCCTTGTTTAAATCCCGATATCATATGTGGAAATGCAGCAGGTATCAAAACATTTGTGATAAGTTGAGTTCCTTTAGCGCCCATATTACGCGCAGCATCAATGAAATTTGGATCAATATGTTTAACTCCTGTATAGGTGTTAATTGTAACTGCAAAAATTGAGCTAACAGTGGTAACAAAAATTATTCCTGAATCAGTTAGACCAAACCAAAGTATTGCAAGTGGAACCCAGGCAACAGATGGAATTGATTGCAATCCTAAAACCAATGAGCCTATGGTTTGGTTTACAGTTTTAACTCGCGCCATAAAAATTCCCAGAGTCATGCCGCCAACTATTGCAATTGACAAGCCTACAATTAGACGCCACATGCTTGTTCCAATACCATAAAACAAACTTCCATCAGAGGCAGTAAAAACAAGGTCTTCTACTACCTCCACTGGAGATGGGAAAATAGTATTAGGCCAAATGTCAACAGAGGCAATAATCTGCCATACTATGACTAGCCCAACATAAAATGAGATTTTTTTTGTAATTGTTTTATTTACCAAGTCAATTACCTGAACTTTTATCTTTTACCTCTGGACGTAACTCACCTAGGATCTCTTTTTGGTATTTTGAAAGATGTTCATCCTCAATTAATCTTGGTCTTCTATAATCAATTGTTATTTCTTTTTTTACAGATGAGGGCCTATGGGTTAATACAATTACTTTGTTTCCGAGAACTACGGCTTCTGCAACATTATGGGTTACAAAAATAATAGTTTTTTTAGTTTTTTCCCAAATTAATTGCAGCTCTACTAAAAGAAGATCTCTAGTTTGTGCATCAAGTGCAGCAAAAGGCTCATCCATCAACAAGACATCTGGATCCATAGCTAAGGCTCGCGCTATTGCTACTCTTTGTTTCATACCAGTTGAAAGCTGAAATGTATAAGAATCTGCAAATTTTGTTAGCTGCATCATATCCAAATATCGTTGGGATATCTCTCGGCGTTTTTGTTTTGGAATTCCTGCAATTTTTAGTCCAAATTCAACATTATCAATTACCTTAAGCCATGGAAATAATGCACCCTCCTGAAAAACCATAATTCTTTCAGGGCTAGTTGTAGTTACGGGTTTACCATCAAAGAAAATTTCTCCCTCTTCAGGAGAAGACAGTCCAGCTGCAATTCTTAAAAAAGTTGACTTGCCACATCCAGATGGACCAACCAAACACACAAAGTCCCCTTCATTTATTTTGAGATTTAGACCATCAATAGCCTTTAGTGTGTGTCCATCATGCTGAAAATATTTCACAATGTTTTTTGCTTCTAATTTTGTCATTTATCGTCACCTTTAGAGTCCGGATTATAAAAAAGTCCATCCAGGTCATAACCGTGTCGTCCCAAATATCCTAGTGCGTCAGCACGCTGTGCAAAAGTGTAGACGGAATCTGCAATTGGATCAGATGTAATTTCTATATTAGAAAATGAATCATTAATTATTTTTTCAGGCAAAGATCTTCCTAATGTTTTTTTAATGAATTGCTGAAAAATTAATTTTGAATCTTCTGGATTATTGTTTATCCAAGTAACTGTATCCTTGTGAGAAACTATCCATGCTTGAATGATTTGGGGATGTGATTCAATAAAATCAGCTCGTCCAATCAATAAAACTGAGGCAAATTGTTTGTTTGGCCATAAATCTTCTTCATAAAATAAACGAGTGCCATTAAGTTCTTGAATTAGAATTGTTGCCCAAGACTCTGGAACCCAAGCTGCATCAATATCCCCCTTTGCAAATAAAGTAAAAATTTCTGGATTCGCTGTATTTAATACTACAACTGAACCGCCTTTTTCAACTGGTTTTAAATTATTTTCTGACAAATAAGTTCGAAGAGAGACATCTTGTGAATTTCCTATTGGGGGGGCTGCAATCCTTTTTCCTGATACATCATTTATTGAATTAATTTTTGAATTTGGATGCACAATAAAGCTTGCACCGCCACTTGCAGCACCTGCAAGAATTTTTAGATCATTTTTTTCGGATTGTACAAAACCGTTTATTGCAGGACCTGGGCCAACATATGCAAGGTCAATAGATTTTGCAAACATGGACTCTATTACTTGAGGACCACTATCAAACAAATGCGTTTCAATTACAGTTTGATCATCAAAGCTGTTTGAAAACATCCCTTTTTCAGAACCGACGATTGGAATTAAGTGCCCAATATTTGGAAAAAATGCTATTCTAATTTTTGATTCTTGTTTAGCATCAGATGATTCAAAGAGTATAGTAGAAAGTCCAATGGAAATAATTACTACAATTCCAATAATTATCATACTTTTAATTTTCATAAAACAGCGTTATATTAGACGGATAAATAATGTTCGGATTTTAGCTCAAGCTAGTAGGAAAATTTCTTGTTCAAAAAATGAACCGTCATGAAAATTCTTATGAAATTACTATTTTAGATAGACAACACAAAAAATAAAAGCGCAAAGACTATCAGACAGGTGCTCAATGAAAGAAAAGGCAGTTTTAGCATTTTCAGGTGGACTGGATACATCAGTAGTGGTAAAGTATCTTCAAGAGAAACATGAAATGGATGTCATTACCATTACAGTTGATGTAGGACAGGGAGATGACGCTAAAGCAATTGCAGCAAAGGCCAAAAAACTTGGCGTAATAAAACATTACAATATTGATGCTAAAAAAGAATTTGTCACAAATTATATTTTTCCTTCTATAAAGGCTAATGCATTATACCAAAAAAAATATTGTTTGGCTACTGCACTTGCAAGACCGTTAATTGCTAACAAAGTTCTCGAAATTGCAAAAAAAGAAAAAGTGACAGCCCTTGCACATGGATGCTCTGGAAAAGGAAATGATCAAGTAAGGTTTGATATTACAATGCGAGCAGGATCAAATCTGCCAATTATTGCTCCAATTAGAGATATGAATTTAGATAGAACTACTGAATTAGATTTTGCAAAAAAGCATGGAATTAAAATCGATAATGTGGCAAAAAAATTTAGTATTGATCAGAATCTTTGGGGAAGGGCAATCGAAGGAGGAGTGTTAGAAGATCCATTCAAGGAACCACCTGAAGATGCATTCATCTGGGTTAAAACAAAAAATTTACCGTCTAAACCAAGCTATGTTGAAATAAAATTTCAAAATGGAATTCCAGTTGCAGTTGATGGAAAATCCAAAGGCCCTGTACAACTAATAGAGTATCTTAACAAAAAGGCAGGGGCTGCTGGAATTGGCATAGTAGATCATATTGAAGATAGAGTGGTTGGAATAAAATCTCGAGAAGTGTATGAAACGCCTGCTGCAACTTGTCTAATTGAAGCCCATTCTGATTTAGAAAAAATGGTTCATACAAAACATCAAACAAAATTCAAATCCATAGTAGATGACGAGTGGTCATGGTTAGTGTACTCTGGGTTATGGGAAGATCCTCTAAAAAGGGATCTAGATTCCTTTATCAATCATACTCAAAAACGTGTTAGTGGAACTGTGAGATTAAAGATGTTTAATGGTAGTTTACGAGTGGTTGGAAGAAAATCTAGTAATTCTTTGTACAGCCAGGACATTGCAACTTATGGAAAAGATTCTACTTTCGATCAAAAATTAGCCAAAGGTTTTGTTGAATTGTGGGGAATGCAGTCAACAGAAGCTAATAAATAACAAAAAAAGTCGGTGAATAAAATCGATGAA
>JBHIUZ010000024.1:0-19796 GCA_042138025.1 Nitrosopumilaceae archaeon | reverse complement strand
TTATGGACGAACCAGAAGTTATGGACGAACCAGAAGTTATGGACGAACCAGAAGTTATGGACGAACCAGAAGTGATGGACGATAAACCAAAAACTGAATGTGGCCCTGGCACAATACTCAAAAATGGAGTATGCGTATTAGAAAAGACATGCGGTCCAGGAACTCACCTTGTTGATGGAATTTGTGTGCTAGATTCTACATCGTCAGAAAATTCTAATGTGGAACTTCCTCCAATGCGCTCGTTTATAGTTGGAATAGCTGCCTCTTTAGTAATATCTTTAATCGTCATGATTCTACTTGGAATTATTAGTAGAGCAAGTAGAGAACGAACTACTTAGATCATTTTTTACTTTTCTTTTTTTGAAAATCATTCATTACTTTATCATATTCTTGTTTCATTTTATTAAATTCATTTTTAACAGAACTCAGCTCATTAAGAGTTGCTTTGTTCTTTGAATTTAATAAAACTACTAGGGAATTTATTGCACCAAAAATCTTTTCAGACTCATTTTTAGAAGCAATGGATTTTAATTCTTGCTGGATATCATTTATTGATAGTTCTTCATTTATTTTTGTTGATTGTACTGGCTCATTAATTGTCTCTGCAAGATTTAATTCAGCTTTAATTTTTTCGATTTCTCCATTTTTCTTACTAATCTCATTTTTTGCTTGATTCATTTGTAAAGTAAAATAATCAATTTTTTCTTTAAGCAATTCTTTTTCTTCTTCCACATTTGCTAATACTTTTCTGACATCTTCTGATTTTAATTTTGTATAGTTTTTTTTGTCTAATTGATCTTTAGTCAGTAGATTCGGATTAAGAGATGCAATGTCATCTGAAAACTGATCCTTTTGTGCAACAATCCTGTCTAGATAATTTTTTTTCTCTGCTAAATGTGCATTAATAAATTTCAAATATTGCGCTGTATTGATAAAATCATCTTTGAATTCTTCTGTTTTACTGTTAAATTCTTCTTCTTTATTTTTAACAAATTTTCTTCTATCAAATGTAATTGCTCTATCAGGAACTTCAAAAATTTCTTCTGAAATAATTTTTTCTCCAATAGATGGTTGAAAACGAGACCAATCATCATCACTATTTCTTAATTTGAAATTAGTTATTCCATCTGGAGCATACTGTTTTTTTCTATTGATGTGCTTTTTTTCCAAGATAAACTAAATATGGTTAATATGATATGACTAGCTAGTAGTTGCAATAGAACAAACAACGATTGAAAATCATAATTATGAATTTTCAGAGATTTTTCATTTTTATGGCAGACAAATACTGTCATATTAGGGAAAGCTAATCCTTATCTATCTTCTTCATTAGAATCTTTCATGAAAACAAGATTTATTGAATGGCATTGGAATGAACCTTCTACTCAAGAAAACCATGGTCATACCCAAAGTGAATGGGGATTAAAAATAAAGAAAAACCAAAAAAACTCTTAATTTTTTAGTCAAATTAAAATAATTTAGCCGTAAATGCTTTCAAAATATGGCCCTACTAATTTCTACAGATATTAAGGGGATTTTGATAATTGCGATATGCCTAGTAAACAAGATTTAGTCTGGTTAAACATGTGGAAAGATAATGCTCCCACTATTCGTGAAAAAGCCATAGGTTGGCGTAAAGAGGACGCATTGACTAGAATTGAAAAACCAAGCAGAATTCAAAAGGCTAGACGATTAGGATACAAGGCAAAACAAGGAATCATAGTTATTCGAATGCGTGTTGGAACCGGAGGAATGAGACGTCAAAGACCAAGAGCGGGCAGAAGGCCTAAACATCTTGGTGTAACTAGAATTAAAGCAGATGTTAGCATGAAAGAGGTTGCAGAACGTAGAGTTTTAGAAAAACATCCTAATATGAAATTACTTGGTTCCTATTATCTTTACAAGGATGGAATGTATTATTGGTTTGAAGTAATTTTAGCTGATCCATCTCATCCAAGAATTGTTAAAGATAAAGAATTAAGAAAACGAGTTATTCCAAACTAGAAAAAGTTGAAATTATTATTTTTTTTATTTATTATTATGTTTTTGGTTATCCCTACCGCTTCATCTCAAGTTTCAGATAGAACCGGATTAAAACAAAATTATATTATTGAAACAGGAGGATATGAGTTTTCAGTTGATATAATATCAAATTTTAATGTAGAAGATTTAGAATTTTCCAGCGAAGACAAACGATTAACTTTTTACATTAATAGTGGTCTTGAAAACAATCTAGCAGAAATTGAAATCCCGATTAATCTGATTAATGGAAATTTTACTTTTATTCTAAATGATCAAGAAATTATTCCAATAGTCAAGCAAAATGAAAAAATTTCTTTTATCACTCTTGAATTTCTAGGTGATGGAAAACATAAACTTGATATCATTGGTACAACTTACTTACCAGAATTTTCAGAAGTCATAACATTGATTTTAGCAATACCATTACTTGCAATAATTTTTTCATTTAAAATTAAAAAATTAGATTTTTTTAATCTTCATTAAGTAAAGATTGTATCAGAGGTTCTAATCTGCCATTTTGGCCAAAGGATACATCTCTTAGAATGCCTTTTCTATCTACCACTATGGTAGATGGTGTTCCCTGTAATGAGTATTTTTCAAAGGTTTCAGCTGAATATTCTTTAGATTTTAGATAGTCTTTTACTTTTTGAATTATCTGATTTTTGTAATCTTCTGGGTGTGAATCAAAATCCGGAATTTGGTTGTAAATGAAATTTTTAATTCTTGATTCGCCAATTTCTCCAGTTTCTTTAATTAAAGAATCCATCCCAACTGGAAAAGGAATCTTGTAAGGCAATTTTCCATTTTCAAGTTTTCCATATTGACTCAATCCCTGTTTTGTATCCCCAATAACCTCTCCTGATTTTAACAAAAGTTCAAGATTTTCAAGAGTATTTTTGTCAAAATCTTCAAATGCTGTTGCTAGGCCTAGTACCGAAACCCCTTCAGAATGATATTTGTTGTAAATGTTGATTGCTTCCGGTATTCCATAAAGAAAACATCCTGGGCAATTTACTTGAAACACTTCTACTACTACAATTTTGTCTTTTTCCTTATCAAAATCTGTAGGCAATCCTTGAACCCATTTTGAGACTTTAATGTTTGGAGCTTTTTCTCCAATTATCACACTCATAAATTACCCCTTTGGAAAATCCATTAAATAGATAACTGTCATGGTAATTTTGCTATTAGATAATATATACGACTGCGAAATTGCGCTTATTGATTCAAAAACAAGTTGTTACAGAAGAAAGACTCAAACTTTTTGCCGAAATGGAAGAAAAATATGAAAAAAAAGATTCTCAATATTTTATAAAATTATTAGAACATGAGGACTATGCTGTTAGAACTCGTGCAACTTGTATTTTGGTGGATTTTGGAGGCGAGGACAAGGTTCAACATGTAGCAAAAGTTCTAAAAAATGATCCAAATGAATTAGTAAGACACGAGGCTGCTTTTTCTTTAGGCCAGATGTGTTATCGTAGTGGTGTGAAACCATTAGAAGATGCTACCCTAAATGATCCTAGCATGTTTGTAAGACATGAAGCAGCAATTGCATTAGGAGTAATTGGCTCCCCTGAGGCAAAAAAGGTGCTCCAAAAGGCTCTAGATGACCCTGATAAGCCCGTTGTAGATTCGGCAATTGTCGCATTATCTAATATTGATTTTATGGAAAAACTAAGCAAAAATGAAAAATTTGCAAAATTAACCGGCGGTTAAATAGCAGTTACTATAGTCCCATCCATTGATGATTCAAATTTAAAAATTTGATCAACTGAAGCATCTTCAAAAATTTCTGAATCATGTGTAATAATAATAAATTGCATAGACGATGTATTTGTAATCGCTGAAAGCTGCGATATAACTTTTACAAATGCCCTTCGTCTTTCTTCATCCAAATGCATTGTGGGCTCATCTAAAATAATGAAATTAAGATTAGAAGTACCAAGTAATTGTGACATGCCCAATCTTAAAGCCAATGCAATACTGACTTGTTCCCCCCCACTAAGTGATTCTAATTCTAACATAGTATTTCTAGCATAGCATGTAATTGAAACATCTCTTGTTTTTTCTGATAATTCTATTCGATGAATTTTTGTATTTAACACATTAAGGTATTCTGAAGCTTTAGCTGAAATTGAATTAAGTGCCCACGATCTTAAGCTTGTAGCAACAGAACCATCTCGATTAAAAACATTCTCCTGAATTTCATTTATTTGAGAAATATAATTTTTTACGAAATTTAATTCAATTAAAATTAAACTGATTTTATTAATTGATTCATTAGCATTTTTTATTTTTTCGATAACCCCACCAAGCTTTTGATCAATTGCACTTAATTCTTTTTGTTTGTCTTCAAGTGAATCTTTTAGTTTATTGAAATTATTTTTATCAAAATTTATTGTTTCTTTTTCAAGTGTAGAAATACCATCGTATAATAATTTTGCATGAGAGTCAATTGATGCCACTTCAACTAACATTCCAGAAGAAATGCTGCTTGGAATTTTTTTTATATTATTTTTTTGAAAAGAAACTTCACGCTTTATCTCTTCAATTTGTTCTTTTTTAATTACTGAATGTGCTCTTAATGTTGCTTCAGCATTGTTAATCTGTTGTAATGTATTTGAAATTTCTCGCTTTTTCTTTTGATGTATTTCATTTTCATTTTCTAACTGAGAAATTTTTTTATCGAGATTAGTTTGTTCATCTCTAAGATGATTTTCTTGAAATAATAGATTTAGATGATCTACTTTAGAATCACATACTGGACATTTACCGTTATCTAGCTGAAGTTTTTTTGCAAGTAATAATTGTTCATTTAGAGAAATCTTTTTCATTTTAAATTCTTGAATTTTTGCTAGAGTTTTTTCTATATCCGACTCTGTAATTTGAAGCGATTTTTCTATCTCTTTCTTATTTTTAAGATATTCAAAACATCCTTCACAATCCTGAATTTTTTTGTCTTTTTCTAATATCTCCTTTTGAAGCGACGAAATAGCTTCTTTGGCATATTTTACTAATTCTTCTTTCCTAGTTTCTAATTGTTTTAATTTATCTAATTTAGGGAGATCATTTTCAATATTTTTTTTTAATAGTGAAATTTCTTTTTTTTGCCTAACTCTTTCTTTTTCTAGTCTTTCTTTTAATGGGTTATTTTCTAGAATTTCTATTTTTTTATTTTTAATTTCAGTTTTTAATATTTCAATATGAGAATCATCGTAGCCTAGTTCTTTTTGTATTTTTTCTCGAAAGTTTTTTACAACTATTTTCAAGTTTTCTGATGATATATCTAATTTATCAATTCCAATTACTGCATTAATTAACTCCTTGAATTCTTTAGGTTTTGCTTTAATAATGGAATTTAATTCTCCTTGTTGAACAATTGATGCAATTTTTAATTTTTCAAAATCTAAACCAATGAAATTTTCAATCTCTCTTGTCATAGATTCCCCAAATTGTTTTCTTTCTCCTTCTGCAATTGGCATCCATTCATTATCTCTTTTTTCAAGAAATTGCGACGATAAAGTTCCTTTTAGATTAATTTTTCGTGTAGCTTCAAATGTCTTATTATTTAAAGTAAAATTTATTTTTGCAAATCCTTGATTTTCTCCTCTACGAATTAATCCCCTGTTTGATTTTCGTGTGTGTTGTCCAAACAATGCAAATGTAATTGCATCTATTATACTTGATTTCCCTGCACCATTTGGTCCAACAAAAACCGTAACCCCATTTCCAAAGTTTATTTTTGTTTCAGTGTGCGAAAGAAAATTTCCCACTTCTATGGAATTTATCATTTTTGTTTCTCCTTTTTAAATTGCTTAAAGTTTTCAAAAATAATCTGAGTAGCTTGGTCTAAATCATTGGATGTTAAAGCTGGAAGTAACTCTTTTAATGCAAAATTTGCTATTTTTTCTGATTTTAATGACGATATAGCTAGCTTTAACATTTCATCGTCAATTCGAAGTGGTTTATCTATTAATACAGAAGAATCTGTAGAGTGCTTACTAATATTCCATGTACAATGCAGTGTATGCGGAATTAATCGTGAAATTTGGGGCTGTATGATGTCAGTGTGTATATTCGTTCCTTCAATTCTAATCTCGATTATTGGCTTTTTGGTAGATTTTCTTGCTTGATCAAGTACATCGTCAATCGTCCTTGTAATATTTTCAAAACTAGTATTTACTGAAAGTTGTGGTCTAAGGTTAAGCTCAATCCATTCTGGTTTAGCTTCAACTCCTGAAATATCTACTTGATAGAATCCTTTTTTTGTGTTTTTTATTCCTTCACTTGTAGTTAATTCAATAGAACCTGGATATGCGATAGGACCTTTAAGATTACCAAATGATTTTAAGAATTTATCATGAAGATGTCCCATTGCATAATAAGTAAAATTTTTTGGAAGATCATTTGTAGTTATTTCCCCCGCAAACTTGTTTGCTTCAGTTATCCCTTGATGCATTACTAGAATTTTATGACCTTTATGCTGATTGGCAATTTTATCTACTTCACGAAATTTAGATTCATAGTCCCGCATTTCGCTTTTTCTTATTTTATCAAATCCAATTATTAACACATCTTTGAAATATGCTGGTTTTCCTTCCCCAATATACTGAGAAAACCCTAATTTATGATACACATAAGGTACTGGGTATGATCTTATTCTACTAATATCATGTTCTCCTAAAACAAAAAAAGAATCAATACTATTTTGTTTTAATTTTTTTAATGCATGTGCCATATGCATAATGGCAGTTCCACTTGGATTAGGCGAATGGAATATGTCCCCAGCAAAAATTACAAAATCAACATGATCTTTAATTGAAATATCTATTGCTTGATTAAAAGCATCATAAATGTCGTTTTCTCTTTCTTCAGAATTATACTGAACTAGTCCTAAATGAGTATCAGATATGTGTGAAAATAGCATTTTAATCAGCTAACAAATCTTTTTGAATAAGCTTCTGAGTTGATTCTTTTGCTATTCCATCAAATTTTTTTGCAACTGCCCATTCTGTGACTGCGTCTTGATCAGCACCCATGGTTTTCTCTTTGACTTCTTCTATGTGAACAATAGACGGTAAGTTTACCCACTGTCCTACTAATATCGCATCTCCTACATTCAGGGAAGTAATTTGTTCTATCAAATTTTTACTTATTGATTCTGCAGCTGATGTTATTTGGCTTTGATCATCTTCCTGAATTATCTTCATAATTGCAAGTGAGCCCATTTGGCTGACTATATTGGGGTCCAGACTTCGTGGTCTTTGTGAAACTATGCCTAACCCAAGACCAAATTTCCTACCCTCTCTGGCTATTTTTGATGCCCAATATTTTGATTGAGTATCCTCAGTTTTAGGAATGAAAACATGTGCCTCTTCTATTACAACAAATATCGAAGAACTAAATCTTGGGACTCGTTTAGTAGTTTGCTTAACATTTTTTGCACGAATTGAATCTTTTCTATCGTTTAACAATTCTTGAAGATAGTATGATACGGCAACATTTGCTTGTTTTTCACTAAGGCTTGAAATATTTAGTATGTTTACTCTTCCTTCTTTAATTAATCCTATAGGATCCATCACATCCGGATCAAGAATATCAGAAAACTTGTGTTGTGCATCATCAATTTTGTCTTGAACTCTTCCACCAGAGTACGTGTATTCTTTTTTATCCTTCTTGTTTAACTGAATAATTTCTTCTATTTGATCATTTAGGGCTTCCCAAAAATCTTTACTTTCCTTTACCTGTTTTGTAAACCCCATTCTAAGAATTCGTTGTTGAATACTTGCATTATCTCTGATTTCTAAAACTTCTCCAAGCGATTCTGCATCTAATAGTCTTGGATTTATTTTTGCATCAATTACATTAATTCTTGGAATTGCCAAATTACTATAGTCATCATGGTAATCAAAAATAATTACTGTCCCACTTAGATTGTTAATTTTTTTAGCAATAAGGGATACAAGATTACTTTTTCCCATTCCAGTCATCGCTAATATCCCAATATGTCTGGACACTATTTTGTTAAGATTAACTTTAGTCGCTATCTCTGGATTTCGTAAAAGTGTTCCAATTTTTATCCACTGCATGCCATCAGGACCAAATATTTTTTCTAAATCTTCATTTTTTGCTTCTAAAATTTCTGTACCTGGTAATGGTGGTATAGCTGGAATTATTGCTTGACCTTTTTGTAATTTATCAATAAAACCTAAAATCATTATTTGAGATGTAAAACCTTTATCTCTTTTGTTGATTTCTGCAATTTCTTTACTTTCGCCTGCTTCATCAAAGTTTTTTACATCCGATAATGCCACACTTGATACAAGAGTTCTTTCAACTAATCCTAAAATTTTTCCCTTATCTGAATTAATTATTGTGTACTCTCCAATTGATAATGGTCTGGATGCAAGAGCAGTTATTTTAGTTGGACGTGATTCCCCAATTACATATCCAATTATCATTCTAGAACCTCCCTTGAACCTATTTCTGTAGATAATCCATGTAGACTAACAAGTTTTGCCAAGTCTCTACCTGTAATCTTACAATTATTATGGGCTAGCTTTAGTGCATATGGGTATCCGCCAACGCTATTTTTGTAAAGTTTGTTTAGCAATGTTTTGATTTCTTCTTCAGAATACGTATCACCTAAAAGCTCGATTTTAATTAACGGTAAAGAATCACTCAATCTCACATATGTAGATGAAATCACTTTGTCTTTCCCATATTTTGGATCTTTGAATAATTTACTAAATCCAGGAGTGTTAGTTGCATGATTAAAATAGAAAATATCGCCTGCAATGGAATTAAATTTTTCAAACTGTGCTCTTGTATTTGAAGTCTTTGAAACAAAAACTACATTGTGATTTTTTTTCATTACTTTTAATAATGTTCCAATTAAAGATGATTGCCTAGTCATAAATTGGGAATATAGTGACCCGTCCATTAAAACTAAATCTGAAATATCTATTGATTCTCCACATGCTTGGATTTCCATTTTGCTTGCCATAGAAGAAATATCCGATTCGGTATTACCTAAACCAAAATCATGTAAATCTGAAATTATATACCCCTTAGAATTAATGGACACTGCAGTTACTGCCCACATTTCTGCGCCCTGAAATTTTACACTATTAAAACTACTATCAATTCCAGCAACCATTACTTCATTTTTAGTAGGCCTATATTCTATCCAATTTGCTTTTGCCTCTTCTTTAATTTGCTCAAATTTAGGACCATTTAGTATTTCAAGTGTTTTTTCACGTCTTTTGATAGCATCCTTAAACACACTGTTAAGCATACGACTACTTTGTTAGAACAGATAAAATCTTTAGGTTAGACAGAACTTTAGCTATTAATGGACTACAATTAATTACAAGAAATCACTTATTTGATCATCTTGAAGCAAATCGCTCTTTTAGGATGTGGGGCTATAGGGACCCAAATATCTATTGCGATTGATTCTGGAAAAATCCCCGCACAACTCACACAAATATACGATCAATCGAAAGAGGCCGCAGTGAGACTAGCATCAAAATTAAAAAATAAACCAATAATTGTTGAAAATTCCCATTTGCTCTCTACAGGGCCTGTTGATTTAGTAGTTGAGGCTGCCTCCCAACAAGCTGTTAAAGATGTAGCTCTTAGTGTAATTCAAAATAAAAAGGATCTAATGATAATGAGTGTCGGTGCTCTTTTAGATGACTCTATTTTTCAAGTACTAAATGATGCCAGCAAAGAATTCAAAAAACAAATTATTCTCCCATCAGGTGCTATTGCTGGATTAGACGCTCTCAAATCTGTAAAAGATGAATTAGATTCTGTTACTTTGACTACTACAAAAAATCCAAACTCTCTAAAAGGCGCCAAATTTTTTGAAACATCAGAAATTAATTTAGCGAATATTGAAAAACCGATTACTCTCTTTGATGGTATGGCTAAAGATGCTGTAGAGTTGTTTCCAGCAAACATTAACGTTGCTGCATTACTAAGTCTTGTTGGCATTGGTAAACATAAAACTAAAGTTAAGATTATTGCTGATCCAACCACCGATAAAAATACCCATGAAATTCAAGCAATTGGAAAATTTGGGAAAATGCATTTTTCTATACAAAACATTCCAGATGAAATAAATCCTAAAACAAGTCGACTCGCCATATTATCATCTATAGCAACCATAAGAAAATACTGCTCTGATGGAATTACTATAGGAACATAATTTGGCAAATATTGCCATTATTACATTTTTTTATGTTTTTTTGCGGTATGATCTTATTCTTTAAATTAATTAAAAATAAGTTATTATAGAAATGTTAGTTGAACAATCAACACAATTAAAAGAAGAAATATTGAAACTTAAAAAACAAAAAGATGTAGTAATATTAGCTCATAATTATCAGGTACCTGATGTTCAAGACGTTGCTGATTTTGTTGGAGATTCCTTAGGACTTTCTAGACAAGCCGCGATGGTTGATAATAAAACAATATTGTTTTGTGGAGTGCATTTTATGGCAGAAACTGCTGCAATAATAAGTCCTCAAAAAAAAGTGTTAATTCCAGATTTGAATGCTGGATGTTCATTATCTGATTCTATAACTGTAAATGATTTAAGAAAATGGAAAAAAGAGCACCCAAATGCAATTTCAGTTGGATACGTTAACACTACTGCAGAAATTAAATCCGAACTTGATTATTGTTGTACCTCTTCTAATGCTATTAATGTTATTAGAGCTATACCTGAAGATAAAGAAATTCTCTTCTTACCTGACATGTTTTTAGGTTCTTATGTTGCAAAAATGACAGGAAGGAAAAATATGTACATTTGGGCAGGTGAGTGTCATGTACATGCTGGAATTAGTTCTTCAGATGTTAAGAAAAAATTAGATGAACTCGGTAATGCTGAATTTGTAGTTCATCCTGAGTGCAGTTGTACTACTCCTATGTTATATGATGTAGCATCTGGAGATTATGATAATAACAAAGTAAAGATCTTATCAACTGAAGGTATGATGAATCATGTGAAAAATTCTAATTCTAAACAGTTTGTTGTAGCTACCGAGACAGGCATTTTGTATAGAATGAGACAACAAAATCCTGGAAAATTTTTTGTTCCTGCATCAGAAAAAGCTGAGTGCCAATATATGAAAATGATTACTCCTGAAAATGTTTACGAATCATTAAAAGATGAAAAATATGAAGTTAAGGTTCCAAAAGAAATAGCTGATAAAGCTCGTCTTGCTATTGAAAGAATGCTTTCTATTAGTTAACTTTTTTTTGATTATGTTATGAGGA
This sequence comes from Nitrosopumilaceae archaeon, assembly GCA_042138025.1. GTDB lineage: Archaea > Thermoproteota > Nitrososphaeria > Nitrososphaerales > Nitrosopumilaceae > CSP1-1. The sequence continues at coordinate 8,483 of JBHIUZ010000024.1, read as the reverse complement.
TATTTCCAAACTAAAGTCAATTCCTAAAACAGAATTTGTTATTTCTCCTACTGATATGATATCAATCCCAGTTTTTGCAAAAGAAGAAATATTTTTTTCATTTATTCCTCCAGACGCTTCTAATTTTACACGGTGTCTTAGTTTAGTTTTTTTTAGTTGATTTACCGTCTTGATAATTTGTTTTGGTGAAAAATTATCAAGCATAATTATATCTGCACCTGTGACAGCAGCCAATAACGCATCTTCTTGATTTTCAACCTCAACCTCAATTTTTTTATATTTTTTTCGTGCTTTTAGAATTAGTCTAGGTAACGAACCTGAAACTACCAAGTGATTATCTTTTATCATAATCATCTCATCTAAAGACATTCTGTGCTTTTCTCCTCCTCCAATTTTTACTGCTTCTTTATCAAAAAATCGTAATCCTGGTGCAGTTTTTCTAGTGGCATAAAGTTGTACTTTAGGATTTAAAATGTGAATTTTGTTTACAAGTTTTTTTGTTTTAGTTGCAATTCCACTCATTCTTGAAAGTAAATTCAGAGCAGTTCTCTCACATGCCAGTATTGATTGTACGGTCCCAATTATCTCACATACAAGTTGATTTGGTTTTACAAAAGTTCCGTCTTTTTTGATAATTCTGATTTTACATCCTTTTAATAAAAAAATGTCTTTTACATAATTAATTCCTGCAAGAGTGCACTCTTGTTTAGAAATTATATGAGCTTTGATTTTTTTTCTTGGTAAAAGATTACTAGTAATATCCCCTTTTCCTAAATCTTCTGCTAAAAATCGTAAAAGGTCTTTTTTTGGACGACTGTCCAACTCATGTTACCTTTAATGCATATTTTCCTTTTTCTGTAATTCCTAAAGTTTTTGCAATGTGTGAATTTTTAGGATCAACAATTAAAGCTATTCCATTCCAATCAGGTGTTAGATCAGATGATTTGCATATAGGACAAACTTTTGCAATAGTTACAAACTTGCATTTTCTACATGCCATTTCTCTTGCCATTATTATTTCCCCTTTACTTCAACAGCTTTTTTTGGTTTTTCAACTTCTTTTTTTCCTGCAGAACCACCTTCTTTTGCGTCTGCAGATTTTTTAATTTCTTCTGCAATCCATTCATCTGCTCCCAAAAATGGCTGCCTACATGTAATTCCAATTTTTCCCATTGATGCTGCTTTTCCTAACGACACTGCCGTGATTCGTGTTCTAATAGTTGAACCAACCTTTAAAGTTCTACCACTTTGATTGGCAAGAATTATCCCTGCTTGTACATCACTTTTAAGATAATCATCCATAACTTGAGAAAGATGTAAGAGAGCATCTGTAGGACCAATTCTTACAAAAGCTCCAAAGTCTGTAATGTCTACAAGCTCACCTTGAACTATTTCTTGGAGTTTTGGATAAAATGTTAATGCATCAAATTCAACTTTATGATAAGTTCCTCCATCACCTGCAATCATTTTTCCCATTGGCTCAACCTTTGCATCCATAATCATGATAATGTACCCCAAATCAGCATTAATCATGCTTTCATATTTTGATTTTAGGATATTTACTGCTGCTTTTTTCAATGTGCTTCCAAATAAGCTTGGGGGAATTCTAACGACATCCTGTAGAGTAGATATAGAAAACAACTTTGCAGTCTTTGACGGATTTGAATTTATGAATCTTTGGGTAAAATTTAGTATTTTTTCAATCTATTCCTGATAAATCAAAAAAAGCTTCACTTATTCTCAAGTTTTAGAATATACTGACTTATCTTTAAATAATGTAAATGGGATTTTTTAAGCTATGGTTGGCGTTGATCAAGTTTTAGAAAAACTCAGCACAGTAATTGATCCTGATTTAAAAAAAGATATCGTCTCTATGGGTATGATTAAAGACCTAGAACTAAATTCTGGAGACTTAAAATTTACACTGGAGCTAACTACCCCTGCTTGTCCTTTTAATGTTGAAATTGAAGATGATGTAAGAAAAGCCATCAGTCAACTTGATGGTATTACAAATTTTGACATGAAGGTTACTGCAAAAGTTATGGAAGGACGTTCATTAGATGCCGATACTGCAATGGCTACTGTAAAAAATATTATTGGCGTTGCTAGTGGTAAAGGCGGCGTAGGTAAATCTACTGTTTCACTTAATTTAGCATTAGCATTATCACAAACTGGTGCTAAAGTTGGACTATTAGATGCAGATGTGTATGGACCTAGCATACCTCTGATGTTGGGAATGGATAAAGCTAACATGGAAGTAGCAGACAATAAACTCCAACCTGCTGAATCTAACGGACTAAAAGTAGTATCATTTGGATTTTTTGCTGAACAAGAACATCAGGCAGCAATTTACCGTGGGCCAATTATTTCAGGAATCTTAAAGCAATTTTTAGTGGATACTAATTGGAGTGATCTTGATTACCTTATAGTAGATCTCCCACCAGGGACTGGAGATATTCCTTTAACCTTAGCACAAACTATTCCTATAACAGGAATATTAGTTGTAACAACTCCACAAGACGTTGCAAGTAATGTAGCTGTAAAAGCAATTGGGATGTTCAATAAACTAAATGTTCCAATTTTAGGAGTAGTGGAAAACATGAGTTCATTTGTTTGTCCAAACTGTAATGAAAAACATTACATATTTGGTGAGGGTGGTGCAAAAAAAATTAGTGAAAAATATAACATTCCATTTGTTGGAGAAATTCCATTGAACTCAGGCATTATGGAAGGTTCCGATAAAGGAAAACCTGTAATGATTACCGCGCCCGAATCTCCTAGTGCCGATGCATTTAGAATTTCTGCAAAAAATATTGCAGCACAATGTAGTATTCTTGCAGCAAAACTTCAAGAAGAAATGCAAGCAGAAGCAACACCATCGGCAAACTAGGAAATCGATTTCAGTGAAATTACCAGATAACATTCGTGAACAGCTAAAAACTCCTTTAGGTATCCTTCTCCCAAATAACAAAGTAACAAAAAAAAATATTTTAAAATATATCTCTCCAGCGTCTTTTATTATAACGGTTGGTGATGCAACAACTGAAAAAATGATAGAATTTGGTATTATCCCCTCTTTACAAATTATCGATTCTCAAGAAAAAAGAAAAAAGAGAACCCCTCCATCTGCATCAATGATTACAACTCACATTACATGTAATAACCCTCCTGGTGAAATTACTTTAGAAAGTATTGACTTGATAAAAAAATCCTTTACCCTAAAAACTCCTATAAGGATTACAATTAAGGGCGAAGAAGACCTTTTAGTGATTCCAGTCTGTCTTTATGCTCCAGACAACTCTTTGGTAATGTATGGTCAACCCAATGAAGGATTAGTTTTAGTCACGATTGACCAAGAGATTAGAAAAAAAACACAATTAATACTAGATTCTATGAACTAATGGGGTATGATGAGACGGTGGCTGTATGATTAATGATTACACTACTAAATTCTCTGACCCTCCTATTCGTTATTTAACAAATCAAAATAAACAAATTTTGCTACAAGAATTGACATTAGATAATATACCATAAATAATTAAAATTATTACATGAAATTAGATCCTGAAATAAAACTAAACATTTTAGAAAAAGTTGGAATTTATGCTAATCGTTTTTCTATCCCTGAACCTAAGGTTCTATTTACAACAAAAGAAGTATTAGATATGCCAAAAGAAATGACTGAAGGAAGAAGAACCTCTGCTTACAAATATTATGGCGTCTCATATATGCAAGAGAATTTAATTTTCATCAACGTTAGAAAAATATCTGATGAAAAATCATTGGAAAATACTATTGTTCATGAGCTAATTCACATGAGGTTTCCATATCTTAGTCATGGGAGAAGATTTAACAAATTAGTTCGACAAGGGCTACGCGGAAAAGCCTTTCCACCATATAGAAAAAGAAACTGAATTCTTTAAAAATTTTCTATGATTTATATTTCCCACGCATAGGCAGGCAGATATAAAATGGATATTCAAGAATTTCTGCCCTTTGGGGCAGGTATTGCTTCTTTTCTTGTTGCGGCTGCTCTCGTGGTATGGATTTCAAAACAGTCCCCTGGATCAAAAGAGATGCAAGAAATTTCTAATGCTGTAAAAGTGGGTGCGGCAGCATTTCTAAAACGTGAAATGAAGATTATAATCCCAGTAGCTATAGGTCTAGCTGTAATAATTGGGGCTTTTTTACAACTTTCAAATGGGATTGCTTTTGCAGTAGGAGCAGCTCTTTCTGCAGTAGCAGGGTTGATTTCACTAAAAATCACTGTTAAAGCTGCTGTAAGGGCAGCGAATCTTAGCAGCAGTGGACTAGGAAAAACTTTTGTAATGGCATTTAGAGGCGGTGCAACTGTTGGCCTTGCTGTCCCAGCAATGGCGCTATTGGCAATTACCGGACTTTACTTAATTTATCCAGATCCAATCACAATAGCTGGTGTTGGAATTGGAGCAAGTCTTATTGCACTATTCATTAGAATTGGAGGAGGAATATTCACAAAAGCTGCTGATATGGGTGCTGATTTAGTAGGAAAAGTTGAAGCAAATATTCCTGAAGATGATCCTAGGAATCCTGCCACCATTGCAGACAATGTAGGTGACAATGTCGGCGATGCAGCTGGAATGGGTTCAGACGTATACGAATCATATATAGTTACAATTCTTGCAGCTTTACTAATTGCAGCTTTGATAGGTGCCCCTGAATTATTCTTGTATCCAATCTTAATTGGTTCATCAGGAATGATTGCATCTATCATTGGAGTAGTAATTGTCGGATCTAAAAATATTAAGGACGTCATGAAACCCCTAAACCGTTCGTTTTATGTATCAGCTGCAATTGCCATTGGTCTTAATTTTATTTTTACATATCAATTTCTTGGTAATTCAAATGCAGCGTATGGACTCTTTGGTGCAACTGTAATAGGCGTTATTCTAGTACCTGTTATCCAGAAGATTACTGATCGTTTTACTAACTACAAATATGGTCCTGTAAAAGAAATTGCTGATTCTGCAAAGTGGGGATACGCATCACTTGTCTTAATGGGTATTATCAAGGGGTTACAATCAACTGGACCTTTCATGATAGCTCTTGTTGTTGCAATAATTATTTCATTTAGTATTTCTTCTGCAGTAGCACCTGAAGGTGCAGATCCTGTTTTGTACGGAATATTTGGTACATCATTAACTGCGATGGCGATGCTTAGCCTTGCAGGAATTGTTCTAAGTATTGATGCATTTGGTCCAATTGCAGATAATGCTGGTGGTATAGTGGAAATGACTGGAATGGGAGAAGAAAATCGTAAAGTTACTGATGAAATTGACGCAGTAGGAAATACTACAAAGGCAGTAACCAAAGGTTTTGCTATTGCTAGTGCAGCATTAGCTGCTCTTGCTATGATCCAAGCATTTCAATTTGAAGCAGCTCATGTATTTGAAGGAATTTTAGTATTAGATTATAGTTTAACAAACCCTGCAGTAGTTGTAGGACTTTTAGTTGGAGGGTTAATCCCATTTATTATAACTGGGCAATTAATTAACGGTGTATCAAGGGCCGCATCAAAATTAGTGGATGAGGTAAGACGACAATTCAAGGCAGATCCGGAAATTCTTACTGGAAAAACAAAACCTGATTATGCAAAATGCGTTGACATTGCAACTGTTGCATCAATAAAAGAGCTTTGGAAATCTGCAAGTATTGCTATAGCATCACCTATTGTACTGGGAATTTTACTTGGTCCCACAGCTGTGGCTGGTCTATTAATGGGCGCAGTAGTTACCGGCATATTCCTTGCATTTCATCTAGCAAATACCGGGGGTGCATGGGATAATGCAAAGAAGCTAATTGAGATGAGAGGTGAAAAAGGAAGTGAAATTCACAAAGTTGCAGTTGTAGGCGACATTATAGGGGATCCATACAAGGATACTGCTGGCCCTGCTTTGAACACTGTAATAAAATTACTCAACACAGTAGCAATTGTATTTGTTTCCGCATTTGTCGCTCTATTAGTTCTCTAGCTGATTTCTTTTTCATCAATAACTATAGTCATGTCAAGTTCGTCAATTTGAGATTCTATTGCTTTTTTTAAAGCAGGATTATGTTCTGAACAAAATTTGAAGAAACCATCAACTGTTTCAAAACATCCGCAAATCCATTTAGTTTTTTTATCTCCTTCAATCGATAATCTCGCATAAGGATGTGATTCCATATGAATATTGAATTAATAATAAAAAAAAAGGTTTTGTTTTATAATTAAAAAAGAAATTAAGGGCAGCCTTCCATCTTTTGGATAAAAAATCCATCTTTTTCAATTGCTTGTGCAACAGGTTCTGGGGCTCCTTGCGAATGACAGAATTGACACTCTTCTGTAGTTACCTTTGAATCACCTTCACCAATTGAAGATAACCATTTTTTTGCATATTCAATTGCTTTTTGATGATCTTGCTCTTTGGTAATAACATCAAAATGCATTGTATGACCATCTGCTGCTTTTACGTAAGTATCGTATACATGAATTTCCATAACATTCTCTGTAAGTAAGGGATATTTATTTCTAGAAACTATGCCAATCGTGAAATATACGATTAAAGTTGAGATTCCAAAACTAAAAAACATTGATTTAGAAATAAATGATTCATCTTCACCAAAAACCGTTAAAACATTTCTAAAAAGTTTGCCTTTAACTGTTGGAATAAATTTATGGGGAAACGAAATCTATACTGATGAATTTCCGATGGATATCTGCGAAGAAAATGCAAAATCTCCGGTTGAATTATACGATGTAGCTTTTTGGCCAACAGGAAAAGCAATTTGCTTATTTTATGGACCAACCCCAATAGGAAAGAAAAATGAAATCAAACCATATTCCCCAGTTAATATTATAGGGAAAATACTGAACCCCGACAAAAGTATTCTAACAAAAATAAAAGATGGTACTAAAGTTACTTTTAAGAAAAATGACGTTACATAACTATTGACACTGGAATTACATCTGATTCATACAAGTAAGCTTTGAATTCATTTGTTACTAATGAAAAAATTACCCATGTAACTGGATTAATTCTCATAAATTTTTTATCAGTTTCTGAGGGATAAGGGTCTGAATTAGGATGGGAATGAAATATTCCTATGACCTCTAATCCTTTTTCTTCAGCGATTTTATAACCGTGAATTAATTGTTCATTAGATATTGTAAAATTAATTGGTGATTTTTCAATATTTTCTGTAAGATATATTTCACTAATTGTTATCTTCTCATTTACTTTTTTTCCAAATAATAATGCACAAGATTCATTTGGTTTTTTGTTTAAAGATTCTTTTGAAAGTATTTGTCGATGTTGATTAGTTAATATTATTTCCAAAACTATTCTACTGTTACTGAACCAATCATCCAAGGATGTACAATACAGTAATAATCAAATATTCCTGAAGATTCAAAAGTATTTTCATATGAATTTCCTGCATCAATTATACTTGAATCAAAAATTCCAGATGCCCCTGCTTCTAGCGAACCACTTGTAACGGTATGTATAGTGTTATCATTATTTATCCATTTAACAGTGGTACCAATTGAAACAGTGATATCTTGTGGGTCATAATATTTCTGACCAATCTGTTGAAGTCCGGCTCCTGATGGAATTATTACTTCTGTAATAACTGGTTCTTGCGATTCTTCTATAACTATAGTAGCTACCATCCATGGATGTACTAAACAAATGTACTCGTATTCTCCTAATGCGAGTTCTGAAGTATCTAATTGAAATTTATCCCCCCCATCGATTAATCCTGAATCAAATGTATCTCCAGAATCAAGTGAGCTAGTTACAGTATGTGCTAATTCATCATTATTGATCCACTCTATAATGTGGCCTTGAGGAACATAAGCTGCATCTGGATCATAATCTGGATTACCCTGTTCAGCAGAACCCGCAAGAATTGAAATGATATGATGAGGCATGTCAGATGACGCACTACCAATTTCCTCACTAATTTCTTCAATTATATCTTCACCAACAAGATATTTGTCAGGCCCTACAAATCCAAATCCAATGTAAGATGCAATTCCTGCACCAGAAGCTAAGATGAAAATTATGGAAATAGGTTTTGCATAAGTTGGAAACTTCATAGTAATATAGGCAATTAAAATTGCTGGAATAGCTATAATCAGCATTATTCCAACAAAAACTGGCACAGTTGAAATCGTATTAATTGCAACTGCCACCATCCCAAAAGATAATGCGATTGATAAAATTACCAAAGTCGTTGCTTTAGCTTTGGTAGAAGTAGATACCCCTCCTTCCAAAATTCCAGCAGATAGGAAAATTAAACCAAAGAACATTGTAAGCCCTGTGAGTGCATGCATCCCATCAACAAAGGTGTGAGCAATTTCTGCATATGAGATGAAAACTCCCGCCACTCCAATTGCTGTAAGGCCCATTCCAGGCATCATTAGATCCCAGTTACTCATTTGTGCTAGCTGGAAGTTCTGA
>JBHIUZ010000023.1:0-19925 GCA_042138025.1 Nitrosopumilaceae archaeon | reverse complement strand
CAAAAGAAGAGGAGATTGGACTCGACTTAGCACAACACGGCGAAAGAGCATACGTGAACGAATAAAATCAAAAACCTTTTTTCTTCTTTTTTTATTTTTTATAAAGACAAATGAATTTACATTCCTGTTTGGTACAAGAATTATGTTAATCTCAACTGATGAACTTAAAAAAATTCTAAATAGTTCTGATCTTCTTTTGATTGATACTCGTTCATTCAAAGAATATTCTCAAGGACATATTCCTGGAGCAGTAAATTTGGATCTTTTTTCATTTCACTGGATTGATACATCAAAGGAAGGACTCGAGTCATTTAATGCTCAGACCCAAAGAATTCTCTCTTTTGTTGGAGTCACAAGTGAAAAAATGGTCATCTTTTATGATGATATCTCAGGCATGCTAGCAGCAAGGGGAGTATGGATATTGATGTATTTTTCACACCCTAAAGTGATGATGCTAGATGGGGGAATTAAAAAATGGAAAAATCAAGGCCTGCCAATAGAAACTAAACTAAATTCCAACAAGCCATCAAAATTTACAGGGAAAATAAATTCTGAATTAATTGCTGGATACGAATTCATTAGTGAAAATATAGATAATCTAAAAATAATTGATGCTCGTTCCAAAGAAGAATTTGATGGCTCACTTGTAAGAGCAGCAAGGGGAGGACATATTCCAAATTCGACGAACATTGATTGGAATCAAAATATTACAAATGATGGAACAATGAAAAATAAAGAAGAACTATCTAAACTGTACACTCTTCCAAAAGACTCTCAAATTGTAACTTACTGTCAGGGCGCCTACCGAGCAGCTAACACATTCATTGCTTTGAAAAAACTTGGATTCAAAAATGTTAAAGTTTATCTGGGCTCTTGGGGTGAATGGGGAAATAGATTGGATTTATCAGTGTCCACCAGTTGATGCAGAGCTAATCACACTTGCACCAAAAATTGCAAAACCAAGCATAATTAGTGCTGGAATAAGTGTTATTACAGATTCTTTTGACATAATTTTTCTAAAATACACTTTCTATTAATCGTTGATATTGGATTTACTTTTTCTTCCAAGAAAAAGTATTGTAAACCATTTCTGGAACTAATTGTCTAAATGGCTGTGAGCCACCCTCATACCACTTTGTGAAAAACTCATACAAGTGAAGCCTTAGCGACTGGATGTAAACAATTAATCCTTCAATCATCATAATTCCAAGCTGTCCTCCAACAATTAAAACAAGTGCAGTTGGAGAATCTAATCCGCCCATTGACTTGTATGCATTGTTTACTGTAAGTAAAAGTGCAGCATGCACAAGCAACATAATTCCTATTCGGGCATAGCTAATGGTATGTGCCAAACATTCAATGGTTTTTCCAAGAAAAACTTCCATGATAACACTTACCATATCTCCACCGTCATCTGGATGCTTTTTGTTATGCTTTATTCCACCAATAATCATTAAAACAATGGCTGCAATTACTACAATAACTGAAATTCTTACAACTATCCAAACAACTGCCCAATCTCCAACAAGTACAGTAACCCACGGAACTGCCTCTGTATGTATTTTTGAATACATGTTCATTACATCATATCCTGAACCAATTGCTCCCATCATCACACCAAAAACTCCTAACCACATGAACAAATTAGGAATGGCTTCAAAGAACATTGCATCTTTGTTTCCAGTTCTCCAAAAACTATGAATTCGTAATAAAAATGCCCAACCAAGATGAATGACTCCAATGAAAATTGAAACTTTGAGAATCATAATTACTTGTTCAAATGTTAGCTCTGCTACGGAGATTGCACCTACAATCCATTCAATTGAATGAAGTGGACCTCCTTCATGTAACAGTTCCTCAATTGGACCAAAGTGATCTATATGAAAACCAAATGCTTCGCCCTGAAAAACTCCAGCAATTGCTCCTGCAGCACCAGACATTGCAAGCAACATTCCCCATCTTGATAATCCTCCCTGTCCTTTGAATTTGAATAACAATCCTAAACCCATCAATAATAATCCATGACCAATATCTGCAAACATTATTCCATAAAATATAGGCCACATCAATGCAATCATCCATGTAGGATCAAACTCACCACGTTTTGGAATTCCTTGACTGTCAGTAATTACTTCATAGGTTCGTACCCATTTTGGATTTTTAATATGTACAGGAAGATTAGCAAGAATTTTAGGATCTTTAATTTCTTCAGTAACTGACATCCACTCCTTAGTTACCTCTTTGAATTTTTTTTCCATTTTTTTTGGAATGTATCCCTGAATAATTGCAAATCTTTTAGTTCCACCTGGTTTTCGTAATGTTTCTAAAACCTCTTTTGCAACCATCGCAGTTTCATGTATAGCTAAAACATCTGAACGAATTTTCTTAGTAATTACTGCTAGCTCCTTTGAAATCACTTTTTGTTTTTCTTTTAGTTCCTTAATTTTTGATTCCGCTAATGAATATGCCTTACTTGGAACTTGTGGAAAGCCTTGAGGAATTGTAAATGGATTTGTATTTAATGCTCGCATAACTTTTAGAACCTTATCAGAATCTTTAAGATCACAAATAATTAGAATGGCAGACTTTTCTTTTGATTCAAGGTCATATTTGTAAATTGTAATTCCTTCTAACGAACGAGAAATCTCTCCATAATCAGTTGAATTTATTACAAAAAGATTGGTGTAAAAATATCTCATCAAACCAAAATTACCAAGATCAATGTTTAGTTTACTTACAATTTGTAAGGTTTCTTTTAGATTAGAATATTCTTCAAGTGATCTTTTTGTTTCATCATTTTCTTGTAATAACTTTGCAGCCTTTGTTATTACATCTGGAACCTTTTTTTCTAAATCAGTTATCATATTTTCAATTTCATCTAACTCGAATTTTCTTTTTTTAATTACAGTTCCTTTGAATAATATCTCCATTATACCAACACGAAGAGGAATGCTTAGACCTTTTACTACCTCATCAACTGACTGGTACATTTTTTGAGCCCTTAAGAGAAGATCATCAATTTCTGGGGTGATTGTCTCATTTTCAGCTTCAATTTTATGAAACCACTCAAACTCGGTAAGACGCGAAATAGCTGCAGGCGTATCGGTCCTAGGTAAAACTACATTTCCGATCAAAAGTTCTGAAACAGCCAATCATTACAAACGGCTTTGACGATGTTTTAAAATCTTTCTGAGCGTTCTTTTTTCAAAAATTTTTTGAATTAAAACAAAGCATTATCGACAAAATGATTTTTCATACTCCCAAACATTAAAATCCAATATACATAAAATGCCCACGTTGACTTCTGATTCGAGATTAGAAAGCACAATTGATAAAATTTTAAAACAAACAGAAATTGAAAATTTATCCAATCTTAAAAAATCATTTGAAGAATCATTAGAGACTTTGAGAAAATCCCAGACCTTCTTGGAAGAAGAATATGATAGAATTATCGATGAAGGCAAAAAAGAGGCTGAAAAAATTGAAAAACAAATTATTGGCAGCTCAGATTTAGAATCAAGAAATAAGAAAATTATTCTAGTTGAAGACTCTGTGCATAAAGTGTTTGAAAAAGCACTTGAAAAAATTAAATCCTCTACACATGATGCTAACTATTCAAAATTAATGGAAACTTTACTTGAAGAATCTACAAATGCACTTGGAACTACCCAAGTCACTGTATACACAAATTCAAAAGATAAACAAATTATCCAGCCTTTACTATCAAAATTTTCAGGATCTGAACTATCCAATGACACAATTGATTGTCTAGGAGGCGTTGAGGTAAAATCTAAAGATGGCTCAATGACTTTTAACAACACAATTGATGCAAGAGTTGAACGGATGAAGCCTTTAATTAGGAAAGACATTGCTAAAAAATTCGGACTAGGTAATTAGAATATGGTAGCACAAGGACGAATTGTATGGGTAAGTGGACCTGCAGTCAAAGCAGACGGCATGTCTGAGGCAAAAATGTATGAAACTGTCTCTGTTGGTGACGCAAAATTAATTGGCGAAGTAATTCGTTTGACTGGCGATGTTGCCTTTATTCAAGTTTATGAATCTACAAGTGGTCTCAAACCAGGAGAGCCAGTAATTGGGACTGGAAACCCACTAAGTGTTTTGTTGGGTCCAGGAATCATTGGTCAAATCTATGATGGAATTCAAAGACCACTAAAGGAGCTCTCCAAAAAATCTGGTTCGTTCATTGGAAGAGGAATTACAACCACTCCAGTAGACATGACTAAAAAATATCACTTTGTTCCAACTGTAAATGTAGGAGATCAAGTGCAGGCAGGAAACATTCTTGGCAATGTAAAAGAAACTGATTTGATCGACCATAAGATAATGGTGCCACCAGATCATCATGGTGGAAAAATAACAAAAATTGTTAGTGAAGGAGATTATGATTTAGAGACAGAGATTGCAACTGTTGAAAAAGATGGACAATCATCAGTTCTTAAAATGTATCACAAGTGGCCTGTTAGAAAACCTCGTCCTTATCAAAAAAGATATGATCCAACAATTCCATTATTGACAGGACAGCGTGTAATTGATACATTCTTTCCCCTTGCTAAAGGTGGAACCGGATCAATCCCTGGCGCATTTGGAACTGGTAAGACAGTTACCTTACATCAAATTGCAAAGTGGGCTGATTCTCAAGTTGTAGTTTACATTGGATGTGGTGAACGTGGTAATGAAATGACTGAAGTACTTGTTGAATTTCCAGAACTAAAAGATCCACGTACAGGTAAACCATTAATGGATAGAACAGTTCTTGTCGCAAACACTAGTAACATGCCTGTTGCAGCAAGAGAGGCAAGTATCTACACCGGTGTCACAATTGCTGAATATTATAGAGATATGGGAATGGACGTGGTTTTGGTTGCCGACTCTACAAGTAGATGGGCAGAGGCTCTTAGAGAAATGAGTGGAAGATTAGAAGAAATGCCTGCAGAAGAAGGATATCCATCATATCTTGCATCAAGATTAGCAGAATTTTATGAAAGAGCTGGTCGAGTAAAAGCACTGGGTAGTCCAGACAGAGATGGTTCTGTAAGTTTGGTTGGCGCAGTATCTCCTTCAGGTGGTGACTTTACCGAACCAGTAACAACTCATACAATGAGATTTATCAAAACATTTTGGGCATTAGATGCAAAGCTTGCATACTCAAGACACTATCCATCAATTAACTGGATGAATAGCTATTCTGGATATTTAGCTGATATAGCAAAATGGTGGAGTGAAAACATTAGTGATGAATGGTTTGATGTTAGAAGTGAAGCCTATGGAGTGTTACAAAGAGAAGACACACTAAAAGAAATTGTTAGATTATTAGGTCCTGAAGCCTTACCTGATGAAGAAAAATTAATTCTTGAGGTAGCAAGGATGATAAAAATTGGAATCTTACAACAAAATTCTTTTGATGATGTTGACACTTATTGCAGCCCTGAAAAACAATTCAAATTAATGAAAATGCTTGTTGACTTTTACAAACAGGGACAACAAGCATTAAAGGATGGGGCATCACTTGCAGATATTCGCGCTATGCCAGTTATTGGTAGTTTACTCAAAGCAAGAATGGATGTAAAAGATGACGAGATGGATAAATTAGAACAGATTAGACTTAACGTATTAGAACAATTCAAAAGTATTACTGGAGTGAAGATTTCAAAATGAGTAAACAAGGTGGAGTACAATATAGTAAGATTGCAGAAATTAAAGGACCACTAGTAGTTGTAGATGATGTATCAAATGCAGCATTTGATGAACTCGTTGAAATTCAAACAACAGATGGGCAAAAAAGATTAGGCAAAGTTTTAGAAGTTGGAAACGGTAAAGCTATTGTTCAAGTTTTTGAGGGGACGACTGGATTATCTGTTGCAGGAACTCAAGCTAAATTTGTTGGAAAAGTAATGGAGCTACCTGTATCAGAACAATTACTTGGTAGAGTTTTTGATGGATTGGGTAGACCAAAAGACGGACTACCAGATCCAATTGCTGACAAATTTTTAGACATTAATGGTGAACCCATGAACCCAGAACAACGAGAATATCCTAAAGACTTTATCCAAACAGGTGTTTCAGTTATTGATGGAATGCTGACACTCGTTAGAGGTCAAAAACTTCCAATATTTTCAGGTTCTGGAATGTCCCATAACATTCTTGCAGCACAAATTGCTCGTCAAGCATCTGTTGTAGGAACCAAAGATGAATTTGCAGTAGTTTTTGCAGCAATTGGTGTACAGTATAGTGAGTCTGAATATTTTAGACGAAGTCTAGAAGAGTCTGGTGCACTAAAAAGAAGTGTCCTGTTCCTAAATCTTGCCGATGATCCAGCAATTGAAAGAATCATTACACCTAGAGTAGCCCTTACTGCAGCCGAGTATCTTGCATATGATCTAGGGATGCACGTTCTTGTAATTCTTACAGATATGACAAATTATGCTGAAGCATTAAGAGAAATTAGTGCTGCAAGAGAAGAAGTTCCAGGAAGAAAAGGATATCCAGGTTATTTGTATACAGACCTTTCTACAATCTATGAAAGAGCTGGAAGACTCCAAGGAAAGAAGGGAAGCGTTACACAAATGCCAATTTTATCAATGCCATCTGATGATATTACGCATCCAATTCCTGATCTTACAGGTTACATTACAGAGGGACAAATTGTACTTGGAAGAGATTTGTTTAGACAGGGTATCTATCCTCCAGTAAATATTTTGATGAGTCTTAGTAGAATTATGAAAGATGGAATAGGTGAAGGAAGAACTAGAGTTGATCATCAAGAAATTTCTAATCAAAACTATGATGCATATTCAAGAGCACAGGAGGTACGTGCACTTGCAGGCATTGTAGGCAAAGCAGGACTGACAGGAGTTGATCTAAAGTATCTTGATTTTGGTGATGATTTTGAGAAAAAATTCTTATCACAAGATCTTGATGAAAACAGAACCATTGAAGAAACACTTGCATTACAATGGAATGCAGTATCTCTTTTGCCTAAAAACGAATTAACAAAAGTAAAAGACAAGTATATTGAACAATACTATAAGGAAAGATAGCATCTAATGTCATTTGGACAAAATGTTGCAGCAACTAAGATAGAATTACTAAAATACAAACGTTCAAGTCAAGTAGCTTCAATGGTACGAAAAATTCTTGATGATAAACGTAAAGTTTTGTTAAAAAATATTGAAGAAATGATAACTGAAGCTACAAAAGCTCGCGGAGGTATATGGGAACCACTACAAGATGTGTATAATTCTGTTAACGAAGCATATCTAGCCCTTGGAACAAATACGGTTGATTCTGTTGCCCAATCTGCACCAGCTGTAATGGAAGTAGATGTCAAAATTAAACGAGTTGTAGATGTTAAAATTCCTGCCCTTGATGTTACTGAAAAAGATACAAAATCGATGCCTTATGGTTTTGCTGATACAAATTCATCAATTGATAGAGCATCAAAACAAATCAAATTAATGCTTCCTAAAATTTGTAAAGCAGCCGAATACGAAAACTCAATTTTCAGTTTAGCAAAGGCTTTGGAGAAAACTCAAAAATTGTTAAATGCTTTAGAAAATGTAATCATTCCACAATATCAGTCTAGAATTAAGTTTATACTATCTACTTTAGAAGAAAGAGAAAGAGAAGAATTCGCAAGATTAAAAAAAGTCAAGGCAGCGATAGAAAAGAGGAAATAAAAATGGCAAAAGATGAAATTAAAAAATTATTAGATAACTCTAAAAATAATTTAGAACTAGATTATAACAATTTTGTAAATACGATAAAAGATAATCTTGCATCTTTCAAAAAGAAAACACTGGATCAAATTTGATTTTGAAAACACATCATGATTTAAATATGGAACTTTAGAACCATTCGACAATGAAACCTGTATTATTTTTATTACTGGCTTTATCCGGAATTTTTCTGGCATCTGGCGTCACAGATCTTGCGTATGCACAAGAAACTGGAAGTTCTGATGGTTCAAAATTGATTGGTGCAGGAATTGCATTTGGAGTAGCAGCAGGTGGTGCTGGAGTTGGTTTAGGTTATGTAGGTTCTGCAGGTCTTGCAGTAATTAGTGAAAATCCTGCTTTACAGTCCAAAGTCTTCATATTTATTGGAATGGTAGAATCAATTGCTATCTATGGTATTGTCATGATGTTTATCATCTTAGGACAGTAACTAAAAAATTTAAAAAATTTTCTAATAATATTTTAATTTGTTAACATCTAAAATTCTACTACAATACTTGCATTTTAAAACTAGACCTGTTTTATCAACTACGTCCATTGTGGATTCAATATGCTCATTACTATTTGTAACACAATCAGGATTAGAGCATCTAAAGATGCGTTCAATTTCATTTGGTAATGAAACCCTTCGTTTTTGCACAACTTTATAATTTTTGATAATATTTACAGTTGATTTTGGAGCAATAACTGCAAGTTTGTTAGTATCATCGTCTTCAAGATATCTATTTTCAACTTTGATAATGTCTTTTTTCTTTGATTTCCCACTCGGGACATTTAATGCAATTGTTATTACATTACCCTCCTTTCCGTCAATTTCTAGTGCTTCAAGGACTCTGATTCCTTTTCCTTGATCAATATGGTCAATAACGGTTCCATCTTTGATACGGCGAACGGTTAGGTCCGATTCTTGCATCAGAATACTTTGTATATGCACCTGTATATATGATTCAAAGAATGAATGAGTTTTTCCAAAAAGACATTATTTCAGTCAGAGATCTTGACAAACAAAAATTAGAGTCAATTTTTGATGCCACTAATAAAATCATTCAGATAAATCCAAAAGATAGACGTGAAATTGGTAGAGGAAAAACATTAGGATATTTATTTTATGAACCAAGTACTAGAACACGCCTTAGCTTTGAAGCTGCGATTGCATCAATTGGTGGAACATCACTTGGTATATCAGATATATCTTCATCTTCTACACAAAAGGGAGAAAGTTTAGCTGATACAGTTCGTATAATGTCCGTATATTCTGATGTTTTAGTTCTAAGACATCCTCTTGATGGATCTAGTAGATTTGCATCAGAAATTTCTCAAAAATCTATCATAAATGGAGGAAGTGGAACAGAAGAACACCCAACTCAGGCCATCCAAGATCTATTTACCATTAAAAAGGAAAAGAAAAAAATCGATGGTCTTAAAATTGGAATTATAGGTGATCTCAAATATGGAAGAACCGTTTATTCATTGCTATATGCATTAAGTAATTATGATGTTGATGTACATCTGATATCTCCTGAAGCATTAAAAATTAGAACAGATTCTACTTATGAAATTAAAAAAAGACTTGCATTTACAGAATCTACAAATCTTGAAGAATATATTGATGATTTAGATGTAGTATATGTTACTAGAATTCAAAAAGAAAGATTCCCTGATGAGGAAGAATATGTGAAAGTTAAGGGAAGTTATGTAATTGGTTTGGATATAGTTAAGAAAATGAAAGATGATGCCATTATTTTGCATCCATTACCTAGATTAGATGAAATTTCTGCTGAGGTAGATAAAACAAAACAAGCCCGATATTTCAAACAAGCAGAATACGGAATGTATACAAGAGCTGCTTTACTAGGACTAATCTTAAACGAAAAAGGATTTTAATTTACCACAATTTATTTTTCACACACTGTACTACCTTGTATTCCGTTATACAGCTCAATTATTGCATCTACATTACATTCAGAGATGTATGGAACTGTCATGTCAATATTTGGTGCCATCAAATCTTCTGGAGCAGTAGAATGTCCAAGACCAATAGCATGACCAAACTCATGTCTAAGAATTGTACCTAATTCTACATCAGATAAATTATTTACATCATAAATTGTTATGAATGATTTTAGAATTTCATTTCCTTCAACTACTGATTTTGTATAACCAGTATAACCATCAGAATCTCGTAGATTTGAAAGTGTTATAATAATATCTCCTTCTCCCCCACTTGATGTAAGCACGTTAAAATTTGTAGGTAGATTGTATGTGGTATTTTCTTTTTGTGCCTGTTTTAATGCTCCTGTCCACCCCTCATAATATTTTGAACTAAATCCTTTAGGCCCTTTATGGGTTAGTGAATCATCAAATTCTAGCTCTCTATCAGAAGTTATTGCTTTAGTAATTACATCAATTTTATCTTCTGAAAATCCTTTGGTATTGAGAATGTTAACATTTAGTGTTGTACCTAAAAGGCGCCAAGATTTCCAAGTGTCTACTGTGTCTCCTCTTAGATTTTCAATTAAATGACGTGATTTTAATGGAACATTTTCATCACTAGTTGAATCTGGTAGAGAATTTCCTATTCCAGAAAACAAAAAGAGTAATACAATTACTGGTAGGAGAGATAATTCTGTAATTAACAAAGTTTTTGACTGTGAATTTTTAATTTCTTTTTTTATCTGATTTACTTGATTGGTCAAGTTTTTTTCTTGATTTTTTAACTCGTCAATTGATCTTCCATTTAAATTGTCAATATTATCCCATTCTGATCTTGATTGATTTTTTTCTAATAATTTGATTTGTTTGTTTGTATGATCTAGTTCTTTTTTCATTACATTTAGATGATTCTTTAATCGGGTAACATCTTTCATTTAATTTTCATACCCAGTTGTTAAAATTTCTAAAATACTTCTAGGAGTAAATAGATGATTTGACGTCATTACGTAAGGATGTTTCATAGAAAGCATACTTTGACTAATTTCAGAGAGAGTAAAATTATTCGGAATTAATTTTGGACTTTGAAGTTTGAAAACACTAGCGCTTAAATCTAAAAGATTATCACAATTTTTTAGGTAGTTTAAATCATTGACAATTTTTTCAATTATTGTCATAGAATCAATAAATAATGATTCATTATCAAGTAGTAAAAATTCTGTATCTTCCTGAATTAGTAATTTAATAATATCTTCAACAGTATCATCCCTTCTAAATTTTTTAATTGTTTTATTTGATAAATTTGAAATTTCAAAATTAGATTTACATAGTGCTCCAACTTCAAGAATTTCTCTAATTGACATTGCTGAAAAGCTTTGTCTACTATTTTGTAATATTACAAAATCACTTTTTGTCTTACGCATCTGTTCAAGTATTTTATCTAACTTTGCCTCTCTTGTATCAAGATAAAATTTTCTGTTCATTATTTCTTCAACTAAAACATCATGAAAATAATACGGCGTAGGGT
Organism: Nitrosopumilaceae archaeon; assembly: GCA_042138025.1. Taxonomy (GTDB): domain Archaea; phylum Thermoproteota; class Nitrososphaeria; order Nitrososphaerales; family Nitrosopumilaceae; genus CSP1-1. Next base: position 8,711 of record JBHIUZ010000023.1, on the reverse strand, counting down.
TTTTTAGTAAACCTTTCAAAATTTCTTTTGCGCTAACAATCCCTGATGGAAAATCATTTTGTAATACTACTAGATTGTTTGTAGTATCTGATACTCTTGATAGCATAGAACATGCTATCCAAATATTATCTGTATTTTCAATATTCGAAATAGGAGTTGAAATTAAAGCCTTTGGAAATAGATCATCAAAAAGGCACTCTTGTAATTCCAAGTTTTTTCCTGTGTTAATTGACTGAAATTCTAATTGGTAAACATTGGTTTTAGTATTTTTATTTAATATTTTATTTAGATTATTTTTTAATGCATTATTGATTTTTTTATTGTATATCATTTTCACACCTATTGAATATTTTTTTACTTGAAATCTATCTCATATCCAATATGATGTTCGGACTGAACACACGATTTTATGATTCTTTTAATTGTAATTGATGTAAATTTAATTTGTAATTGTAAAATTACAACAACAAATTCTGCTTTTTGTAAAAATACTAAAATTTATTTTCAATCACAGAGGTTTTATCATTAAAACCACTGAAATGAACTTCATCTAGCTTGTCAAATTCAGTTTTTTCATTAATTATTTCTTTGAATAGCGGATTTTCTTTAAATCTATTAAATTCTGTTTCCTTTTTTATAATTTCTTTATAGATTGGGTCTATTTGTATAACTCTTCTTAGAATGTTTATTGTTTCTAGGATGTTTCCTTGTTTTAATACCGTTTTTGCTTTTCGATAAAGAATTTCTGGATTATCTTTTTGTATAGATAATATGTCATCAAAACATGAAATTGCATTATTGAATTGACAAATAGCTTGAAGTGTCATTGCTTTACTTGTTAGAATCTCTACGTTTCCTGGTTCCATATACAAGGCTTTATCAAATAATGGAATTGCTTTTTCATGTTCACCTAAAGTTGCAAGTGAGTTAGCTTTATTGTATAAAGCATCTGAATTTTCTGGTTCTATATCCAAAATACTATCAAAGCATGATAAAGCTTTTTCATACTGTCCTAGAATTGAAAAGGTTCGTCCTTTGTTAAGTAATACATTTACATTTGAAGGATCTTGCATTAGGGCTTTATCAAATAATACTAGTGCTTTTTCATATTGGCCAATTGCTTGTAACGAAATTCCTTTGTTAAACAATGATGTAAAGTTTTCAGGTTCTTGTTCTAAAACATAATTAAAGCTTGCAAGTGCTTCTTTATGATTTTTTAATTTACTAAAAATCAAACCTTTTTGAATTAATGGTTCAAGATTATCCGAATCTAACTCAAAGGCTTTATCAAAACACGCAAGTGCCATAGGATAATTTGCTTGTTCTACAAGTGATAGTCCTTTATTATATACTGCATTTCTATTATGCGGATCAATTTCTATTATTTTATCAAAACAATGAATTGCATTTTCATATCTTGAGATATTTGATAAAGCCATAGCTTTATTGAATAATGCTTCAATGTTTTCTGGATTAATTTTTAGTGCCTTGTCATAAAATGAAATTGCATCAGTATTAACTCCCAAACTTACTAGTGAGTTTGCTTTGTTAACTAATGCCACTACATTATTTTTTTCAATTTCTAGGACTTTGTTGAAATTCTGAATCGCTTCATTGAATTTCTTCAAATGAGAAAATGTTAGTCCTTTATGTAGTAAAGAAAGTACATGATTATCATCTATTGATAGTACTTTATCATAACACCTTATTGCATCATCACTTAAACCAAGTTTTTCAAAGGTTAGTCCTTTGTTAAATAACGCCAATATATGATTAGGAATTATTGTTAAAACTTGATTGAATAGCTTTATTGCCCATTCATATTCATGAATTGAAAATAGTGCTAATCCTTTATGCAATAATGCCTCAGTATACTGAGGATTATTTTCTAAGGCCTTATCATAGCATTTTATGGCATCTTTATGGTTTCCAAGATATTCAAGTACCAATCCCTTTTGAAATAGTACATCAAAATTTTCAGGTTTAATCTTTAGAGCATCGTCATAACAAACTATTGCATCTCCATGTTTCCCAAACCTTGCTAACAACATTCCTTTACGAAATAATACATCAAAGTTATCTGGAACTGCTTTTAGAGCTTTATCGTAACATAATATAGCATCCCCATGATTGCCAAGTCTTTCAAGTAACAAACCTTTATGATACAGAACATCAACATAATTTGGAATTATCTTTAGAGCTTTATCATAGTCTAAAATTGCATCTCCATGTTTTCCTATGTGCTCTAATAACAATGCTTTATGGAATAGAACTTCAGAATGTTGAGGATTAATCTTTAATGCTTTATTATAATAACTCAATGCTTCTTGAGATTTTCCAAGATGTGCAAGAGTTCTTCCTTTATGTAACAAAATATCAGAATGTTGAGGATTAATTTTTAGAGCTTTATCATAATATGTTAATGCATCATCATGTGTCCCAAGAAATGCATGTAACAAACCCTTATGGAATAATGCATCAGAAAATTGAGGATTAATTTTTAGAGCCTCATCATAACATGATATGGCACTATCATATTGGCCCATGTGTGCTTGACAGCGACCTTTATGGTATATTGCTTCAAAATGCTTGGAATCAATAGAAATTGCTCTCTCAAAATAATCTAAAGCTTCTTCTTGTCTTCCAAATTGCTCAAGTAAAAGGCCTTTATGAAACAATGCATCAAAATAATCTGGTTTGATTTTGAGAGCATCATCATAAAATACAATTGCATCACTTGGTTTTCCAATGTGTGATAAGAGTAATCCTTTTCTAAATAATGCATCAAAATAATCTGGTTTGAGGGTTAGTGCACTATCATATGAAATCAGTGCATCACTATATTTTCCAAGCTGGACATATGCATTACCTTTGTGTAATAAAATTTCTGGATTGTGTTTTATTTCTAAAGCTTTATTATAATATGATAATGCTGATTCAAATTTTCCAAGCTTAGCCAAGCAAATTCCTTTATGATATAACACCTCTTGATTTTTTGGATCTATTTCTAAAGTTTTATTAAAATAGTATAATGCTTCTTCATAACTTCCATTAATTGACAAAACCATACCTTTTGTAATTAATGCTTCAAAAAATTCTGGATCAAGCTCTAATGCTTTATCACAATATTTTATTGCATCCTCATGTTTTCCTAATTTTGCTAGAGAATATCCAATATTATATAATGATGGAATATGATTTGGTTTAATATTGATGGTTTGTTCTAAAAATGAAATTGCATCCTCATGTTTTCCAATCTTAGATAATGCAATTCCCTTATTGTATAAAGCATCAAAATAATTGGGATCAATTTCTAAAATTTTATCGTAACATGTAATTGCCTCATTATGTTTTAAAATTTTAAATAAAGAATCTCCTTTTGCACATAAGGCATCAAACTCATTAGAATCAATTTTAAGAACTTTATCAAAGCAAGAAATAGCTTCAACATCTTTTCCAATTTTTGTAAGAAGTTTTCCTTTGTTAAAAATTGCCTCAATAAACTTGGGATCTTGTTGGATAGATTTTTCATAATAAATTTGTGCTTTATCTAATTGATCATCATAAAAATAAAAATTTCCTATTAAATTTTCAATTTGCTTATCTGTAGTTAATGGATTTTTTTCATTTGTTGTTTTTGATAATAAACTAGAACGAACATTTAACGTTCCTTCTATTTTTGATTTAAGTGAATTTGGAATATTTATCCTGTTTTTTGAATCAATTTTTAATTTTATTTTTTGCTCATTAAATAGCCGTAATAGTAATCCATCTAAGATGCTGAGCTTATTTTGCTCTACATTATATGCTGAAGCCATTCCTAGTATTTGATTACATTCGATTTTCTAATATCGTGATATTTGATCAAATAGGCCAGACACCGCTTTATATCGCAATTTTCTGTTTGTGAATCTGCTTGAAGGTAGGAATTATCCTAGTATTGGTAGTAATGAGTATTATAACACCTAGCTTGTCATATGGTGCAGAAACAGATCTTCAGTTTGGTACAAGATTCATTCCATCAATGCTTGTACAAGATAGAGAAGGGATGATTCAAGTTTTTGCAAAACAAGGAACAAGTATAGTTCCAGAAAAGATTCAAGGATTAACAGTAACTAGTTTAGACTCTTCTATACTTCGAGTTCTTACAGTTAAAAATAGTGAATCAGGTTTTGTTTCAGAAGTTACAATAAAAGGTATTAAAGCTGGAGAATCAAAATTATTTTTTGCTGCCCCCGGATTTAAATCACTAGAGTTACCAGTAAAAGTTTATGGGAATGTACATAATCAAGAAAAACTTCTTGTAAAGGTTGTTCCTGATACATTTTCATCTGATGGACCATTTAGAGGCTTAGTATCAGTAGAATTAGCTGATATAGATGGATTTCCTGTAAGAGCGTCAGAAGATCTTAACATTCAATTAAATGTAGCAAATAATAAAATTCTTGAAATTTTTCAAAAAGATCTTGTAATAAAAAAGGGTGAATATTTTACTGGTTCACATTTTACCGTAAAAGAATCTGGTATTATAGGTAAGACAAACATCTATGCAACAGCTAAAGGAATGGAATCTAAGAGTAAAGATATTAAAATTGATGAGCCTAATGATGATCTTGAAGTTAAATTATACATACTTCAAGACAAATTAAATACATCCACAAATGCTGCAATTGGAGATATTATTGTAATACTTCAAAAAGAAAGTGGTGATGAACCTGTAATTGCAAATAAAGACATTATAGTAAAATACAAAGTTACTAATGATATATTTGGTAATCAAAATACTAGTCCTAATGCGGCTCTTGGTGAATCCGTTGGTACTATAACTATTAAGAAAGGATCGTATTGGGGTCATAATACTTTTACATTATTAGGTGGACAACAAGGAAAATACTTGGTAACTATGACTTCAGGTGATCCTATAAGCTTAGATACAAAAACAGTTGAAGCGACATTTTATGATCAAAAAGTTCCAAACTCTCCTTCAAATGATGGAGATAGATTTGTAAAATTTGATGGACTACCAATTTTTGCTACAGGAAATAAGGAACTAATTGGTATGGTACATTTAGAAGATAAGGACGGTTTTCCAATTGTTGCTAATAAAAATTTAGAAATAACAATTGATTCTTCCGATGACGAATTTCTCTCAATTGATCCAGTATTTCTTCCAGTTGGTTCAGGAACTGCTTTAGTATTTGGTCAGGTTGGACATAGTCTTCCTGGTGGTGTATCATCAAATGAATTTCAAATAAATCCTGTTGTAGAGGTTGAAGATGAATCCGCAAAAACTACAGAAGTTGAGATTTTTGGACCTGAAGAAAAATCACACAAATTAGTTGCAGAACCATTAATTGATAAAATCCTAGCATACACTGAATTCCCAATTGTAGTTTATCTTACTGATGGCAAAGAAGTAACAAAATTTCCTAAAAATTCTAATTTATTTTCTTCACCAAGTAAAATTTTTGATGTAGAATCAAAATCAGTTATGCGTGGAGACGATTTAATTATGTTAAATGTATTTGCATCAGACCAAGGTAAAGAAACTTTACAATTTACGGTCCAAGATGTAAAAGATGCTGAGGTGACTATTGAAAGTCTATTATTAAAACCAGCTAATATTATAATTGATCATTCTGAAACAATTTTTACTGGAACAAATGATGTTTTTGCAATCCAATTAGTAAATTCTCAAGGTCTTCCAGTTTTTGCAACTGATGATATTGAAATTAATTTTGTTGTTAATGATGCATCACTCATTCAAGTTCCAGCTACTGCAACAATCAAAAGAGGAGAATATTATACTTTGTTTGATGTAGGACCAAAAGCTGGAGGAACTACAGAAATATCTGCACTCTCAGAAGGTTTTCCTATAAGTACAACTAATGTTCAACTAAAAAGTCTCGCACCAACAATATTTCTTGATACTCCAGAAATAATTGAAAACGGAGAAGTTTTTACTGTTAAGGTTGCTGCTAAGCAAGATAATAATCCCCTAGCTAACATGAAAGTTAAATGGGAAGTCACAGGCGGCGTGCTTCAACTATCTGATAAAAAAACTAGTTCAACTGGGGAGGCTATAGCTTCTATTATTTCTACTTCTGATAAACAAGTAAATGTACAAGCAAGTGTATCAGGAACATACTATTCTCCAACTGAAATTTCAAAAACTGTTAGAGTAAATGCAACTTCAGAATTTCTAGCTTTTGCAGAAGAAGAATTTACAAAACCTGAGATTGGAGGAGTTGATCCTGTAATAATTTTAGTTCCTACCATGATTATCTTGATGGGATACATGCTAATGAAAAAAGGTGTTATTAAAATAAAAAATACCCCATCTACACCTAAACCAGTACAAATTCAAGAAGTCTAAAATCATATGTTCAGAATGGACATAATATTGGATATGAAATAGATTTTTCAAAATAAATCATTAACATGCTTCTGTTAAATCAAATAAATCTGAAAAAAATTTACTATCCAGCATTTATTTTTATAATTTTTTCTTTTGGATTATCTTCAGATTTTTCACAAGAAATTTTTGGAGAAGAAGAAAATATTCCATCGTGGATTAAAATTATTGCAGTTTGGTGGGGAGACGATAAAATAACTGATGAAGAATTTATTAATACTTTTCAATATTTAGTTGAAAATAAAATAATTCAAGTTCCATTACCTCTTAATGTACAACCAACATGTAGTATTGGACTAGTTTTAGATGAATTAACTAATGAATGTGTAATCCATGATGAATCAGATACTGACGGAATATTTATTCGAGCAATAGAAGAACAACAAAAAACTATTGTATCTTTAATTAAAACTACTACATTTTGGTGGGGCGAAGGAAAAATCGCAGATGAAGATTTCATAGATGCGTTACAATATTTAGTTGAAAATAATGTATTAAAACTAGAACCTGAAAAACAACCTGTTGTTCAACCTAAATTAAAGCCACTTCCAAAAGATCTTATTATTTGGCCTAAAATTGATAGAATTGGAGACTTTAAAATCCAAGGACATAGTAATATAGATAAGTATCAATTACAATTAAAACTAGTTGATTCTCAAAGCAGATCACTTGATCCTGATGGGACCCTGTCAATTGTAATAATGGATGATAGAAAAAGAATTCTTTATCTTGATGCATTTTCGATTAGAAAAACGCACTATGTAGATTCATTTCCAGTGTTTAGTGAAGGAGTTGAAGGTGACAAAATTTATTCTTGGGAGATAAAAAATTCCGATATTAGACCTGGCTTTACTCCATATGGAAAAGCAAAAATTGTTTTTACAGATAAATTTGGACTAAAGTTTTTTAGTGAATACGATAAAGTATCAATTCCTCAATTCAATTAAACTCTGAAATTTTTATTTTTTTGTAAAAGGAGGTTTTTTAATAATGATAAACACCTGAATGATTTTAATTCGAATATTAATTGAAAAAGGTGTATATTGAAAATTTACTACAAATCAGTGATTTCTACTTAAGACATATCATTAGTAACTCAGTCTTAAAGATTAAATAAAAAATTATTAATTATTCTAAAAAATTTATTTTGCTTTAACTAATTCGATAGGTTTTGATTTTTTCCACAAGTGGCTGCAAAGACTAAACATATTATTGATCATCTCAGATGAATTGGTATACAAGATAGAATCATTTTCATCGTTTAAATTCATGGATTCTTTAATTGACCCAGACATTATTAGTTGACCTTCATCTTCAACAATCATTCTACTTTTAGAAGGAAGCTTACCTATTCTAGTTTCATCAGCACCAAGTCTTTGAATAAGCGGTAAAAGATTTTCACTTTTTGTTTCTGTTAGTAAGAACACTTTACATCCATTTTTTTGACAAATTTTAATTTTTTCAGGAATTGAAGTATGATACATTCTTAAAATATCTTCAACTGTAGTTACCAGATATATTGATTTTGTAGTATCTTGAATGAATTTTCCAATTCTTGCATAAATATTTGAGCGACCCTGAATTATTGAAAAAGAAGAAACTTCAGAAACATTTGGTTCATGAGAAATTTGTTTAAGATCTTTTACAATTTTTGCTGCAAGTTTTTGCATAGTGATAGTTTCATCTTCTTTTCTTTGAATTATTATTGTTAAAGCCTCTTCAGGTTCTACAGCTTGACATATTGTTGGATTAGAAAAAGTGGTAGAAACTAGACCTAAATTTCGTAATTTATTCAAAGATCTATATGCTTTACCCCTGTCAATTTCTAGTTTTGATGACATTGTTCCTACAGTAACAGAGCCCATTTGAAGAAGTCCAAGATACACTAAAGCATCTGATTTTTCTAACCCAAAATGAGATAGTGAATTAATTAGTTCTTTTTGCTCACTCAAAGTTATTCCTCACAAAATTTTTAAAACTATCAAAGTCAGACATTTGTAAACCATACATTGAGATATTGAAATTAAAATCTAATTTTAGTAATTGTTTGTTTAAATCAAACAATCAAATATGCTCTCTTGAAATTCTAAATTATATTGGGATAAAAATTCTCTTATTAGATCTTGGAAAAATTCTAATTCTCATAAATACTACGTTCGATCATATTGAACATACTCTAGGATATACCCATATTACATTCATACAAATCTAATGAACCTTATTCAAAAAGGACATAGACATGCCCACAGAGGAATTATTGGTGTAGAGTCTGCTATTGTATTAATTGCATTTGTAA
>JBHIUZ010000022.1:0-20283 GCA_042138025.1 Nitrosopumilaceae archaeon | reverse complement strand
GAATTCGGCCCTGTCACGGCTGAGACGCGTGTTCAAATCCCGCCGAGGGCGCCATCATTTTTTTATTTCTGAAAAAACATCATTTAGGATTTTTTTATTTGCTGCTGCAATAAATGATACTCTAGTTTGATAACTAAGATCTGCATCTAATGGTTCGAATTTCTCATCAAGTATCAAGCCTCCTGCTTCTTTTATCAAAATATATCCCGCGGCTAAATCTTGAACTCTAATTTTTTCTCTAATGTCTATAAAAATATCAATTAATCCTCTTGCAAAAAGTGCCATTTCAAGAGCATTTGCTCCAAAGTGTCTAGTATGATTATGACTCTTTAAGATAGGCTGTAATTTTTTTACCTGTTCAGGTTTGGCCCCAGAAAGATTTATTCCTACAATTCTGTATATTGGATCTTTTTCATGAACATGAATTTTTTTATCATTTAAAAAAGACCCCCTTCCTTTTGATGCCCAATATACATCTCCAGAAGACAAATCAATAACAACACCGTCGGTAATTGAGCTAATTTTATTTTCAGTAGCAAATGCTAAAGAGCAACAAAAGAATGGAACTCCTCTAACTGCATTTGCAGAACCATCAATAGCATCCATGATGACAAATCCTTTAGGATTAGCGGATAGTTCAACACGCCCACATTCCTCTCCAAGAACCACACATTCAAAAGATATTTCTTTAAGATAATCTAAAACAGTTTTTTCAGCTACAATGTCTATATTCCTTGAAATATCTCCTCCAGCACCTCTTCCATAATCTCCTGCTGCATCAGATGTTCCTGCTAAATCTTTTACATTTTCATATACTCTTTTTGAGGCTTCTTTGAGAATTTCAATGACTTCCATATTTGATTTCATTTTTTTCGTAATTTAAGTGAAATAATAAAAAAACACTTGAAAGCATAAATAACTATAATGAATTGAGCGTGTGTGAGTGGTAAGGATCAATCTGTTGTTAGTAAAGAAGCATTAATGACAACAAAACCTGGAAAACAAATTATTAAACAAGGACTGTTCAAATCTAAAGGCTACAAGCTTTTTAGAAAATACAAAGAAGAAGCTGAAAATGAATTTCCAAATTTTGCAGAAAGATTTACTAATGATTTACTAAGAGAAATTAAATCTGATCCATCACCAAATGTATCTCAGCAAAAATTTGGTGAAGAAGTAGGTTCTACAGAAATTATTTTAAAAGAATCACAAATTGATGAAATTAAATCAAAACTAGAAGATAAAGAAATTCTAAAAGATCGTGTTTTGCGTATACTCAATTCTAATTTTGTAAAAATGACTTTCCCTGTGTTTAATGCACTTTATGACGCAGCAGCTGAATTTTCAGGTAATCATGATCCACAAATGCGTCAAAATATGGTAGATGGTCATATTATTGCAATTGATCTAAGTGAACCCATGGATAGAATTGTTGACAAAGATGAAGATCTTGATTTTCTTGATGATTATAAGTTAATGAATCCCTACATACTAAAAATTGCTAGAGATAAAATTTCAAAAGGTGGAGAACAAGTTCTAAAAGAATTTGAAGATGGTTTCAAAGATGCAAGATTGGGTCAGTATATTGATACCAAATTAAAAATAAAACCACTTTCAATTACAGAAGAAGAAATGAATCAATGTTATAAAAAATATCGAGCAGTTATGGGTACAGCTGGAAGAAATATGGCACTTTCTAAAAGACCTTTGGGAGAAATTTTCTATCTAGGAATGGCTAGAGCAGCTGAATGTGTAGGATGTGGAAATGAAATTGAAGATACTATCAAAAATAAATTTGTCAAAGTTCCTTCATGGCCTCTTTATTATTCACTTCTTGCAAATGATGTAAAGAAAGGATTTGATTTAACATTGAAAAAAAGCAATCTTTATCTTAATGATGCACGACTTGCACTTGAACTATTACCAGACAAATTTTCATATAAAGAATTTTTAGAATTTCTCTTTCTTACAGTTGAACATTATAATCAATTTTGGTATAATAAATTACAAAAAGCCAACATATGGTCAACTCTATCTGAGAACCTTCCAAAGTGATTTATCTTGATGTGGTCCGAAAAACATAGACCTCAAAGTATTATTGATATGGTGGGAAATGAGGAAACCAGAGCGTCATTTGTTGAATGGTTTGGAAAATGGAAAAAAGGAACAAAACCACTTTTATTAGTTGGCCCGCCCGGTACAGGTAAAACCACACTTGCCTATCTTGCAGCAAAACAGTTTGGTTATGACATGATTAGTCTTAATGCCAGTGATGTTAGAAATAAAAATCGTATTCAAGAAATCCTTAATCCAATTTTAGGTAATGCTAGCATTTTTGGTCGCCCAATGATTTTTGTTGATGAGGTTGATGGAATTTATGGAAGATCTGATTATGGAGGCGCAGAAGCACTTATCAAAATTTTAAAAGAACCTACAATACCAATTATTTTAGCTGCGAATTCTGAACTTTCAACAAAAATGAAAAGTATCAAAAAGGCAGTAAAGACTATTCATCTTCGTCCTTTACCTCCAAGACTAGTTCAATTATTTTTAAAAAAAATTCTAAAATTAGAAGGAGCCAAACTTAGTCCTGGTAGTTTAATCAAAATTGTCAGTGATTCAAGAGGGGATCTGAGATCTATGATTAACACTACACAAGCTTTGGTAACAGGATTTGAACCTGCTACAGAAAAATCTTTTGAGAACTTAGATGTTGAATCAGGAATTAACGCATTTTTTAAAGCAAATTCTATTGATGAAGCTAGAAGTGTTCTGTATGCATTACGTATAGACCCACGTGAAAAAATTAATGCGTTTTATTCAAGTGTAATAACTAGCAACATTTCAAAAAACGAGATGGATAAAATGCTGCAAGTTTTATCGAAAGCAGATATGTTGTTTGGTAGGATAATGAAAACTCAAGAATGGCGATTATTAAGATATTTAGATGAAATTCTAATTAGTTTATTCCAAAAAGATTCTACAATTAGGTATTCCCAATATAATTTATCTTGGCCATTACTTAATAGAATTCGTTGGGATGGTAAAAGCATCAAAGCATTAGCTACAGTTTTTGCTAAAAACATGCATATATCAAGAAGTACCTTTGCAGCAATTTATCTTCCATACATTCTTTTTTGTATAAAAAATAAGAAAATGGATTTATCTTTGGAGGAAAACCTTCATGATATTTTAGAAAAGGAGATTGATAACTTATCATGAGTTGGCGTAAAATATCAATGAAATTTCCAGGTACCTGTATAGTTTGTAATAAGAAAATAGAAACAAATGAAATAGGACTATGGGCAAAAGGATTAGGAGTAAAGCATGAAAAATGTGCTGAACTAGACGAACTCACATGCATTGTTTGTGGAGGTCCAGCAGGATGTTCTAAATGTGAATACACTGAGGATTGTGATCGAAAGATAGTATCACAATTGTGTATTTGTAGAAGATGCAATGAAAATGAAAATTCTTTTGATGCTTACCAGAAATCTGTAAAAAAGAAGTTTTCCATACTTAATCTGAAAAATTGAAACTTAAGGCCAATTACGGTTGTATTTTGGCGACAGTTCCAATTACAAATTAATTCTACTATTAGTATTTAGATCATACTGATCATTTCTACGTGAACGTTATATGCAAATTTCGTAATAAATCATCATGAGTCCATTAGGATGGAAATGTTACAGATGTGATTTGACATTTAAACAGGAATCTCATGCACTTATTCACAAAGATATAACAAATCATCCTTCACGAGAAATTCCTATAACTGCATAATATTTTCAAAAAACAAAAACCTGATCCCATCTTCGTAAAAAACGCTCTAAAACCTTAAAATTTAACATGATTTAGGTAATGACGTTGGTTGAAGAAATATCTGGGGAAAAACCTAAGAAGAAACGTGGAAGGCCAAAAGGTACAAAGTCCAAATCAACCATAGTTAAAGAAACAACCCCCGACAAAACATCTAAAACAAAATCAATTGAAGGTGGGTTAACCGCTTCTGAAATAGCCGCTATTGCAGAAGCCGAAGCAAAAGCAGCAGCTGAAAGATTAGCAGCAGCTAAAGCCGCAGCTGAAGAAGCTGCAAAAAAAGAATATGAAGCAGCAGCTGCCGAAGTGATAGTATCTGAACCCGGTACATCTTTTACAAATAAAAGGGGAGATGAACAAATTTTTAGACGCGAATTGGGAGAACCCGAATTTTGGTTAGATAAACTTGGAAGAGCTCCTAAACGACCAATACTTTCTCAAGATGAAGAGCAAGAAATTTCAAAACTAGTTGAAATTCCAACTGATCAAATTCCTAAATACATCCCAGAACATGTGCTTAGTCCAGAATATGATGGAACTTCTAACTATGAAATTGGAATTAAAAAACAAAGAGAAGAAACGCAACAAAGACTTGTGCGTCTTCAAAGTGATCCTAATTCAAAAGAACAAGAAATTAAGCAAGCTGAAGAGGATTTAAAAACTCTTGATTATTTGTATGAAAATTATTACATTGGAATGAATGTTTTTCGAACAGCAAAAGGTGGACGAGCAAAGTTAAGAGAATAAGAGATGATATGAATTGAGTGGAAAAAATTTTGATATTATCAATGCCAGAGTAACTTTCAAAAATCTTCCAATTTATAAAATAGAAAGTTTCTCATTCAAAGATCTAAAAGTAGCATCTGAAACATTTATGAAAATTTCTGATGTTTCTGAATGTATTATTATCCAAAATCCTTTCAGAGTTGAAGTATTTATGGTAGTAAATCTTGAAAAAGGAGATGCTCCAGATGCAAGAAGAAGTGAAGGAAAAAGTCTTACCATAAATCAAATTCAAAAAACATGGGAATCATTAACTGAGTTAAACGAATATGATTTGGATCATCTTGATCAAACTTTAGAGGTGTATAGAAATAATGATGTCTATCTGCATCTTCTAAGATTAGCAACTGGTTTAGAGTCACTAGTCATTGGACGACCCGAAATACTTGATGAAATTAAAAAATCAGTTTCAAATGCTCAAGCTAATAAAACATCAGGTAAGGTTTTGAATAAATTATTTGAAAATATTATTAGAATTGCAACTAATATTCGAGATTCTACAGGAATTAGTAAAGGAACAATATCTCTTGGAAATATAGCTGTCAAAACAGTAGCCGATAAAGCTGGAATTCAAGGAAAAAAAGTATTGTTGATAGGTACTGGCGAAACAGCATCTCTGGTTGCCAGATCCTTGGATTCACTTGGTCATGAATTTGATATTACCAGCTTAACCATTGAACGAGCTACTAGTTTTTCTAAAAATTTGGGGGGAAAACCTGTAGAATTTGAAGAAGTTTTAGCAGGTTTTGATAAATATGATATTGTTTTTGTTGCTACAACAGCTGATTACTTTTTGATTAATTATGATAGACTAAAAATGGTCATGGAAAATAAAAAAAATGGAACACTGATTTTGGATATTTCTGAACCAAGAGCAGTTGATGAAAAAATTTCTAAATTCCCTGGATTGAAATTAATGTTTAGAGATCAAGTTGCAGAACTTTATGAAGAGGATGTAAAAGCGAGGGCAGGAAAAGTTCCTGCTGTAGAAGAAATGATTATCAAAGAAGTTCCAATAATTGAAGCTACAATGAAAAGACTTGATGCAGAACCAATAGTTAAGGATGTGGCCATAAGTGTAGATTCTTTAAGAAAAAAAGAATTAGAAAAGGCCTTGGAAAAGCTTGGTGAAATTGATGAAAATAAAATCAAAATTATTGAAGAATTAACAAAGAATGTTGTAGAAAAAATTGTTTCTGTTCCAACAAATAATACTAAAAAGGCACCTGAAAAAGAAAATCAATAATAAATATTTGTTAATACATTTAACCGTAAGATTCGAATTTTACTTCAAAGCTTCCATCTTCACGTTTGTCATGTTCTGTGACAAAGCCTTTTTCTTTAACATAATTCATTACCCCATCAATGGTTCCCTGATACCCACAAATGTAGATAATTGTATTGTCTTTAGTTAGTTTTTCCCCCACAATCTCTTCTATTGGAGATAAACCCCCTGGTTTTGATTTGAAGAATTCTTCAACTCTTCCTGTCTGACCTTTCCAAGATCTGTTAAACCATTCCTTTGGTCTACTAATCGCAGCTCTATATTTAAAATTCCATTCATTTTTTCCTCTTTCAATACTTTCATCTTCTAATTTTGTAAAAAGTCCTTTGTAACTAAGTTCATCTACATAACTTGCACCATGAAGAATAATTATTTCTCTTTTATCCCCAACAGCATGAAGATGTTGAGCATATGCAACAAACGGTGCAATACCAGTGCCCCCTCCAACACAAATAATTCTCCGTTTATCTGGTTGTCCATTAGGTAATGTCTCACTAATTGCTAAAGCATTTCCAGTCGGGTTTCCCCAGAAAATTTCATCTCCCTCACTTGCATAAAATAATTGAGTTGTCACACGACCAGGTAATGGTTTTCTAACCCATCTAATGACAAATTCAAAATACTTTCGATTTTCTGGATGGGACGCAATTGAATATGCCCTACGAACAAGCTTAAAATTTTCTGAAGGTATAGGAACTCCGATAGTCAAGAATTGTCCTGTCCTATATTCTGGCATAATTCCATTTTCAGGAACGAACCGTATTACGACAAGATCTTCTCTCAGAAATTGAGTGTATGTGATTATTCCTTTATTATCTGATACCATTTAAGATATTTTTTCTCAGCTTTGGTTAAATGTATTTCTCTTAAACACAAATATTCAAAAATCAAAATAATGCGGACAAGAAAAAATCTAAACTTAATATATGTAAAAGCATTTTCCAGATCGCGGGGCTATGCATTCTAATAAAATTGAAGAATTTCTAAAAAAAAATAAACTAGCAGACCAGGGAGGTGGACAAGATAGAATATTAGCTCAACATGAGAAAGGAAAATTAACTGCAAGAGAAAGAATTTCACTATTAGTTGATGAAGGTAGTTTTGTTGAGCTTGACAAACTAACAACACATCATTATCATGAATTCGAAATGCAAAAAAAGAAATTATTTGGTGATGCAATTGTTACAGGATATGGAAAGATAAACGGAAGACAAGTCTTTGTTTTTGCATATGATTTTACTGTTCTAGGTGGAACCCTAAGTCAAATGGGTGCAAAAAAAATTACTAAACTTATGGATCACGCTTTACATGTAGGTTCTCCAATAATAGGAATAGCTGATTCAGGCGGGGCTAGAATTCAAGAAGGTATTTTAAGTTTAGATGGCTTTGCTGATATTTTTTATCATAATGAATTAGCGTCTGGAGTAGTTCCACAAATTACAGCAAGTATTGGTCCTTCAGCAGGAGGTGCCGTATATTCTCCTGCAATGACTGATTTTGTAATCATGGTAGATAAAGCAGCTTCAATGTTTGTTACAGGTCCCGATGTTGTTAAAACAGTTCTTTCTGAAGAAGTATCTACCGATGAATTAGGTGGTGCAATGACTCATGCAACAAAGAGTGGTGTTGCACATTTTGTAGCTAAAAATGAATACGATTGCATGGACTATATAAAAAAACTTCTTTCCTATCTACCAGAAAATAACACACAAGAGCCCCCAATAGTTGTCACAGATGATGATCCAAATAGACTTGATCATAATTTAATTAATGTACTCCCAGAAAATTCATTACAACCTTATGATATGAAAGAAATAATTCAATCAATTCTTGATAACAACATATTCTTTGAAATTCATGAATTGTTTGCAACTAATATTGTTGTAGGGTATGGCAGATTAAATGGTAGAACCGTGGGTATTGTGGCAAACCAACCAATTTCTTTAGCAGGAGCACTGGATATTGATTCTTCAAATAAAGCTGCAAGATTCATTCGCTTTTGTGATTGTTACAATATACCAATAATTACTTTAGTTGATACACCTGGATACATGCCAGGAACAAACCAAGAACATAATGGTATCATAAGACATGGAAGCAAGCTTTTGTATGCTTATTGTGAAGCAACAGTTCCACGAATTACCCTAGTTATTGGCAAAGCATATGGTGGCGCATACATTGCAATGGGAAGTAAAAACCTAAGAACTGATATTAATTATGCTTGGCCATCTGCCCAAATAGCTGTAATGGGTTCAGAGGCAGCAGTTAAAATCATGAATCGTAAAGATTTGGCAAACGCAAAGGATCCAGAGGCATTAAAGAAAAAATTAGTTGATGAATTTACTGAAAAATTTTCTAATCCATACGTTGCAGCATCACATGGAACTGTTGATGCAGTAATTGATCCTGCAGAAACTAGGCCCATGTTGATTAAAGGATTAGAAATGCTTTTGAACAAAAGAGAAAAACAACTTCCCCGTAAACACGGAAATATCAATCTTTGAGGAAATTATGATAGAAAAGGTACTCATAGCTAATAGAGGAGAAATTGCTTTAAGAGTGATTAAAACTTGTAAGGCATTAGGAATTAAAACAGTTGCAGTTTACTCTGATGAAGATTATGCCTCTCTTCATGTAAAACATGCCACAGAAGCTTATCACATTGGCGAAGCGGCTCCTGCTAAAAGTTACCTCAATCAAGAAAAAATACTTGATGTAATGTTAACCTCTGGGGCAGACGCAGTTCATCCTGGTTATGGATTCCTTTCTGAAAATGATGATTTTGCAAGACTTTGTGAAAAAAATAAAATTAATTTTATTGGTCCATCTGCTGATTCAATGAATCTTTGTGGGGACAAAATGAAATGTAAAGAAGCAATGTTAAAGGCTAAGGTCCCAACTGTACCGGGAAGCCCTGGTCTAGTAAAAGATGCCGATGAAGCTGTAAAAATTGGAAATAAAATTGGATATCCTGTAATGCTCAAATCAGTTTATGGAGGCGGAGGTCGAGGAATCAGAATAGTAAAGACTGATCAAGAATTGCGTGACGCTTATGAATCTGTTACAGGAGAATCAATTGCTGCTGTTGGAAAATCAGCCATAATTGTAGAAAAATTCCTTGAAAAAACAAGACATATTGAATATCAAATGTGTAGAGACAAACATGGCAATGCAGTGCATATATTTGAGAGAGAATGTTCCATTCAAAGACGTAATCAAAAACTAATTGAACAAACTCCATCCCCCGTAGTTGACGAAGAAACAAGAGAACGAGTTGGAGAACTAGTTGTAAAAGCAGCCCATGCAGTTGATTACACAAATCTTGGAACTGCCGAATTTCTCAGAGCAGACAACGGGGAATTTTATTTTATTGAGATTAACGCAAGACTTCAAGTAGAGCATCCAATTAGTGAAATGGTATCAGGACTCGACTTTGTAAAACTACAACTCGATATTGCAAACGGAGAACAACTTCCATTCAAACAAAAGGATCTAAAGATGAATGGATATGCAATTGAATGCAGAATTAATGCTGAAGATACATTCTTAGACTTTGCTCCCTCAACTGGACCAATTCCTGATGTAACAATACCATCAGGGCCAAGTGTACGATGTGATACATACTTGTATCCTGGATGTGCAGTTTCACCATACTATGATTCCTTAATGGCAAAACTTTGTACTTGGGGAAAAACATTTGAAGAATCTAGATTAAGAATGCTTAATGCTCTTAATGAATTTTATATTCAAGGTGTAGAAACCTCCATTCCGTTATACAAAACAATTCTAAATACCGAGGAATACAAAAGAGGTGAACTCTCAACAGATTTTTTGAAACGATATGGAATAATTGATAGATTAACTGCTGATATTAAAAAAGATAAAGAAGAAAAAAAAGAGGCTGCAATTGCTGCAGCAGTAATCCATTCCCAATATTACAAAAGTAGGGTAAAAAGTTCTCCTGAAACAAACTTGCACTGGAAAAATAAATTGGGTAATTCTTAATGGAATACAAAATTGAGGACATTGAAGAAGTTTTTAATGCTCAAATAATTCAAAAATTAAGTGATTCAGAATATTTAATCAAAATAAATGACAATGAAAGAACTTTAAAAATTCTTGATATGTCTGTGCGAGGAATTGAATTTGTCTTAGATCAAAAATATCATAAAATAAAATATCTTGAAAATACTACTTCCCAAATGAAAATTGTAGTCGATGGATTACCCATTACTATTAACATGCATCAAAACCTCAATGCGATAGTTTTTAAAAACTCGGGTGATACAGGAGGTGGAGCTTCACAACTTAGTTTACATAGCCAAATTCCTGGAAAAGTAATTAAAATTTCAGTTACAGAGGGTTCTGAAGTAAAGAAAAATGATCCAATTTGTGTTTTAGAGTCAATGAAGATGCAGGTTTCAGTAAAATCTCACAAAGATGGAATCGTTAAAAAAATTAAAATTAAAGAAGGATTAACAGTAGCAAAAAATGATGTTATTGCCGAAATAGAATAATTTATGAAAAATTAATTTCCTTTATTAAGAAAATCTTTAATCTCTTGATAATTCGGCTCAACTAATGGATTGTCTGATACCCATTTGTATGATATTTTTCCATTTTCATCTATTATGAAAACAGAACGTTTTGCTGCATCATAATCTTTCACATGTAATAGATGTGGCATCAATACATCATAATCTCGAATTGTTTTACTTTTATAATCTCCAAGAATTGGAAAGTTAAGATTATTTTTTTCAGCAAATGCTTTATTGGCAAATGGTCCATCATTACTTATTGCAATAACTTGAGCCCCTAAATTTGATAGCTCATCCCACGAATCTCTAAAAGTACACATTTCTGTTTCACATACAGGAGAGCTAGCTGCAACAAAAAATGATAAAATTATTTTTTTTCCTTTGAATTCGTCTAGAGTTCTCATTTTTAACTCGGTGTCTACTAATTCAAAGTTTGGCGCTTTGTCTCCAACATTTAAAGTCATACAACAATTAAAAATCATGTAATATTAAGAACTTTGCAAAATTTAGTTAAATGAATCCTGATCGAAAAAAAAATGTGGATAGCTTTTTATATCTTCGGAAGGGTCTCAAAGCTACTTTGGTAGGAGAAGCAGTAGCAGAATATAGTCATGTTATGTTGATGTTTGGTTTTGCCATAATCGCTGTTGGGCCTGCTTTGATTATTTCCAGAATGATTTCACCTAGAAGAAGAAGCAATCCAGTCAAATTCCTTCCAATGGAATGTGGTCAAGTACCTTCAGGTGCAGGAAGAACACATTTTATGATGCAATACTATGCCTTCATTTTGATGTTTGTAGTTTTTGATGTAATGGCAATATTCTTGTATGCCTGGGGAAGTACCTTGCTTCAACTTGAAAAATCTACAATATTGCCAATAATTGCTTTCTTAGGAATCATGTTTGGTGCTATGGCTTATGCACTTTATCAATCAAAGAGGAGAGACATTTGGTAATCCTAAAACATAGTTTTCAAAATAGAGGTTTTATTTTAGAATGTTAAAAGATTTGGTTACTCCACAAAATGCCAATGCTTTTGTAGGAAAATTAGGGGATATTCTAGTCAAAGCAATTGATCAGCCTTTAGGTTATGCTATTAACTGGGGTAGGATTTGGTCCTTATGGCCTGTACACATTGAAACAGCTTGTTGTAGTGTTGAATTTGGTGCAGCATCTAGTCCTAGATATGACGTTGAAAGATTTGGAATCATTGAAGCATTTGGTTCATTAAGACAATGTGATCTAGTTGTTGTTCAAGGAACAATTACAAGAAAAATGGCTCCGAGACTTCGTTTGGTATATGATCAAATGCCAGAACCAAAATACGTTATTGCAATGGGTGCATGTGCAATAACTGGAGGATTGTATTTTGACTCTTATAATGTACTTCCAGGAATTGACGGCGTTCTGCCAGTGGACGTGTATGTTCCAGGTTGTCCCCCTAGACCTGAAACTCTTATTCAAGGATGTATTCTCCTTCAGGAGAAAATTAAGAGGATGAAAGCTAGGTAAGAACGTGATGAGCGATACTGATTCTAGTAAACAACCAGAAACCGAAACTAACCCAGTTGTAGAAAAACAAGACTCACTACCAAAATTTGAAAAAGAACAATCAAATAAAATTACTGAAAAGTTTGGTTCAAAAACTGAAATAGTTTTTGTAAAACCAGATAGAATAAGAGTTAATGTAAAAAAAGAAGACATTCTTGAAGTAGCTTCTTTTATTCGCGATGAACTACATTATGATCATGCAGAGTCTGTTACCGGTGTAGATTTTCCAACCGATAAGGAAATCGAAGTAGTTTATCATTTAGGTTCGTATTCTGACCCCCAACTTGGGAGACAAGTATTGTCTCTGGCAACAAGGGTTCCACGGGAAGAAAATCCTAATCCAGGAAATGATTCTACTAAACTCCATAGTCTTAGAGATATTTTTTACAGTGTAGAATTTCATGAAAGGGAATGTTTCGAAATGTTAGGGGTTTTCTTTGAAGGTCATCCAGATAATCGACGATTATTGTTACCCGAAGATTGGGCCGATATTCCTCCACTTCGTAAAGACTTTGCAATTAAAGGTAGATAGAAATGACTGCTAAATTACCTCCTGGACTTCAATTAGAAAAAGTAGATGATAGAATAATGACTCTCAATGTTGGTCCTCAACATCCAGGTTCAGGCCATATGAGACTAATTATCAAAGTAGATGGCGATCGTATAGTTTCATGTGATCCAGACCCTGGTTATGTTCATAGAGGGGAAGAAAAAATGGCCGAATATAGAAACTATATAACAAATATTCCTCATCTTGAAAGACCGGTTATTCATGATTCGTGTAATATTTTATATCCATATTGTTTAGGTGTTGAAGAGCTTTTAGGAATTGAAGTTACTGAAAGAGCAAAATATGTTCGAGTAATTGCAGCTGAATTAAACAGAATTGTATATACGCTTTATTGGTTGGCAATCTATGGAATTTTTTTGGGTCATTCAACCATGTTTATGTGGCCTGCAGGCGATCGAGAATTTGCAATTGATCTTTTAGAAAAATTAACTGGGGCAAGAGTTACACATGCATACTTTGTTCCAGGTGGTGTAAGAAATGATTTACCTGCAAATTTTGAAGATGTATGTTTCAGACAAATAGACTATTTAGAAAAACGACTAAAGGCATATGGGGATATTTTCTATGACAATCCAATATTAATTGCTAGAACTGAAAACACCGGAATATTAACTAGAGAAGATGCAATTAGACTTGGAACCACTGGTACTGTTTTACGTGCAAGTGGCGTCGACTTTGATATTAGAATTAAAGAACCATATGATGTATATGATGAACTTGATGTTCACACCAATGTTTTAAAGAAGGGAGATTCATATGATCGTTCAAAAACTCCTTGGCTTGACATTCTAGAAAGTTGTAACATCATTAGACAAGCTTTAGAAAAAATGCCAAAATCAGGTAAAGTTAGAGCAAAACTAAAACCAAATCCAAAAGGAGGAGATGATGAAGTTTTCAAAAGAGTAGAATCAGGACGAGGTTCACTTGGTACATACATTGTATCTAGAAGTAAACCTGAACCGTATCGTCTAAAAATGAGTGTAGGTTCTTTTAGAAATCTAATTTGTATGCCGCATTTGTTAAAGGGAGAAAAATTAGGTAACATGCCAGCAGTATACTGGAGTTTGAACTACTGGCCAGTGGAGGCTGATAGATAAATGTCAGTTATTGCACCAAAATTTAAGCTAAGTTATTTTATAAAATCTTTAACTGACAATATTTTTTGGATAATTGTCCTTCTGACACTTATAGGAATTCCTTTAATTCAGATTATTTTATTTTATGTTGACTTACCCATACTTGATGGCGAGCTTCTAACTCCGTTTCTAGCATTTACAATGTTATTTCACCCTGAATTAGCTGTTCCTCTTGTAAAATCATTACTCTATTCTGATTTCTTTAGAATTGCAGCTTTTCCAGGTTTTGGTTTTGCTGCGTTATTAGCTGCTGGAACAATCTTTTTTGAAAGAAAACTTTTGGCAAAAATGCAGCTTCGAGTTGGACCATTTTATTGTGGAAAGATAGAAGGAATATTACAATTAATGGGAGATGGCTTAAAACTTATTTCTAAAGAAATTATTATTCCAGCAAAAGCCGATAAACCAATTTTTTGGGCGGCTCCGGTCTTATTTGTAGCTACCGCTGCTGCATTTGTAGCTTTGATTCCAGTAGCTCCTGGATGGGTTGTAGCAGACTTGGACATTGGTTTAATAGCAGTTTTTGCAGTAATTGGATTTTTTCCTATTATTACAATTCTTTCTGCATGGTCTGCTAACAGTAAGTTTCCCTTTATCGGTGGTATCAGAGCGCTTCACCAGATGGTTTCATTTGAAATTCCTTTAATTTTGTCTCTTCTGGGAGTTGCAATATTAACTGGTACCCTGAATTTATCTGAAATTGTTTATGCACAAGAAAATTATTGGTTAATTGCTTTTCTACCAATAGGAGCAATTGTATACTTTATTTCAATGTTAGCAGAATTAGAAAGAATTCCTTTTGATTTACCTGAAGCTGAAAGCGAAATTGTTGCTGGGTGGTTAACAGAATTTTCTGGTATGATGTACGGATTAGTTCAGCTCGGAACATACCTTAAGCTATATGCATTTGCAGCGTTGTTTGTTGTTTTGTTTCTTGGAGGCTGGCAGGGTCCTATGGTGTGGCCCCCATTCCCAGAAGAAATTATCACTGAAGGAATAGATGCAGGCCCACTCACTATCCAAGTTCCAGGTTTGCCTATAACCACCCAAGAAATGCTTAATGGCACACTTTGGTTTACTCTAAAAACTATTGGAGTAATATTTTTCATATTAATTCCAAGAGGAGTTTTTCCAAGAATTAGAATTGATATGTTGTTGAGTATTGGATGGAACAAACTGATCGCTTTGGCTTTCGTTAACATGTTTATTGCAGTAGGTTTGATTTACGCTGGAGTATTAGGACCAGGGGGAATATTGTAATGGGAACTGCTACAGGAATCATTAGGGCTCTTAATTCAGGAATCAAACATCTTGCAGTAAAGCGATTTACATTAAGATATCCTGAACAAAAACTCAAGTTTGTAGGTGATGGGTATCAATATGATCCCACAACTGGAGTCGGAATTGCAGGATACAAAGGTAGACATATGCTTTTTCATGATAAATGTACAGGATGCCAGCTTTGTTCAATTGCATGCGAAGGAGTTGCTGAAGCAATTGGGATGGTTAAGGTACAAGAAGATTGGAAACATAATAAAAAATCCATCATGCCTCAAATAGATTATGGAAAATGTGTTTTTTGTGGGTTATGTGTTGATGCGTGTCCATTTTATGCATTGTATATGACTAATGATTATGAGCTTTCATCATTTTCGAAAGAAGGGTTAATCTATACTCCATCACAACTACAAGTAAAACCACAAGTTTCACAAGATGTTGATATTGTAATTGACGATAGAGGTGCTACACATGGTTGATGCCACTTTTCTTGCATTATCTGTGTTGACAATTGGTTCAGCAATTGCAGCACTTGAAATGCGTTCTCTAATATATGGCTCAATTGCATTAATGGGAACACTTGGAGGTGTTGCTGGTTTCTTTTTATTACTTGACTCTCCATTTGTAGCTTTATTTCAAATTGCAGTATATGTTGGGTCCATAGCTGTTCTAATTTTGTTTACAGTAATGCTTGTAAAAAGAGAATTAATATTCAAAAAAATTGAAGATCGTCGACGCAAGTTTGCAGGAATTGGTCTTATGTTAATCTTAATGGTTGGCTTGGGATCTTTAATAATTGATTCAGGTATTAGAACAATTCACACAGATGAACCAGCGGTTGACTTTAGAGATATTGGAGAAGATTTTGTAACATATTATTGGCCTGCATTGGTATTGATGGCACTAATTTTAGCTGGTGCCGTTACAGGGGCACTTGTTTTAGCAAGACGGGAGGATGTAGCAGATGGCCAACGAACTAATTGATTTTGTAATTATCTCTATTGCACTTTTAGGTATTGGAATCTATGGTCTAGCCGTTAAACGAAACGCAATCAGAATGTTATTTGCTATTGAAATTATTATTAATGCTGCAAATCTAAATTTGGTTGCATTTGCAAGATACATACCTAATAGTGAAGGACAAACACTTGCATTATTTTCTATTGCTATTGCAGCTGCAGAAGTAGCAGTTGGATTATCATTAATTATTGTAGCATATAGAATGTATCAAAATATCGACATTGCAGACTTTAGGAGCCTTAAAGGATAATGGATTATGCATTATTACAGGCAGTTTTCTTGCCTCTCTTACTTTCACCAGTGGCCTATGTTATAGCAAGAAAATCTGGACCTAATATTGCAACTTGGTTTACTTTTGGTGTATTACTATATTGTACAATTCTAGTAATACTTGCATCCCTTTCTGGAACATATGAGGAGCATTATAGATGGACTGAATTATTTGGTGAGTTTGGATTTTTACTTGACGGATTAGCAAGTCCTTTTGCAATTATCATTTATGTCTTATCAACAATTCTAGTATTATATTCTAAACCATATATGGTTCACAAATTCAAAGAAAATTTTGAAGAGTTACATAATATTCATAATCGAGAATCATCCGGACAAACAACTGCAGTTGTTGGAACTTCTGGGCTAAATGAATATGTAAATAAGCAATCTGCTGTGTACTTTGCATTATTCTTAGTTTTTGCGATGGGAATGTTAGGTACTGTTCTTGCAACTAACTTGATAGAATTTTACATTTTCTTTGAGGTTATGTTAATTCCAGCATTTTTCATGGTTGCTTTTTGGGGAGATGGGAATAAAAGAAGAATAGCATTAATGTTTTTTTTCTGGACTCATGTTGGCGCAGTAATTTTACTTTTAGGATTCTTAACAATTGGTTTAAGCGTTGGAAGTTTTGATTTTGCAGATATTCAAGAATCTGCAATTCCTGACGATGTAGTACTGCTAGCAGCAGTTGCAATTATCATAGGACTTGGAGTAAAACTTGCAGCATTTGCATTTCATATATGGTTACCTTATGCACACGGAGCTGCTCCAACTCCTATCAGTGCTTTGTTATCACCAGCTATGATCGGTATTGGTGCATATGGAATCTTTAGATTAATTATAGAATTTTTGCCAATGCAATATGCGGATCTTGCAATTTGGTTGCACATATGGGGTTTAGTTACTATGCTTTATGGAGGTGCAATGGCATTGATGCAAGATGACATCAAGCGCCTATTTGCATATTCTAGTATAAGCCAAATGGGTTACCTTTTGTTTGGAATAGGCTCACTTTCCACTTTGGGATTAGCCGGGGCAGAAATGATGTATGTCACACACGGATTAGGAAAAGGCATTCTCTTCATGACTGCTGGAATTTTAATTGTTAATGTTGGTACAAGAAAACTTTCAGAGTTAGGAGGTTTAGCTGGAAAAATGCCAATCACTGCAGTTTGTGCAGTAATTGGTGCTCTAACTATTATGGGTGTTCCTCCAACAAGTGGCTTTATGGGAGAATGGACTCTATTTTATGGGGCCCTTGAAACTGCCATAGAAGAAGGTTCTACACTTAGGATGGTAACATTTGGTCTTGGTCTTGTTTCAACGGTTCTAACAATGTCTTACATACTTTGGATGTTAAAACGTGTATTCTTTGGAAAACTTCCTGAAAATCTATCAAAAGTAAAAGAAGCAAGCTGGTACATGCTAGGACCAATGATGGTGCTTGCTGGATTTACAGTTGTTTTAGGAATTTATCCTGATATTTTCTTTGATAAAATAATTCCTTACATGAATGGAGTATTAGGAGTATAAACTATGGCTACTGAAGCTTTGGGATTAGACTTTGGGGGACTGAACGCGTGGATGATCTGGATTGTCCCTTTTATTGCAGCATTGATAATTCCAGCTGTAGGGAAAGGTTCCAAAAAAGCTACTGGCTATGTAGCTGTTGGTCTAGCTCTTATTAGTGCATTATTTGCTGCATCCCTTTTGCCAGGTGCATTAGAAGCACATGAAGTACATGATCAAATATCATGGATATCCTCAATCGGTATTGAAGCGGGTGTTTTAGCTGATCCTCTTGCAGTAATTATGGCAAATGTGGTAGGTTGGATTTCATTCTTGATTATGGTTTACAGTACTGGATACATGAAAGGTGACAAGGATATTGTTCGATTTTGGTTTTGGATGATGTTCTTTATTGGTTCAATGCAGCTAATTGTTCTATCCGATAACTTACTGCAAATGTTCTTTGGATGGGAGGGAGTAGGTTTAGCCTCTTATGCTTTGATTAGCTTCTGGTATCGGGATAAAGCTCAACATCATGTTGGTCGGGAAGGATATTCTGCACTTGGTTTGATGGAATATTATTCTCCAACTCATGCTGGAATGAAGGCATTCATCATGACAAAAGTTGGAGATATCATGATGTTGGCAGGAATGTTTTTGATTTTTGCATTTGCTGGAACTTTTGGTTTCAAGGAGCTTATTGGTGAAACTGCTTGGGCTTCAAATATGGCTGCTCAAGGCCTCTTAATTCCAGCAGCAATCTTGCTTTTTGGAGGAGCAGTAGGAAAGTCAGCACAATTTCCACTAAACGAGTGGCTCCTAGAAGCCATGACCGGACCTACAGCCGTTTCTGCACTCATTCACGCAGCAACAATGGTCAAGGCAGGTGTATTTTTAGTTGCAAGATTAGGACCTTTATTCTTTGCATTAGGTGCAGCTGGAATTTTAGCTGAACAATTTTTTGAGGTTGTAGCTTGGGTTGGAGCATTTACCGCATTATTACTTGCTACACAAGGGATGGTTAATCCTGAAATAAAAAAAGTACTTGCTTACTCTACTGGGTCACAAATTGGATATATGATGATGGCTTTAGGAATTGCAGGTTTATCTGAACAATTCGTTGATGGTTATACTGCAGGATTTTTCCATTTAATCTCTCATGCTATGTTTAAAGCTTCTTTGTTCATGGCAGCTGGGTCTTTACTACATGTTGTAGGATCTAGATTTATGACAGATATGGGAGGTTTACGAAAACAAATGCGAAAAACTTATGCGTTTATGTGGGCAGCGGGTCTTGCTCTGATGGGTGCTCCATTTATTACTACAGGATTTTGGAGTAAAGATGCAATCTTTGCCGCAGTTTATGAATCAGGAAACACCTGGGCTTTACCAATTTTTATTATTGCAGTGTTGACTGCAGTAATTACCGCATTTTACACTACTCGAATGATTGGAATGGTTTTCTTTGGAAAAAATAGTAAACACATTGAAAAAATGGAAAGTGAAGGACATCATATACATGAAGCCCCAATGTCTATGTGGATTCCTTATGGCATCCTTGCCGTTCTAACAATAGGAATAGGAATCATTGGCTTGTCTGCAGAAAATGGTATTCATGAATTATTCACAGAATATTTGGAAGAATCATTTGGTATTCACTCTGTTCATCATGAAGTAGAGGAATCAATGCTGCCAGGATTTCTATCTGGATTAAACCCAATTGCTTTAGGTTCATCATTAATAGCTTTTTCAGTTGGATTTGGACTTGGATACATATTCTATATTGGACGATGGATAGATCCTGTAAAATTTATCAGTTCAAATATTTTTTTCTATGCTCTTCATAAATTAATTCTTAACAGATGGTATCTTAACGCAATGATTTATTGGGGTTTTGTAGTAGCGCCTCTTTGGTTAGCAAGAGGAATTTGGCGTTACTTTGAAAGAACGGCAATTGATATGGGAATGAATGTAGGTCTGGAAAGAGCAGTTGGATGGAGTGCCAAGGTAGTACAAGGAACCCAAACAGGAGTTGCACAATCATATCTTTACGTCTTTGGAGCAGGACTGCTCTTTATTGTCCTGATATTATTAATTTAGGTGAATGTTATGTTTGAAATTTCTTCTACACCTATTATTTTATTGGCCATACTTGGAACTGTAGGTATCGCTCTTCCTTTAATTAATATTGCAAGAAAAGAACAAGGTTCCTCATCATTTTACGGTGCTATTGCATTTGGAGCATTAATAGCATCTATTGGATATGTTATTTACCAATTTGTTATTGGCAGTGTTGCTCAATCTGCCATTTTCTCTAAAGATGTTTTAGTAGATGATGCATTTGGGGGTTTGTTTGCTATTGCAATGTTAATTGTTGCAATAATGACCACAGTTGGATCATTTAATTTTATGAGAAGTCAGAAAAATACCGCTGTTTATTTTTCATTAATTCTTTTGTCTGCAATCGGTATGGTTTTTGTTGCTTACTCTACAGATTTGGTAATGCTCTTTGTTGCAT
>JBHIUZ010000021.1:0-20656 GCA_042138025.1 Nitrosopumilaceae archaeon | reverse complement strand
CCATAAAGCGCGTACTCGCAAGGGTACGAGAGTTCAAATCTCTCTCCCGGCGCCTTGACTCTAAACTTGTAAGAAAATGAATTAGATAGTCTAGATTAGAATCTTCATTATGAGGATCATACTTATCTACTAAACTATCTTCAATATTTTTAGGGGCAACTTTGGGCAAAGAAAAATCGTTATTCTTAAGATTTATAGAAATTCATCCGCATCAATTTTACATTTCTAAGAGTTATAAAAAATGAAAGTTGTTGCAGTATCACTTGCAATTCTGTTATTGTTGCCGTTAGGAGCCTTTCCTCCAATGCTCCCTCAGATTTTTGAGCGTTCAGAGGTCACCCAAGCATTACATTATGCAGATTCTATCGGTCTAACAAAGGAGCTACCTGAACTCAAATCTATTCTGTTAGAACAGGCATATGCCCAGGAAAACCCTGGTAAAAAACTAGGTCAAGGACAATTAATTATTGATGGATCTTCAACTCCATTGCAACGTGGATTAGAACAAGCTGTAAAGAATAGACAAAACGAGGGTAAAGGAAATCCAAATTGTTTAATGGAACTAGAAAAGGAAAACCCTGATCCAGATAAAGTTAGCAAATTCTGTAATTCTCCAAAACTTCAGATGTTAATTGATGAAAACTGTCCAGAATGTGGAGATATAATTGAAAACGGAAAAAAAGTAGGATTTAGAATTAAAACACAAACAATTATTGAATTTGATGATCCTGGAAAAGGAGCTAAAAAGAAGAACGGTGATCCAAAAGAAAAGTGGGATGATTTGATGATTGGTAAACCCGATGTTAAGGGAATAGGAAAATCCAAAAACTCTAATCCACAAAGCTCAAAACTAAATGGTGCAAGTGCATTTCCTTCATTTGCTGACAACAATGATAATGATTGTATAGACTTATCAACGGGTGAAATCTTTTTTGGTGATCCAGATGATAATATTTCTGATGATTGTTTTGATTCAAATGGAAAAATCAAAAATGGTTTTAGAGAACAAGTCGATGAGGATCCTGAAGACCTGATAAATAATGATAATGATTGTCGAAATGATTCAACTGGCGCTATTCATGGGGGTTTAGCTACTTTTGGACTGCCAAATGATGATGATGTTTGTTTAAATCCTAATGGAAGCCTGAAAATTGGATTTACTGAACTTGTAAATGAAGATCCTGCAGGGAATGGTAATGAAGACAATGATTGTCAAGAAATTACCACAGGAAGAATAATGGGTGGAAATGTCAACAATGGAGATCCTCGTTCTTGCTTTGAATCAGATGGTACCCTAAAAGATGGTTTTGAAGAACTTGTTGATGAGGATGATGTTGATAGCATTGATAACGACTCAGACGGACAATTTGATGAGGATGGACCAGAACCTTTTGAAGACAGTTGTGCGGCTGCTGGTGGAGAAATGGTAGGAGATGAATGTGACATTACAAAAATGGCAATTAAAAAAGCAAACGAAGAAAGTCAAAAAATGACTGGTAAGGACTTTAATTTCGATAATGATTGTAAAGAAACTGCTACAGGGAAAATTTTTGGAGGAGCTGTAGATGATGGCACTGCTCATTCTTGCTTTGAATCAGATGGTGCCCTAAAAGATGGTTTTGAAGAACTTGTTGATGAGGATGGACCTGACCCTCCAATAGATAATGATTCTGATGGAAGAGAAGGTGAGGATCCTCCTGGAAATGGTAATGAGGATAAAGATTGTGAAGACAGTTCCGGTAATCACCATGGTGGATTTATTGGAAACTCTGATAATTTAATCCCAGATGGAAACGCACAATCCTGTTTTGAAAGTAATGGTACACTAAAGGATGGCATGACAGAATTAATCGATGAAGATGGAACTGAACTTTCATTTAACAACGACAATGATTGTATGGATTCTGAAGGAAAAATATTTGGTGGAGCAATAGATGATGGTACTGATCACTCTTGTTTTGATGATCAAGGAGACTTAAAAAATGGATTTAATGAATTAATTGATGAAGATGACGATGTTGGATTAAAAGCATTCAAAGCAGATGATGATGGCACACCAAATCCTAATGCAAAAGGAGAAGCTGAATATGGTACAGAAAGAAGAGTAGTAACTATTAATGAAGACTTTGAAATACGAATTCCAGAACAAGCTGCAGTAGGTAACAATCCTAATGTTTCTCCATCAAGCTTTACTGAAGGAAACGAATTGTTTGGTCAAATTCAGAGTTTCTTTACAAGTGTATTTGGTATAGAGGATGCAATTCCCAAAGCTTATGGTGAAACAACACTAAATAAAAACATGATAATGGGATTTACTTTTGCTCCACCAAACATAAAGTGGGGAATTGATTACAAAAAAGAATCCTGTTTTGGTCCACTTAAAATATTTGGAGTTACCATTATTCCACGATTTTGTATTACACTATTAGCTGTTTTTATTGGATATGACTTTGGTGTTGCTGTAGGACTAAGACTACCTGTTGGTGTTGAAGTATCTGCAATACCTGAGAGGACAAGACCCCAAAAGATAATCAACTTAGCATCATCAGTTACTCCAAAGGACTTTTCTGCACAAGAATATGAAACATTGTGTAATAACAATGACTTGAAAAATCAAGCATGGCTTATAACAAACTGTGACAAGTTTTCATTTCCAAATTTTTATGATGAGATAAACCCACTTGTTCCAGATAGTCAAAAAGATGGTGATGAGTTTGTTGCAAGATATAAGGTTAAAGCAGGAATTTTTGTTACAGTACTTGGTATTCCTTTAATACAATGGGGAGTAAATCAAGAATCAGATCTTGGGGCACTATGTACATATGCATTGGCACAACAAAAAGTTGATAAAATTGCGTTACTTCAAGCACTTTTAGCTGGACCACAAACTAATCCTCCAAGTATAAGTAAATTCTTACAGGACTTAGGAGTAAACTGTTCTAGCTTTGTAACTCCGTTTGGGGATGATGAAGACGGTAACGCACGTTCATTTCCAATTGCAGTCCAGGACCTAACAATTAGGGCAAGCTGTATTGATGCAATTGCCTTAGGTGAAGTTATTGTAGTTCAAGGAACGGTTATTCCAATTTGTACTGGTCTTTACCTATTTTATGCAGGTGCATCATTGGGAGCAGGACTTGGTTTATCTACCTCACTTGGTTCTAATACAATCAAAGCAGATTGGTCTGCAAGTGAGGATGTAGCTCCTGGAACAGATGGAATCGTTACTTATAATGGAGCTGGAAAAGCATCTCCAATTTCTGGTACCTTTTCAGGTGATGACTTAATTGGTGATAATTACGATAATAATCCAAATAATCATGATCTTAACGTAGTAATTGATGATTACACGTATTTCTTAAACAGGGCAGAAGTTACTGGAACTGCAATCTTGGACTTTGGTGGTTTGTTAGGATTTATTCCTGACATTCCAGCATTTACATTATTCAAATACAATTTCTTTGATGCAATTCCAGGAGATGGAATTCCAATTCCACAACATCCATTTACGTCTGGTATAGATACCATTTCCATATTTGTTGAAAATAATGCATTAGCAACTGAGATTTCAACAGAAGAATTTAGCAAGAATACAAACAAACTGGAAATTCAACCAAAGCCTCCCAAAAAGGTCACTTATTATGTTAAAGGAATTAACTTGGGAAACATCAATGATGGTTACGAGCTTTTTGAATATTCTTCAAAATTAACTAATCCTCTAGAACCTATCCTTGATGAAAGGGAATTAAATGCAGAAATTAGTCCAAGTACTGGAGATATTTTTGCTCTCAAATCTCCAGATGATGTAGCAGCTCCTGGTGCAACTCATCTTTTGACTCCATTAGATATTACACCATTGCGAGATTTCACTACTGCGGCAGGAACCTATGAAATTAAAATTACAGGAGAAAGTATAGGAGCAAATAAAGACAATCTTAATTCTCCCGATCCATCTAATTTAGTTAGAAGAGATGCAGTAAACACAATTGAAATTGAAATTAAACCCTTTGGCCTTCCTTTACTAAGATTTGATCAAGAGGATCTAACACCAGAAGTACGAATACCAGGTGTAACTGTAGGTTTTGAGACTCAGGTTACTAATGGTGGAAATGCAGCTGATACAATAGCCATTGAAAAAGCTCTTCTTGATAGCAATTCAGGAGCATGTTCACTTACAGATAGAGGCAATGGAAATCTTCTTTGTCCTTACCGAGCACAAATTACTGTAATACAAGATGAATGGACTACATTTGAAGAAAATATTCCACTTTCTACAGGAGAACTTAGTAGCAAAAATACAGTACCTGATACCTCAGTATCTACTGAATGGCTATCTAATGTAATGATCCCTTCAGATTGGGCTGCAATGGAGGATACTACATATCAATTATTTATCAAAATAACGAGTATGCACAAAGATGATCCAAATCCTCCAGGAACCCCAGTTACAAATGAAATCACACAAAACCTTGTTATCACTGCCACAAAAGAGAGCATGATGAGATACATTGGTCTTGAACTAGACGAGCTCAAACAAAAATTAACTAATACAAGTTTAGAAGATGGTGCCATCACAGGCCTGTTGGCTATCTTAGAACATCCTGTGACAGATACTTACAACAATGCTTTTGAAGATGTACTATCTGATAAATTTAATCCAGCAAACAAAAAACTGAGTACCTTACAAAAACAAGTTGAGGCATTTCTACTTGCGCTTGGTGGAATTGATGGTTCAGATAAACTAGATGTTGAAGGTGATGATTGGAAAGCAAGCGGAGAAGCTATCATGGAAGATATTCAAACAACAATTGATTTTAACGATTTTTAAATCAGCAAAAATTCGTTGATAATTTGAGCTGGTATCAAAATAGATGATCTAGATAGACTCCGAACGGTTGCGTTCGATTCGCTCTCCCGGCGCCTGAAATTTGATACTTTCATACTTTTGCCGATTTGGGTCTAAAATTATCTCATAAACGGTCTAGGTCTTGTAAGATCATGTTAATCATATTTGTATAACCGGCTTTAGACCTTTCAATCTGTTTCTGATTGTAACCTCAGAAACATCAGCTGCACCAGCAATTTCCTTTTGACTTGTTTTATCATTATATCTTACACATGCAAAATACAATGCAGCAGCTGCTAAACCCATTGGATGTTTTCCTGAAGCAATTTTTTTCTGTTCAGCCTTTTTTAAAATATTTCTAGCATACCGCTTTATTTTTTCTGATAATCCAACACGACTAGCAATCCTTGAAACACATTGTTCAGAATTTGCTACAGGCATCTGCAAATCCAGTTCTCTAATGAGAAATCGATAACTTTTAGTCAGATCTTTGTATTTGATATTTCCAGCCTTCATTATATCTCGAAGAGTACGTGGAGTCTCCGAATCACGACATGCAGCATACAGAGATGCCCCGATTATTGCAGTAATAGTTCTGCCTCGAAGTAATTTCTTCTCTATTGCTTTTTTGTAAATATATGCGGCTTTGTCTACAATTGCATCAGGCAACGAAAGTTTGTCTTTCATAATCTGAAGGGTGCCAAAGGCTTTTTGTAAATTTCTATCTTTATTATCTGTAATCTTACTTCTATTGTCCCATGTTCTTAATCTATTCAAGGTATGCTTTGTAGATGTTGAGAGTGGTTTTCCCGTAGAGTCAAGATTTGCCGAATCAATCACAGT
Source organism: Nitrosopumilaceae archaeon (assembly GCA_042138025.1). Taxonomy (GTDB): domain Archaea; phylum Thermoproteota; class Nitrososphaeria; order Nitrososphaerales; family Nitrosopumilaceae; genus CSP1-1. Next base: position 14,967 of record JBHIUZ010000021.1, on the reverse strand, counting down.
TGATAAATCATATCTAAATATTGAAGATCGAGCTCCTACCCGTGCTAGCGATTTTTTATCTGGTGAAGAACGCCATTCAGGACCATCTGCAATAGTTTTTTCAGTAATTACATAACCACAGTTTTGGCAAACGACTTCTCCAGCTTCCCTGTCTGTGACGACTAGAATACTTGTACATCTGTCACATCTATCCTTTGTATTTGAATTTTTATTTAATTGCATTTACTATTAGGGGATTCAGTAATGCCATTAATTGGTACAAAAACCTGTTCAAGGTTGTGTACCCAAGAAACCCAAGATGATTTAATGTTAGAAGGACCTGCTACATAAAAGTCTGCATAGTAAAATCCCTGATCTTCGATACCGTCAGTAGAAATTTCTTTTTTGTTTAGTAATTCAATTGATTTTTTCATTTCAGAATCATTGTAAAAACGTCTTTGCTTTAAGGGCCCAATTATTGTTTTGATTAACGCAAAATTATTTTTTTGAAATATCTTTTCTATATCGTTCATTGGAAACATTCGAAGTACGGTAAAAGCAAAAATTGGCAATGGGCCTCGACTAAATGAATCAATAGCGTTGAAAATTTTCTCAAATGATTTCCAACCAATATAACCAATACATCCTGTAGAAATTATTAGATCAATATCGTTGAGAGTTTGTTCAAACTTTGGAGGGATTTTTTCTTTTTCCATATTTATACAAAAACTATCCTCGCACAAACCTGCTTTTTCGGCAAAATCTAAAGCTGGAGAGGATGTATCGACAAGATGGAATTGAAATTTTGGATTTTTATTTGGCAGATCATCAAAAAAGCTTTGACATTCTTGAATAGACTGACTTCCCTCTACAAAGAAATCATCTAATTCATCCATTACTAATTCATAGTTCAAAAGAGCAGAATTGATTCCATAAGAGCTGCCCAAATCAAGAATTTTCAGAGGACGCATTAAATAATTTGACATTCGTTCTGCTAAATGCTGATAAAGTGGCTTAGTTTGATCTGGTATTCTGTATCCTAAATTCTTCATTTCTTGTAGATAATAGGAAGGAGATTTCTTCGTGTAAATTTCTGAAAAATCTTTTTTTACACTCAATTCTTCCATTAAGGAAATACTAACTCGTCCACCCTTAATAAAAGAATCTTCAGATTTTGTTGGTTATAATGAAAACACATTTGTTTTTAAATTAATTTTGTAACATTATAACTAGGAAAGCATAGATGAAGATGAGCAAAAATTAATGCCACTCTTTATGCTTGTCCAATTTTTTGAATCTAAAATTTTTTAATTAATTATTCAACATATGATAAAAATCTAGGATACAATTATCCGGAGTCATAAATAAAAAACTATGATTCAAGAATCCAACCTAATTCTATCTCATTTTTATCTGAATCCTCCCCGACTCCTGTTGCATATCTCCACACTAGTGGCGCATTAGTATTCATCTTGGTTTTAATTTTTATTAACGACTCTAATTCTAAATTTAGGTTTTCACTAGTTGAACCGTAATTTTTACAAAACTTGCATTTAGAATCAAGCTCTATAGGACTAGATTCAATCACGGGATAGGCTTTACAAGCAAGAGGCCTATCTTCATAAATTTTACATACATACCCACCATGTGGAGATCTATCACTAGATTGAGTATCAAGAAACGGACATGTATTTCCATTTTTTTCTATTCCCATCATTTGATATGCTAAAATTTCAGTAGGTTTGCTAGATTTTTCATATGATATTCCTATTCTCGGTAAAATTGTAATTTTTAATCCATTTTTTTTTGCTAGAGATTCAATTCTATTTTTTTCTTCAGGAAGAATCAAAACCCCAATCTTTCCAAATCGCTTTGAAGGATAATACTCCCTTTGTTCACAACATTGAGAGCATTCTTTTACACATTTAAAATCCATATCTAGTTTGGTGCTTCTTCAAATAAAACTGATTAGAAATTTAATAAAAATAAAAGAAATATTTTTGTGAATTAGAAAATTCTTGAAAAGAGTTTATCTAATTTTTTGTGTTTCAAATTAAGCTTATGCTAATTTTTTCACTTTTGTAGCTGCGGGTCCTTTTTGACCCTCTCCAACTTCAAACTCGACTTTATCTCCTTCATTTAGAGACCCTTCGACTTCTGATTTATGAACAAACAGATCGTCGCCTGATTCTCGTGAGATAAACCCAAAGCCTTTTGTCTGGTTAAACCACTTTATGGTACCTTGTTCCATTATTATTAGAATTAAATTCCTATTCCTATATTAATATAAGTAAAAAATTGTTCACAAAACGTTCTTTCAAAAATCCTTAGGAATGTGTTTATTTTGTTTTAACCATTCTACTTGCGGCAACGTAAATCTCCATAAAATATCGCCTCTATCGGCTTCTTTAAAATCCCATGGTGCAATGATCACGATATCATTATCTCGAATCCAAACCCTTCGCTTTAGTTTTCCACGAATTCTTCCTCTTCTAGTAACATCATCTGTACATTTTACCATGACGTTTTCTCCTCCCATCATCTTTAGGACTCGACCAAAAAGTTCACCTTCTTCTGGTAACCGAATTTCTTTTAGAGCACCTTCATTTTTTACTTGCCGTTTTCCCATAAATTATACCCCTATGGACAGTAATTAAAACTAAAGCTTAATTTTCTGTTAAGATTTGTATCAAAATATCATGATTTTTAATTAATTTAACAAATACAGCCTTCATTTATTCAAAATCAATTAATTTGATTAAAACTGAGTATGTCCATATTGAGAAATTTTGATTTAGCTATTATCGGTGGAGGAATTCTAGGTACTACAATTTCTTATTGGTTATCTACACTATATGATATCAAAACGTGTGTAATAGAAAAGGAAGATTCGGTAGCAAAGCACACTAGCAGTAGGAATACCGGAGTAGTTCATGGCCCATTTTATCTAGATCCAAAAAAAAGAAAAACTTCTGCAATCTCTTCACTAATATCCTATGATTTATGGAAGATTCTAGCTAAGAAAAAAAATATTCCTTGGAGTGAGGTTGGAACTATTGAAGTAGCTATCGAAGATGCACAACATAAAACACTTGAAAAATATCTAAAATGGGGTTTCCAAAATGGAATCCCAGAAGAACAACTTGAACTTCTTAATTCTAAAGAATTACTAAAAAAAGAACCTCATCTTAAAGCATATTCGGGCCTTTTCTGTAAACGTGATGTATCCACTGATTATGGACTTTTTACAAAAGAACTGCAAAAAGAATCTGAAAAAAATGGTACAACATTTCTTTTTAATCATAAGGTAAAAGATGTTGAAGAAAAATCAGAAGTTAAAATCACATTTTCTGATAATTCTACTGTAAATTCAAAATTTGTAATTAATTGTAGCGGTGGTAACTCACTTGATTTGGCAAAAAAATTTGGTTTGGCATTACAATATAATGATCTCCATTTTCGTGGTGAATATTGGGTAGCTGACAAAAAATTTGCTGATTTAGTTAAAACAAACATCTACTCCGTAGCACGGTTTCCTGAATTTCCATTCTTGGATCCACATTGGATTAAAAGAGCTGATGGAAGAACTGAAATTGGACCAAACGCTGTTCCTGTAGCCACCCCGGAGACATATGAGGGATATGCAGGTGAATTATCAGAAGCGGTCTTAAAAATTCGTGAAATCTTTACAGGAAACGTAATAAAACTATTGACAAATCCATCCTTTCTTAAAATGATTTCCAAAGAATTTTTGAGCTCTGTTTCAAAATCAGCAATGGTTTACAGAGTTCAGAAGTTTATCCCAGAAATTAAACCTGAATATTTTTCTGAACACGGTACTGCTGGAATTAGAACTCCAATTATTACTCCAAAAGGAACATTCATGTCAGATATTCTGGAATTATTTGGAAAAAATTCATTCCATGTAATTAATTATAATTCTCCAGGAGCAACAGGCGCTCCAGCCTATTCTGCATTCGTTGTCAAACAGTTACAAGAAAAAGGATTTCTTGATTTTACACAAAAACCAAAGGAATCATTTTGGAAATTTGAAGATGTTGTACTTGAAAATTAACAATTGTCAGTTAATTACTCATAGTCAGTTAATTTCTCTGAAAGTAAAATTAAGCAAATATCCCATGGAGTAATTATCTTTTCATGAAATATAACACATGGATGCTCCATTTCATACATTATTTTTGAAACTTCCGAAATTGTAAGATTTTCAGAAATTGTTTTTAATTCTTCAGGTTTGAATTCAGAAATGGGAATACTCAAAAAATTATTCACACCTTCTAAATATTTTAACTCATCAGAAATCTTCTGAAGAATAATTCGATCATTAATAAATTTAGTAGAATCTTCCAAAATCAACCTTCTTGTATTTCCTTCAAGCATTAAATTTAGGACATCTCCAATTGTACTTTGATTTGTAAAAGTAAGAAGTTTTTTTTCTGGAAGTTCGGAAATTGTTGTATTAGTTTTAATTTTCTTTCCAACTTCAAGTATTTTTTTTGCTGATATTGCAGAATAATCTAAAAATTCATTGGGAATAGCTGCAAATGCTCTTCTAGTTTTTTTCCAAAACTCAATTAGTTCACGAAGTTTTGTTTCTTTAGAAACAGTAGGCCACCTCTTTTCCATAATATCTTCAACCTTTGTTTTATAGAATAATGTCGATGTTGGATCCTCAATTAGTTTAACAATGACATCTTTTCCTCCAACAATCCCTATGGGTTTATCATTTTCTCTAACTACCACAGAATCTGTGAAGGATTCTAACTGTTGAACAAGCATGCCCGTTGCAACCCATGTTTCTGTTCCTTTTTCTATATTCACACATAACGAGGAAGTCAGCGAATTGCCAAAAAGATCATCAAGTGATAGTTCGGAAATTGGTTTTTTACTCATTTTCACTTAAAAATTATAATGAATCTAGGATAATAAAACCAATCATTATTTTCATTGTTGATATTGCTTGACGAAACTTAATATCATATTCCCAATAATTTTTGTATAATGTTTCCTACAAGATGTTCTGTAAAAGAAAAAGGAAAAGACTGTGTAAATCCCCCCGAATTTGTTATTTCAGTTATTGAAAATGATGATGAATTCATGGTAGGTGTTACATGTCAAAAACACAAAAATAACGTTTCTGAAAAAATTTTAGGTCTTCAAGAAGAAAATAAAATTCCTAAAGGAAAAATTCAATTTTCTGGACTAAAATCCGTTGGAACTGACTGTATAAGGTCTGACCCCAATGATGATTTAATACAGCTATGATTTTTGGTAGATGAATTTCAGGAAAGCTGTAAATATCTAAATATTTTATGTTTTTTGGGTATGACTCCAGAGGAGGAACTAGCAAAAAGAATTGATGAAAATTCACAAATGTTTGAGAGATGGAAAAAAACCTCAGAAAAAATTACTTTAGATGAGTTTAAAGAAGCAATCAAAGAATTTAGAAATCAAACCAAAGAATCAACTAACCTGTTAGGAAAAGACGTTCCTAACGGAGCAGATAAAATTGCATTTAACTTAGTGGCAAGCCGTAACGCCTTTACATCAGTTTTACTTTGGGGAGCATCACTAGAACTATATGTTAAAAGACTAGAAAAAGAACTAAAAAAATTAAAATCTAAAACAAAGAAGAAAAAATCTAAAAAAATTAACAATTAATTTACATTAATTTATTTACAATAGTTTACTAGATTATATGTGCTAAAAGAACTTCTTTCAGATATAATTAAGATTGATGATGTTTTAATAATCGTTAGAACAGAAGGTGCTATTATTGAAATGAAAAGTAATTCTCTTAGTATTCGTCAAAAAGACAAATGGATCACAATTGGTGAAAACGACGGACCGTGTCACATGCATATAGATGAGAACATCATTATTGAAGCACGATTCATAAAAGAACAAAAAACTAATAGAATTAGTCATAGTATACGATTCTTTGATAAAAAAGGCGAAAAACAATTTTCAACTGTATTTGCAAAAATGTATGATAAAGATATGAACATAATCTTGACAAGAAAAAATTTTTATGATGATTTATTTCAAAAATACGGCTCTAAAGAGATTTTAAAGTTTAACTAAAACGATCAAACTGAATAAATTAATTTTTTTCCTTCCAGACCTAGTCTTAAATTCTTAACAGTGAGCTCTGCCATCTTGGTTCTTGTAATGATTGATGAGCTTCCAATATGCGGGGTTAAAACTACATTTTGCATTTTTGTAAATGGATGAGTATTACTAATTGGTTCATTCAAAAAAACATCTAATGCAGCACCAGAAATAATTTTTCTTTTTAACGCAAAAACCAAATCTTTTTCTTTTATTATTTTGCCTCGTGATGTATTAATTAAATATGCACATTTTTTCATTTTTTTTATTAACGGTAATTTTACTAATTCATGAGTCTGTTTAGAATAAGGGATGTGAAGTGAAATAATATCACTTTTTTTAAATAAATCATTTTGCGTCACATATCTCACTTTGAGTGATTTTTCTTTTTTTGGTTCTAGCCTTGTCCTGTTGTGATAAATTACTTTTATTCCAAAGCTTTGTGCTCGTTTTGCAACTGCTAATCCAATTCTTCCTAATCCCAAAATTCCCAGAGTTTTTCCCGCCACCTCTTCTCCAACATAGGTGACTGCCCCAAAAACACTAGTCCACTTGCCTGAACGAATTAATCTATCCCCCTCAGTAACCCGTCTCAATAAATCAAGCATCAATGCTATAGTAAGATCTGCAGTTGCTATTGTTAGAATATTTGGGGTATATCCAATTGAAATTTTTCTTTTTTTTGCAAATTTTATATCAATATGATCATACCCAACACTAAATGTGCTAATAGTTTTTAATTTTGAACCCGCAATTATTACTTCTCTGTCTATTTTATCATAAGGATAACAAATTAATCCATCTTTATTTTTAATTTTTTCAATAAGTTTTTTCTTTGAAATTGGGAAAGGCCCTTTATGTATCTCGACATGGTAATTTTTCTTTAATTCCTTAATTGATGGTTCTGGTAACGTCCTAGTTAAGAAAACTTTTTCCTTGTCTATTTTTGTCATTAGAAAGAAGGAAAATACTTAAACCATTTATAAGATCTTATTTTAGGAAGATTATGGGTTCAGATTATAAAAATAATGAAGAATTTGCTATTTGTGTTGAATGTGGAAATTCTATAGAAAAATGCATTTGTGTTTGCCCTTATTGTGGGGAACGTGATAAATGTGAATGCGCTTTATTTGATGCTGCAACTGGTGGTTAACAATATTTGGTAATTACGTTATTAATAAGAACGGATAACTCAAAGAGTATATGACTACAGATCTTACTTGGTTAATTGGTGGTCCACAAGGTAGTGGTGTAGAATCAGGAGCAAATATTTTTTCGAAAGTTTGTGCAGGACTAGGATATCAGGTTTTTGGGAAAAGGGAATTTTATTCCAATATTAAAGGTGAACATAGTTATTTTGCTGTAAGAATTTCTGATAAAAAAATTCACTCGAATGTAAATGACATAAATCTAATGGTGGCTTTTGACGCTGAAATGATTTTTAGGCATGTAGATGAAGTTGTTAAAGGCGGAGCAATAATTTATGATTCTGATTTAGAGAAAACAACTACAGATGAAGTACATACTCTAGATATTTACTTTAAAACAAGACTGGAAGATTATCTAAAATCAAAAAACAAAGAATATTCTATAATGGGGGCTTTGGAAACAGCAAAAGATCGAGGAGTAATTCTTCTTCCGGTCTCATTTAGAGAATTATTATCCAAACTTGCTGAAGATACGAATAATCCAAGACTAAAAGGAATGATTAGAATGTTTAATGTCATAGGTGTCTCATTATCACTTGGTGTATTAGGTCTTGAACCTAAACCACTATTAGATTCAATTGAATCTATTTTTTCCAAGAAACCTAAAGTTGCTGAGATAAATAAACAAGCAGCAAATTATGCATATAATTATGCAGCAGCAAAATTTGATAAGATGAATTTTTCAATAAACCCTGTTACAAAAGAACCTGCAACAATTCTTGTACAGGGACATCAGGGTACTGCAATTGGAAAAATGGTATGTGGTTGCAGATTTCAACCATACTATCCAATTACTCCGGCATCTGATGAAAGCGTTTACCTGGAATCAAACGAACTTTTATCTGTAAAAGAAAATAGGCCTGGTTCTACAGTAGTTATACAAACTGAAGATGAAATTTCTGCAATTGGTATGATGATTGGAGGTGCCCTGACTGGAACACGTTCTTCTACATGCACATCTGGTCCTGGGTTTTCATTAATGGCAGAAGCTTTAGGATGGGCAGGAATTAACGAAGTTCCTTGTGTAATTACAAATTATCAAAGAAGTGGCCCATCTACTGGTCTCCCCACAAGACATGGACAAGATGATTTATTATTTACCATTAATGCAGGCCATGGAGAGTTTCCTAGAATAGTTTATGCATCTGGAGCAATCGAAGAGAGTTTTTATGATACTGGAAAATGTTTTAATTTTGCAGATGTTTTTCAAGTTCCCGTCATTCATTTACTAGACAAATTCATTGCAAGTTCTGTTATTACTTGTAAAAGATTTGACCCTGAGAAGGTTAGCATTGATAGGGGAAAATTACTTGAAAAGATAGAAAAAAAACCCTACAAGAGATTTGAACATACGTCTGACGGTATCTCCCCAAGATCTAGACTTGGCTTAGAAGATGGTATTTTTTGGAATACTGGAGATGAAAGTGACGAATATGGACATATTTGTGAAGATCCTCAAGTGAGGATTAAGATGATGGATAAGCGTCTTTCCCGCTTTGACCTTATATTACAGCAAATTCCTAAAGAGGTTCAAGTAGTTTCTTTTGGTACTGCTGAACATTGTATAATTAGCTGGGGTTCAGCAAAAGGACCGATTCTTGATGCAATTGATATGCTAAAAAAAGAAAACATCAATGTTGGATTTATTCAATTAAAATTACTACATCCATTTCCAAAAAAATATGTTGAAGAACTTCTCAAAGATGTAAAAACAATCATAGATGTGGAGGCAAATCATACGGGTCAATTAGGAACTCTGTTTAAACAAAATCTAGGAAGGGATATTGATTATTTTATTTTAAAATATACTGGTAGATCAATGAGCTGCACTGAAGTTTATGATGCTCTAAAAAAGATAATTGCAAACAAAGCAGAAAAAAGGGAGATATTGTCACATGGCGCTTAAACTTTCAGACTATAAAACAAATGTGCATAATGATTGGTGTCCTGGCTGTGGTGATTTTGGAATTGTAAATGCTATTCAAATGGCATTAGCAGAAATGAATATTCCAAATCATAAAGCTGCAATTTTTTCTGGTATAGGCTGCTCTGGAAAAACTTCACACTTCATTAACACATATGGAGTCCACACTTTACATGGACGTGTAATGGCTTTTGCACAAGGAGCTGCAATTGCCAATCCTGAAATGACCATTATTGCTGCAGGTGGAGATGGTGATGGTCTTGGAATTGGTGCAGGACATTTTGTAGCAGCAGGTAGAAGAAATGTAAACATGACCTACATTATTTTTGATAATGGTGTTTATGGTTTAACTAAAGGTCAAGCCTCTCCAACACTAAGATTAGGGGAAAAAACAAAATCATTGCCTACTCCAAATACAAACTATAATGTTAATCCAATTGGATTGGCAGTAGCTAGTGGATATACTTTTGTAGCTCGTGGATATTCTTATGATGTAAGACAACTAAAAGATCTAATTATTGCTGCAGTAAAACATGAAGGTCTTTCATTTTTAGATGTTTTACAACCATGTCCAACTTATAATGACATTAACACTAGAGATTGGTATGCAGGAACTGACATTAATGATGAAGCTGCATTAGATACACATTCAAGAATTTACAAGTTAGAGGATAAAGGATATGATCCAGTTGTACATTATAGTGAAGAAGCAGAATTAAATGAAAAACTCTCTCAGGCCCTTATAAAATCCCTTGAATGGGGAAACAAAATACCGACAGGTATTTTCTATAAAAATGAGACTATCACCCCATACTCTGGCAGACTTATGGACAAAATCCCTAATTATCTTGAGAATCCTCCATTCTCTCAAGAAATTTCATCAAAAGGGAAACCCCTTACCGATGTCTCTCAAATTTTAGACTCGTTAGAGGTATAACGTCATATTGATGTTTACCTAATGAATTATTAGCAAGTTGTACGAAAGTTTACGTTGCCATTGAATATTACAGATGTAAATAAAATATTTAGAAAATCAATTATCAAAGGATATTTTGAACCCGAACTTCTTAAACTAGATTTTCAAAAATCTAATGTTAAACATCCTACAATAAGTGATAACGGTCTTATGCAATCAAATCTGTTACATGCTTTTTTTGATATTGATACTGGTTCTGACTATCCTGATGGTGATGAATGGTTTATCGTTGATTTTCTTTTTCCATATAGCATCAAAGTTCCAGATGCAATCAAAGGGCCAGATTATTTTACAACAATTGCTATAGAAGGGGATAAGAACTATTGGCATCACCGTGAAATGATTCGCTACAAATATGGTAAATCAAAAAAGCTTGTAGAATCATTAAAATTTTTAGAAACAAAATACAAAGAATTTCACTCCATGGTAGAACCATTAGAAAAAGATCTCAAGTAATTATTTTCCAACCATCTTTAGAAAAAAAGTATTTTTTATCTTTTACAATAGCAGTATTTAGTCTCCATCTAGCTGCACCTGAATCAAATTGGTAAATTACTTCAGAAACGTCTCTAGGTAATTTTTCAGGATCCAGGTGATAAGGAAGTAATTCCAAAACAAAATCAATTTTTTCAACTGCATTATTGAACCATTGACTATCTTCGGAATCAATGATAAATCGAATCTTAGGAGTTCCAATAAAACTTACATCTATTTTTAGAGCATTTCCCTTTCCACGCCGTCTTTTCATCTCTTTGAAGATGGCTTTTACTTTATCCCATCTTTTATATTCAAACCATTTGAAAAATTCTTCATTAAATGAAATAGGGATTGGAACATTTATCATACTTACAAAATCAGGATCTGTTTGTTCTAACTCTTCTTGATTTACTTTGAATCTATCTTTAAATAATCCATAAATCACCTCAATTTCCCAAGGTGAAATTCCATAATATTTTAGGTTGGTAATTAATGGCTCCAAACTGACTTTACATTTAAAAAAATTCTAATTAAAGTTTCACAAATTCTTTTTTCAAAAATTAAAATCCAATATCAATATCAAAACCATCCCCGCCACCACTATCCATATCTCCTCCATCACTCATTTCTTGTGGTATGTCCTCAGCAGGAAGAAAACTAGTCATAGACATTCCAATCATACTAAACATCATTGAAAACATCATCATATCAAGAACTCCAAAAAACATCATTTCTTTAAATGAAATCTTATTTTCATCCATGTATTGTTTTAGCTTTACTTTATTTCCTGATTTGTATAAAGATGACATTTGTTGCCATTTATCTTCTAATTCATGAATTCTATTTTCTAATTCTTTTTCCCCTTTCTCAGTTGTATTTATTTCAATTTTGTTACCAAACAAACCCTTTTTTTCACTAACTGAAATTAATCCTCTTTGTTCTAGTCTCTCAAGAGTACTGTTGATTTCTTCTGGATCGATTTTAGTAACTTTGCGAATTTTATCGAATTTTTTTGCCCCTGATTTTATTGCACCAAGAATTATAACATCTTTGGGTTCTGGATCCATATTTTTTCTAAATTGTTTGAACGTATTTAATAAGATAAAGTGAACCCACAGTTGCAATTACATAAACTAATGGCTTCCATGCTAAAACAGGAATATTTGGGGTACTAAGCTTTATTTTATAACTATCAAACACCGTTTTTACATACTTGCGAATACGATTATTCCAAATTTTATAATCAATTTGATGTTTTTTCATTAATGATTCAATTTCATAAATCACAGGAGTTCGCTGACAAAATAAATGCTGTAAATAGTCTCTTGAAACTTCTACTTCGGCATGAATTGCTACGAGTCCTTTTTTTAATTCAACTAGTCTTACATGCATCTCCCAAGGCTTTTTGAGTTTTAATGAAAGACCATTACCAATTTGAGATGGTTGTTTGTGCTCAAATTTTACTCCAGTAAACCCTTCTTTAGAAAAGATTTTCATGAGGTCTTCAACATTTTTCCTTACAACCACCATTAGTTGTTCAACTCCATTAGTACTATCGACTTTGACCTTTTCTTTTAATCCATCAATGAATGAAATCGTCTTAGGATATTTTGTCAAATACTCCATTAATTTCTGCTGAAAATACCCTCTATTTAAAGCACTGCTGATAGAAATTAAACAAATTTGTAGTGACTTGTGTTTTACTAATTCAGTTCTGCATCATTATTTTTTAAACCTCGAACATACACGCAATGCTCATGAGAAACGGTTACCTCATTTTGCTTAATTTTTCTATCTGTTAGTTTTGCCCCTGAATCCCTTATTATTGCAATAGGTATTGATTCAGAACCCTCACCCATTTTGTGATTTGCAATGGATGCTAAATTATCAACCACAGCTTGAAAAGTCACCTTAAGTGGATTTCCATCCAAATCTTTTTGTGATCTCATATCCAACACTGGTTCGATTCCTGCACAAGCAATAGCGACACCAGTAGTTCCGACTCTTGATGGCATTAATCTGCTATCTACAATTATTACTCCAACATGAACTAAAAATTTCAAAAAAAACTTTCTTCTTAACTGTTCAGCAACTAAATACGGATTAAAAGGATACAAAATTGCTTTTCCTTTCTTTGTATTTGATTTATCAATTCCTGCATTAGGAGCTAAAATATTATCTGAAGATGATATAACAAAACCTGATATTCCCCCAAAAATTTTATCTGACTCCCTGATAATTATTTCAGCAAACTCAGGTTTAATACGAAATTTTTTAGAAATAATTTGACTTTGGTTTGAAGTCTTTACAGAATCTATCTCAATTAGCCTTCCTTGTGAATTTGAAATGAATTTACTAGAAATTACCAAAACATCTCCTTCATTTAATGAAAGTTGATTTTTCTCAATAGACTTGATGATTATATCAAATAATTCAAAGACATTTTCTTTTTTTTCTACTTTGATAGGTAAAACCGTTAATGACATAATTCTATTTTAGACTCCTTTCTTTTTATCCTTCTGAAAAGCTTTTAATCTAAAGAACAAGCCTTTTCGATTATGAATATTACTGAAAAGATTCTTTCACGGGCTTCAAACAAAGACAAAGTAGAGCCCGAAGATGTAATTTTCGTTGATGTTGATAAAGCAATGGTCCATGACGTCTCTGGACCTGGTGTAATTAAGGTATTTGAAAAATTACATAAACAAGGCATTAGTGTTGAGAAATTATGGGATCCTTCAAAGGTATGGGTCGCCGAAGATCATTTTGTCCCTTCTGCAGATAAAGTTTCAGCTGAAAATATCGTAAAGCTTTCAAACTTTACTAAACACTATGGAATTGAAAAGCATTTCAAATACGGTATGGGACAATATGGAATATGCCATACCTTATCGCACGAAGAGGCTATGGTCTTACCTGGTGAGGTATATGTAGCTGGAGATTCTCATACCAATACGACTGGTGCACTTGGAGCATTTGCTTGTGGTTTAGGTCATACCGATATGGCATATGTCTTGTTGAATGGAAAAATTTGGTTTAAAGTTCCTGAAACTTTGTACTTTAAGTTAAATGGAAAACTACCAGAACATGTGATGGCAAAAGATCTTATTTTAAAGATAATTGGTGATATTGGCACCGATGGCGCAGCATACAAAACAATGCAGTTTGGGGGTAGCGGAGTCACTGATATGTCAGTTGATGAGCGTTTAACGCTAACTAACATGACTACTGAAGCAGGGGCAAAAAATGGAATAATCGAACCTGATCAAAAAATTACTGATTATCTTGCCGAACGCGGATCGTCTAACTATTCTGCAGTTAAAGGCGACGATAATGCTACATATGCTAAAACATTTGATTATGAGGCATCTGAAATGGAACCTATTGTTGCAAAGCCCTTCTCACCACAAAATGTTTCAGTTGTTAGAGAAACATCTTCAATTGAATTAGACAAAGCATACATTGGTTCTTGTACTGGTGCAAAATTAGAAGACTTGAAGGCAGTTGCAAAAATTCTAAAAGGACGTAAAGTCAAAATTCGAACTGAAATACTTCCTGCAGCAATATCAATTTATAAAAAAGCGTTAGAAAGTGGTCTGATAAAAATATTTTTAGATGCGGGAGTTACTGTTGGCCCACCAACATGCGGAGCATGTTGTGGTGCACACATGGGTGTATTGGCAAAAGATGAAGTATGTGTTAGTACCACTAATCGAAATTTCCCAGGTAGGATGGGCCATGTTGAATCTAAAACCTATCTTGCATCCCCACTTGTAGCTGCAGCATCGGCAGTTACTGGAAAACTAACTGATCCGAGGGATTTGAATTGAAAGGAAATGTAATAAAATACGAACAAGATAACATAGATACTGATGTAATTATTCCTGGAACTTATCTTAAAATTCATGATTATGCAGAGTTAGCAACTCATGCAATGGAAGGTCTTGATCCTGATTTTCATAAGAAAGTCAAAGATGGTGATTTTATTCTTGCAGGCAAAAATTTTGGTTGTGGTTCAAGTAGGGAACACGCCCCTATCGCATTATCTCATTGCGGGATCAAAGCAATTCTTGCATTATCTTTTGCACGAATATTTTATAGAAATGCAGTGGATGGGGCATTTCTTTTACCAATTGAAATAAACGAACACGCATTCAAGGATATTTCCAATGGTGATGAACTAGAAATCAATATAGAAAATAATGAAATTAAAAATCTAACAAAAAATAAAAAATATCAAATGAAACCCTTCTCTGAAATTATTGGAAAAATTA
>JBHIUZ010000020.1:0-20916 GCA_042138025.1 Nitrosopumilaceae archaeon | reverse complement strand
ATGACTGTAATGGAACAAGGTTCAGTTCTGCGACTTTCAAGAGCAAATGTACCCGCAACAATTCCCATGCATCAAGGATTTTACAATGGTGACGCAGTGTACTATATTATCACTGATTCAAGTGATCCTACACATGCCAAAATAATTACTGAAAACCAAGGATGGAAAGTTGAGCTTGCGCCATTGTTAGCAAATGCTCCTGAAACAGCACTTTCAAAAACATACATGTTTACAAATGGTGTTAAAGGAGACGGCGTACATGGATTTCAAGGTGAAGTCTTTACCAGTACCCCTGCACAAGCAGATATTTACAGTGCACTTACTTCACACGTGCATGTAACATGGAACGAAGGAGCAACTCCTATTGTACTTGATTCTGAAAAAGCAATTACAGATGCAGCTAAACAAGGATTGGTAACATTAACTGAATTAAAAGTTGTGTTAAACATGCCACAAATTATTTGGCCTGAAGGACAAATGCCGGTTAAGGAAGATAAAACCTTAACTGATCAAACTCCTTATGGCGGTGGGCAAGTATTAGACATTGATACTGACGAAATGACTGTAACCTTTATTGCACATAGAGGTTGGGGTCCTGACGGACGAACTATCTATTACATTGTAACTGATGCAACCCCAAGTGGTCCAGCTGAAATGATGGGCGTTACTAATGCCCCAACTTCTGCAAAATTAATTGCAAATTCAGCCGCAGTAGACTTGTTCCAATTTATGAATGGGATAAAAGGTTCAGGCCCATTGGGATTCCAAGCTGGCATAGCATCTAGTGCTCCAGGCGATTCAAACTATAGTCCAATGTGGAGAATCTTTGTGATCGGATGGGATGATCCAAAAAGCGCTGCACTTTTAGAAAATAAAGGTGACATTGATTTCTATCAACAAGAAGGAAAAATTAGCATAAACCTAGCAAGACCTATGGATGCAGATCATATAGTGAACTGCCCATTTATTGATCCCTTCCAATAAGGGTAACTCTTTTTTTATTTTTTACTTTTTATCCCTCTTTTATAATATCAAAATATGGATGCAATGTTAGAAGAGGAAATGATTGATTTGATTACCTTCTGTCTTCAAAATCCCGATTCAAATGAGATAGAGGCTAAAAAAAGCAAAATTTCAGAAATCGGAAAGAGCCTTTTTTTTGATGGTGGAGTAGATGCTATGGAGAATATGTTTTTTGCAATTCAAAATAGAATCCTTGAAGAGATAGGAAAAGACCCTCAATCATTTAGATCTTTATGGAATGGAAATTCAAAAGAGTGGGAATATTAGAAAAAATTAGTATATTAAAAAAGTGGAGGTAAGCCCTTAGGCTTTTCCAATTCTAAACATTTTGGTGCTACATGTAGGGCATTCGCCTTTAGTTGCAGGCTTTCCATTTTTTAGGGTAACTGCCTGTGTTTTTTGCATTTCCCTTTTACTCCTACATTTTACACAATATCCTGTTGTCATGCTATCCATCAGGGGGGAGGTGCTATTAGCGGCATGCTGTAAAAATTATTTTACTATGAGGTAGCGTCATTCGATTTTTTATTTAAATAAAAATGCATTTTTATGATAAATTTTTAGTTTTGAGGTTTTTTTGGAATTATTCGAATAAATTCTTAGATAACTTTATTATAAACTATGTTAGATTTTGAGGAGAATTCATAACATTTTACATTACATAATAATTTTAACAAATGAGAAAAATCCACTCAAAAACTCTTACAAGCAGAAAACAGGAATTGATTTAGTTGAATGAACGTTTAGTACGCTATTCTAAAACATTTGGCCCGGGAATATTATTTGCAAGTACAGCTATCGGGGTATCTCATTTAGTTCAATCAACAAGAGCTGGTGCAGAATTTGGATTTATGTTACTTGGATTTGTGATATTGGTAACATTGTTGAAATACCCATTTTTTGAGTTTGCTTCCAGATATGCAAATGTAACTGGAACAAGCATTATAGATGGATATGCTAGATTGGGAAAAACGTCACTACTACTATATTTCTTAATCACTATTGCATCAATGTTTTTTGTTACCGCCGCAGTAGGATTTGTTACCACAGGTTTTCTTGAAAATCTTTTTCAAATAGATTTTTTTGGAAATTGGACAATAATAATTTTATTTATAATTTGTTGTGGAATTTTAATCGTTGGAAAATATCAGACATTAGATGGATTAATCAAAATTATTGGAAGCATATTGGTTGTTTCAACGACTCTTGCCTTTGTAATAGCTATTATTAATGGACCTATTGAAAAAATTGATGGATTCCAACCTCCAGAAATTTGGAATCAAGCAGGAATATTCTTCATTATTGCCTTAATGGGATGGATGCCCATGCCTGTTGACATATCTAGTTGGCATAGTTTATGGACCATAGCAAGAATAAAGCAGACTAATTTTAAGCCAAAATTAAAAGAAACGCTATTAGATTTTAATCTTAGCTACCTAATTACCGGAATAATTGCAATATTCTTTGTAATCTTAGGGGCATACATATTTTTTGGAACAGGTCAGGAACTTCCAAATAATAATTCTTTATTTGCACATCATGTTGTAATCCTTTTTACAGAAACCATTGGGCATTGGAGTTATCTTATCATAGCTGCGTCCGCTTTTAGTATAATGTTTGGTACAATTATAGCAGTGTTTGATGGTTATTCTAGA
Organism: Nitrosopumilaceae archaeon; assembly: GCA_042138025.1. Lineage (GTDB taxonomy): Archaea > Thermoproteota > Nitrososphaeria > Nitrososphaerales > Nitrosopumilaceae > CSP1-1. Next base: position 18,238 of record JBHIUZ010000020.1, on the reverse strand, counting down.
TCACTAGAACGAGTTACTTGCCTCCTGACAAAAACTGAAAATAGGGAAAAATTTAAATTCAAAAAAACTTACGAAATTTCAATTTTTTCTTTGGCAATAGGTTCACTGCTTGTAATTTTTTTCTTTGAAAATAAACTAAAAGAACTTGTAGATTTCGCGACAACAATTTCATTTCTTATAGCCCCAATAATCGCAATTTTTAATTTTCGATTAGTCACCGGAAAATACATTGATAATAAAATGCATCCGCCAGTTTGGTTAAAAACATTAAGTTATGCTGGAATAATTTTTCTTATTGGGTTTGCAGCACTATTCATTTTTATCCGAATATGAAAATAACTTTTAATTAACTTACTTTTCTAAGAAATAATATTAAAAATATGAGTTATTCGATTTCTTATGGAAAAGAAAAAATGTATTTTAGTATTCCAAAAACGTTTTCACTAAAAACAGCTAAAATTAAAACTGTTTCACCGATTAAAAATGTCTATGAAAAAACACATCATGCATTAATGCATCCAATAAATTCATCATCATTGCCAAACTTGATAAATGGAATACAATCAGTATGTATTGTCGTAACAGACAATACACGAAAATGCCCAGATAAAGAATTACTAATTCCAATTTTAGAAATTTTAGAAAAAAAAATCAAAAAAGAAAACATTACTATTCTAATAGCCTCTGGAATGCACAAAAAAATGAATTATGATGAAAAGGTTGAAAAATATGGAAAACTAATTTCTGATAATTATCAAATTATTGATCATGATGCAATTGATGAAACTTTATTGGCTCCTTTAGGATTTACAAAGAATGGCCATCCTGTAAAAATTTCTAAATTTGCATTGGAATCTGATTTTTTAATTGCATTAGGGGTTGTTGAACCACATCAATTTGCAGGTTATAGTGGAGGTTACAAAACAGTCTCAATAGGGATTGCCGATGATTATACTATTAGTAGAACTCATTCGACTAAAGTCATAAAAAAATCAAACATTAAGGTAGGTCAAATCGAAAATAACCCCATATATGATGAAATAAATGAAATAGGAAAAAAAACTGGTTTACAATTCATTGTAAATGTTATTCTAGGAACTCACAATGAAGTTTTAGAAATTGCAGCAGGTGAACCCATTCAAACTCATAAAACTCTCATTAAAAAATTAAAACAAATTTGTGAAATTTCATTGAAAAAATCATATGATGTTATAATTTGTGAAGTTGGGCATCCTAAAGATTCCAATCTATATCAAACAACTCGTGCAGCAAGTTATCTGTATTTTGCCAATACCCCAATAATTAATCATGGGGGATACATCATCATTCCTTCCCCATGTCCTGAGGGATCTGGAACTGGTATTGGCGAAAAACGTTTTTTTTCAATTCTAAAAAACAAAACGTTAGATGAAATTTTACAAACAAATTCCGATTTTAAAGCTGGTGAACAACGCGCATTTTTTATTGCTGAAGTATTAAAAAATTGTAAAGTAATTATTGTAGGATGTAAAACTCCTGATATTATTAAAGAAGCAAAAATGATCCCAGCAAAAGACATGGAAACCGCGTTTGATATTGTAAAAAGAGATTTTAATAATGCAGAGATGCTTTTTATTCCAAACGTTTTATCAACATTGCCAGTAATACACTAAAAATTACTAATATCAAAATTATAGTTCAATTCTGTAATAATCCCATCTTTCAGGGTCAAACATTTTAACAAATTTAGCATTTTCATGTGTATTGGCACGTTTGGAAATTACGTCCCGAAGCGCAAAACTAGTTTGATACTTGTATCTTTTTGAATGAGCTTGCATTGTAAATAAATGCCGTAATTCACTACCCCCATGATGGCCCCAATAACCCATTTTAATCGCAAGCGGTTCTAAAAATATAGTATTTTTCTTACCAAAATTTTCATCATTTATTTTTTCTTTTAAAATTTTATAATTTTCTAGAGGTCCGCCTTTGGCAAATCCTATTATTGGTCCACCCGAATCGGTTAATCTTATTGTGCTAAGAATTGTATTAGGATCTTTTATTGATTGCTCAAAACTCTCACTGGCAATCTGTAACGGTTTTGGTAACTCATTATAAATTTCACGCAGATTTTTTATAAAATCCTCTTGGGTTCTCGTTGTATTTTGTTCTATTGTTGGAACAATTTTTAGATTTTCATATACAAAATCTGCATGAATTTGAATTTCTTGTTGACGTAGTTTTAAAAATGCAAGAACATTATGCATGAAATTTTTTCTCATTTGCTTTGGTAAAGATCTTAGAACTCTTTCACACATCTCTGATTCATTATTTAATATATCCTCAAAATAAGCAACAGATCTTTGAATTATAAGTGATGGATGCCATGCAAGTGCATGTGCATTCTTTTTTGCTAATTCCATAGCTTTTCCAAAGTCACCTAATGCATATCCACTAATTCTATCAACAATTGATAAGAACCATCCCAATCTCATATAGTGATCTTGTTTTTGTGGGTCATTTTTTGTAATTTCACAGAGATCAAAGCATTTTTTTATTTCCTTTTCTGCATTTTCTTTTAATTTTCCTTTCCATGGAAACGTGGTTCTTAGAATTAACGCCTTGATTAAATTAAGATCTAAATCAGCATCTCTGAGAAATTCTTTTAATGTTTCACTTTCTGTTAGAAATTTTATAACACTTTCTTCATGAGGCTTGTCTACACTCTTTTCCGGATCAAAATCATGAAATAATGCTGCAGTAAAAAGATACTTTAGGTCTTTTTGATTAATTGGATTAAGCTCACTTTTCCAATTTGATGCAACTAGAGTGATATATGTGACTTCTAGTTCGTGTTCGATGTTATGATATCCATAATAATCCATACCTAAACCTTGACTTTCAAACAAATCAACTGTAAAATCCAGCATCTTAGAATAGCACGGTTTATCTAAACCCAATAAACTTGCCAAATTGTTAATTTCCTCTCTTAACCTATTGGAGTTAGATATTAACTGCACTGGTTCTCGATCACCTTTCGGGTTTTTAAAGATGTGGTATGATTTTTTATTTTTTTAAAATTAATTAGTAAATTATTCAATTTTTTAGAAATTTTTACCACCTATTTTTGGTGATGGCTTTTTTGAAAATACAGAGTATCTAAAGTAAATCAAAATTCCAAATAGTTCTAAATATTCTACAAATGCTACAGTGTAAAAATGCAAAATCCATCCATCAAAACTATCATTTAAGACAGCCAAAACTGCTGATAATTGGGGGAATGCAATAAAAATTGCTAAAAATAATCCTAATACCCCTAATGCCCAATCTTTTGCATCAAGCTGCTCGGTTTTCTTCAGTATTTCTTCAGGATCCGTAAATTCTTCATGTTCATCCAAAATTTGATTTTTCAAATTAATATAAGTTGAATTTCCTTGTTCAATTGCAAAAATAGTGCCTCCTAGAATAAGAAGAAAGATTATTGATTGTCCATAGACAATTTTAGCTTTTTTTCCTTTTTGAAGTTTATTTATCTGCCTTTCAAACATTTTACCAAATTTTCCAAGCTTATCTTTCTTTGTTAAAAAAATAATAAAAATTGAAATGGCAGATATTATTCCAAATGATCCAATCCAATCTGATGAAACATAGGATACAAAAAATAATCTAACAGGCAATAAAATTCCAGTCATTACTCCAAACACAATTAAAGATTCCAGAAAATTCTTTTTATTCATTAATAAAATCTAAAATTCAATGATTTGAGAGATAGCTTCGCTAATTTGAACAGCTTCTAAGGTATATTATATTTATAGAAAGGAAATCAACTGTTGTCACTTTGGATATAGATGAAAAGGTATTAGAAATTATTGAAATTCAAAAATCAACCAATTTAGATTTTACATTAAAGATTGGATCAAAAACTTTTCTTCTCAAAGATGTAAATCTAATTAAATCCTCTACCCCCGTAAATCAACCAACAAAACGAGGCGGAGTATATTTTTCAGATAAATTTGCTTACAAAATTAAAGCCCAAGTTACAGACCTTTCTATTGTCCCTTTATTATCTAAAAGTATGTTAGGTCCTAGCAAAGATTTTCAAGACCTTGAAATCATTACAAATACTAAAATCAAAAATTCGCTAAAGAATGTATCATTATTTTCTCATTTAACAAGCTATATGCAAAGCTCTACTCACATAGAGCTAACTATGATATTAAATAAAATAAAATATGAATAATTTTAAAACTTATGAAATATCAAAATATTTATCATAATTTTTTCTCCGTTCCACATCTGAGAGAACTTCGTATGCCTTGTTGATTTCAGCCATTTTTTCTTTTGTTGACGGATCTGGATTTTTATCTGGATGCCATTCTTTTACCAATTTTCTAAATTCTTTTTTTATTTCTTCTTGAGTTGCATCTTTGCTGATTTTTAAAATTTTATAATAATTTGGAAAATTAGAATTTTGTAAGGATTTTCTATATTCTTGAGAATCTTTATCTTTAATTCTTTTTCCAATATAATCATCACTGGTCCATTCTGAATGATATTTTTCAAAATCCTTGTCCTTTTTTGATTCAAAATCTCCAATATCGTAGGCAGTTTTTTTGCGAAAAATTTGGTGCCTTGCCAAGTATAATGAAATTGAAAGAATCGCAATTATAAAACCAGAAAAAATAATAATTAAATCTAATTCACTTACAATTAATTCATTTGAATTTGCAGTTTTTTGTTCTTGTGCATATGCAAAATTGACTAGAAAAAAAGAAAGTATTGAAAATAAAATTAAAGTATTTTTCATATAATTAACTATGAATTAATTACTAGAATATATTCCAAAACTTATCAAGCTAGCGAACTTAATTCCCTATTTGTCTCACTAGCTTTGTCAACGAAAATGGTTTTTGCAAAAATTCTACATTTTCTTTAAAAGCGTCAGGAGTATCATTTTCAGTACCTAATGCATAGGCTGAAGCAAAAATAATTCTTTGATTAGGAGTGGTTTTTAGAATTTCAGTCGCCACTTGCTTTCCAGATTTTTTGGGCATAGATTGGTCTAAAACTACGACATCAAATGGACCTTCACCAAGTAATTTATATTCATTTTTTTTCTTTTCATCATTATATTTTTGTAAACATTCTTCCCCATTTTTTGTAATTGTTACTTTATGACCTTCTTTTTCTAAAATCCTATCGTATTGCAATGAAGTAAATTCATTATCTTCTGCAACTAGAATTTTTAATACCATTAATACTTCATTTACAGGTTTTTTGTCTTTTAAAACAAGTATGTTTAAAACAAACGAACAGCGTTTTAATCTGACATGACTGATATCGTTGACCTAATTGAAAAAGGAAAAACTTTGCTTAAAGAAAATGACTTTGAAAAGGCACTAGGATTTTTTGAACAGGCATTATTATTGAATCAAAATGATCCTGAATTATGGAATTTCAAGGGAGTTGCTTTAAGAAGTATTGGTAGATACGATGAAGCACTTGAATGTTTTAACAAATCCTTGGAGTTAGATCCTAGGGATAACAAAGCTTCATAAAATATGCTGTATATGGATTGAGTAACTGTCAATCTATATTACGGATAAATCATTTATTGTAAATTAGTGGAAAAGGAATTAGAGAATTTACTAAATCAAGCTTATGATTTAAGTCAAAATGAGCAATATACTGAGGCGTTAGTTTGCTATGAAAAGATTCTTAAAAAAAATCCTGATAATGTCCCTGCATTAATTGACGCTGGTGCTACTCTGCAAAATCTTGGGAATTACAAAAAATCCATAATTTTTTATGATAATGTGCTAAAAATCAATCCAAATAACCTTGATGCATTAATTAACAAAGGGTCTGCTCTACACTCTCTAAGAAAATTTGATGATGCTATTGTTTTGTATGATAAAGCTCTTGAAATTGATAAAAATTGTGCAATAGCTCTTGCTTACAAAGGCCTCTCATTGGGTGAGATGAATAGACTACATGAAGCATTAGAATTATTCAAAAAAGCACTTGAAATTGATAAAGAATATGATCTTGCAAACTTGAGTAAAAAAATTGCAAAGGATGAATTAAAATCAAAATTAAAGCAATTAAAAAGGACTAAAACACTGTGACATCGCCAGGAGTTGGCTCTCTCCTAATTTCTTTTTCATGAAATTCAAAATAATCCTTATGAGAAGTTTGTTGGTGATTACGTAATTCATCCATAGTTTTAAATCCTTTATGACATAGATAGCATTTTGGTTTATCTTCATCTACTAATGGAAGTACCATAATAACTAGTATTAGTATGAATACTTATCTTTTTCAAGTAATTATATATTTGAAGAAAAATTGCTCAAAATATGTTAGAACAACTTGTTGGTGAATCAAAAGCTTTAGATCATGCGATTGCTGGTGAAGAACTATCGTTTAAAGACGGAATGGAATTAATGAATTTTGAAAATATCCATATTTTAGGAGCAACAGCCGATATTTCTAGAAAAAAACTTGTTGGCGATGTTGTTACCTTTGCAGCATCATATTACATGAATTACACAAATGTATGTGCAGCTAGTTGCCAAATGTGTGCCTTTTATAGGAAAGATGATGAGGATGATGCTTATACTCTTACTCCGGATCAAATCGAAAAAAGGGTCTCATTAGCAAAAAACATGGGTGCAACTGAAGTTCATATTGTAGGTGGATTTCATCCAAAACTTCCTCTAGATTATTATGAAGATATGATGAGAATTATTAAAAAAAATCATCCAAAATTAAATATCAAAGCATTTACTGCAGCCGAAATTTTCTATTTATCAAAACTTACAAAAAATTCTACTAAAGAAATACTTTCAAGATTAAAAGCTGCAGGTCTAGATACCATGCCTGGAGGTGGAGCCGAACTTTTCCATACTGAAATTAGAAATGAGATTATTCGAGGAAAATGTACCGGTCAAGAATGGTTAGATACTATTGAAATTGCACATAATTTAGGAATTAAAAGCAACGTAACCATGCTTTATGGTCATATTGAAAAACCTGAACATGTTATAGATCATTTAATTAAAATTCGTGAATTACAAAAAAAGACTAGAGGCTTCATTACTTTTATTCCATTGAAATTTAGTTTGGATAATACAGAGCTTGAAAAAAAACATCTTGTTACAAATGAATGTTCTTCTATCTATGATCTAAAAATAGTTGCAATTTCAAGATTAATGCTTGCAAATGTACTAAATAATATTTCAGTATACTGGGTAGCATATGGAAAAAAACTGGCTCAAGTTGCTTTATCTCATGGGGGAAACGACTTAGTTGGAACTGCATTTTCTGAAGAAATTTATCGTGCTGCAGGAAAGTCGACTAATTCTTCGGTTGATGATCTTGCCAACTTAGTCAAAGAAGTAGGAAGAACCCCATCGCAACGAGATACTTTTTTTAATAGAATAAAATCATTCTAAATTGATACTATATTTCAGGTTTTTTTTCAATTTTCTTTGCTCCTCCCTTTCGTTTTCTACGAGCTCCAAAACTAATTAAAACTAACATAAAACCTATCCCAATTAATATTCCTGCCAATGTAGTAAAATCTTGATTTTCTTGCTGTTGAACTAATAGTTCTAAAACTTCTTCATCCGTCATACCCGTTGTTCCTATAGGGGCAACTGCATTCAGATATATTGAAAAAGAAATTCCTATAATTACCATTGCAATACCGCTTAATAGAATTTTTTTATCTACTAACAAACCTAATTCCCATTTAGATAAGATTTTAATGTATAATTATCATGCTATTTTGTTAGAATTTAAGCCATATTTTGAAAATAGAGAACTGTTCGTAATATTTTACAAACATAAAGAAAACTAGCTCTCTGAGTAATTATTGTATTGAACTCTATGCTGGATGGCCGGCTCCTTGTACTTTTTTCAATATCTCTCTTAAGTTTAATTTTAGTCAGTTCTCAAACGCCTTTGGCCTTTGCAGGAATTGGGGATGATCATGATGCAGATGGGGACGATTATTCTCCAAACGAAGGAGATTGTGATGATACTGATCCAAATATTTATCCTGGACAAGGATGCGATTACCCAGTTAGAGACGACGTAGAAGAAATTGAAGATGAAGTCTTTGATTTAATTGATTCTGGAGAGTTTGATATTAATAGTGCTCAGTCTGATAATCTCATATACAAATTATATCATGCTGTAGAAAAAACAGAAGAAAATAAAATAAACACAGCAGTTAACATGCTGAACTCTTTTATAAATAATATTCAAGCATATATCTACTCACAGGCAATTTCTGCAGAAAATGGCAATGCACTAATTTCAGCTGTACAAGAAATAATTGATTATCTTGAGGGTAATTAGTATTTTTCATAAAAAACTAAATTATTTTTAAATTAAAATCTGGAACAAGTTTTTTTTCTTTTGCCATTTCGAAAAATGTTCTAATTGATTCTTCGCCTTTTTTCCCCATATCTTCAGTAAAATCATTAACGTACATTTTTACAAATTTTTCAATAAGTGTTCGAGATTTTCCTCTGTTATACTGCATTGCATAATCTAATGCTTCATCCATATGAGAACGAGCATAAACAATTGAATCTTTAAGATATCTATCAAATTTTTTAATAATATCCTCCCCTAACCTGCTCCTCATAACATTAATTCCCAAGGGAACTGGTAGCCCTTTAGTTGTTTTATCCCACCATTCTCCAACATCTAAAATCTTGGTAAGATTTTCCTGATCATAGGAAATTTGAGTTTCATGTATTACCAAACCCGCATCCACTTCTCCATCTAAAACTGCTTTAGGAATCTTTGTAAAATTCATCTCTTCATATTCAAATTTTCCAATCATTAGCTGTAATAGAAGAAACGCTGAAGTCATTTTACCCGGTATTGCTATTTTTAAATTTGTTAATTCATCAACATTGATCTTTTTTTTTGCGATTATGATAGGCCCATAACCTAATCCAAAACTTCCTCCACTTCTCAAAATAGTGTAATCTGGAATATATGCACATGCATGAACAGAAACCGCCGTTACGTCGAGAATTGGATTTGACGCTTTTTTGTTTAATTCTTCAATATCTCCAATTACATGCTTAATTGTAAAATCAGGAGAGGGTATCTTTCCTGTAAGCATTCCATAAAACATGAATGCATCATCTGAATCAGGAGTATGCCCAACAGAAATTTCCACAGTTTTGTTCTTTGAATCTCGTTATAAATATTACAAGGAATCTTTATGATAAATTATGAATACTATTGATGCATATGAAAACGATATTTTAATGCAAATTCCTTTTCTTCTGAATACCTCATTTCCAAAACAACTATCAATAAAAAAACAACAAAAAGCTATTTTTTGTGGGACTGGTGATTCGTTAGCTGCTGCGTTATTGGCAGAATCTTTTTCAAATAATAGAGTAATGGTAGTGGATCCTCTAGATTTATTAAAAAATACTTTGATTGTAAAAAATAAAGAAACCTATTTCGTCTCTATTTCTGGAAAAACAATTTCAAATATTAAGGCATCCAAATTAATTAAAAGAACAATTGCAATTACTTCAAACAAAGATAGTTCTCTAGCAAAAAATTGCTCAAAAATAATTGCTCTTGAGTATCCTCACTCTGGAATTTTTACATCTGGAAGCATTGGATTTTTAGCAAGTGCATTGACATGTATATCTCTTGTCTCCAAAATCCGTATTCATAAAATTATTGATTTATTCAATAAGGCATTAATTGAAAGTAAAAAAGTAAAACTTGGGAAAAAAATTTTCATTTTAGGTAACCATCATTCATATCCAATTGCATTGTATGGCGCAGCAAAATTTTATGAGGTTTTAGGAAGCAGTGTACAATATTGTAGAATAGAACAATTTCTACATATGGAAATTTTTTCTACTCGTGTTGGAGATACAGTAATAATTTTTGAAGAAAAAAATCCTCATAATTTACAAATTATCAAACAATTAAAAAAATTAGGATTAAAGGTTTATCGCCCCTCTTCAGGGACTATGGATAAAACCTCACAAGTGATTTTTTACACTTTTTTTTCTCAACTAGTACCGTTATCTTATGCTAAAAAAAATAGGCAAAAAGAATGTTTTTTTGTAACCGCAAAAAAAATAAGAAAAGTGAGCTCAAATATGATTTATTGATCTTCCGGTGGTTCCTCCATCTTCATAAGATTTAATAGCCGCTCGGAAAGGATTTACCGCGATTATGAAATTCAAATCAACAGAACAAGTTCTAAAGATTATTAAAAATAAGGACCAAATTAGAAATTTTGGCGTAATTGCTCACGTTGATCACGGTAAAACAACAATGAGTGATAGCCTCTTAGCCCATTCAGGAATTATTGCTCCTTCAGCTGCGGGTACCGCGTTGGCTATGGATTTTGATAAAGAAGAGCAAGAAAGAGGAATTACAATTTACCAAGCTAACGTAACGTTGCACTTTACTCAAAAAGATAAAGAATTCGTAATCAATATGATTGATACTCCTGGACATGTAGACTTTAGTGGCCGAGTTATTCGTAGTCTAAGGGCAATTGATGGAGCAGTTGTTGTTTGTGATGCAGTAGAAGGAATCATGACTCAAACTGAAACAGTAACTAGAATGGCACTTGAGGAAAGAGTTAGACCAGTTCTTTTTATTAACAAAGTGGACCGATTAATCAAAGAATTAAGACTAACCCCAGAGAAAATGCAAGAAAATCTTGCCAATGTTGTTTCAAATTTTAACCAACTTTTAGATACTTATGCTGAACCTGAATACAAAGAAAAATGGAAGGTCTCAATCCAAGATGCAAGTGTTACTTTTGGTTCTGCAAAAGACAAGTGGGCCATCAATGTAGATCTAATGAAGGAAAAAGGAATTACCTTCAAAGATGTTATAGAAGCATATCAAAACGAAAAAGTAGCAGAGTTAGTTGAAAAAGCCCCCCTTGCTGACGCTGTTCTTGGAATGGTAGTTAAACATCATCCTCCTCCACATGTTGCACAGAAATATAGAATTCCAAAAATTTGGCACGGTGATCTAGAATCTGATATTGGAAAAGCACTTCTTGAATGTAAAGACGATGGTCCCACTATTATGATGGTTGTAAATATGGTGTTAGATAAGGCAGCAGGCCCCATTGCAATAGGTAGATTATTTTCTGGAACCATCAAAGATGGAGAAACAATTAACATTATTGATGCTAAAAGAGAAGGCCGTATTCAATCAGTTAACTTTTTCATGGGAAATCAAAGAGAGCAGGTTGGAGAACTAAGAGCAGGAAACATTCCTGCATTGATGGGATTAACTGAAGCTCGTGCAGGAAATACTCTATCCTCTGTAAAAGACATTCAAATGTTTGAAGGAGTCAAGTACATTTCTGAACCAGTTGTTCAAATAGCAATTGAACCAAAACACGCAAAAGACTTGCCAAAACTCGTCGAGGTTTTAAAACAACTAACAATTGAAGACCCTAACTTGGTTGTAAAGATTGATGAAGAAAGTGGTGAAACAATAATTGCAGGAATGGGCGTTCTTCATCTTGATGTTGCTACACATAGAATTCAAGATTCTAAGGTAGAAATAGTGACTTCTGAACCACTAATTAACTATAGAGAGACTGTGAAGGCCGGATGTGAGCCAATAATGACAAAATCACCTAACCGACATAACAAAATTTTCATGAAAGTTGAACCTTTAGAACCTGCAATAGGCGATATGCTAAGGTCTGGACAGATTGGTGAAATGAAAGACAAGAAACAGATGGCAGAACTTCTAAAAAAGGAAGGATGGGATACAGATACAATAAAAAGAATTATGAGACTAGATTCCCGTGGCAATGTTTTGATTAATGGAACTAAAGGCGTTCAATTTATACAAGAATCTACGGATTCAATTAATTCTGGATTTGATGATGTAATGAAAGAAGGCCCTCTTTGTAGAGAACAAATGAGAGACTGCAAGTTTACCTTTACTCACTTTGTACCTCATGAAGATACAGCTCACAGAGGTTTATCGCAATTAGGTCCTGCATCAAGGCGTGCATGTATGGGTGCACTTTTGACTGCTGGAACTACTATTTTGGAACCCATTTTGGCAATAGAAGTTAGAGTTCCAACAGATCTTGTAGGAAATGTTGCAACAGTTCTTTCTGGAAAACGTGGTAAGGTTTTGGACATGCAGCAAAAAGGTGCATTAAGCATAGTTGTAGGCGAAATTCCTGCATCCGAAACATTCACACTATCTGAAGATATGCGGGGTCAAACAGCAGGAAAAGCAATGTGGAATACGCACTTTAAGGCATGGGGAGAACTACCAAAATCCAAATTATCTGAAATGATCTCTGATATTAGAAAGAGAAAAGGCCTGTCTCCCGATCCTCCAACGGCAGCAGAATTTATCGATAAAGAATAACACAATGTAAAATAATTAGAAAATAGCTAACCTGTGGTAGACTTTAATTAAATAATAGAAATTTTATTTAATAAAATCTACAAGTAATCATGAAAGCAAAATTTAAAACAAAATGTAGTTCCTGTGATGGTGAAATTAACCCAGGAAAAGAGATTGCTAAAAATGATTCTGGTAATTGGGTGCATAAACACTGTTTAACCGAATCGGTAGAACTTCCTTAAATCAAAATAATCTATAATAGTAAGAAGAACGTAATTACCATATTATGGTTTTAGTTTGGATTGGTCTTGCAGTAGGTATTATTCTTGCAGTTATTCTCATTGTTAAAATAATTAAAACTCCATCGTATGAAGCTATCGCATTAAATACCCAATGTAAAAAATGTGGTTATAAAACAAATGGGCTAAAATGTCCTCGATGTGATAAAAATTCCTTTTATTCTAATAAATACAGATAATTATTTCTTTAATTTTGTCAATTCTGAAATATCTTTTATTGAAAATTTCTTCATGAATAATTCTAACTCCTCTTTTAATTCTTGATTGTCATCTATATTATCCAACAATGTGTTATTTTTTTGTAATTGATCACTTGCGTTTTCAATTTGTTTTTCTTGTTGTTTGAGTTCTTCTTCGACAGAGGTGATTTCATTTTTAAGAGAATCTAATTTAGATTTTGTAATACTTTTTTCCTTTAATAATTGACGTAATGATTCACTAATTGATTCTATGTCCTGTTTTGGAGATAATTTTTTATTAATGCTATCGATTTTGGAACGATTTGATTGAAGTAAATCAATTTCATGATCAAATCTTTCCTGAATTTTTTTGATTTTATCTATTTCTCGTTTTTGATTATCAATGTGTTGGTTGACAAATCTGATGTATTGCCCAGTATTTCCAGCAGCATCCATCGCATTTCTTGCTTCCTCTTTGATTTTATCATATTGTGATTTTGGTCCATGTTCTTGTTCATTTCCAAATGTAATACTTCTATCAAGAACAGACATGGCATCAGCTGCTTCAATTTTTTTTTCAATTTTAGACTCTAGACTTTTTTCATCAGATTCAGTTAGATGAGCCCATTCATCTTCTGCGGCTACCTCCTTTTTTGCATCTAGCCCTTTCTTTTCTTCACGGTTGATAAATTTACGTGTCAACTATTTCCTATGTATAAAAAATGAATAATACTAGCTATGTGTGTATGATTTGAACATACGATAATGCATTTATTTTAAAAAATAATGTCTAATTTAAATATGATTTCTATACTATTTGCTATTTGTAAAATGCATATGAAATTTAAATAATTTGAATTTTATAACGTATTCAAAATCATATTATAAAATATTGAAATTTTTGCTTCCATCTTTAGTGATAAATAAAGAATTTTTGAATTTAAAAAATTTTGCAAGTAAAAATTTCACAATTATCGGTTCATCTTTAATAGAATATATGTAGAGAAAAAAAATTAAATGGGATTAGTAATTGGTTAAAACTTTAGATCTGTTAAAAATTGTTGAAGAAATTATCGATTTAGATCCAAAAATGAGATTTGTCGCAATTATTGATCTTAAAGGAAAAATCCTAGAGGCTATAATGAAAACTGGAAAAACATCCCTTAAAACTCAAAAAGAGGAAGAACATTTTTGTAGGCAAGTTGCACTGCGGAGAAAGATGCGATTTGAATTTAACAAACATTTAGGGAAGGTTCGTTATGTTCACGTAGAACGCGAAAAAGTGACTCAGTTGGTAATTTACTCAAAACGAAAAACTATCTACTTTACAGTAGAACCTGAATTAAGCATTAACAAAAAATTAAGATTAATTATGAAAATTAAAAAAATAACATCTAATTTGTAGGTTTGCTGTTCATACTGGACATACATGAGTATCAATACACTACTTGAATTTAATATGTGGAGAATATTCATTTGCATACCATACTTCTCATTATTGCCGGAATATCTGCCCTAGGATTTATTTTGCCATTGATTATAGGTTTCTCACCATGATTAAATTTTTAAAATTCTAAAACAATATAATTAGTGTATAATAAATTAAATTATGACATCTCTAAAAATTCTTGTTGATGAAATGGACGATGGAATGGATGAAAAATTAAACATGCTTGGATTCCAAGCTTATAGCGTTAAAAAATTGCTTACTCAGGGAGAAAAACTTCGTACCGATTATTCAATTATTAATTATGCAAAGGAAAATAATATGATTTTAGTAACACGTGATACTGAAAGTGGTCAGGCCTGTAATGAAAATAATTTACCATGTATCCTACTAGATAACGATGAGATTTTCAAAATAGTAGTTGAAAAATTAAAGAAATTTTCATAATACGTACCTAATATATTAATGACCAACTTTTTATTTTACGTATGGCGAAAAAAATTATGGAAAGCTGTGATAGACGAGTTCATGCCTATAAAAATGGAAAAACCTTTGAACAATGCATGGAAATTGCTGAAGACATGAATGCCCAACTCAAAGAAATTATTTCAAAAAATGGAAGAATTTCATGGTCAGAACTTTTAGAAAAAGTTGATCATGATGAACTCGTATACAAACTTACCCTGAAATATTTAAGACGAGATGGATTTGATATAGGAAACTCAAAAATTCCAGAAGTAAAAAAATTTAATCCATCTTAGATTCTGATTTACAATTTGTTTTAACTCTTAATTTTTTTGCCATTAGAAATGGAGTTGCAAGTAATATTGGAATTGTAATTAAAATGAATAGTGTCTGCAATTGTGTTATTGCGACAGTAAATGCTATAGCACTTGCACTTCCAATAAAAATTGAACTAAATGCTCCCACACAAGTCGGGCATGCAATAAACAATCCAGTTGTTGCACCCAGACTGCTTATTCCCGTGCCTCTTTTAAAAAAAGTAAAAGCGCTAACAGCTAATGATGTATTTAATCCAACTAAATATGATACAATAATTTGAAGAACTAAATTGATGGGAACTATTTGTAGACCTACATGTTCTGTAAGATATACTATAATCTGAGGCATATACCCTGGTTCGCCACAACAGGGAGTAATGCTTGCTGATGGAATCGTTGCACCATAATGATATGAGAAATTGACTTCTGGTTGATACACAAGCATGCCTGAAGACAATGAAAAAAATATCCCATATCCAATAAAAACTAGAGTAAAAATTCTATATGATTTTTTATTAGATATAGAATCTGCGATAATCCATAAAAAGTCTAATTTCTTATCCAATACTTTTTGTTTATGGTAACTGTACGCTCCAAAACCAATTGCAATAAACGACATTATTAGAATCATATAAAAAACCATGGCTAGACGTTCAAGAGATGAAACCGCTTCTGGGGTTAACTCTAAACTTGAAATTCTTGCATAAATTAAAAAAAGAATTGTTATTACAGTAAAACCTAAAATAATAATTGCCTTATTTTTATTAAGTTTAATAGACATTCGTTTTTCCATATGTTAAAAAATTTAACCGTTGAATTAAATTGTATCTTTATATGCATTAACAAATTATCTATTTAGTGATAAACCAGTGAAGATTGATCAAGGTCAAGAACCTGATTATGAAGTTGTAAAAATTACCTATGTTGGTTTTGTAGATCCTTATGCAGTTGAGGGAATGCTAGTTCTTACAGCTGATAGTGGAAAGGAATTTCATATGCGAGCATTTTCTGGTGAAGTTGCTAGATATATTTCAAATTTTCAAGAAGATGAACAAAACTCTATTCCAACAATTTATAAAATGATCGAAGAGATCTGTGAGGAAAACGAACTCGTCTTAGTTAAAGTAAAAATTTATGAAAGTGGTGAAGTTTTAAGAGCAAATTTGTATTTTACTGGTAAAAAAGATCTCATTCTTCGAAATTATCGTGCATCTGATGGATTGGCTTTGGCTACTTTTTATAAAATTCCAATTCTAGTTAGAAAAAATTTACTCAAAGAAAAAATGGAAGCTTAAGTTACTATATCTTCTAATCTTTCGTCATCTTTAGCTTTTTTAATTTCCATTGCAATTCTTCTACCGATCCCAAAAGTAGTTCCGTATTGATATTTTGTATAAGGGCTAGTTGTAGCAACAATTGGATTTCCTGGAACCCTTAATGATACATCATATACAATAAATTCTAAATCTTTGGTTATTACACTTTGTAGAGAAAATGGACCTATGATCCCAGGAGGATATTCTTTTTTTACTGCATTTACAAATTTATCCCCCATTGAAATTACTTTTTCAAGTAAAGATTCCCTAATACTTGCAGGGGTATGACCTACTTCTATATTTTGAAGATCAATATTCATTTCTAATTGTTGTTTTGCTGGTAATGCATTAAAATCATGTAAATTAGTTTGTAGCCTTCTTTCTATTCCAATAAAATCAACATTTTCTGAAATTGGAGTATGAAAATAATTGAAATTCAAGTATGTTCCAATCGCTAATTCTTCTATACTTGAATTTTCTAAATCTTTTTTAGAAATTATTCCATGTTTGATTTTTTCATCAGCCTTTTTCTTATAGTCGTTATATGACGTAACTGTAAAAAATGCTCTTTCAAGCCTTCTATTTTTTTCTTGAACTTTAACTATTGAAGGTTTATTGATATTTTTAGGATTTTTGAATAGTTTTGGATGTTTAATTTTTGCCTTTTCTAAAAGATAATATTGATTTTTTTTGTTTGTTCTTTCTTCCGCTTGAAATAATGCCCTATTTCCAAATATTGGAACCTTGAAATTATTCTCAATTGTTTTGTATCCTAGGTATGCAGTCAAAGACCTATGTGGAACAACTATTGTATCTTCATCCCGAAATTTTTGTTGCATTTTTGAAGATGCCATATCTTTGAAGTTATTTAATATGATAATTTCATCTGCAATCCTTCCAAATCTCTTATATGGTGTTTCTCTTCCCTTTTGGCAAATTACAACAGTCTCTAGACCCTCATCCTTTGCACCATCCATGACTTCTAGTGCTGAATGACTTCCTAAAACTCCAATTTTTACGCCAGAATACTCATTAACAATTTTTTTTATTTCAGTTCTTTTAATCATATGACTAATTTACCTAAATTTACTGGTAATATTAGTATTAGATTTAATTTTGATTGATTTTCTAATAATATTGAAACCTATCTACAGACTGGTTAGTATTTTTTACCTGAGGTGTTTGCACTACTTTTGGTTCTTCTTGTATTACAGGTTCTGGTGATTGAGTTTGTACTCTTGAGTTCTCTTCAT
This sequence comes from Nitrosopumilaceae archaeon, assembly GCA_042138025.1. Taxonomy (GTDB): domain Archaea; phylum Thermoproteota; class Nitrososphaeria; order Nitrososphaerales; family Nitrosopumilaceae; genus CSP1-1. Next base: position 581 of record JBHIUZ010000020.1, on the reverse strand, counting down.
TCATTCTTTCTAGGATAGCTCTTTTTAGTAATTTGGAGACAGTATATCCACTAGCACTGCATAGACCTACTAGTTTCCCATATTCCTCTTCAGTAAGTTTTGTTGAAACTACCTTTGATCCCATTAATTTTGTGTAAGATAATATCCCATATAAGCATCAGTGTTATTTTTCCTTCCAAACAGAACCTAACCTAAATTTGTTAGAAATACTGATAACGTATTTTTTGAGTAATTTTTTGTTCTTGAACCGGAGTTTCGTTTGCTAATGTGAATTCAGGCGAGTTAATAGTTTCTTCAATTGGTTTTTCGGTTTTACTTCCTTCTTTATCAACTAGTTCCATTACGCAATCCTTTAAAAATGCGGAAAGCGTGCATCCTGCATTATTACATACCTGCGTAATTTTACCGTATTGTTCCTCTGATAATTTTGTTGAGATTACCCGTAATGCCATGCTTTTAGATGGAAGTTTTTTCCTATAAGGTCCAGTTTGTCTAATTCACATAAACACCGTATGTGCTAATTTCTTCCATCCCTACAGTCACTAACGGACTCCTTTCTGCTCTGTATTTTACCTTAATTG
>JBHIUZ010000019.1:11686-21819 GCA_042138025.1 Nitrosopumilaceae archaeon | reverse complement strand
TAATTTACTTAGGTGTTTCTGAAAATAGTGTGTATCGGGTAATCTATGCAAGATTGCTACAAATATAGAACAAATGAAAGCTCAACATGTAGTACTGTATAGCTGTTACACATCTGTTACACAGCTGTTACACAACATGTTACACACAAACACGGCATGATAGCTCCACACAGGTTACGAACAATGGAGCTACAAAACCTGTTTGTAACAAATAAGAACACGACACATTAGCTCCAACTCTAGAAACAAGTAGCTCCAATTCGGGGGATTACAGCTCCACAGTAGCTCCAAAATTACGCATGAATGTAACACAATAGCTCGAGGGATTTCAAAATTTTTGCTAATCCCCCCTCTAATCCCCCGGTGTGGGGGATTGGCAGGAACAAAAAACACAACCGAAACATTTTAGAAAAATAAAGTGGACCGGGAGGGATTTGAACCCTCGATCTCACCCATGCCAAGGGCGTATCCTACCAGTCTAGACGACCGGCCCAATTTATCAGAAAACCATTCTGACCGCTTAAGATTTTTACAAATGGTTATTAACGTTTAGCTGAAGTTGAAAACCTTTGAAAATTATTTAACATAAGATATTTAACCATTACAGATTACACAAACCGAGTGGTAGTAGATAATAAAGCAACAATTACCTACATTCAACTATTAAAAGAAGACCTAGTAATTATGAGGTTAGTTCCAAATGATGGTCAAGTTCCTGAATACAAAGCTGGACAGTTTATTACAATTGGTTTGCCAAATCCAGTTGAAGATAATAAGATTGTAAGGAGAGCGTATTCAATTGCATCACATCCTGAAAACCGAAAATATATTGAACTAGTAATTAGATGGGTTAGAAAACCAATCCCAGGTCGATTAACCACTCAACTATTTAATGCAAAAGTTGGTGATGAAATCAGCTGGATTAAACCAACTGGTGCTGCTCTAAATATTAATGAAAAAATGCCTGATGGTAGTAAAGATGAAAGACGTATTGTATGTATTGGAGGGGGTACCGGTCTAGCACCATTTGTAAGCTTTGCTCAACATCTTCATGCTGTTAAAGATAAAAGAGAAATTGTTGTATTACATGGTGCAAGTTACGTCGATGAATTAAGTTACAAAGAACTTCTCACTGATTTAGAAATGGATAGTTTAGATAGAGGAAAAGATCAATGGAATTTTAAATACAGGGCAACCATCAGTAGACCTCAAGAGTGGTTTAACCGATCATGGGGAGGTCAAACAGGAAGAGTAGAGACTTTTTTGAGACCTAAAGAGGGAGGTATGTCACCTTTAGAAGAACTGGTTGGAGAAAAAATTACTAAGGAAAATACCATTTTTTATGTTTGTGGTTGGCAAGGAACAATTGATGGTGTAATGGACTTTATGAAACCAAAAGGATTTGTCACAGAGCATGACAAACGAGAAGATGGAAGCTTTGAAGTTAAATACGAATCATATGGTTAAACTATGAGTTAATTTTTAATTGTACTAGTAATTTTTCTATATCTTTATCTTTGTCTTTTGATAAATGCATCAGCTCATCGTGAGTTACTTCATCTCCAATATCAACTGCTGCTTTTAAAGCACTTTTTTTTACTTCAATATTTGAATCATAAAAGCAAAAGTGAATTTCTTTACTTGATTGTTTTGCTTTAAGATATCCCAATGATCCTAATGCACATGCTCTTACCATCCCACTTTGATCTTTTGTAAGCTTAGTGATTTCTGAAACAGCATCTGAGTTTCTTCTATTGGCAAGAACTAGTGAGGAATAACCCCTAATGGTTTTACTTTTTGATTTTAAATTTTTAATCAACAAATCTGAGATATCATTATTATTAAGAACAAGTGAACTAAATGCCTCGCCTCTAACCTCAATATCAGAATCATCCAATTTAGAAATAATCATGTTAATGATTTCATTATCATCAGTATTTTCTAATGATTCTAAAGTATTGATTTTTTCATTTTTGGTCCCATATTCTAAAACATGCTTAATTTTTTCATTTATCATATTCTACTATTAGAGTTTTAACGTAAAAATTTTCATTAATTCAAATTTAAAGCAATTTTTTCGATCTTAGATTTAAATTATCGTGAATCCACTAAGTTCGCATGACCGCAGAAAACACACAGTCTACTGGAAACAGAGACACAATATACATTGGTAAGAAACCACTAATGGCGTATGTTACTTCTACGCTGATTCAGTTGGCAAATATACCATCCGTTCGCATTAAGGCAAGAGGAATGAGCATTGGACGTGCTGTAGACGTCTCTCAAATCATTTCGCGAAAAACTGAAAATGCTGGATATGCAATTGGAGAAATCAAATTAGGCTCTGAATCATTAGAGTCTCAAGACGGAAAAACAAGAAACGTATCCACTATTGAAATCGAAGTAAAGAGAAAATAATCTCTTTACCTGGATTTTTTCTTTTTGTTTAAACTATATTTCTTTTCTAATTTTCTAAATTTAGACAATTCTACAATTTTATTAAATTCGTCAAAATTAACCAGATTTTTATTTAGCCGCATAGTTGTTCCTGATTTCTTGAGTTCTTTTAAAATCTGAATTGATGCAAAAGTATTTGCAAATAAAACAGATAATGGATATAATATTATTTTAAATCCAATTTTTTGTAATGAAGAAGCTGAACTTATTGGAGTAGCTCCACCTTCTATCATATTTGCTACTAGGGGTGCTTTGATAGATTTTCCTATTTTTTTCATCTCTGCAAAAGTTTTTGGGGCCTCTACAAAAATCACATCTGCTCCAATTTTTTTATAATATAATCCACGCTCAATTGCTTTATCCAAACCTTCAGTAGCTCTTGCATCCGTCCTTGAAACTATGATGAAATCCTTACTCGTTCTTGCATCAAGTGCAGCCTCTAACTTTTCTCCATATTCTTCTTTTCTAACTACCTCTTTTCCTTGCATATGTCCACACCTTTTAGGCCATCTTTGGTCTTCAAGAAAAATTCCTGCCGCACCTGCTGCTTCTAATTCTTTAACTAATTTCCACACAGAAAGGGCATTTCCATACCCTGTATCTGCATCAACAATAACTGGAACATTAACTACGCGACAAATTCTTCTTGCATTTTCCACTGTTTCCGTTGATCCTACAAAACCATAATCAGGCATCCCAAAAAGGGTTGCAGAAGTACCATACCCAGTTTGAAACATTGCATCGAATCCTACTCTTTCAGCAATTTTTGCTCCAATGGAATCAAAAACTCCTGGTATCACTAATGGTTTTTTACTCTTTAACAATTGCCTTAGATTCTTCAATGAAAGACTAGACCAGGAGAAATATTTATGAATTAATCGATTTTAATCTCTTTTCCTTTTTTACTTGAATGCTTTTCCAGCTTTTTTATCTCAGATTCTAGAAATTTTTTGTATTTTGAAGTTTCTTCTTTAGTCATATTAGATACATTTGAGCTTAATAACGCCCCCATGTTGGATATTCTTTCTAAAATATCCATAGCTGCAAATCTGCCAACACTGCCAATTCTAAAAAGAACATCTAGCTGTTTTTTTACGATTTCATTTACTGCATCAAGATCATCTGCAGTAGACTTTCCTTTTCGTGTAATCTGATATTTTCCAGAGTTAGTTTCTTCAATTAAACCCTCATCTAATAATCTGCCAAGTAAAGGATAGATTAGTCCAGGGGACGGTTTCCATATTCCTTCACTTTGTTTAACAGCAGCATCAATAATCTCCTTTCCAGTATGTGGTTTCTTTTTTAGGACTTCTAAAATGTAATACCTGGAAAATCCTCTTGGAATAGAACTTCCAACTCTTTGAAACCAAGCTGAAATCATCACTAGTGATATCGCTAGTGATATATATTAATCATTCTACTTTTCTCAATTTAATCGATCTTTTAGAATACATATTTATCCGAACTTTAGAAGCTAAAAAGAAGGGACATGACTAATTCTATTGAATATGATTTACTTATTGTAGGATCTGGTCTTGCAGGTTTAAGAGCTGCAATAGCTGCGGCAAAAAAAAGTTCAAAAATTAAGATCGCAGTTATTTCAAAAGTACAAGTGATGCGTTCCCATTCAGTATCTGCTGAAGGTGGAACAGCAGCAGTTCTATTTGAAGAAGAAGGCGACACAATCGAATCTCATATTTATGACACTATCAAAGGAAGTGACTTTTTAGCTGATCAAGATGTAGCGGAACGACTTTGTAAAGAGATGCCTAAAGAAATCTATCAACTAGAACATTGGGGAATGCCATGGTCTAGAAGAGAAGATGGAAGAATTGGACAACGAATGTTTGGAGGATATAGTTATCCCAGAGCAACATATGCAGCAGATAAGGTAGGTTTTTTCGAAATGCAAACATTGTATGATACTTGTCAAAAATTTGAAAATATTGAATTTCTTAACGAATGGTTTGTTACATCAATTATTCATGATGGACAAAGATTTTTGGGAATTACTGCAATTGAACTTTCAAGTGGGACTTTTTATTCCATTAAAGGAAAGGCATTGATAATTGCCGCTGGTGGTGCTGGTAGAATTTACAGCTATTCTACCTATGGCCTATCTTCAACACCTGATGGAATTGATATGGCCTATCGAGCAGGTATGGCTCTAAAAGATATGGAATTTGTACAATTTCATCCTACAGGTATATTGCCATCTGGAATTTTAATTACAGAAGGGGCACGAGGTGAAGGTGGTTATTTACTTAACAATCAAGAAGAGAGATTTATGAAAAGATACGCCGCTGGAAAAATGGAGTTAGCTCCAAGAGATATAGTTTCAAGAGCAATAATGACTGAGATTAATGAAGGACGTGGTTTTGATAATGAAACAGGAGTAAAGTGTATGAAATTAGATCTTAGACATTTGGGAGATTCTCTAATAAAGGAAAAATTGGGAGCAATTCGTGAAATCTCATTAAAATTTTCAGGTGTAGATCCAGCTCAAGAGCCTCTTGATATTAGACCTGTTTGCCATTATATGATGGGTGGAATTCATACAAACATAGATGGTGCTACTGAACTTCAGGGTGTATGGGCTGCTGGAGAGGCAGCTTGTAATAGCGTTCATGGTTCTAACCGATTAGGCGCTAATTCGACATCAGAATGCATAGTATGGGGTAGAATAACTGGTGAATTAGCAGTGGATTATATTACTAATAATCAACATACGACTCCCTATCCTCATCATCTTGTGGAAGCTGAAGAAAAAAGAATCTATGATGGAATATTTCGAGGAAATGGTGAGGTAAATCCATATGAAGTACGACAAGAATTGACAGATACATTAAATGAAAAAGCCTATGTTTACAGAAATGAATCAGAAATGTTATCAGGATTAAAGAAAATCCGCGAGTTAAAAAATAAAACTTGGAAACATGTAGATGATAAAGCAAAAGAATACAACACAAACTTTACAAATGTCATGGAACTGGATTCAATGTTTAGAATTGCAGAAGTCGTTCTCATTGGAGCAATTAACCGAAAAGAATCAAGAGGCAGTCATGCTAGAACTGATTATCCTAATAGAGATGATTCTAATTTTTTGCATCACACACTTGCGTATTATGATCCATCTGAACCCATTATGAAAAAACACCCAGTCACGATTACTAATTACAAACCAGTGGAGAGAAAATACTAGATGTCCAAAATTAACGAAAATAAAGAAGGGATCAAAGGAATGGCAAATCCCACTAGATATGGAATTGAAAGATTTGCATATTTGTTAATGAGATTAACTGGTTTAGGCTTGCTTGCATATTTTGTTGCTCATATTTACGAAACAAGTATGATTTTACAGGGTAAGGTAGGTTGGAATGAATTTTTAGAACTTACCCAAACAACTGGAGGGCACATCATTTTAGCTCTTGTTATTGGAATGAGTGTTTTTCATACTGTAAATGGGATCCGAGTTATGCTTGGTCATGGAGGTATTGGTGTAGGAAAACCTAGTAGACCTGATTATCCATATCCAGCACAATCACAAAATGCTAAACACAAAATTACTATTTACTCCGCAATTGTCTTGGCTGCTATTGCAATGATGTATGGTCTTGCGGTAATGTTTGGTGAATGAAATGAGAGAAAGTATAATCATGAAAATTCATTATGGAACTGCTGTGGCAGCAGTAGCCCTAGTTGCTGTACATATTTTATTTAGGCTCACTCAGGGTTTTGCAGAATCACTTGAGTATGAAAGTGTTATTGCAAACTATGAATTCTTACCATATGCTGGAATGTTAGAAATTATTTTAATTCTAATCTCAATTCATGGTTTTAATGGCCTAAGAGTTGTACTTTTAGAACTTAAACAGGGTTCACAATATGAAAAATCAGTGACATATGGTTGTTTAGGTGCAATGGTGTTAGTCATTTTATATGGCTCAAGAACTATTTTTTTGACTAGTATGGGAATGGTGTGATATGACTTCGGAAAGTTTACAAATTTCAAATGAAGAATCCGGAACAATTGTTTCCCCAACACAAACCATTACTCTTAGAATAGCTCGCTCTAACCCAAATAAAAATACCGAATCAAGATTTGATGAATTTAAAATTCCATATCAAAGATGGACTACAGTTTTAGATGCCATATTAGAAGTGAAAAAATATTTGGATCATTCCGTTGCAGTTCGATATTCTTGTAGACAAGCATCATGTGGTTCTTGTGGTATGAAAATTAATGGGAGACCTGCATTAGCATGCTTTACAAAAATTACTGATCTTAAATCACAAGTGGTAACCGTTGAACCAATGAATAACTTTCCAATTATTCGAGATTTAGCAGTTGGTTTTGAACGAATGTTTTCAAATCACAAAAAAATTAAACCATTTATTATTAATGACGAATCAGAAATTAAGCCTGGTACAAAAGAATTCTTACAAACTCCAGAAGAAGTAGAAAAATACATTCAATTTTCTAGCTGCATTAAATGTGGTTTATGTAATTCTGCATGTCCAACTATGGCAACAGATTCATCATTTATTGGACCTCAAGCATTAGCTCAGGCATATCGTTATGTAGCTGATAACCGAGATAAAGGAAAAGATCAACGTCTAAAAATAATTGATGACTCCCATGGAATATTTAGATGTCATTTTGCAGGCTCTTGTAGTCAAGTATGTCCTAAAGGAGTTGATCCTGCAATGGGAATTCAACTACTTAGAGGGTATTTACTAGGCTTTAGAGATTAGTTACTAGGCTTTTTAGGATTTGGACTATTATTTACCTGGTTGTTAATTTGCTCTGCCATAAAATGATTTGAGACATTAACTTTGACATCATCAATTCCATCAATTTTCAAAAGATTATCATGCACATCCTGACAAATCTTAAATCCAAATACGGCAGGACAAAATGGACTCGTGAGATGTAAATCAACCTTCACCTTTGAATCATTGATATCTACTTCATCCACCAATTCCAAATCTGTAATCGTTGTGTTGATTTCAGGATCTACGATTTTTGATAGCTCATCAAAAATTTTTACTCTTAGCTGCTTGACGTCTTGTGTCATGGGCGAAAAAGCGTCTATGCTATATATAACCATTCTAAATCCTATGTTGAATGTATCGTTCACGAATGAGTAAAAAACTAGACGATATAACCAACGACTATGTTTCTTCAATTTCTGATGATGTGGAGATTGCTTTCTATGATATCATTGGGAGTCAAGCGCATACAATTATGCTCTATGAAAATAATATTCTGACAAAAGGTGAAACAAAAAAAATTCTTTCAGCTTTAGAAAAATTAAAAAAAGAAAAATTTGAAAAAAAATCAACCTCTGAAGACATCCATGAACTTATTGAATCTCTGGTAATCAAAAATGCAGGACTAGCAAGTGGAGGAAAAATGCATACTGCTCGTTCAAGAAATGATCAAGTTTCAGTTGATATAAGGCTGAAAATTCGTGATGACATTAATACATTGTGTCAATATTTACTTGATACTATTGAAGCACTAGTTTCATTGGCTTTAGTTCATCATAAGACTGTAATGCCACTATATACTCATCTTCAACAAGCACAGGTAGGTGTATTTTCTCACTACTTGCTAGCTTATGCTGATGCTTTATTTCGTGACATCGACAGATTATACGTTACCTATGGAAGAGTAAATGAAAATCCTTTAGGTGCAGGCCCTATTGGTGGAACAAGTTTACCAATTGATAGGAAAAGTACAGAAAAAATGTTAGGTTTTCATGGTATTGTGGAGAATTCAATTGATGCAACTAGTACTAGGGATTTTGTATGTGAGTATGTTGCAGCTGTTACTATTCTAATGACAAATCTAAGTAGGATTTCTGAGGATTTTGCTATTTGGTCAACTACTGAATTTTCCTTCATCGAACTTTCTGACGAATTTACATCTCCATCAAGTGTTATGCCTCAAAAGAAAAATCCCGATATTTTAGAACTCACAAGAGGAAAAACTGCTCAAATAATTGGAAATCTCACTACAATATTTTCAATTGTAAAAGGTTTAGCTTCAGGATATAATCGTGATTTGCAACAAATCAAACCTTCAATTTGGTCTACATCAAAAATTTCCATAAATGCGCTTTTAATCATTAAGTTAATGTTGATGACAATCACTATCAATAAAGAAAAAATGAAAAAGGCCGCAGAAAGTGGAAATTTGATTGCACTAGATTTGGCAGAGGAACTAGTCCAAAAAGGAATTCCATTTCGAACTGCTCATTCAGTAATTGGTAAACTCGTTCAGATTGCAAGTATTTCAAAAAAACCAATATCAAAAATTACTTTATCTGAGATAAAAACTTCAATTAAAGGAACTAAAATAGATTCTAAATTTCTATTGAAATTAATTAATTCTACTTCCATTAGTTCGTCGCTTCAAGATAGGACTTCTCAGGGTTCTTCTGGAATTTCAGAACAAAAAAGAATGATAACACATCGTATGAAAAAAATAAAAATGTACAGAGAAGGTACAACTAAACGGGAAAACGAAGTTAAATCCACCTTGGAGATTCTTTCAAAAAAAGTAAAAAATCTAATTAAATAAATCTAATTTATTTGAAGCTAGATTATGATGTTAGATAAAAAGTAGTTACAACCCCCAATTGAAGTATCGTCTTTCTAAATCAGAATTCATTATTCTTTTTGATTTTTTTAAAAATTTTATCCCAATTTTATGATGAAAGTTATTTGGATGAAAACATTCATCTCCAACATGTGCATGTTTTTTTTGAAAAGAGATTGGACATTGCACATCATTACAATCGCATGAACTGATTACTTTTGACATAATTAGTATACGTTGATGTTTGTTTTAAACACTAACAAAATTAGTTGAAACTAATTTATTCTCATTCTCTAGAACTAGAATCTATTTTTGATTACTGTTAATTATTTTTTCAAATATCCCCATAGACGTTTTAAGATTTTATCTACCGAATCTAGTTTCACACAAGCAGGTTCATCTGTACTAATCTTATAAACGAGAACTTTTCCTTCCTTACAATCTACATGACTAGGAAGTATTCCGAATTTTACTTGCTTTGCAGGTGGATATATGATAAATAAATCCGCCTTTATTTTAGCAATTTTAAACAAATCAAGCTCATCTACTCTATCCATTAATTTTTTAAATCTGTCTTTTTCAGTATATTGCCAAATTGGATCATTATATAATATAATACAGTCATCTGCAAGTTGAACTGGTTTTAGAATCTTAAAGTTTTCATATGTGGCTATCTTATACTGTGAAAACCAGTTTTCACATTGTATCATGTTTTTAGTTTTAAGTTCTTGAAGTCGGGTAATTTTACTATTGACTTCACCTACAATTGCTTTTGCTCCTGTTGATGCACACTTTCTTTTTGCTACAATCCTTTCAGCTTCAGTCAAATCCGGATTAGAATCAACTAATTTTTTACATTCATTTGTAGCATTAATGGTGTCTTCATATTTTTTTTGTGACGGTGATGTTTGTGCTTCAATTTGATCAGGAATAATTAATCCTAATATTCCAACCATCGCAACTGTAAATAAAATTTTATTATTCAATTAATTATTTATTTTCCGTTTAATCAGACTATTTACCTTTACTATCAATTCGACAAAAAATAGCTATTTTATTGAAAGGTTCA
>JBHIUZ010000019.1:3806-11586 GCA_042138025.1 Nitrosopumilaceae archaeon | reverse complement strand
CCCAAAAACATAATGGAGATACTTTCTCCACATTTTTTTTAATTTTTAAGATAATTATATTAAGAAAAATATAAATCAAAAATTTTGGAAATAATTTTTTTATGATTTGACGCTGGCTCAGTAGAAATATACAATAATTCTTTATCATTTAATGCTAAAACAATTCTTTTAATTTTTTCATATTCAATAATAGCATATTTTGGATATCCAAATTTTTTAAAAAGATCCTGGTTATCCTTCCAAAATCTTGTTATTTGTTTGATAGAGTGGTTACTTTCTTTTTTATTTAGCATACTTTTGATATCTTCTCTATGTTGATTTTCAATTAATCTTCCTTTAGAGTCAATAATTGTGATAAATCTAATATTTTTGTCAATTTTAAAAATATTTTCTTTAAGTTTTGGAATATGTGCCGTGTTTTTTTTAAATTTCAAAAAATTCTTTTTCATTTATAACATTTCTCGTTTTTTTGGAACGGAAATTATTGTTTTATTTTTGAGGTCTTCCACATAGCGTTTTAACATGTTTATTCCAGCAATAACTCTAGGAGCATTATTTTTTACAAATTCAGTCCTATCGGATTCGGTTTTTGGAGGATTGGAAATATAATTTTTCATTGCTGCAGTTCCATCATAATCTACAAAAGCAATTCTTGCTGAAAAATCATTTCTTTCTAAAACCAAGCTGTCACCTCCTACTATTGCCGTATGATAAGGATGAACTATTAATGACTGAGAAAATTTTAAAGACGTACTAATTTTATTTATTTGAAAATCAGCAGAATAGGAATTAAAATCTGCAAGCAGATAAAACGTGGACTGTGGCTTTGTAGTTTGTATTCCCTCTATCTCATTTAATGCAGCATAAGTATACTGTCCCATTATGTTATGTATTTGTCTTGTCACTTCAAAATAATCATCTAGCTCTTTACTTTTTGTAAATCCAGCAATAGCAGCAAATTGAGTAGGAGTTGAGGTGGCAGTATATTCTGTAGCTAAAATCTTTTTGAAATGTTTCTGTAGATTGTCTGAATCTGATGGAAATATGACATATCCTAATCTATATCCTCCAGCTGAATGCGACTTTGATAAACCATTTGTAATTATGGTTCCCTCTGGGTATACTTTTGCCATACTGCAAAAATTTTTCATATCATATGTAGTTTGTGCATATATCTCATCAGAGATAACAATAATTCCTTGACTTCTACACACATCTGCAATTTCTTCTAATTCTAATCTAGAATAAACTAGACCAGTTGGATTATTGGGATTATTTAAAATTAGAATTTTTTGCCTATCATGTAATCTTAACGCTAAATGTTCTAATTTGTTTGCAGTAATTTTTTTATTTTTACTAACAGGTAACATGTGAAAATTTTTTACCCTAAACCTAATTTGAGGAAGATATCCCAACCATGCAGGAGTTGGTAAAATTACAGTTCCATGTAAAACCTCAAGAAGATTATACAGTAATTCTTTGGTTCCTGGCCCAACATAAACATTTGAAGGATCAATTTCTAAATCAAAATAATCTTTATTGTAATTAGCAATCACTTTTCTTAATTCTGGGATCCCTGAAACACCTGCATAGGTTCCCTTATCAGCATTTTTCCTTAAAGCATCTTGAACGATTCCTGGAACAGGAAAAGGAGATTGACCAAACGCAAACCCATAAAAACCAAAACTACATTCGGGATGAGGACAATCCGAATGAAACTCTCTTAGAAATGTATTTAGTCTGAGGTTTTCTGGAACTTCAATGTCCTCAGCTTGTTGATCAATAATAAATTTAGTCACTTTTTACTCTCTTAGGACCACCTAAATCAAATTATAATTTGAACCTTTCATAACAAATATGGTATTGGAAGATTTCGCTTTTGTTCCATCTAAAGAACAACTCTTAAATTCAAATATTTACTCGTTTATGACAAAATATAATATCGAAACATTATCGGATTTATCAAATAAAGCAAAGAATGAATTACAGTGGTTTTGGAAAGCAGTTGAAGAAGATCTTGGGATAGTTTGGGGTCAAAAATATAGTAAAGTGTTAGATGATTCCAAAGGACCAGCATGGACTAAATGGTTTGTAAATGGCAAAACTAACATCACAAGTTCTAGTGTTGAAAAACATGCAAAATTAACTCCTAATAAGATAGCGTATTTTTTTGTCTCTGAAGATGGTAAAAAAAATAAAATAACATACATTGAGCTTGAAGCAAAAATAAACAAACTAGCTAATGGATTGAAAGAATTAGGCGTCCGAAAAGGTGATGTAATAGCCATTTACATGCCAATGGTGTCTGAATCTATTATAGCTATTATGGCATGTGCAAAAATTGGTGCCATACAAACTATTATTTTTTCTGGCTATAGTTCAGAATCTCTACGTATACGATTACAAGATTGTAAAGCAAAAATTTTGTTTGTAACTGATGGGTATATTAGAAAAGGGAAATCTATATCTCAAAAAAAGACCGTATATGAAGTCATCAAAGATACTGATGTAAAAAAAATAATAGTAACTAAATGTGCACACATTGATGATTATGGGAAAGATAACTTTATCGTATATTATGATGACCTAATTTCACATCAATCATTAGAATGTAAGACAGAAATAATGGATTCTGATGATCCATTATTCATCCTTTATACTTCTGGAACTACAGGAAAACCAAAAGGAGTAATTCATTCACATGGTGGGTTTTCTGTATTTGCTGGACATCAGGCTTCATATCTAATTGATTTGCATAAGGATGACATATTATTTTGGCCCGCTGATATTGGATGGATAACGGGTCTTGTCTGGAATGTATATGGATTATTAGTAGTTGGTTCAACTGCAGTTATTTATAATGGTGCAATTGATTGGCCAAATTATAATAGAGTTTGGGACGTGTTGTACGAATACAAGGCAACCATTTTTGGAATCTCTCCAACCGCAGTTAGGATGTTTAAGAAAAATAACATAGAACCAAGAAAATTATATAATTTAGATAATCTTCGCATTATTCCTACTACTGGAGAACCAATAGATGAGGAATCATGGTGGTGGTTATTTGAAAAAGTTGGAAATAAGAAAATACCTATAATGAATTTATCTGGTGGAACTGAAATCGGAGGTGCGATGTTATCTGTATTTCCAGGGATGAAATTAAAACCATCTACAGTAGGAATTCCCTGTCCAGGTATTGATCTTGATGTCTATGATGATGATGGAAATTCTCTAATTAATCAAAAAGGGTATCTTGTTGTGAAAAAACCTTGGCCAGGTATGACCAAAGGACTGTTAAATGACAAGGAACGATATTTGGAAACCTACTGGTCGCGTTTTGAAAATACTTGGTTTCATGGGGATTATGTTATGGTTGATCAAGATGGGTTATGGTTTATGCTTGGTAGGGTAGATGATGTAATTAACATCTCAGGTCATCGATTAAGTACTGTTGAAATAGAACAAAACGTTCTTTCACATGATAAAATATCTGATACAGCTGCAATTTCTATTCCAGATGAAATAACTGGAGAGGCTATTGTGCTTTTCGTAGTATTATCTGATAAAAAAAATAAAGAGAATATTGAAAAAGAAATCCTAAATTATATTTCAGAAAAAATAGGTAAGATTGCAAAACCAAAAAGAGTAATCACAATTCAAGAATTACCAAAAACTAGAACTGGAAAAATTATGAGGAGGTTATTAAAAGCCAAACTTCTTGGCATGCCATTAGGCGATTTATCATCAATTGAAAATCCCCAAGTTTTAGATACTATTGTACCACTAAAATAACTAGAAAATTTTTAAAATCACTATTTCCTATTGCCAAGTGTTTCTACAATAAGAATAATGAAGTTCCAATATCTTCTCGTAAATTAGCAAAAAACGCTAATAGCTCATTATCAATTTCAGTAAATTTTTTGACATATTCATTTTCTGAAAAAATTGTATCAAGATATACATGTTCAGATGAGTCAACTTTAGATTCTTCTTTTTCTAATCCGTTTATTGCATATAATCCTACAACTGTTGATGCAAAAATAAGTCCAACTGCAATAATACTGCCTACCCTATTTGATTTATTCATGAATATTGTAAAAATTTTTCTTTTTAATTTCCAAAGTTCCAAACAATCCGTAAATAAGACAATATTCTTAAACAAAATAGTATGTGGATTATATGAAAAACGATATTTTGTCTTTAAAAGTACCCTTAAGCATGAAGAAAATAATGAATCTAAACTTTAAGTATCAGAGGTTTTAAGCGTTTTTTCCACCATATTCCAAATTGAAATCTGAAATGATCAGATAGATATTAATGAAAATTATTTGGTTAAAAAAAGATTGATAAAAACTATTAGTTTTAGTTTGAACAGAAAACTACTCGTACTTGTATGGGGCGTGTCCTTAGTCTCAATTTTGGTTTTTGCATTTTTTTCTTTTAATTTCTCAGACATGATATTAAAACAGGATATACTAAATCAATTGGAAGAGCAGTCAATTCAGAGAGGTGAGACCATTAGACTGCTATTTGATAATAAAATACAACAAATAATTAATCTTTCAAAAAAACCAATAATTCAAAAATCAATTTTGGAATTAAATAAAATATCTGACGAACAAACATTAAATTCAAAGCTATTAGAAGCTAGTGTTACTTTTACGATTGAGATTAGAAACTTTCAGCTAACTGAAGGGCAAACATTGGGCTTAGAAGATTTCCTAATATTTGGAAAGAATGGAAGATTATTCTTTTCTTTAAATGAACCTAAAGAACTTGGAGAATTTGTAGATGAGACAAAAATTACAAGTGCTAATCAACAAGAAATTAGATTAATTCAATCTAGGTCTGACGGTCAAAGACAAATGGTAATATCAATACCATTATTTTCAGAGAATGATTCATTATATATCGGGTCTGTTATTGCTACCACTAATACTGATATGTTAGATGGAATATTGTTAGATAGATTCGGTCTTGAAACAACAGGTGAAGTATATTTAGTTAATGAAGATCGTTTTATGGTTTCAGAATCAATTTTTATTGAAAATGCTCCATTTAATCAGATAGTTAATACCATCCCAGTTTCTGAATGTTTTGATAATAACAAAAGTTATAGTGGAGTCTACAAAGATTATCGTGGTATCGAAATTTTAGGAATATCTTTTTGTGACAAATCTAGAGGTATTGTTCTATTAACTGAAATTGATGAAAGAGAAGCATTAAAACCACTTTATAAATTCCAAGAAAATATATTTTATATTGGAATTTTATTAATGGCTTCGTCAAGCATTGTGACCTATTTCCTTTCAAAACGTCTTTCAAATCCAATTAAAAAACTACAAGTTGCTGCCAATGAAATATCTAAGGGAAATTTTGATGTAAGAACAAACTTAAAAACACGAGATGAAATTGGCAAACTTTCCGTAGTATTTGATTCTATGGCAAAAAATCTTCAGGAGTCACTAATTGCCATTAACCTTCGAGAAGAGATAATTAAACAACAAGAAGATATTCTATTACAGTTTTCTGAAAATAATGAAACAGGATGTGTATGTATAGTTGATATTATTGAATCTACGATGCTTACCGCCAATCTATCAGATGAAAAAACTAAAGACTTTTATGAAATTTTCATCAATTATGTCGCAGACATCGTAAAAAAGTACAAGGGGATAGTAGTAAAAAATATTGGCGATTCACTATTATTTTATTTTCCAAAAATTAATTCTATTGAGAAGGATTATTTCAAAAATGTAATAGAGTGTTGTCTAACAATTGGTGATTCCCATACAGAAATAAATAAAAAAATGGTAAAAGAAGGACTCCCAGGAATTGCATACCGTACTAGTATCACTTATGGGACAATAAGTATTGCCAAGATATCTACATCATCAGTAGATGATATTTTTGGTTCAACTGTAAACAGATGCTCGAAGATTAATCGATTTGCACTACCTAATGGTGTAATCATTGGAAGTGATGTTTATGAAAAAGTGAAAAATCTCAATGATTACAAGTTTAAAAACATGAATGCGACAGTAGGAACTGCATCTATTTACTCAGTATTTTTAGTTGCAAGAAAATAAGAATTATTAAATCTTGAAGAGAGATTTTGCATTTTTGTACATCAAAAGATCACGATATTCTTTTTTCATTTTTAATTTTGCGACAAAATTTAGATACGAATCCATTGTACTAATTGGCCAATCGGTTCCATACATCAAATATCTCGGCTCTCCAGCATAATTGATTAATTCAGCTACTTTTTCTTTCATCATCTTCTCAAAATAGTGATCAAAATCCCCAATTACTAGACCTGAAATATCCGCATAAACATTTTTGTTTTTGTAAAGAACTTCTTGCGCATCTTGAATCCATGGATTTCCAAGATGGCATAAAACTATCTTAAGTTCCGGATTATCTACTGCTACGTCATCGAGATTCAACGGTCTTGCATAACGAAGTTTTCCTTTTGGAGTAAAGGTATCTCCTGTATGTATCATAACTGGTATATTAAACTCCAGACATGTATCATAGACCTTTTGATATCTTTTATCATATGGATAATAGTGTTCATAACCTACATAGATTTTCAAACCTTTAATCAAACCCTCCTTAATCCATTTACGATAATTTTTTAGATCATCATCGGAATGATTGTCAATGGTAAACCCAGCAACTACTCCTAGGTTATCATATTTTTTTATAGACTCAATTATCTGCCAGGTTGATGGTCTTTGTTCATTTACCATATATGATGATAAGATCAAAGCATAATCGACATTATTACTTGTCATCTCAATCTGTAACATGTTAAGACGCTCTTCTAAAGATGGAACATTCTTTAGAAGTTCATATTGGTTTATGTGAATATGGCAATCAATAATCATTTTTCTCTGTAATGCGGATTTTTCCACTCAATAAAAGTTGCATAGTTAAGTGATCTAGGATCTTTGAGATAGTTTGGAAGAATTTTGATAAATTTGAATCCATTTCGAAGTTGAAAAGAAAGGACAGGCTCTTTTATCTCTTTTCTCTTGACCTTTTGAACATATTCTAAAGGAGACATTTTTTTTGCATATTCACAATAATTGAATATTCTGCCTCCTGCTATTATTCGTCTAAGGTTTAGTTTGATGGCCAGTTCTCTTCTTGCGTTATATAATTTAGTGGCAATTCCCAGTCTTCGATAATCTGGATGAGTTGAAACATCTGAACCATAAAGAGTATCTCCTTTAGGGTTATGATTTTTGTAAAAACTATCTCCACATGCTTCTAACCAAGTATGTTCTTTGTATTCGGGGTTCAGATTAATTATTAGGCTACTGCATGAACCAACAATCTTATCTTTGTATTCAGCACAAAATTGTCCTTTTGGAAAGACTTTGAGGTGTGATTCAAGATGCTCTGGTTTCCAAATTACTCCTTCTGCTGCCATTGCTGGAAAGGATTTTTTTTGTAATTCTACTATTTTTGGAATGTCAGCTAATCTCATGGTACGAATGAGAACTTGATTTCTACTAGGTTTTTCCATAAATTCTGGATTCCTAATTTAATTCCGTGAAAGATATAAACGAATTCAAAATCAACATACCAATCATATTATATTCTCATGTATATTATTTGTAATTACTCACAATCTCTACATGTTTTTTTAATTAAAAGGGAGTGGGTCTGGTGGGACAAGGTACCCATCATGGGACAATTTTCGACCCACTTAAGCGTAAGATCTATAAGCTAATGATCATTTCGTCGATATACAAATGAAAAAAATACC
>JBHIUZ010000019.1:0-3706 GCA_042138025.1 Nitrosopumilaceae archaeon | reverse complement strand
TGTAAATATCAAAATCCTAAAACATGGATGTTATCATTCCATGGAATTTCAAGGCATCTGAAAATTTCTTTTATTTTAGATTTACACTCATTTGGCACAGCAATGTAAAATGGTACTAGGATTTTTTCTTTTTCAGAATTTTTCATCAAAACTGTTGAAAAATCTTCAAACTCCTCTTTAGTTATTTGATCATGAAGTGATGAACAAAATTTTACTATACCAATGTAGACTAGACCATTCAAGCGATTAACTGCTAACACGTCAGGGGAATGCCTTTTGATGAAAAATGGTTTTGTAAAGCCTTCATAATTTGCAAAAGATATCCTAAAATCCTGTGTTTGAAAATGATCAATTAATCTTTTGATAAGAGAATCGTGACTTTGCCTTTGTTTCATTAAATCTCCAAACGGAGATTAACAATCTTCATAGATATCAATTAAATTATCCCGTACAAGAACGCATGTATTATTCATTTGAACAACATGCTCAGGAATTTGTATATAATCTAGTATTTTGAATATCCTTTAACATAATATTCACTAAAACACTCCATGCAACAAAATTCACTATTAAATAATTCAAAATCCTTTTTGCAGTTTTTACATTTTAAATTCATAATTATCATAAAGTAGGTTTGCATTCTAATGTCAATGAGCTTCTTACACCGACTAGCGTTCTAATCTGTTGGATGATAAATCTCTGTAAATGCTGTCTTGTAATTGATTCAACCTTTGCTATAACATCATATGCCCCATTAATTCCCTGAACCGATTTTATGTTATCTAGATCTCTTAGATTTTCTATTACATCATCGAGTTTACCAATATTGCATGAGATTAGCAGATAAGCAAAATTTGGCTTTACGGCCATAAAGAAACCACCCATGTGAGAAGAATTATTGAAGATATTCCAGAATAATAAATTGAATAATGCCCAAATCTATGTTTTTGATTCATTTAAGCTATCACCATTTTTTTATCTAAAGGTACGTATGGAATGAATTTGTGACATCGGGTGCACTCATATGTATCTTTTAAACCTGGCATCTTGACTTTGGAATCATGGGGACAAGTATCTTGAGTTATTGTTTTGTAGGACATGATTAAATTACCTATTACGATCCCAATGACAATCGCAGTTACATCCATTTTGACAAGTCATTCTATTACAATCAGAACAAACTTGTGAGCCACAAAAAGTTTCCATGATTTTTATCTTGATCCTAGAATTAATGAAGTACATGAATAACAAAACTCTTTTGTTTTGTTTTGAAGTTCTTTATTACAATACATGTAATTCATCGTTCCATTCCAAAGAAAGCAAACAGTATAGAAATTCCTACAATGGTGGATATAATAACAATGTGAAACGAATAATTCATTAATCTATGTTTTAGCGTCAACAACTAAGTAAGCACCGTTTTTTTCATTCCAATTTTACACAAACCTATATTACAATTATGACAAACGTAATCATCTGATGGATTCTCGCATCCACAATTACAGGTACATGAATAATCATTCATGTAGTAATCCTAGATCGACTCGGATATTACTACCGTTAATTTGAATCAAATTCAAAAAAATCATTCTACTTTGTATACGCGCTTCTTCTTATTAAACATGAGTTACTTGTAGCAAATATTCTAAAAGTGTTTTATAAATTTGATTTTAATATTATTGTAGTATGGGCTTTTCATTTTTTAGCAGTGCTTTAATTGAATCTATTGGACCCTTTGTTGCTTTTTTTCTTCGTTCAATTATTTTAAAAAATTCATCTATAGAAATTTTATAAATATTTTGAGTGTTACAACGCTCACAATAATTTACTATAACGAACTTATCGTTATCTTCAAATGTTAATCTATTTTCTTGTCTTTGCATGTTCTATTTTTTAATGTGATGACTCCTATATGTAGATGTGTATCAGAACTTTGTAGAAACATTTCAAAAATTATAACTATCTTTTCTTAATGGGTAAATTCAGGAATTGGTTTAAAGATCAATTCCTGAAAATCATTTTAAAAAAGTGCTAGTTTACTTTTCTGTTTTAGCTGGTTCTTCTTTTTTAGGTTCTTCTTTTTTTGTTTCACTGTCTGCAGTTACTTTTGGTAAAACATCTGCAGTTGGTTTATTTTCTTTATTTTCCATATCTATATAGATATGTTCACCCTATATATAGAAGCGTATTTGATTTATAGAATTTAAAAAAGTATATAGAAATTTAGGCGTAAAATGAGCAGATTAACCTAGTATATATCCAAGATAGACGTATACAAAGTATGTTAAAAAAGATAATTACAAAATTGAAATTTGGTTCTTGTAAGACCAAAGTACTAGAAAAAGAAAACGCAGCTGCAGAATCTAAAACAGATGAGGTCAAGAAATAAAATGAAATATCATTGTAGGAACTGCACTTTTCATTGGGAAGGAAATTCGGATACTTTTAAGAATGTACTTGTTCATGAAAAAACTCATTTAAAAAAAATGAATAATCTAATTGTTGGAGCAAAATAACATGATTACATTAGATGATATTAGAATTTGCGAAAATTGTGGTAATATATTGGCAAAAAAATTAGGAAGTAAGATAATAAATCGTTGCCCTGCATGTAGCGTGTGGAAAAAGGAAATCTCAACTTAGCTGGAACGAAATTATGTCAATACGCTGTAGAGTATGTAATGCTATAAAGATTGTAACTCTTGATAAAAAAAATTCCAAAGATAATTGGGAATGCCAAAATTGTGGGAGCGTATTTGATCAAAGTGGTAACTACGTTACAGTAAGTTAACTGCCTATGTCAAATCAATTATACTGTGAAGTATGTCATAAACTAAAGTATCCAAAATTTGAAAAACAAAAAAAATGTGAATGTAAAAAACCATGAATAATTAATTTTAGTGATAAATTTTATAACGAATACAATTAGATTAAGTACTGTTTATAGAATTAGAATCCAGTAGTTTTTTAATCGAATATTTCATTAAAAGAACTCCTTAATAGTAAGATAAGCGTATACAAAGTAGAATGATTTTTTTGAATTTGATTCAAATTAACGGTAGTAATATCCGAGTCTATCAGGACTCATATTTTGAATGATTATACTCGTATTTCCAAGCTGAAAATGAGACTAAATTTTGTATGTCTTTCTGTCTTAATAGTAACAATGGTAATAACTACAAGTTTTGGTACATATGCGTTTGCAGAAGAACTGTATATTCAAAAACCAGAATTGAGTATTGGTGCAAATCATCTTGGTACCATGATAAAGACTCAAACTATTTCTAATGATGGTTCAACCTGGATATTTGTAACAGCTACAGAACCTATAGAGAGAGAACACATGACAATCAATGTGGAATTTACTGATAAAAACGGAAAACGACTATACAATGTAAACTATGACATTTTAGTATCTCAAAATGGTAAAGTAATTTTGGATAAAACCATGGTGAACCACCAAATTGGTATTGGTAACCATCTTACACAAGCATTACCTAGTAATGACGACGTATCAGTTAAGATTACACTGCAAGGAATTGGAACAGATTCTTTTACAGGGCTTAAAGGCGAGTCAATTCAGATTAATGTGGTTCCTGAATTTGGAACTATTGCAATGATGATTTTAGTTGTTTCAATCATAAGTATAGTAGCAATTAGTGCTAAAAGCAAAATTATGTTCAAATCATTTACTTACAAATAAAGA
>JBHIUZ010000018.1:18219-25046 GCA_042138025.1 Nitrosopumilaceae archaeon | reverse complement strand
AAAGATTAGGCTGCAGGAACTGCAAGACCTTTTTCAATTAATCTTTCAGCTGTTGCTGATTTTACACACATTACCTTGCCGTTTGAGTTTTTAATTACAAGATTGAGTCCTTCTCTGCATTCAAGCTCATCTACTGCAACTCCAGCTAGCATTTGTTTGTGAGGAGATATCCATGCAAATCGCTTGTCAGGTACCTTGTCTCTAAACTCAGATTGGAATTGTATTCGCTCATCTTCTGTCATGTCTTGGTATCTTTCTCTAAGTTCTGATTTGTAATCTCTCATCTCCGATACTCGCTGTAGAATTTGATCTCGTTGAAGATCAGACATTGCATCATGTCTAATTTTCATCTCTGACTTGAAGTGCTGCATGTATTTTGCTTTGAATTTTTGAATGATTTCTTTTCGTTCTGCATCACTTTTATCAGAGTAATGCATTCTGAATTTTTCTTTTAATACATCACGTCTCTCATCTGAGATCTTATAATCACGCATCTTATCATGCATCATTTTTAATCTCATATCATGCTGTTCGTCCATCATTCTATCTTTCATTGTACTCATGTGTTCTCTATAGTCATCCATCATGTCTTGATGTACCATTCTGTATTTTTCGCGATCTTCAGCTGACATGTGGCAGTATTCTGCAATTCTATCACTGTGTTCTTGCAAGAATGGATATTTTGCCATGGCTTTTCTTTTTGCCTCATCAGACATGTCACACATTGCTGCAATTCTCATGTTAAAGTCTCTAACATAATCTCGATCCATCATCTTGTCTTTCATGCGGTCCTTCATTTTGTCACCATACTCGTCTTTGTGTTCTTGTATGTATCGCTCTCTTTCCTCGTCAGTCATTGTGCAGAATTTGTCATGTCTTTCTTTCATCTCGTCAGTCATCTTGTCATGCATTGCTAGATATTCTTCTCGCTCTGCCGTAGTCATTTCACAATATCTATGATATTTTTCTCTAATGTCATGTGCTTTGTCATCATACTGTTTACGCATCTCTTCCATTCTGTCTCGAATGTATTGCTCTTTGTCCGATTCATCTAATTGGCAATACTCATCAAGCTTTGCTTTGTATTCACGCGCACCTTCGTGTTCATCTAACATCTTTTTTTGATCTACTTCTGATGCATTACAGTATCTGTCAGCCCACTCTCTGTGTTCTTCGTATGTCATCATTGTTTTGTCTTTCATTTTGTCATATTCTTTGGTATCAGTCATGTCTACGTCAACATCAGAGTGAGTGGTTGGAGACTCAAACTCATCTTCGTCTGCATATGCTGTTCCGCCTAGCTGCATTGATGGACTAGCTAATAATCCACCAATTAGGATAAACGCAATACCATACAAGGCTGTTTTATCATCCTTCATTAAAGAGGCGATCTCGACGATCAGTATTTATCATTTGCTAATTATTTATCAGAAGTTTGGACTCTATTTTTTGTATTTTTTTTAAAACAAAATTACAATTTAGAATTTTAAAAAGGGATCAACTTGTTCTCTTAGCTTAAATGGAAATCCTTTATCCTTTAACTCCTTTAACTGTAATTTAATTTCATCTTGACTTTCAGAACCATAAGAAATTAAAATAAAATCACCATCAAAAATTAGATAATCTTGTAAATCTAGCATCTTTTTTTCATTGACGTAAAATTTTAAAGAATACTCTTCATTTGAACAAAATTTCTCTTCATTAGGAAGTATTAGACAATCTTTTGTTAATCCAAGATTTAGAGTTTTAAATAGATATCCGATTGTTACATATTGCGAATGTCTATGGATGACATGGCCATCAAAGTTTTCTAAATGAATAAATGGACTTTGTAACTGAAATGATTGCTTTGCTAAATCAAACTCTTCCCCAAAAATCTTAATTGAAATTGATGCATGTTCATGTGCACTTCCAAAAATGAATCTAGATTCATCATTTTTGGATTCTTCATACAATACACCTATTGTAATTGAAGACATTAAGCCTAGTAGAACAATCCAAGTAAGTGGGAATTTGGTATTCATAGGTTACGCCTTTGCTACCTTCATTAGATCTCGCATGTGAATCTCCATGCCAAATCTTTTTTCATTCTTTTTCATGTAACGGAAAATTGATATTACATCTCCTAAAGATTTTAAAATTGAAAAGTTTTTATGAATTTTTTTTCTTACAAAGGAGAAAACCTTCCCATAAATTTTGTAATATTCTAATACCTCTTTTTCATAACCTGCGTTATCTCCAATGTGTTTTAGGAAGATATCTACACATATCATGCTAGGAATGATTCCTTCCCCTAGCAATGGATACACAGTTCCAATTGATTCACCAACGCCTACTACTTTGCCGGAGTAAAATGGTCTACAAAGATCTGGTGTCGCAAGTCTGATTGGCCTTCCGACGGTTTTTTTGATCTTTCCACCATATTTTTTGAAAAATTTATCAGTTTCTAGTACATGTTGCTTGTTATAGTCACCTGCTCCAATATGTGCAAGCTTTTCACCTAGTGGAAAATACCAAAAGTATCCACTCATGCCAGGAAATGGTTTTATCAAAAAATCATCAAATGGAACTTTATCTTCGTATTCAATTTTGTACTCGTATGTTGGCAAAAAAAAGTCTTTCTTTAGCTTTGGAAGATACATTCTATGAAAACCTGTACAGTCTACAATTAGATCATATTCTGATTCGAGCTCTGCTAATGTGGGCGATTGACCGTATCTTACATCACAGTCTTTGATAAAGTCCTGAATTAATCCAATTTTATTATATGTACATAAACCATGTAAACCAATATCAAACTCCTCTTGGTTATTCATTTGTACATGCATCTTTTTTCCATCGTGAATTAAATAATTGTTAAAATCAACTCCAACCTTTTTGCAAAGGTCAACCATTGTGGATTTTATGGTGCCCCATGCACAAATAGAGTCATGTTTATCTTGTTTTGATCTTTCGTAGCCTACCACTGTATGCTGCGAGTCCTTTAGTCTAGCCATCAGGTAAGAACCTGCCACCCCCATTCCCATTATTGCTATCTTCATTAGCTTGGCTTGGATATTACCCCATAAATACGATTTTTCAGGTTATGAATAGTGGTAATGGATTAAAAAAATAAAAAAATTAGTGTTTTTGCATGTTTGCAAAGTATGTTTCTGCTGCTTTTCGCATTTCTTCAGGTGACATATCTTTTTGATGTGTAGCTATTGCCCAAGAATGCCCATATGGATCAATTACTGCACCATATCTGTCTCCCCAAAATGCATCCATTATTGGCATGACTACTTTAGCTCCTGCATTTACTGCTTTATTGAACATCTTGTCTGCATCTTCAACATAGAGATGTAAAGTTACAGGAGTTCCACCAATTGTTGTAGGGGATCTTGCGCCCATAGCAGGAAACTCATCAGACATCATTACAAAGGAATCTCCAATCTGAATCATTGCATGCATAATTTTTCCATCTGGTGCTGGCATCTGATAAATTTCTTTTGCATCAAAAGCCTTTTTGTAAAACTCTATTGCCTCTTTTGAATTACTTAGTACTAGAGAGGGGGTAGAGGTGTGAAAACCATCTGGTATTGGTTTTGTCATTAAATTGCTTGATTGGTTTTGCAAATAAAAATGAATAGGAATTCTTTATCTAAAATAATATAATGTCTAAAGCCAAATTTTAGTTCGTTGGCTTCTGGAATTCGTTTAATGGAAAAGGTGTTATTCAAGGTTGCAAAGCAATGGATTGCAGGAGACACAATTGATGATGCTCTGACAGCAGCTCAAGACGCCTACAAGAATGGACGACATGCAATAATTAACAAACTAGGGGAATATCACAAAACTAAGGCACCGATTAAAAAAACCATTTTAGAATATGAAATAATAATAAATTCTTTTAAAAAATGGAAGATAAGAGGAGCAATATCGGTAAAACCTACTCAAATCGGTCTTTCAATTAGTCAAAAGGAATGTTACAAAAATCTAGAAAAAATTATTTCTAGTGCAAGTAAGGCACATGTTTTTGTATGGATTGACATGGAGTCAGCCGAACATACTGATGAAATTATAGAGCTGTATCAAAGCTTTTTTTCAAAATATGAGCGATTGGGTATTGCACTCCAAGCAAACCTAAAAAGGACAGAAAATGATTTGGCAGATTTAATTCATATTGGTTCTAAAATTCGTTTAGTTAAGGGAGCATATAGTGAATCTGCAAAAATTGCATACAAAGCAAAAGATGATGTAGATAAAAACTTTCTAAAGCTAATGAGAAAGCTTTTCAAAGATGCAAACGAGTTTGGAATTGCAACACATGACTCTAAAATGATCCAAAAGGCAATCAGACTATCAAAAAAGCATGAGAAAAAATTTGAGTTTCAAATGTTAAAGGGAATTCGTGATGACATAAAGTATGATTTATCAAAGAAAAAGTTTGTAATATCTGATTATATCCCATACGGAACTAATTGGCTACCATATTCATTTAGAAGAATTAAGGAAAGAAAAAGAAACATCTTACTTTTGGGAAGCTCGTTTTTTCAATCACATCGAGTCTGAGTCTGCGTTCGCATAAACTGCTGTAGATAGTTTTCTCCACCTGCTCCCTTTCCAGTAGACCCTGAGCTTTTCCATCCAACAAATGGTTGGCTATTTACCAAGGCAGCAGTAGTTGCACTGGCTTCTCTATTTGCATATACTACTCCTGCCTGAATTTTGTTGAAAAATTTTTCTTGCTGTTCCTTGTCTTTAGAAAATATTCCTGCAGTCAAGCCGTATTCTACATCATTTGCCTTTTTTAGCGCATCATCAAAATCATCATATTCTTGTACACAGAGAAAAGGCAAAAACAGCTCATCTTTTAACAATTTATGATCTGCTGGAAGATTAGATACAATTGTAGGCTCTACGTAAATTCCTTTTCCGTATAGAGAGTTTTGTAGACTATTTCCCCCTGCCAAAATTTTTCCATCTTTTTTTGCAATTCTTGCAGCCTCTTCGAATTTCTCTTTAGCTTTCTCATTAATTATAGGTCCTAAAAAAACATCTTTTTCCCATGGAAAACCAATCTTTAGATTTTTTGTCTTTTCAACTAACTTTGATACAAATTGATCTGATACTGCTTTTTCTACATAAACTCGTGAGCATGCACTGCACTTTTGTCCACCATAACCAAATGCTGATCTTACTACACCGTTAACTGCCTTGTCTAAATCCGCAGATTTTGAAACGATAACTGGGTTTTTGCCTCCCATCTCTGAGATAAATGGTTTAGTTGTGTTTTTTGTAAACTCACGAAAGCCAGACATCCCAACTTCTTTGGAACCAGTAAATGCGATTCCATCAACATCAGGGCTTTCAATTAGAATTTTACCAATTACGCTTCCCGAACCTGTTACAAAATTGATTGCACCTTTAGGAAGTTTTTGATAAATTTGTTTTACAAATTCAAATGAGGACAAAGGTGTATCACTTGCAGGCTTTAAAACTGCCGTATTTCCAGTAAGTAACGCACCCGTCGTCATTCCAATTGCAATTGCTGATGGAAAATTAAACGGTGCAATAATTCCCCACACCCCATAAGGCTTCATTAATGTTTGAGTTTTTTCATGTGGATCTGGATGAGGAGTTTTTTTGCAAAAACCCTCATTTTTTTCTAATTGGTACGAATAAAATCTTAGAAAATCAATTGCTTCATCTAAATCACCCATTGCTTCAAATCGATTCTTTCCATTTTCAAAAGTCATAATTGCTGCCAGCCTAAATTTTTGTTTTGAAAAAGAATCTGCACAATCTTTGAACACTTGGGCTCTTTTTTGGTATGCAGTATTACTCCATGAATCAAATGCATCCTTTGCAGCAGAAATTGCATTTAGCGCATCATCTTTTGTTGCACTAGGAAATTCGGCAATCTTGATTGTTCTATCGGCTGGTGATCTTATAGTAAATCGGTTCTCTGAAGTAATTTCTTTACCATTAATTATAATGGGATATGTTTTTCCTAACTCCTTTTTTACCTGTTCAACAGCATTATCAAAATTAGAATGAAATTTTTCAGTCTCATTTTTGGCAACTGCCTTTCCCCACGTAAACTCATTTTCAAACATTGACCCTTTTACATCGATTTCTATTATAAAACCACACTATATTTGGAGCATTCTTAATTTATACTCCTACCTAGTATACAATATAATGGGATTTGGGCTAAGCCATCAGTGTTATTATTGTGATCAAATTTTTGATTCAAAAGAACAATTATTTGACCATTTGGAGGTTCATGGAGAAACAAAAAAGCGCCAAGAGAAAAAATCTCGGAAAAAAACAACCCCAACTAGCAAACCAAAAAATTAGGACACCGTCTTCTTTGATTTAAAATATATCTTCAAATTATACTTTTTTAATTAATTTTAAGTAGCATCTTGACGTAATAGAATTTTAGATGAGTAGATTGGTGTTGAGGGATTTATTTGATTGAAAAAGAATTTGAGCCTGAAATGCTATATAATAAAATAGTTCATTACTATATTGACAAGAAAAACTTTTCAAAAGAAAAAGCAAACTCAATGGCTCAATATGTAATAAATCGAGAAATTCAAAGACGTAAATGCAAAAATCTCAAATGTGGGCACTCATTAAATGATCATATTAGAAATTCTGAAACATGCCTGGTCTTAGAATGTGATTGTACAAAATTCCAAAAGTAACTAGAAGCTAACACGTTTGGATTGCCTTTGCGAGGTAGATTCGAAAGGATATTTTTGCAATCCTCCAAACTTTAGTTTGGTGTGATATCGTGGTGTTAGCTTCTATTCTATTACGTCAAATTAGTAATTAAA
>JBHIUZ010000018.1:16041-18119 GCA_042138025.1 Nitrosopumilaceae archaeon | reverse complement strand
CTTCTGCCCTTTGCCTGGGCACGTTTTAGGTACCAATTCACGTCTCCCTCAAACGAAAAAAGTACATCATGAAGGCCCTCTCGAAGCCTCATTTTTTCTATAGCGCCACTGACTCGTTCTATCAAGGATTGAAGCTTGGATAAAATCCACTTGTCTTCGGCTTGCAGTTCTGTCTTTCCAGGTTTTAGCTTGGAGCATTCATCTAGTAAAGCTTCAAGCTTGTTTTTTATTCCACGAACCGATTCTAAATTAAAGTCAGCATCCTGCAACAGCTCAGCTGATACAATTATAGCTAGTCGAATCGGGTCTGCACCATAATCACGGATAGCTTTTCGCAATGGAATAATATTTCCCATACTCTTTGACATCTTTTTGCCATCCATTAGAACAGAACCGTTTACAACAATCTGTTTTGGCCAGTTTTCCTCAGGAAATATTGCAACATGATTCAATACAAAAAATGTAAGATGGTTTGGAACCAAGTCACGTCCTGAATGTCGTGAGTCAACTGGATAAAAGTAAGAAAATTCTTTTCTAATCTCTTCTGCAACATCTTTTTGCACACCTAAAACATCAATGCTGCCAACTCCCAAGAAAACATAATCAAAAAATTCCTTTGAAAGCTTATCAGCTGATAGCTTTCCAGCATTTACAAATTTAGCTATAACATAGTACGCCATGTAAATTACCGAATCTGATAAACTCTCAACAATCCAGTCCTTGTCCCAGGGAAGCTTTGTCCCCAATCCATGTTGCCTAGCACATGCTCGCTCTCGGAGCCAACCTATAACATAATCAAACTCTCCTTGAATCTCCTGCGGTAAAATGCTCATAGAGTGCAAACACTTTGATGCCTTTTCCTTCCAGTCTGCATCGCCGTAGTTTAGAAACCACTGATTATTGAGAATCTTTACAACACATTCTGTTCCACAACGACAACGAACAGGAGAGTTTGTAAGCTCGAGCAAAATATCTGCATATTTCAAATCAACTAGCCATTTTTTTATGGAATCCTTAACACGAGATACCATCTGTCCTGCAAACTGGCCGGTGTTTGACTTTAGCTTGCCCCCATAGAACTCCTTTCCATAAATCTCCTGAGTCGCCTCTTCTAGCTTGGAGTCACTTTGGGAGGTAATTCCCATCTTTTCTACCACCTCGATTGCCGGAAACTCCCCAAATCCTTTGGTTTCTATAATGGAGATGGGTTTTATCATCTGCATCTCAGAGTCAGGAGGCTGGGATTTTTTAAAATCAGCCAGGGCTTGATAGTCAAATGGTGCGTGAGCAGGAACCGACATTACTATGCCGGTACCGGTTTGCGGCTCTACAAAGCTGGCAGGCAGCATCATCAACTTTTTTCCAACAGAGCCTTCAATGTGTGGGCTGAACACCTTTTCTCCAATTAGCTCAGAACCAATAATCTCACCATCATATGATATCTTTTTATCTAAAAACTCTAACTTTCGTGCACATTCTGCACTAACAATCCATTTTTCACTATCAACTGTAATCTTTTTGTATACAGTTTTAGGATTAACCCAGAGATTTGTTACACCAAATAATGTTTCAGGACGTAGTGTTGCAGTTGGAATAATATAATCTCCAAACTTGAACTTTATCAAAATGTATTCGGTAAAGTCTGGCTCTACATCGCCTAGTGTATCATGTTGTGAGACAGGATTTTGATCCTTTGGGCACCATCCAACTGGATGACTTCCTTGTATGATTAAATTTTTTTCTCGTAAGGTAGTAATCTGCCATTCAATAAACTTTTGATACACAGGATCAATAGTTGTAAACTCGCGTCTCCAATCAATTGAATAACCCATCTCAATCATGCCAGCTTTAATCTCTTCATGAAAGTAATCAGCAATCTTAATTGGCTCTACAAATGTTTTAATGTCCTCATCAGATACATGATAAATATTCTTCAACCCATCAATTATCTCTGCATCGCCAGCTTCAACTCTTTTTGCCATCCCAAGAATTGGTGTTCCAGTATAGTGAAATCCCATAGGAAACAAAACATTGTATCCCTTCATTCTATAGTATCTGGCATGAACATCAGCTAGCGT
>JBHIUZ010000018.1:7913-15941 GCA_042138025.1 Nitrosopumilaceae archaeon | reverse complement strand
CTTTTACATAAGCTTGCGCAGCTGGTCCGGCTACAAACTCCAAGCGAACAACTCCGTCTTGAATTCTTTTTGTTCTTGTAATTTTGATTAAATCAATCTCCTTTGTTTTTTTGACATGTGTTCCACCACATGCCTCTATATCAAAATCCTCAATAGCTACAATTCGAACCGACTTTACCGGTACAACTCCTCCCTGGTAAATCCTAAAGCCGTACCTTTGCTCTGCAGTTCCTCTGTCATAGTTTTCAATGGAGACTGACATGTTCTTTTGAACTATTTTGTTTGCAAACTCTTCGATCTTTTTTACCTGCTCGTCGGTTAGCGCAGAATGATGTGTAATGTCGAGTCTTGCATGATCCTCTTCTTTGAATGCAGAGTTTTGCCAAACCCACGAGCCCAAAATGTTTCGAGCTGAAGAGTTTAGAATGTGAGTGCTTGTGTGATGTTTTGTAATTCCCTCACGTCTTTTTGAATCCACAATACAATGAACGGTATCTCCCTCCTTTGGAATGCCGTCTTTTAGCTCATGCACTATGACATTGCCATGCTTATTAACATCAACTACCTCAAAGCCAGCTATTCTTCCATGATCCGGCTCTTGTCCTCCACCTCTTGCATAAAATGACGTCTTATCTAAAACGACATACTTGTCAAATGCACCAATCACCTTTGCATCAAACTCATGTGGGTCTTCTCCATAGAACAACAATTCAGTTTCTGCTGTTCCCTCCAGTGGAAGTTTTTCTTTTTGTTTTGTATCTACTGTTTGGTGTAAATCAGAAAGTTTAGAGTAAAATGTAGGTGGAATCTCTGGTATTACCTCTAGTTCCTTAAGATAATCAGGCGTAATTCCATCTGATTCATACATTCTAATCAAGTCATCTACATTTGGAACCTGATTTTTTTCTTTAAGATTAGTTGCAATCTTTTGCATTCGGATTTTAGATTCCTCATATCTTTTTGACTCAACTGAAACTATTGTTTTAACATCGGCTCTTTTTTCATCTAATTCAGGATATGTTTTCTTAAGATAATCAATATGCCAGTCAATCATCTCATTTAGATCAAGCTTTAAGCCAAGTCTTTGCATTGTTCCAATGATTCTTCGCAAAACTATTCTAAGATTATATCCGCCACCTACGTTGCTAGGTAGTGCACCGTCTGAAATTGCAAAGATCAAAGTTCTAAGATGATCAGCTATCAAGTAAATTCCTTCTAATGGATTGATTCCATTCAAAACCTTTTGTTGATCTAATCCAACATTTGCAATTGCGTGATTTTTTACCTCTAAAATGTTTGGATATTTTTCAAGATTTTTTGCCACCTCGATAAAGTACTGAGAAAGTAAGTCAGGCTCTATATCAATTCCGACCTTGTCAATTAATTTTTGAGTGATTGGACCAAAGCAGCAATCATAGGCAGTTGGTGTTCCCATGGTAATCCATGCAAACCTTTCCAGTCCTGCTCCCATGTCAATTACCTTCTGATCTAGTACAGTATGATTTCCAAGTTCTCCTTGAAACTCTGTAAAAACCGCATTTCCTAATTCTAACCCTCTAACATAATATTCCAAAGAAGAACCAAAGGATCCGCCACCTTCCCATACATCTTCAACAAAGACAATCTCTTTTTTGTTAATTCCAAACTGACTAGTTAACAATCTATAATCCAAGTCAATGCACTCATCCTTCCAATATCCTTTCTCATTTGGAATGCTTAGTTGACCAATCATACAAAAGCTAGAAAAATGCCTTCCTGTAACTCCGACATTTTCTAAATCCTTGAATCTAAGACATGGTTGGGGAACCAGTATTGGATTGGCAGGAAACTCAAAGACGACCTTAGATCCCATCACTCTTTGAAAATCTACAATGGATGCAATTGTAAAATAAAGATCATCTCGCCATCTACACACTACAGGATATCTGTTAACAGATGTATGTCCATTTTTTGTAAAAAAAGATTCAACCTCATTCCATGCTTGTGAATAATCAAATCTTTTAAGAGTGGGAGGATTTCCAATAAACGAGTAAGTGTCTTCTGAATCATCTGGACAGTTATTTCTATTCTCATCTATTGTCCAAAAGAATCGTCCACAAGTAGAACATGCTTTTCGTAGATACCCTTGCTCTTCAAACAATTTTACTTTGTAATATTTATCAGGTTCTGTAGAAAACTTTGCAAGAATTTCAGCTTTATCCATCTGAAAATCTTTCAAATCAGCCGATATTAAGAATTTAGGATCAGCTTTTGTACTAGAATGCCATAAAACTAACATGGGATTTTTTAGTTCCAGCTCTAGTGCATCAAAATGCAAAGACTGTGGATTAGAAATTCAAGACCCTAAACGACTAAAAAGACACCAAGAAAAGGCACACAATAAACAAAAAGAAAAATGTAGAACTTGTGGAGCCGAATTCAATTATGTAGAGGCTTTAAGAAAACATAAGAAAAAATGCAAGTAATATCTATATGATTACCATAAATTAAATAGAATACCACTAGACTGAATTTATGTTTGGAAGAAAACCAAAAGAGCCAAAGGAAGGGGATCATGTTTTTTTGGCAAAACCAAATGGTGAATATAAAAAATTTATCTTTGGAACAATTACTGGAGTAAATGAAAATAAAATTGGAATCAATGGAGTAATTGTTGATCCGGTTGGATTATTGAATAAGGTAAAACAAGGTAAAGCGGGAACTCGCTCTCAAGAAATTTTGGAAAACCCTACTCCAGAAAACTGCATTTTTAGTTTAATCTACAGAATAGAGCATGAAAATTTTACAGACGTTATAGATATTGTAGAGACACGGATTACCCAAATTCCTCCTAAGACTTATTCTGTTCTAGACGGATGGGTTCGAGAATCTCTTCCAGAATTATTGAATAATGTCTTATCTCTTCCAGCGGGCTCTGAAAAAGATCATGCAAAGCAGATTTTGAGACAAAGAATGGATACTTTGTATGATAAGAACCTAAAACGAAACTTGTACTCAGTCTGCCGAAGCCTTCGGATTCTCAATTAATTTACTCACCTAAATTCTCTATAGTTTTATATTATGCCCAACGCAAATCCCCGATACAATGGAATATGTTTACGCCGCATTGATGCTTCACAAACTAAAAAAGGATATCAATGAAGATAATATTACTAATCTAGTAAAGGCCTCTGGTGTTGAAGTTAATGCAGCCCAAGTTAAGGCATTAGTGGCATCTTTAGCTGATGTAAACATTGATGAAGCAATTAAGGCAGCACCAGTTGCAGTTGCAGCAGCTGCTGCACCAGCAGAAGCAGCAGGCGGAGATTCAAAGAAAGAAGATAAGAAAGAAAAAGCTGCTGCTGATGGAAAATCTGAAGAACAAGCAATGGAAGGCTTGTCAGCACTATTTGGTTAGAAAAAATTTTCTCTTTTACTCGATCAACTGTAATGTTAATTAGAACATAGTTTTATCAAAAATGATTTGGTAGATTTTAACGTACCAGCTGAAGTATTCATTTACATTTTAGATCTGTTTGGTACGATGGCATTTGCAGTAACTGGTGCATTCAAAGCAATTGAAAACAAAGCCGACATTGTAGGCATTGTTATTTTAGCAACAATTACTGGTGTTGCTGGAGGAACTATCCGTGATATAGTTCTAGGAAAGTTTCCTCCAAACTCAATAATTGATCCTAGTTATGTGATAATTACTGTTGTAACTGGTATTGTATTGTTTTTTTTGTATTCTAAACTCAAAAAGCACTGGAACGTATTTCTAAAATTTGATGCAATAGGTCTTGGAGTATTTACTATAATTGGGGCTACTTTTGCTTACAATATTTTTGGATTAAATTTTCTGGCTATGGTTCTAGCTGGGATGTTAACCGCAGTGGGAGGAGGCATCTTACGAGATGTTTTTGTAAATCAGGTTCCAATAGTCTTTGTAAAAGAGCTATATGCTTCTGCTAGTTTTGTTGGAGTAGTCATGTTTTACTTTATTTTACTAGTCGGTGCTGACTTGTACATTGCATCAATAGCAGGAATATCTATTACTACAGGACTGCGTCTCATTGCAATGAAGTATAACTGGAATCTACCAAAGGTTAAAGGAAACGTCTAAATCACTTAAACACAAAAATCATGTCATAGAGTCTAGAGTTTTGCGTCTTATAGGAACCCCGTCTACATTTACTTGATCCTTTTCTTCAAACAATAAATGCCATTTTTTATCATGGGGTAAAAGTCGATTCATCTCTTCAAGCTTTGCATTTGTAGGATAAATGTTGGTAAGGGCACCCCACTTCATGTCTGGCACCTTAGGCATTGCCTTGTTTAATCTTCTAACAAACTCGTTTTGTTTTTTGTTATCTGGCAATTTATCGTTCAATTTTATCGATTCTAACCTCCTTTCTAATAATATGTAAATGTTAAGATCTTTTCCCTCTTGAATAGAATACGATCTGTTGTAAACCTATACAAACAATTCTTTATGTTGTATTTTTTTTAAGGAAAAATTGAGTTAGGGGCATGGCTGTAAAAAAATGTAAATTTTGTGGAATAATTCTTCAAAATGAACTCATTCTTGTAAGACATTGTAATGCAGTTCACGAACAAATTGAGGATTATACCGATAGTGGCATTGAAAAATTATCAGATGTCTGCTAAAAATTACAAACAATTTCTTAATTGTTTATTTTTTAATAGAATATACATGAAAGGAATTTTCAAAAAAAACAAAGAAACTGATGTAGAAATATCTTCTATGAATGAACTTCCAGAAAATGCTCTTGTTTGGGCTGGATTATTAAAAGAAGAATAAAATTTCTTTGATTTTCTTTTAATTTTTAAATCTATTCAGGTTTGTAGTCTTTTGCTTTTTCAGCCAACCCCTGGGCTTGGGAATGAGCCTTTTGCAAAATCTGCTCTTTATTTTCATCTGTAAGATATCCTGCTTCAAGCGCAACAGATCGAGCGCTTTGAGATGCCTTTGCAAGAATTTGTTCAATGTTATCTTTAGTGATATATCCAACCTCAATTGATAAGGACACTGCCTCTTGGTGAGCCCGTGTAAGCTCAGCTCTAAATTTTTCTACATCAATAAATAATTCTTCTTTTGAATAAAGCAGTCCTTTTTCAAGCGCATTTGAAAGTGCAATTCCTGCTTCTACTGCTTTAATGTCTAGCTTTCCAAGAAGAATTGCAAGCTTCGGAGAAATAGGTTCACCTTTTTTTGCAGCAACAGTATCTTTTGTAATCCAAATAGTTCCCTGGTCAATTTTTGTTGGAACACCTGCTTCTTTAAAATCAGTAAGTATTGGACCTGGTGCAACTCCAGTATTTTTGGCTGGAATTATTACATCCATACTTGCATTATCTCCTGCTCGTGCCAAAAGTAATATCTTATTTTTTCCAAGCAAAACGTTTAGTTTGAAAGGTGACATGTTTGTTAACATGAAAAGGCATTGTCCTGTTAGCTTTTCAATAATATCTTTGATTCCAGGAATGTCAAGTTTCTCAAGGGCTTTTTTTGCAACCTTATCTTTTATGCTTATGATTTCTACTTCTCCTTTGAATTTTTTTCTTAACGGTAAAAGCTGTGATGCTCTTACTTTTTCCATTCGTACTAAAGCTAATACATCATATTTTTTTGGTAACTCTTGCAGCTGTTGATATAGTTGAGCCTTTTTTTTAGGATAAGTTGTTCTATTTTCATGCATCTATTTTTTCACCAGCTGTGGTTCCTTTGCAATTTTTCCCATTGTAGTTTTTATCAAAACTTTTCTCAGATTCTTATCTCCATTTGGTAATTTTTTCTCAACTGCACTAATTACTGCTTGTGCATTTGCTACTAAATCAGCATCCTCCATTGACTCATCGCCAATTTTACATGACATTGACAAAGAATTTTTTACCCTTACTCTAACTGATGATCTAAATCTTGCTAAAAATGAATCAATAGGTGCATTAAATGGAACAGGTGTTGGCATTTTTCCTCTTGGACCTAAAATTTGACCTAGCACCTTACCTACTACTGGCATAAGTTTTGTGTCAGCCAAAAAGAAATCAAAACTATTGATGAGTTTTCTAGAGGCTCGTTTATTGGTGGCTAGTCTGTTAATCTCATCATTATCCATCACTCTATCTGCCTTTGCATTTTTTGCCTTTAATCCCATATCTCCTGAGGCCATGACACAAATAGCTGCAGGAGAACTTGTTTTTGGTAACTGAACTGTCTCATTAATTGTAAATCCTTTCTTTACATCAATATCTTTGAAAATCATTATTATCTCTATGGACTGCTTGAATTTTCTTTCCTTATCAGTAGTCTTTGCTTCCTTAATCATTTCTATTAACTGCTTTTCATTTACCAATATCCATTTTTTTTACAGCCTACTTAAAATCGTTTATAGGAAAACAAGCCAAAAATCTAATCCTTTAGAATATTTTCATATTAAGTAATTATTAATTGAAAATAAATGCAAGAATGCTTTGAAAACTTACATTTATTACCCAAACTGAGGACTTTTTAAAACATTGCTTAGATACGATGAACTTGATATGAAGTTGCTATATGAGCTTACAAAAGATGCTAATATTTCAGTTCCAAACCTTTCAAAAAAACTAGGAATCAACTCTTCGGTTCTTTACAGCAGGATTAAAAGACTAAGCAAAAAGAAACTCATTAAAAAATTTACCATAGTCATTGATGACTCACTTTTAGGAATTGGTGTAAAAGCTTCTGTTGGAATAAACCGTGATCCTAAACTCAAAGAACAAATTCACAAAGCACTGATGAGTACGCCCGAAATTGCATCAATCTCTGAAGTTACTGGTAGATTTGATATTATTGTTAGAGTTTTTGCTCAAAATCTTGAAGCGCTACACTCTGTTGTCATAGAAAAGATTGGAAAAATTGAAGGAATTCAAAATACTGAAACATTCGTTGAGTTACAAAAAACCGACAAGGATCCTGTTTATCTCACTCAAAAATAAATTTACAATTAATTATTTTAACTTTTCATCCCATTTTCCTGCATTAATTTCTGCAGTAAGTTCTTTAGGGGATTTACCTTCTACCTTAATTCCTAAACACAAACACGTTCCAATAATTTCCTTTGCAACTGATTTTATTGAATCTGCATATGAGTTTTCAAGTTTTGTTTTTGCTACCTTTAAAATTCCATCCATACTGATATCTCCAACCCAATCAGTTCCTGATGCTCCAGATCCCTTTTGAATTCCTGTTTCTTTAAGCAATAAAGCAGCTGCAGATGGAATTCCAATTTCTATATTCCATTTTTTAGTATCAGTATCAACTGCAACTGTGACAGGTACCTTCATTCCTTCAAAGTCTTTTGTTTTTTCATTTATGGCATTGATAACTTCCATAATATTTACTCCCATAGGACCTAGTGCAGGACCTAGTGGTGGACCTGCAGATGCTTGTCCTCCTGTTACTAATGATGAAATTTTTTGTGATTCTCCCATTATTTATTCACTTTAAGATGAAAATTTAATCCTTTGCTACTCTGTGCTAATCTTGAGGTAATTTGCGTCTACAGTTACTGGAAGTTGGTATGGAGCATCAAGCAAAATCACAGTTGCTTCCTCTTTATCATGATCTATTCTAGTAATTGTTGCTTTCATTCCCTTAAATGGTCCTCCGATAATTTCAACTACTTTATCAACAGCAAGTTCTGATACTGTGGATTTTTTGATCAAATATCCTTCAATATCTTTGAATTCAAGCTCTCCTCTTAGTTGTCCACGAATATGTCTAACACCTTGAATAGCATTAAATGCCTGATTGACATCAACTGCCTCTAAAACCACATATCCTTTCAAATTATCAACTAGTAAAACGGATTGAATATTGATATTTTGTGTTCTTACTCTATTTTGTAATAAATTTAGTACAACTTTTTCCTGACCTCCTGTTGTTCTTATTGCAAAAAGATGTGATTTCATCTCTTCACCCGATGACGATTTTTCTTTTGATTGCTCAACTTTTGGTTCTTGAGCTGGTTGTTGCTCAGAACTAGGCTG
>JBHIUZ010000018.1:0-7813 GCA_042138025.1 Nitrosopumilaceae archaeon | reverse complement strand
CCAGGTTGTTCAACGTTTGGTTCTTGAGCTGGCTGTTGCTCAGCACTAGGCTGGTCTACATCTGCTTTTATTATCTGGGGTGTTTCTTCTATCAATTCTATCTACTGTCCAAATGTCGCTACCGAAAAAACAAACTGAATAACAAATCCAATAGCACCTACACAACAAACTCCCAATAATACTAATCTAAGATGCTGCATATAGTCATCCTTATCAGATTTTTTTGCGAGTTTCATTGTATTTACCATATCACGTACAGTTTTTTTCGGATTCAATGCCTGTGATTAATAAAGTGTACTTATATCTTTTATCTAATGCAATTACTAGTTGCGTACCAAGATGACCCTGCTGGCAAAAACATGGCTACCTTTCTTTCACAAAAAATGAGAAAAGATGAAGAAATTTATCGTGGAAAAAATTTTGATTTATTGATAATCCCGACTCCGGCAATTTCAGCTGATTGGTTAGAAGAAAAATATTCTTATGATGGTTTTGTATTTTTATCAAAACATGCTGCTGAATCTGGAGTTTTAGCGCTTACATGTCACAGCACAGGAAATTTTTCTGATGCAAAATTTGGTGGAAAAAATAGACAAATTGCAATTCCGCACCCTTTTCTTCAAAAATCATATTTACAAAAACTTTGGGAACACAAAAAAGATTTTTCAGATTTTCAAATAACCATAGAGGCTACACATCATGGTCCTACTGCACTAGATAAACCAACTATTTTCATTGAAATAGGCACTACAGAAAAACAATGGACAGATACATCCTTGTGCAGTTCTGTGGCAAAACTTGTAGAAGAAGTACTTGAAGAAGAGCAAAAATCTGCGCCAGTTGCAATATGTTTTGGTGGAACACATTATCCAGAAAAATTCACTAAAGAACTCATTGAGGGTGATTATGCCTTGGGGACAGTAATTCCTAAACATGGTTTGCCATTTTTAGATCAACAACTATTTTCCCACATACTACAAAGAAATAACATTGCAAAATTCGCATTATTAGATTGGGGAGGTTTAGGACAAAATAAACAAAAGGTTATGGATTTCTTAGCAGAAACTGATCTTGAGGTAATTAAACTTTGAATTTAGAACAAAAGGTATACAAAAAATTGATCCAGGTTCCAGAAGGAAAGGTAACAACTTATGGTGAGCTTGCAAAAGCTGTTGGATTAAAAAATGGACAACGTGTTATTGGTCAAATTATGAAAAAAAATCCATACCCTGTAATTATTCCATGTCATAGAGTTGTAAAGTCTGATGGTCAAGTTGGTGGCTATGCATATGGAGACACTATTAAAACAAGCATGCTAAAAAAAGAAGGAATAAAAATTCAGAACGGAAAAATTATAGATTGGAAAAAAAAACTTTACAAATTCTAAGATGTTAGATTAGATTCTAAAAATTTTAAAGTAACTTGCCATGCATCCTTTGATTCATTAGGCGAATATCTTTCCCCTGAAGGATTTGCAAAGGCATGATCAACTCCTGGATAAATATGAATTTCATTTGGAATGTTTAGATCATTTAAAGTAGATTCAAATTTATTTACAGTCTCCACCGGAATCCCATTATCCAGCTCTCCGAAAATTCCTAGCACCGGCCAACTAATAGATGATAACGACTCTGGTTCTGTTACTAAACTTCCATAGTAAATCACAGTGGCATCCATTTCTTGATTGTTTAAAGCAAGATTAAGCGATTGACCTCCGCCAAAACACCATCCAATAGAACCAAGTTTTCCTACACTATAATTTTCCTGAATATATGATGCAGCTAAATTCATGTTTTTAATTCCTTCATCTGGATTAAACGAACCAATCAATTGACGCGCTTGGTCTGAAGTCGTAGCTACTTTTCCATTATACAAGTCAACTGCGAGAACAACATATCCATGGGAGGCAAGTTTTTGAGCCATCTCCTTGATGTTCTCATTTAATCCCCACCACTCATGAATCATCACTATTCCTGGAAAACTTCCTTCTCCGATAGGCTTTGCTAGATATCCATTGGCATCATCAAAATAATTCACAGTTCTAGTTTCAACTTTATAATTTCCCATTTCAAAAATTTCTGAATTGTTATTTTCAATTTCATAATCAGGTAAAATATGAATTGCCCATCCACGCTCTATTAGTTTAGCAACACTTGAGGGTTTAAGACATGCAGGATTACCATTAGATTTTTTTAACACAAGCTCAAGTCCTTCAGTACAAGTTATCTCTGATGGTTCTACTCCATCGGCTATCTGTTTTAGAGGCGGAGGAAAATATGCTATTGCAAATCCCGCCTCCACTAATTGTGAGAATGCAAATATAGTAATTGCATAAACAATTAATACTTTAAATTGCATTTTTCCTAAGATTTTCTTTTTGATATAACTTCTTCAATTAAACTTCTAAGATGCGCACTATTTCGAATGGTATTTCCACCAATCATTTTGTATAACTCCCAAAATTCTGGATTAGTTATTTCTTTTCTATCCTTTGCAATCTTTAATCTATACCGAAGAGCACGAACCTTGATCATGTGATTATCTTTTCGTTTTGAACGTGCTCCCTTTCTTCCTTTTTTAGAACCTTGTCTTGTACCACGTTTTTTCTTTTGTATTCTCTTAGTCTGTGCTCGTCCCCTAGATGTTCCAATAATTGATTTTATTTTTATTGTGTTTGCAGTAATTAGACTACGTATATTGTCTCTAGTAATAGCATCTGCAATATCATCTAGATGATCTGAATCGAATTTTACTCGATGGATTCCTACTCCTACAACTCGTGAAACGAGTCTTTTTTTAGCTTTAAGATTTACTGGCACTCGCAGTCACCCTTGCATTAAATACTTTGAATTTTTTTTCAATCGCTTTAACCATAATTTCAGTTCGCTTTTTAGTTCCAACACTGTGCCCGATTCTCACGCCATCCATCTTTGGGTCTAATTTTTCTAAATCATTAACATTGTAAACTAAATTATCGGTATATCCAGATGGATGTAAGCCGCGTGCTTCTTTTGGGCCTCCATAACCAATTTTAACTAATCCTGGCCTTCCACGACTTTTTTGTTTTCTTTGATGATTATCAATTCCTTTTGGTTTTCTCCAAGTTGTTTCTAATCTCTTGTATCTCCAACTTTCTGGTCGAATAAACTCTGGTCTATTTTTAGTTACATTCTCACGTGCTTGAAGTTTATCCTTATTAATTGGCATGAATGGTGATCACG
Source organism: Nitrosopumilaceae archaeon (assembly GCA_042138025.1). Taxonomy (GTDB): domain Archaea; phylum Thermoproteota; class Nitrososphaeria; order Nitrososphaerales; family Nitrosopumilaceae; genus CSP1-1. The sequence continues at coordinate 4,592 of JBHIUZ010000018.1, read as the reverse complement.
AATTTTTAAATAAATAGCTTCCTGCATTGATAGCTCAAAAAATACCAGATGTCGAAAAATGGACTATGGATTCCTTATGATTTATTTAGTATTTGTTTACTGCCTGCAATATTAGAGTGACCATATTGAGTGAAAATCCAAAATCTTCTATTACTAGTAAATTTACCGCCCAACTTGAAAATTTCGGTATTGCCCCATCTTTAGTTCATAGAAATATTCCAGTTACAAAACTAGTAGAAATTGCGGTACAAAAAAATGAAGGAATTGTTACTAGCACAGGATCACTTTCTGTAAAAACAGGAAAATATACTGGACGTTCACCCGATGATAGATACATTGTATTTGATGACGAAACTCATGAAAATGTTGACTGGGGAATAGTAAATCATCAGTTTCCAACAGGAAAATTTGCCAAACTTTTAGAAAAAATGAAAAACTTTGTTAGTGGAAAGGAATTATTTGTTTTTGATGGGTTTGTTGGTGCAGATCCAGAAAATAGATTATCGATTAGAGTAATTAATGATCATGCATGGCAAAATCTTTTTGCAAGACAATTATTTGTAAGACCTTCATCTGAAGAGCTTGAATCACATGAACCAGAGTTTACAATGATGTGCATTAATGACTTTGAGGCAATTCCAGAAGTGGATGGGACAAATTCTAATGTTTTTATCATAATTGATTTAACAAGAAAAATAGTACTAATTGGTGGTACAAGCTATGCAGGAGAGATGAAAAAGTCAATGTTTTCAATAATGAATTACATTCTACCCCCTCGTGGAGTTTTTCCAATGCATTGTTCTGCAAATATTGGAAGAGGTGGAGACACCGCATTATTCTTTGGTTTATCAGGTACTGGAAAAACTACGCTATCAGCTGATCCAGATAGAATGTTAATTGGTGACGATGAACATGGATGGTCTAACAAGGGTTCATTTAATTTTGAGGGAGGATGTTATGCAAAATGTATTAACCTAAACCAAGAAGCCGAGCCACAAATCTGGAATGCGATTAAATCAGGAGCAGTTTTAGAAAATGTTGTAATTGACAAGAATTCACTCAAACCAGACTTTGATGATAACAGTCTAACTGAAAATACAAGAGCGGCTTATCCTCTAGATTACATCCCAGGTGCTATCATTCCAAGCATTGGTGGACATCCAAAAGTAATAATATTTCTTACAGCAGATGCACTTGGGGTTTTACCTCCAGTATCACGACTCACTAAACAAGGTGCGATGTATCACTTTATGTCAGGATATACGAGTAAGCTTGCAGGAACAGAACGTGGAATAAAAGAACCAAAAGCTGTATTTTCTGAATGTTTTGCAGCACCCTTTATGCCAAGACCAGCATCAGTATATGCAAAAATGCTTGGTGAAAAAATAAACTCACACAAAGCAGTAGTCTATTTAATAAACACAGGATGGTCAGGTGGAGCTTATGGAGTTGGGAAAAGAATTAAAATTCAATACAGCAGAGCAATGGTTACGGCAGCACTTACCGGCGCACTTGATATCGTAAAATACAGACATGATGATCTCTTTAACCTAGACATTCCTACAGAATGTCCTAACGTTCCTTCAGAAATTTTGGACCCAAAAAACACTTGGATTGATAAGGATTCTTATGATATGTCTGCAAAAAAACTAGCTCAGATGTTTGTAGAGAACTTTGCAAAATTCAAGGACGTTCCTGATGAGATTCGTAATGCAGGACCAAATTTTTAACTAAACCTGTTTTCTAATCTTAAATCCAACTATAGCTAAAATCAATAAAGCCCCAAGAATTATTATGATAGGTCGTTCTGGAATATTGATCATATTCAAAAACTCAAGTGGTTTGTTTTTTGAAGCTGATTTAACATACACTGTCTCATATGTGGAAAACTTTTTTTCATCTCCTCTAATTTGACCTTCTACCCAATATTCTCCTGACTCGAAAACTTTTATTTTTCCTACCTTTGTTGGAGTGACCGACGTAGTATCAATAATTTTGTTGTTTTTGTTTGTAACTGAAATTTTGGCATATTTCCAATCCTCTGGAGATAACACCTCAAATATCATTTCTCCATTTTTCTCTTTTATTTGGATTGAAGCTTCTGTCAAGTGAGATATGATTGGGATATTATAAACAATGTCGTCTTGTTGGATGAAAACCCTATCTTGTATTTGGCCAAAAAATTCTTCCTTTAATGAAGCTGTAAAATTAATACCTCCTTTTTCTATCTTATAACCATACTCGATATTTTCATTTCCCATTAAATGTATTCTAAGATTTTCATCATTTCCATTAATGCTTTTAATATTTAGAAATTGGCTTTGAATTTTTTTTGTAGGTGATAAATTAAAAATAAGATACGTTGGTTCAATAATTAAATTTGCATTAAATGCCTGAGTAACATTCACTCTTCCAGCTCCTGTGATCTCAAATGGAAAATTATTTCCATATGCATCTGATACCGTGTTTGATGTGGTAATTAAAAGAGATTTTATCTCATTTGGATTTAGATTGTTATTTTTCTGAAGCAACAAAGCAGCCGCTCCTGAAACATGAGGTGCCGCAAAACTTGTCCCGCTAGTAAAATTATATTTTCCTTCAGTAAGTGTAGTGTTAATAAATGCTCCAGGTGCTACGAGATCAGGTTTTATGTAAAATGGTGAGACGGGTCCTCTTGAACTAAAATGTGCAACAAAGTCTGGATGATAAAAAACATTTAATGTACCAATCGTTTTTTTTTCAAGTGATTCTTTTATTTTTATTCCCTCTCCTCTTGAAATTGATACTGCTGGAATACTTGGACTATAATCAGAAGGGGCAAACTCATGAACAAGCTCACCATAAAATAATCCTGGAACATTATTGTAAATAATAATTCCTAGTGCGCCTGCTTTAGCAGCATTAAATTCCTTATCTGAAAAATAAACAATCTCATCTTCTATATCACTTCCACGTTCAACTAACAAAATGGAATCTTTTATTTCTGGACTAGTAAGATCTCCTTCTCTTCCATATTTTCCAAAAATTATCTCTGCAGTGATTGGCGAATGCAAGGGAAGCGTACCAACCATAGGCAAAATCTGATATTTTTCATCATCAATTTCTAATGTTGCCACTAAACTAGAGGTAATGTTATTGTATGTAGCACCTACTGTTATTGCATTTGGATTAATCCCAGGACTTCCTATTGAACCTAAGTTAGGTCCATGGTTTCCTGCAGCTACAATTACTACTGCACCTTGTTCAATTGCCTTACTAACTGCTTCATCGATTCTATTGTTAGTCAAGTTCACTCCAAGGCTGATGTTGATGATATCTGCCTTTTCTTGTACTGCCTTTTCAATTGCTTTAATAATTAATTCTGATGATACTGACTCTCCATTCTCTGATACTCTATATGCTAAAATTTTTGATTTTGGTGCAATTCCTTTTAATTGTCCATCTGCAGCAATAATTCCTGCAACTTCTGTTCCATGACCATTAGTATCAATTGGAAATTCATCATTGTCTACATAGTCATAACCACCAATGACTTTACCATTCTGACCAAATCCATACAAATCAGGATGATTATAATCAACACCAGTATCAATTACAGCAATAATTATTCCAGTACCATCAAACCCTGATTCTAATGGTTTCTGTGCACCAATATATGGAGAACTCTTATCTATAAAAGCTTGAAAATTATTTTCATTTTCGTACAATTGTAAACCAACTATAGACGATATCAAAATCACTGCAAAGAAAAAAAGATAGATTGAATGTTTCATGATTTTTACCTATCTATTGTCTAAAAATACATTCCTTACTAAAACAATAAATTATCTAATTGCTTAGAGCGTTTATGACACAATACGAACTACCAAAAATGCCATATGCATATGATGCATTAGAACCTCATATTGACGCTAGAACCATGGAAATTCATCATACAAAACATCATCAAGCGTACACTACTAAACTAAATGAAGCCCTTGGAAAATGCAGTTCAGATGTTCAAAATAAAGACATTCTAGACATTTTGTCTAATCTTAATCAAGTACCTCAAGAACTGAAAAGCGCAATTAACTTCAATGGCGGTGGTTATGACAACCACAAATTATTTTGGAACAACATGAAACCTAATGGCGGCGGAGAACCAGGCGGGGCAGTAGCTGATGCAATCAATGCTTCATTTGGAAGTTTTGCAGACTTTAAAGAAAAATTTTCGTCTACAACTGCAGTAATTCAAGGAAGTGGTTGGGGATGGCTAGTCTACAATCCATCAACTAGCAAAGTAGAGTATATTGCAATGTCTAACCAAGATAGTCCAAGAACTAAAGGTCTTGTACCACTTTTGGGATTAGATGTTTGGGAACATGCATACTATCTTAACTATCAAAACAAACGACCAGATTACATTGCAGCTTGGTGGAATGTTGTTAATTGGGAAGAAGTTGATAAGAGACTTTCCAAAGCAAAATAGTCCTCAAATTTTTTTATTTTATTTTTCACGAATGCATTTATAGCCATCTGATCTAATTTTGTTTTGATGAGTGAAGAACAAGCTCAACAATTAATGTATCAAATGCAAATGCTTGAAAACTACT
>JBHIUZ010000017.1:0-25300 GCA_042138025.1 Nitrosopumilaceae archaeon | reverse complement strand
GCAGTCAACAGAAGCTAATAAATAACAAAAAAAGTCGGTGAATAAAATCGATGAACTGTCCTGAATGTGATGCAAACCTAAACATCCCTGATGACGCCACTGTAGGAGAAATTGTCTCCTGTCCTGATTGTGGAGCCGACTATGAAATCTCTAAAAAAGAGGGGTCAAATGTCGAACTAAAACAAGCAGAAACTGTCGGCGAAGATTGGGGAGAGTAATTGTCAAAAATCTGTATCGTTTTTGACCGATTAAGATCGGAAGAAAAGATGCTTGAAAAACAAGCTATCGAGCTTGGGCACGATACAAAAATGATTGATGCTAAAATTACGCAATTCAACACGGATAGTAAAAAAAATGATTTTAATTTTGGAGAAATAGTTTTAGAACGATGTATTAGCTATTTTAGAGGTCTCCATTTTACAGCATGTCTTGAATTCCTAGATTTTGCAGTTATTAACAAATTTCAAGTGGCAAATAACTGTGGAAACAAACTAACAATGTCGTTGCTTTTAAAAAAGAATAATGTTCCCACTCCTAAAACATATTTTTCTTTTTCTGCAGATGCTGCTAAAGATAATCTGGAAAAAGTCGGATATCCATTGGTGTTAAAACCGGTAATTGGAAGTTGGGGAAGAGGAGTAATGCAACTAAAAGACAAAGATACTGTAGAAGCAATGTTTGAGCTACGTGAATTAAATGATGGACCACATGATAGAATTTTTTATTTACAAGAAATGATTAAGCGTCCTCCACGAGATATTAGAGTAATTACAGTAGGGGATCGCGCCATTGCTGCAATGTATAGAAAATCTACTGGAGGTTTTAAGACAAATATAGCATTAGGAGCTGATCCTGAAATTTGTGAAATCACTAATGATCTTGAAGAAATTTGTGCAAAGGCATCCAAAGCAGTAGGAGGAGGAATTTTAGGTATCGATCTTATGGAAGATGAAAAAAGAGGTCTGGTAGTTCATGAAGTTAACAATACAGTTGAATTCAAAGGTTTGGCTAAAGTTGCTAAAAATAATATTCCAAAAGAAATGATAGAGTTTGCATTAAAATCAATTAGAAGGTAAATCAAAAAATTACAAATGCAATGTGGTAAAATAACAAGAATGTTTTGTTAAAAATTTACAACATCAAAATAACTGTAGACCTTTTAAAGTGTGCAAAATGCACAGCGCCATTATAATTAACAGTATTATGACTAAATTAATTTATGATTACAAAAAGCATGTATGGCCTCTCTGTTGCTACAGTTTTTGCAGTAACATTTGCAGTAGGACTTGCAGGACAAATCCCTTTTGCCGCAGCAGAAGAATGGAAAATATCCAATGGATTTTCAGCAAGTAATTACTTTGGAGCTGCACCATCCCAAGAAACACCAGCAGTAGGTACAATCAATGCAGTAACTAAATCTGGAACTGCAGTTAATCTAGCATTATCTGAGTTCAATGGATTTGCAGCAAACAATTACTTTGGAATTGGATTGAATCAAGCCCAAGAACTATCAAATACAAATGATGACTTTAGAGCATTTGCAGTTCAAATGTCAGTAGATTCACCTACAAATCAACAAACTACCTCAATCAAGTCAGGTACTTCAGTTGATCTTTCCTTATCAACCTGGAATGGATTTGAAGCTGACAACTTCTTTGGAACAGGATTAAATTAATCAATTAATAGCCAATCTAGAGTAAACCATCTTTTTTTATTTTTAATTGAAGAAAAATCCCTAATTACCGCTAGGAAATAAATTATAGCAGAAAACGAATTAGGCTATCAATGAAAGTAGGAATAGTTGGGGCTTCAGGTTATGTTGGAGGCGAAGTGTTACGGCTCTTAGTATCACATCCCAAAGTAGAGATAACAATGGTTACCTCAAGGCAATATGTTGGAGAATACTTGCATAGAATTCAACCAAGTTTGAAAGGATTTACTGATCTTACATTTTCTGAGCTTGATTATGACAAAATGTCAGATAAATGTGATTTAGTATTTACTGCAGTGCCTCATGGTACTGCAACAGAAATTGTAAAGACCCTTTATGATAGAGGGATGAAAATCATTGATCTTAGTGCAGATTATAGATTACATAACCAAGAAGATTATGACAGATGGTATGGATGGCAGCATCCTCATCCAGATTATTTGAAAAAATCTGTTTTTGGAGTTCCAGAACTTCATAGAGAGCAAATTAAAAATGCAAAACTTGTTTCCTGTCCAGGATGTATGGCAGTTACTTCTTTGCTGGCTTTGGCACCACTGATAAGAAATGACTTGATTGATACAGAACATATTGTAGTTGATTCAAAAATAGGATCATCTGGTGCAGGTTCAGGCGCTGGTACAGCTCATGCAATGCGCGCAGGAGTTATTCGACCTTACAAACCTGCAAAACACAGGCACACTGGAGAGATTGAACAAGAATTAAGTGAAATTGCTGGAAAAAAAATCAGAGTCTCGATGAGCCCTCATGCAGTAGATGTCGTTAGAGGAATATTATGTACAAACCACACTTTTATGAAAAAAGATCTGGATGAAAAAGAGTTATGGAAGATATATCGTGAAGCCTATGGTAATGAAAAATTTGTTAGATTAATTAGAGACAAAAAGGGATTGTACAAATTCCCTGATCCCAAGTTTCTTGTTGGTTCTAATTTTTGCGACATTGGTTTTGATTTAGATGAAGACAACCATAGGCTTATTGCATTATCAGCATCGGATAATCTCATGAAAGGTGCTGCAGGGTCTGCCATACAAAACATGAATGTAATGTCAGACTTTGATGAAATGGAAGGTCTAAAATATACTCCACTTACACCAGTATAACAAATGATTACAATCAAAATTGGAGGGAGTGTAGTAGATGATTTACATTCCTCTACTATTTCAGATATTAAAAAAATTTCAGAAAAAGAAGGAATCATAATTGTTCATGGTGGTGGAAAAGAGGTCACAAAAGTTTGTGAGCAGCTAGGAGTAGCTCCAAAATTTATCACGTCACCTAGTGGAATTAAAAGTAGATATACTGATAAAGAAACGGCAGAAATTTTTACGATGGTAATGTCTGGCAGAATAAATAAAAACATAGTTCGAATGCTTCAAAAAAACGGTATCAATGCAGTGGGATTATCTGGAGTCGATGGAAAAGTAATTCAGGCAGAAAGGAAAAAAAAATTATTAATCGTCAATGAAAAAGGTCGAAAACAAGTAATTGATGGAGGATATACAGGTAAAATTTCTAATATCAATGACTCTTTGATTAAATCATTATTAAAACAAGGAATTACACCAGTGATTTCTCCAATTGCACTTTCTGAAGAATCAGAATTTCTAAATGTTGACGGGGATAGGGCAGCAGCCTATGTCGCAGGAAAAGTTCAAAGTGATAAGGTCCTATTTATCACAAATGTTGACGGTCTTCTTATGGATAACAAGTTAGTGAAAAAACTTACTCTTGCAGAGGCAAAGGAAATCAGACCAAAAATTGGTCCAGGAATGGAAAAAAAGATCCTGGCATCTACTGAAGCATTAGATATGGGGGTAAAGGAGGCATTAATTGCTAATGGTCAAAGAGAAAATCCTATATCAGCAGCAATAGCTCATGATAATTGCACGGTAATTCAAAATGACTGAAGAACAATACATGGGAAATTTGTATCAAAAGTTTCCGGTAACTATTGAAAAAGGATTAGGAGCTCATGTGTGGGACATTGATGGGAAGGAGTACATAGATTGTATGGGAGGTTATGGTGTAGCTCTTGTTGGTCATAGAAATGAGCGAGTTGTAAATGCAATTAAGACTCAAATCGATAAAATAATTACAGTCCATAGTTCACTTTACAACAAAACCAGGGAAGAGTTTCTTGAAAAATTAATCAGCATTACGCCAAAAAGTCTATCACAGGTTCATCTAAACAATAGTGGTGCTGAAGCTATAGAAGCAGCTTTAAAGTTTGCAAGAAAATTTACTCAAAAAAAAGGGATGATTGCAATGAATGGTTCCTATCATGGAAAATCAATGGGCGCGTTGTCATTGACTTTTAATCCAAAATATAGAAAGGAATTTCAGCCACTAGTAGAGAAGGTTTCTTTTTCACCTTTTGGAGATATTGATGCATTATATTCAAAAATTGATAATGATACGGGTTTTGTAATTTTAGAACCAATTCAAGGTGAAAGTGGAATTCACGTAGCGCCGGATGGATTTTTACAAGACGTTAGGAAACTTTGTGATGAGAAAGGAATTCTGCTAATTTTTGACGAAATACAATCAGGATTTGGTAGAACAGGACGAATGTGGGCAAGTGAACACTGGAATACTACTCCAGACATCATGTGCCTTGCAAAAGGAATTGCAGGAGGGGTACCCATGGGGGCCACACTAGTAAGACCAGATATACTCGCTTGTATGAAAAAAGGTGAGCATTCTTCAACATTTGGTGGCAATCCCTTATCATGTGCTGCAGGTATTGCTGCAATTGATGCTATTATACAAGATGGTTTAATTGAGAATGCTCTAAAAATGGGTAAAAAATTTAGAGATGGATTAGAACATTTAAAAGAAAAACATCAGATAATTCGAGAGATTAGGGGCAAGGGATTAATGATCGGTATTGAATTAAAATTTGAAGTAAAAGATATTCTTATGGATGGAATTAAACATGGAGTACTATTATTGTATTCAGGCCGAAATATTATTAGATTGCTACCTCCTCTAGTAATTTCTGAAGAGGATATTACAAAGGTTTTAGAATTATTAGATATTTTATTTACTGCAGAGGAGAAAAGAAGAAATGTTTAGAGATAAAATTGATGAAAAAATAATTGAGTTTTTAAAAAATGATTCACGGGAATCGTTTGTAGATATTGGAAAAAAACTAAAATTATCAGAATCAGCAGTAAGAAGAAGAGTAAAAAATTTAATCGACAAGGGAACAATTAAAAAATTTACAGTTGAAGTTAATGATTCAAACAATACTAGTGCGATTGTTTTAATTTCAGTAGATTCTGCCTTAGATACATCAAAAGTTTCATCAAAAATTGCAAAATTAGAAGGAATAAAAACAGTTTATGAAATTACTGGGCAATACGATATTACAGCTATAATTTCTGCTCCAAACATTAATGAGATTAATACGTGCATAGATGCATTAAGAAAAATTCCTGGCGTCACTGACTCTAATTCGGTGATAATACTTAGGACATTAGATTAAACGTAAATCGGATCAAATTTTTTTGTTAATTACTAATTTAGAATTAAATTTAATATAAATCGACGAAGTTAGTACGGATATGTTTATATTCTATTAGGTTAACACCTAAATTCGCAATGAATGATCCGAATAATTATGCAAACCAATACAATGCATATGAAAAGACCCCTAAAAAAATAAGGGTGTTAGATAGTACACTTCGAGAAGGCGAACAACATCCAGGGGTTTCATTTACAAATAAACAAAGAATTCAGATAGCATGGATGTTAGATTATTTCGGAGTAGATCAAATTGAGATTTCTCCAGTTGTTTCAAAGGATCATTTTGAAGCTACAAAAACTATCATCAAACAGGGATTAAAAGCAGATATTGTTTCACATGGAAGGGCACTAAAAGAAGACATTGACATTTCTCTAAAATGTGATGCCAAATGGACTGCAGCGTATCTAGGAATTTCTGATATTCATCTCAAAGATAAATTAAGAATTACTCGAGAAGAAGCATTAAAACGAGCTGTTGAAACCGTTGAATATGCAAAAGCCCATGGACTTAAGATTAGATTTACTGTAGAAGATGGCAGTAGAGCAGAACCAAAGTTTTTGCTTGAAGTTTGTAGAGCCATTGAAGAAGCAGGAGTAGATAGAATCAGTCTACCAGATACGGTAGGAATTATGAGACCAATTGGAATGTATAATTTTGTTCAAACAGTAAGAAAAGCTGTGGATGTGCCTCTTGATGCACATGTTCATAATGATATTGGTTTTGCATTGGCTAACGCTTTTGCAGCATGTGATGCAGGGGCAGATCAAATACATACAACAATTGATGGAATAGGGGAAAGGACAGGCATACCCGCACTTGCAGAAACAGCAGTGGCATTGACTTATCTTTACAAATCTTCAAATGATTTTAGGTTAGATATGCTAATGGATCTTTCAAGGCTGATTGAACAATATACTTCAATCAAACCATATGATTCTAAACCAATTGTCGGTGCATCTGCATACAAACACAAAGCTGGGACGCATCTTGCAGCTATACTTCGAAATCCTGCTGCATATGAGCCAATTCCCCCAAGAGTTGTAGGAAATAGAAGGCGAATTGTTTTTGGAGAATTGGCTGGAAAAACAGGAGCAGCTTACCTAATGTCCCTACTAGGTCTCCAAAAAGATGATGATGGAGCAAAACAGGTAGCAAACGGTCTCAAAAACCTTCGAATGGGAGATTTGATAGAAATTCCCCTCGAGGATAGGCTTGAAAGAAAGATAATTAATGATAAAAAAGATATCAAAGAGAGGAAAAAAAATGACTGACTGTCCTGAATGTGATGCAAATATTTCAATTCCAAGCGATGCTGTTGAAGGGGAAATTATTACCTGCCCGGATTGTGGAGCTGGCTATGAACTTGTTAAATCTGCCCAAGGTTTTGAATTAAAACCGGCCCAGACAGTTGGAGAGGACTGGGGGCAGTGACCACTGATATTACCGTTCTTTATGACAACATCCGTTGGGAAGAAAAGTCACTTTTAGAAGCTGGTAAGAAAAAGAACATAAATCTTCAGATGCAAGATTGTAAAAAACTTTCGTTGGATTTAGACGAAGATACAAAAAATTACGGAACTGTATTGCAAAGATGTGTAAGTTATTATAGAAATCTGCATTCAACTGCAGGATTAGAAGGGATGGGGGTAAATGTAATTAATTGTCTTAACACAGGCATCTTTGCTGGAAACAAACTGTTTACGCATATGTTATTAAAAAAACAAGGTATCCCCACTCCATTTGCAACTGTTTCTTTTTCAAAAGAAGCAGCATTGGAATCTTTAGAAAAACATGGGTATCCAAAAATAATCAAACCAACGGTTGGAAGTTGGGGAAGGATGGTTTCAAAGATAAATGACAGTGATTCTGCAGAAGGAATAATTGAGAGTAGGGAAAAAATGTATCCTATTTATCAAATTCATTATTTGGAAGAATTTGTTCAAAGACCTCCCAGAGATATCAGGGCAATTGTAGTAGGAGACCAAGTAGTTGCAGCTATTTACAGAAGTTCTGGAAACGGTTCTTGGAAAACTAACATGGCATTAGGGGGAATTGCAGAAAAATGTGAGGTTTCAAATGAATTGGAAGATATATGTATTAAGGCAAAAAATGCAGTTCAAGGACAAATAGTGGGAGTAGATTTGATGGAAAGCAATGATAAAGGATTAGTAGTTCATGAAGTAAATAATACAACAGAATTTAAGAACACTGTTAGAGTTTGTGATGTTAATATTCCATCACTTATGATTGACTACGCACTAGAATCATCTAAGAAAAATTGAACACTCCTTTTACCATCACCCCAAGATTTTGTGTAAAGATGTTAGAAAAGGCACTTAGGTTATACACTCCTTCACTTAGCGAAAAGCCAATGGCTGATTTTCTTGCAGACAAGTGCGATGATCTTGGCTTTGAGGATATACAAATAGACGAAGTAGGAAATTTGATTGCAAAAAAAGGTTCAGGGTACCCTCGGACTCTATTGTGTGGTCACATGGATACAGTACCAGGTAAAATCAAGGTTAGAAAGGAAGGAGACTCTTTGTATGGCAGAGGAGCATCTGATGCTAAAGCCCCCCTGATGGCTATGTTATTTGCAGCCGCATCTATTGAAAACAATAATGGTACAGTAATTTTTGTAGGAGCTGTTGATGAAGAAGGAAATGCGACAGGAATAAAAAATCTTGTTAAGAGTAAACTAGAGATAGATTATGCTGTATTTGGGGAACCTAGTGGACTAAAACAGGTAACAATTGCGTATAAGGGACGTATTGCAATTAATCTAAAAATCAATGTTGGAAACAGCTCACATGCAAGCGCTCCTTGGCTTTCAAAAAATGCAATAGAAGAATCCATGATATTTGCTAGCGAGTTAAAGAAGGTCTTAGAAACTGGCCAAGAAAATAAGAAAAAAGGCATGATGCTTACTGCAACTATTACTGAAATTAAAGGAGGGACAAGTCACAACGTTACTCCAAAAGAGTGTGATGTAATAATGGATATCAGAATTCCTGTAGATATGAACTGCAAAATGATTGAAGAAAAAATTTCAACATCTGTGCAGGAAGTTTCAAAAAAACGGGGAGTAGAAGCCTTTCATTCTATCTTAGATGAAACTGAACCATTTGAAGCCCCTCATAATTCTCCACTTGTTAGAGCTTTTACGTTAGGAGTTATGGATGTTGAACATTCTAGACCCACATTGATTCGTAAAACTGGAACAGGGGATATGAATGTCATTGGGAATCAACTTAACATACCAGTAGTAACGTATGGTCCAGGAGATCCTCATGCATCTCATACAATTGATGAAAAAGTATCCATGGATGAATATCTTCGTGGAATTGAAGTTCTCAAAAAGACATTACATCATTTAAAAAGACTACATGATAGATCAAAATAATGTTGTGGTTTGCAGGACTTGGCCTTTCAGGATTAGAATCAATCTCTCTTGAAACACAGAAATTGTTAAAAAATTCAGATATTGTGTATCTTGAACAGTTCACTAGTCCTATTAGCAAATCAGAAATAATAAAGATCAAAAAAATCGTAAAGGGTCAATTCAAAATTGCCAAGAGATGGATGGTAGAAGACGGAAAAGAAATCTTGAAAAATTCCAAAAAGAAAAAAGTAGTTCTTCTTACTTATGGGGATCCCTTTATTGCTACAACCCATATTGAATTACGAACAAGAGCAATTAAAGAAAAAATTAAAACAAAAACTTTCCATGCATCTTCTGCCATAACAGCCCTTGTTGGCGAATGTGGACTACACTACTACAAAGTAGGACGTATAGTCACCATAATGAATGATCTAAAATCTATGACTACTCCATATTATGTTACATACACTAATGCTTTAGAAGGAAATCACACTGTATTGTTATTAGAATATAATAATGATGCAAAGTTTTTTCTTGATCCAGGAAAAGCATTATCTGATTTACTAAAAACAGAAAAAGAGCAAAAAAGAAAAATTATTTCTCCATCTTCTTTTGTAATTATAGCATCGCGTATAGGACTAAAAAATCAAAAAATAACCGCTGGAAAAATTTCTAATTTGCTTAAACAGGATTTTGGAAACCCCCCTCATTCGATAATTATACCTGGGAAACTTCATTTTACTGAATCAGACGCTCTTAAAATTTTTGCAAACTGTATTGATGAACCTTATGATAACTCTACAAATATTAAAAAAATTTCAAGACAAATGTTAGAAAAATATGTTCCAATGGTTAGAAAGGCTATTGAGGAGATTTCTCCATATTATAAGGACTCTAAAGAATTTCAGGAAGTTTTGGAAAATGCAGAATTATACATTCAAGATGCTGAAAAATTCCTCGAGCAAGGTAAAGAGGAAGTGGCCGTATTGAGTATAGGATATGCTGATGGTCTAGTGGATGCCTTGCGAATTGCAAAGGGATTAAACCCAAAAATCTAGTCTTTATCTATGATTTAAAAAAGAGTAAGAAAGTGTTAGGTATAGTTGGACTTAATCGATAAGACTATTTTATCTGCATTGTTTGCAGGATCACTTACAAAATCAAACCCAATTGATATAGTAAAGAAGAAAAATTTCTTATCAGATGATTATATTAATTCTAGAATAGTTAACCTTACAAAAAATGGTCTTGTTGAGCAAGATAAAAAATCCTTAACAGAATTAGGTAGAACATCTCTTAGAGTAGTTTTAGCCGGGGGAGTTTTTGACATTATACATCCTGGTCATATATACACACTTAATTCTGCAAAATCTTTAGGCGATACTTTGGTAGTTGTTGTTGCAACTGATAAAACTGCAGAAAAAATGAAGAAAAGAACTCCATTACATAATCAGGAACAAAGAAAAAATTTAGTCGATGCATTATCTATGGTAGATTTTTGCATAATTGGACATGAAAAAGATATTTTCAAAACAGTGGAAAAAGTTAAACCAGAAATTATTGCTTTAGGATATGATCAAGTACATCAAGAGAAATTCATTACAGATGGATGCAGAAAATTAAATTTGAATGTTAAAGTTGCAAGGTTGCAATCCCCAAATCCAGAAATATCAAGCTCTAAAATTGAAAAAATATACGGTGAAAATATTCACGATCTATGAGAATGAAGATTATCATTCATAAATTGTTAAATTTATGACAATTGGATAGATTTTATGCCAATATTTATTGATGGTCATAAAATGGCAGGAATTAATGTTTCAAAATTAAAAAAAATTATGAGCAGTTCTCCAGATAAACATGGGGTAACACATAAAGACATTTTGTATAATAAAAAAGAAAACAAAATGTTTTGTATTCTTGAAGCACCCAACAAGAAGGCAATACTAAATCATCATAATGATTTTGGAATAATATGTGATTTTATTATAGAAGCTACATCGATTCAAACCGAAACGCTTCAACGGGTAGAAAGATTAAGAGCAATTGGTGAACTTTCTGCCCGAGTAGCTCACGATTTGAGAAATCCACTGGGAGTGATTAAAAATGCTATAGAACTAATTGAAATGTCTGCAAATGATCAGATGGATGAAAAATTGAAAAAACGAATTTTCATGATTAAAAAAGCATCAGATAAAATGTCACGACAGATAACAGATGTATTAGATTTTACTAGAACCCGAGAATTGCAACTTGAAAAAACATCACTGAAAAACATATTGGAATCATCTTTAAGTTCACTTACTACTCAACCAGAAAAAATTTCAAAGCCAAAAAATGACATTTTAATTAATTGTGATGGAAAACAGCTCGAGATTGTTTTTGCAAATATAATTACCAATGCCATTCAGGCAACAAATAATTCATCGGAGATTAAAGTTAGATTTTCTGAAAATAAAAATGAGGTATGCATAGAAATTGAGGATTCTGGACCAGGTATTCCTGAAGATAAGTTGGATCAGATATTTGATCCATTATTTACTACCAAATCAAGCGGTACGGGACTAGGATTAGTAAGCTGCAAAAATATAGTAGAACAACACCAGGGAACGATATCAATTAGAAATAATCCAACCGTCTTTGAAATTCGAATACCAAAAAAAATTAGAATTTGATTGGAATTTTAATAGATAATTTAGCTCCATCTTTTAATTTTGAAGTTTTTCTTATGTTAGTTTTTGAAATCAATTCAATAATTGAATTATCATGATGAGTTCGTTCCAATATTATTAATTCACAATTAATCGTGTTGTTTAGTTTTCCATTGAAACATTTCACCCAACCATACGTACGTTTCCCATCACAAAATCCTGATATTTTTATTCCTTCAAAGGCACGAAATTGTTGTGCAGCTTCAATGAATTCTTTTTTTTCTAGCTTAACATTTAAGGTTCCAGGAAATGGGATATATCCTATTTTAGATTTGAATTGTTTAGTGTAACCTTTCAGTGACATATAGTAAGATCCTTCTCCCATTCCACTTACTAGAACTCCTTTTAATTCAACAAAAGATGGAAATGATTCTAAGCTAGATTTTAGAATTGATGATAATTTTACCATTTCAGAATATCCTTTAGAAGTTATTTTTACTGAGGATTTTCTACCAGTGATGATTCGTTCAATAAATCCATCCTTCTCTAATTCTAATAGATGTTTAGAAGCAGCTTGTTGGGATTTTTTTATGCTTTTTCCAAGTGAGATTGTAGTAATTGGAACAAAGTTATGTCGTGCACCTTTAGAAATTAATTGAGTTAATGTTAGTATGTGCTGAACCTTGATATCAGACATTAATACTAGGCAATGCCAAGTTCTGTAAATGTTTTGAGTTTTAGTCCATCAGTATTAGCAAGTTTAGCAACTCGATGACCTATAACACATTCAATTCCTGCTTGTTTTGCACCATCAAGTAATCGCTGTGTGATAATTCCATCTAATACGAGATATTTTATTCCAGACTGTGTTGAAAGTTTGTCAACTACCTCACTGATTGGAACTTTGAAAATTTCTTTTTTATCAGCGTCTATGGCTACTGCTTCAAGGCTTTCATTAAGATCAGGATAAACTTTGTTTGCAAGCTCTGCGATTGGAGCATCTCCGGGATCACTCATTTTTGGTTTTGTTGTTTCTTTTCTCATATCTGCTGCAGTGTCTTTTAAAATATCATCTATTTGTTGAGGAGTTAATTCTTCTACTTCTACACCTTCAGGAGCTCTATGTTCAACATCAATATGTACAAGAGACTTTAGTTCTTTTAAAATAAAACCTCCAGCTCTATCACCATCCAAAAATGCAACTACTTTTTCTTTTTTATCACATAATTCTTTAATTGATTCATCTATTCTTGCACCTTCTATTGCCAATGCATTATCATATCCAGCTCTTAGAAGATTGATAATGTCAGCTCTACCCTCAACTAAAATAATCCATGGAGAATCAAAAACTCCTTCACTACATGGTAATTTTTCTTTTCCATAAGTTGTCAGCTTCCCTGAACTACCTTCATGTACGTCTTTGAGCATAGAATCTCCCTCACTAACTGATTTAGTAGACCATTTCTGTTTGATTTCTTTTGCCCGCTTTACAATGTCTTCTTTTTTAGATGCTCTAACATCTTCAATTGAATCCAGTTTGAATTTACAATCAAATGGTCCAACCTTATCAATACTTTCAATGGCTGCAGCAATTAATGCACAAGTATCAATATCAGTACTCATTGGAAGTAAAGCGTCACCTTTTGTAGTATTAGTAGTAGAAGTTGTGTTTACTTCAATACGTCCTACCTTAGATACGCGTTGAAGCTCGTTTAGATTCATCTCTGGGCCTAACAGTCCTTCCGTTTGACCAAAGATTGCTCCGATTATATCTGCTCTTTCAACGAGCCCATCAACATCGAAGGATAGTTTAACATGATACTTGACAATTCCAGATTGAGGCAATACATTAACTCCTTAATAATCAACTAAATCCCAGTTTTTTTTCAAGAATATAAGTGCTTATCAGCAAAAATTACACATACATGAAATGAGTAATTTTTTGAAATATAGTTTACACTAATAATATTCAAAAATTGTAAAAAAATTTGATTTTATTCAGTACTAAACGAATGACCGCAAGAGCAGGACTTTGAAACATTAGGATTGTTTATTTTAAATCCAGAACCCATTAGGCTTTCAATATAGTCAACGTTTGCTCCTTTTAGATGATCTTGGCTGTAGCTGTCAATGAGTAATTTAACACCGTTTTCTTCTACTACCGTATCATCTTCTTCTGGTTTGGTTTCAAAACCCATTCCATATGAAAGGCCTGAGCATCCACCACCTTGAACATAAACTCTTAGATATTCAGGATGTTCTGCTTCTTCTTTCATAAATTCTTGAATTTTCTCTGCAGCTTTTGCAGTTACAGTAACCAGTTTTTCTGTTTGTTCAGTTGCCATATATTCAAATTGTTGTTTGTAATTATAAAAGCTTTTCATACTGATCATACTAGTATTACATTATTTATGAAGAAGAATTAGGAGAAGCTTATTTTTTTGATTTGTTTACAAAGGATGTCATTCGTTCTTGACGATCAGGATGTGTAAAACAATTTCTCCAAGCTAAAAGTTCAATTCCAAGTCCAGTATCTAAATCAGCATTTCTACCTTTGTTGATTGCAGATTTTGACATTCGTACAGCTATAGCTGAGTTGCTAGCAATTGTTTTTGCCATTTTCATTGTTTCATCCATTAAAGTTGAAAGTTCAACTACTTGGTTTACTAAACCAATTTCTCTTGCCTCGTCTGCTTTGATCATCTTTCCTGTGTAGACTAGTTCTTTTGCTTTTGCAATACCAACTATTCTCATTAATCTTTGAGTACCGCCCCATCCAGGTGGAATACCAATTGTAACTTCAGGTTGTCCCATTTTAGCAGAATTTGCAGCAATTCTAATGTCACATGACATTGCAAGCTCACATCCTCCACCTAATGCAAATCCATTAACAGCTGCTATAGTTGGTTGTTTAACATTTTCAACTGTTGCCGTTACTAGCTGACCAAGCTTTGCATATTCTTCAGATTCATCAGCAGATATTTTTGACATGTATTCAATATCAGCTCCTGCAGAAAATGCTTTATCACCTTCACCAGTTAAAATAATAACTTTAACAGAATCATCTCTTCCAAGACTTTCAAATAATGTAACAAGTTCTTTTGCAACATCCATGTTCATTGCATTAAGTTTATCAGGTCTGTTTATTTTTACAATGCAAATTCCATCAGTTTTTGATGAGGTTACTAGTGCCATGATTATCTTCGTTAGTTTACAGAACTTAAATGTTATCTAGAATTTTTAACGTTTCCCCATTGTGCTAAAGCAGATGCAGCTGCAACCCAAGTTCGAAGGTCTTGGTAAACTGGAACTTTGTGTTGCTCAACTAATTTTATCATTTTTTCTGTATATGGGCCGCCATTACAACCAACTACAAGTGGTTTCTTTTGTTTTTTTGAAAAATTAGCAAGATGATCAACAATGGTTTCTTCAAGTGGATCATCTTGGAATACAAACCATGGCATTGCAATATCAATATTTTTTTCATCATAAAATTGCTGAATGACAAATCTATAATCATCTGCAGTGGCACCACCACCCACATCGGCTGGATTACCATTATGAATAGGAACAGTTGGTGGAAAACGATCCTTCATTTTTTTGAGAAGTTTTGGCGAAAGCTTTCCTAATGTAAGACCTAATCTTTCTAAATGATCAATTCCACCTATCATTGGACCAGCACCATTACTAGTCATAGCAACACGATTACCCTTTGCAGGAGGTTGCCATGCAAGTGCCTTTAAGACTCCAACTAGCTCTTGATAACTATCAACTGAAATTATTCCTGCTTGCTTGAATGCGCCCATAATGATTGCGTTCGAACCTCCAAGAGAACCTGTATGTGATGCAGCTTGTTTTGCACCTGCAGCAGTTCTTCCACTCTTCCAAATAACGATTGGTTTCTTTTTCTCTTTCATTACTTTTTTAGCTGTATTGATGAATTTTCGTCCATCTCCAAAACCTTCAACGTATAATCCAATTACTTTTGTTTGAGGATCATTTGCAGCATACCATATCATGTCAGCCTCATCAACATCAGAGCGATTGCCATAACTGATCATTTTTGATAACCCAAACACATCAGCACTTTCTAACATACTAATTCCCATGGTTCCACTTTGTGAGAAAAATGCAACATTTCCTAATTTTGAACGAACCATTCGTTCTTGTCCTTGGAATGCACAGTCAAGACGATTTGCTGCATTAAACATTCCAATACAATTAGGACCAACTACACGGATTTTGTGTTTTAATGATAATTCTTTTACTTCAGCTTCCATTGCAGCCCTGTTTCCACCAAGCTCCTTACCGCCACCAGAAACTATGACAACATTATGAATTCCTTTCTTAGCACATGTTTTCATAATAGGCCCACATTCTGCAAGATCAATACAGACAACAACAAGATCAACTTTTGCAGGTATTGCATCTAATGATGGATAGCACTTGATTCCAAGAATTGACTGTTGTTTAGGATTAATGGGATATACTTTGCCCTTGTAATCTTGTTTTCCAAGGGCATCTAATACGGAATTTCCAATCTTTCCTGGAGTAGAGGACGCTCCAACAAGTGCAACTGACTTTGGAGTAAAGAATTTTTCCATAAATTGGGAATTGGGTTTGGCTTTGGAAATAGCATTTTTCTTGTATTCTTTTCGAAGTAATATTTTAGCATCTACTACAAAGTAAGATTTTGGATAAACTACTACTGGATTAAAATCAATGCTATCAAAGTGTCCTGCGTTGTCTACACCTAACTTTCCAATATTAACAAGTGCCTTTGCAATCATGTTAATGTCAATTGGTTTACTTCCTCTGAAACCTTTGAGCATTTTTGAACCTTTTAATTCATTTAACATAGATTTTGCATCAGACAAGCTAATTGGAAGCATTCTAAATGCAACATCTCTGAAAATTTCAGTAAGTACTCCTCCAAGTCCAACCATAAGTACTGGACCAAACTGAGAATCGTTTTGTAGTCCAACAATTAGTTCAACACCTTTAGGAACCATCTTTTCAAGTAAGATGCCCTTTACTTGAACTCCTTTTTTCTTAGAGAGTCTGCCATACATGTCATTGAATGTTTTTTTAACATCGTTTACATTATCAATTCCAACTTTTACTCCACCTACATCTGTTTTATGAAGAATTTGAGGAGAGACAACTTTCATAACAAGTGGAAAGCCAAGTTTTTTTGCCTCTCTTACTGCTTCATCAGAGGATTTGACTAGAGCATAACCGGGAACTTTGATTTGATAATTTTTAAGAATTGATTTTGCTAGCTCTTCAGTAATGACTTTATGAGTTGTATTGAAAGTTTCATGAAAAATTTGAGATACAGAATTCATGATCAGATCGATGAGAATCTAGATAGATATATTAAACTTTGGTCAAAGTTTGAATTTTGATTTAAAATTTTTGTAAAAAATCTTCATATTATTTTGAACTATTGGAATTTTTTCATCAATGTTTTGTCTAATATTATCAGAATCAATATACGATAATTTTTTGATATATTCTTGCGATTTATCTAGCCATAAATTTACTATGGTCTCATCAACTTCCAAATGAAATTGAAGGCCTATAGCACTTTGTATTTGAAAAGCTTGGTTTTCATAATTTTTTGAGTGAGCAAGTCTAATAGCATTTTCAGGCAAGGTAAATGTATCTCCATGCCAATGAAATACCGTCATTGGGGTTTTAATTCCAGAAAAAAATTCCGCCCTGTCATCTAATTCAACATCATCATAGAATCCAATTTCTTTTTTTGATCCTGGAAAAACCTTTCCACCAAATGTTTTTGCAATTAGCTGAGAACCAAGACAAATTCCTAAAACTGGAATATTTTTTTCAACGGTTTTTTTTATTAGTTTTTGTTCCTCTACTAGATAAGAAGATGGTTCGTTTGCACTTTCTGTAGATCCTAAAACAACTAGCAGCGAAAAATGATCAGAGGGTATTTTTTCTTGTTTAGTGTAAATAGTTTTTAAAGTAAACCCGTCAGTTTCTAACAGATTTCCTAAAACACCTGGTCCTTCGATTTTTGAATTTTGGAGAATTAAAACATCAGTCATTTTATTATTTTTTAAAAAAAAGTGATTAATATGTTAAAGCGATAAAAATTTCATGAAAATTACCGAAAAAGAAATTTTAGAGTTGAAAAAAATGATAGTTTTACTTAATAAAAAACCAAATTGTGCGATCATTGTAGAAGGAAAACGAGATTCTGCTGCTCTAAAAAAGATTGGAGTTTCTGCAAAAATCTTAGAATTTCATAGATATCATGGATTAATGAAATTTGTAGACGCAGTTTCGCATTACAAAAGTTTGGTAATTCTTTTTGATAGGGATAGAAAAGGCAGGTATCTTACTGCAAAAATTATTGAGCAATTAGAACGTAGAACAAAAATTGATCTTTCATTTAAAAGAAAACTTGTTTCGATAACAAAAGGAAAAATACGTTTTATTGAAGATTTAGCATCATACGAATATTTTTTAAATTAAAAAACTAAGGCCAGAGTCCTCTGTCTTTGAAAGCCTCGACAACACGACCTACAGCTAAGACCATTGCTGCTCTGCGCATGTCAACTTTGTGTTTCTTTGATAGTTCATAGGTGTCTTTGAAACCACGAGTAATATGATCCTCCATTTTCTTTGCAACCTCATTAAATGTCCAATAATATCCCATATTGTTTTGCACCCATTCAAGATAGGATATGCAGACACCACCAGAGTTTGCCAAAATATCAGGAATTACTATAATTTTCTTTTTGTAAATAATTGGATCTGCCTCAGGTAAAGTTGGACCATTTGCAGCTTCAGCTATAATTTTGCATTTTAGATTATTTGCAATTTTAGAATTAATTTGATTTTCAAGAGCACCTGGAACTAGAACATCACATTTTGTAGTGAGCAGTTGTTCAGTTGAAATTTTCTTGCTTCCTGGAAATCCAACGACAGAGCCTGTCTTTTGTTTATATTCTAATAATTTACTTGTTTTGAAACCATTTGGACTTAGAATGGAACCCTTTGAATCACTTGCTGCAATTACTTTAGCACCCATCTTTTCTAAATATTCGCCAGCAAATGTTGATGCATTACCAAATCCTTGTAAAACAACCTTTGCTCCTTTTAGTTTTAGTTTTATTACTTTGGCGGCTTCTCTAACACAGTATGCAGCTCCTAGACCTGTAGCTACATTTCTTGCTAAGGAGCCACCCATTGTTAGTGGCTTGCCTGTAATTACTCCAGGTTGACTAGTAACGCCATGTAATTTTCCAAACGTATCCATAATCTGTGTCATTTCTTTACCAGTTGTATAGACATCAGGAGCTGGAATATCTTTTTGAGGTCCAATTATTTCAGAAATAGCAAATGCAAATCTTCTAGTTAGTCTTTCAAGTTCACCCTCACTTAGTTTTTCAGTTTTTGGATTAACATAGACACCGCCTTTTCCTCCTCCCAGTGGAACGTCAACTACTGCACATTTCCAAGTCATCCATGCTGAAAGTGCCATTACTTCTCTTTCCATGTATTCAACACCACCTTCAGGATTAAAGAAACGAATTCCGCCTTTGTATGGACCTCTATCATTATTGTGTTGACTTCGAAAACCTGTGAAAACTCTAATCTTTCCGTTATCCATTTTTACTGGAATTTTAACTCGT
Source organism: Nitrosopumilaceae archaeon (assembly GCA_042138025.1). GTDB lineage: Archaea > Thermoproteota > Nitrososphaeria > Nitrososphaerales > Nitrosopumilaceae > CSP1-1. The sequence goes on along the minus strand of JBHIUZ010000017.1, from coordinate 6,339 downwards.
ATGATTTTGTTTGGCATTGCCAAGTAATCTCGAGTGCCTTTATCGATTTTTAAAATTGCACAAGCATCATCAAGTTGCTTTGTTGCATTAGCAAATGGATCATTCTTGACCAAGATATTTGAGATAATTATAATCAGATTATATTTAAGTTTGGTTGGGGGGGTTTGAGTTTTCACATTTTGTTTAAGTAATTTACCAAATGTCAAGTCTTTTAGGATCCTTTTTCTTATTCTATAATAGTGAAAATTCTAGTAACAGGGGCATCAGGATTTATTGGCAATAAGTTAGCAACAAGACTTGCAGAAAAAGGGCATTCTGTCATAGGTCTAGTCAATAAAAATAAAATTCAGAATTCTAATTTTAAAACAATTTCTGGGGATTTAACAAAGGATGATTTTTCTCTACCAAATGAAAAATTTGATGTAGTTTTTCATTTAGCCGCAGTAACCCCAATGGAAAAAAATAAGAAAATAATAAAAAATGTGAATTTTCAAGGAGTAGTTAATCTTTTTAATCAAATTAATGGCAAAACAGATTTTCTAGTTTACGTATCTGGCTTAGGAGTATTTGGAGAACCTGGAGATGCAATAATTGATGAGAAATCTGCGCTAAAACCCCATACAAATTATGCCAAAATTAGATTAGATGCACAAAGATATTTGGAAAAAAAATGTAAAGAAAATTCTATTCATTTTTCTGTTGCATATCTGGGGGAGGTATATGGGGATGGAGGATGGTTTACCTCACAGATAGTAAGTAGATTGAGGAAGGGAAGCTTTAGAATGCCAAAATCTGGAGAATATTACAGATGTCTTGTACATGTTGATGATGCAGTAAACTCGTTGATTGCAATTTTTGAAAATAAAGCATATGATGAATCATTTATCATCACAGATTCTAATCCAGTTTTGTTTAGAGATTTTATTAATTATACATGTGATAAATTAGGAGTAAAACATCCTGGAAGTGTTCCAACTTTTTTAGCAAAGACGGTTCTTGGAGGAGATTTTGTAAAATTACTAACCACGTCAATTAGGGCATCAAATAAAAAAATTTTAAAATTTCATACATTAGAGTATCCCTCATTTAAGGAAGGAATAGAATCAGTTATTTCAAAACTAAAGTGAAGATTTCAGTAGTAGATTTTTTTAGAATTCATTTTTCTATCTAATTTTTCTATTACTTCTACAAGACACCCAATGTTTAGTTCAAGAAAATTTGATAGATAAAAAATTGCACCATATTTTTCTCCAACTTTTGATACTAGATTGTTTTTTTCTAAAACTTTCATATGATGTTGAATTGCCTTGTAATCAAAACCCATCTGTTTAGCTATTTGATGAGTATTCATTGGTCTTGACTCTAAACTCATAATAATTTTTAATCTTGTGTAACCGCCCTTTGTACCTGTAAACAAGTAAAGTAGTAATTTTCTAGTCGCTCGATCTGGTTTTCTGTTAAATGACTGGGACTTTGATATTATTAGATCCTTGAATTCTAATAGTTGGGGTTCTACCATTGCATGAACCATATCAGAATAATAGCCAAAGTGAGTTAAAACCATATGTCCAATTCTGTTCCAAATTCATAACAAATTTGATATCAAAAATTTGATTTGAAATAACTAACCCTTAAATTGAATATAAAAAAACTCGTCTTGACATGATGGCATCACGAGGCTACGATATGACACCTACAATGTATTCACCTGATGGTAGAATATACCAAGTAGAGTATGCTATTGAGACTGTAAAACGAGGAACTCTTGCGATCGGCGTAAAATGCAAAGACGGAGTAATTATGGCAGTAGAAGAAAACCCTCGGGCTTTGCAGGTATCAAATATTACTCAAAAAATATTTCAAGTTGATAAACACATTGGAGTAGCAGCTGCAGGATACATTCCAGATGCGAGAGTTCAAGTGGATAATGCGAGATTTTTCTCACAAAGCAACAAGCTAACCTATGATGAGCCTGTAGAGGTACAGACTGTGGCAAAACATCTAGCAGACCAGTGTCATCAGTTTACCCAGTATTCAGGAGTTAGGCCATACGGGGTGGCTCTAATAATAGCAGGAGTTGATCAAAAAGGAGGAGCCATCTATGTTACTGATCCAAGTGGTACCTTTGTTTCATATGCAGCAGTAGCAATTGGAGCTAGCTCTGAAGAGGTTACCGAATTTTTAGAAAAATACTATCAAGATGATATGACTTTGGAAGATGGGGCAGCACTTGCCTGTGCGGCAATTAATCTAAAAAATGAAAAAAAGGATGGAGCAAAACATGTCAAAATGGCCTGGATTAAACTTGATAAGCAAATATTTGAAAAAGTTGCTGAAAGTGAAATAGAAAAATTTGTTCAAAATGCTGCCAAGAAATTCTCAAAATAAAATTTTACCTCATAACTAATATCAATTATAATATACTAAAATTCAGGTTTTCTTGTGGGTTTAGGAAGTTATTGGGGAGAGGTTTTAGATGTCCTGCGAGATATCATCCCAGTTTATGATAAGGTAAACTCTTACATCTCTTTGGGAAAAGACAAAGAGCATCGCATTAGAGGAATTAATGGTAGAGTCAAAAGTGGAGACTATATTTTAGATGCAGGTTCTGGTTTTGGCAACATGTCAAAAACTGCAGTTGATGTATCAGGTGGACCAATTCACATCACACTTTATGATCCGCTAGTACCCATGTTACAGCAAACCAGCAAATTTTTTGAGCAAACGCCTGACATGGCATCAGGAGTTTTTGAGCACATACCATTTCAAAATGAAGAGTTTGATGCAGTACTTTGTGGATATTCACTTCGAGATGCAATTAATCTTAGAATTGCAATTTCTGAGATTCATAGGGTTTTAAAAAAAGGTGGAAGGTTTGTCATAGTGGATTTAGGAAAACCTGATAATCCAATAATTAGACTAGGGGTTTCATTTTATCTTAGAATGATTTTGCCAATTATTGCGTTAATTGCAGGTGGAAGACTTGGATTAAAATTTGCTACACTTTATGGAACATACAAGCGTTGGCCTCAAAACAAAAAACTAGAGTCACTCTTACTTGAGAAATTTTCCAAAGTAGAATTTGAAAAGGATATGATGGGCGGGGCAATAATGGTGGCTGCCTACAAGTGACATGAAATTTCCAATCCTTCTAGTCTATCTTACAGCCCTAATTGTTGGATTATCCTACGGGATGCATAATCCAATAGTTCCAGTTTTTTCAAAGGAGATAATTGGTGCATCTTATTTTGAGCTGGGAATTATTGGACTAACAAATTTTCTACCATACATGTTTATTCCATTATTTGTTGGAATCTTGCTTGACAAATTCAACAACGGCTTGTTGCTATCTGCAGGAATTGCACTAAATACTTTATCAGTCTATTTGCTTTCAATTTCTAATTCGGTTCCTGAGGTTGCATTTTTTAGAGCACTTACTGGGATGGCTCATGCATTTTTTTGGCCTCCCTGTGAGAGAATCATATCACATGTTGAATCTCCTGAAAACAGAGTAAAGTCAATTGCAAGGTTTATGGGGTTTTTTGTAGGTGGACTAATGATTGGCCCACTCATTGGAACTCTTTTGCTTGAAAACTTTGATGTAACATATAGAATATTATTTCAATATTCAACATATGCAATCGCTTTAGCAATAATTACAGGTTTGATGCTTTCAAAATATGGGAAGACCACCCAACACAGTGTAATCTCATTTGGGTCCATAAAGCAGATCACTAAATTTCCAATTATTGTTATGATGCTAATTTTTTGTAGTAGTGCTTTTGGGACATTTCTAACGATTTATCCTGCATTTATGAATGACCGCTCTATTTCTGAATCTAACATAGAGTTGTTGTTTTTTATTTTTGGAATATCAAGACTTGCGACTTTGGCGTTTGTTGGGCCTCTTGAAAAAAGGACATTTCATAGCTTGATAGCTACTATGCTATCTATTGCCATTGGGATGTTAATTGTGTTTTATTCATCTACATTTGAGATGTTTACTATAGCCATGCTGGTGATGGGCTTTGGCTTTACAATCTATTTTCCTTTAACCTTTGAGATTATAATGAGAAAGGCGCAAAAAAAGTTCTCAGGAGGTTTGATTGGAGCATATGAGGCAACCTTTGGGATTGGCTGGGCAGCAGGTCCTTTGTTTGCAGGAATTGTTTCTGAAATCTTTTACAAGGATACGCCGTATCTAGGATTTTTTATTATAGGAATCATTGTAACTGGAATAATTATTCTTAAGAGGAATAAATTACAGATTCAGTGGAAATAAAAAGACATTCAGAAAGTGTGATCATAAATATAAAAAATTTCTATCGTTTTATGTTTTTTATAATTTACAACAAATTTGATTTTAAACGTATTTAGATATCATTTCCTTTAGATCTTTAATATAAAAGGAAATTTCATGCATTTGCACAACATCGAACTATTATTTTTGACATGATTTAGAAAAGCTATGTCATGTATGAAGTGTGCATTTATTGAAAGAAACATAATAGTACCACCAAAGAAGGTATAGAGTAACTAACTAAAAAAAAATTATAAACTCGTTAAATGAGAGAATTTAATAGTGCATATATATGATTTTGACACTTTCTGATTTAATTTAATGAGAAATTTCTGTTTGTTTAATTAGAAAAAACAATTTTGAGATAAATATAAAAGAAGTTTTCGTTCATTTGCGCATCAGCTCGTTATTATCTTCCATTAGTTTTACCTAAGGTATGTCCGATATATATCCAATAATGGATGCAAGAAAAAAGACTGCCCCCACAGTAAAAGGCAGACAAGGCGCACCACTTTAGATAAATTCTTCTAAATTGAATTAAAGCGCTTAATTCCTTTTTTTATTTTTTATAGACAATAATTAGAATAAATTACATTAATAATTACATAACTTTATTTTTAGAATAAACTAAGTACACTTGATGTATTATTGGCTAAATATTATGGGTAGTGAGTGGATAATAATCATTTTTGTAGCTCTCATTGTTCTTTTAGGTACGAATCGGCTTCCAGAGGTTACAAAAAAACTTGGCAAAGCAGTTGGAGAATACAATAAGGCAAAAAACGAAATGGAGAAACAATTCAAAGATTTTTCAAATTCTAATTTAGAGATATCAGGTCCGGTTGAAAATGAAAGACAAAAGCTAGATACTATTGCAAAATCTCTTGGAATTGATTCTTCAAATAAATCAGATGAAGAGATTCGCTATTTAATTTCTGAAAAAATGGGAAAACAAAATCATCCTAATACTGAAAAAAAGAATTAGAGCAAATTAAGCTGTTTCTTTAATTCTATACATGTTCTTATCAAGTCTTTTTTTTGCAAATTTATAATACTCTTTTACGATTTCAAAGCCTAAAAACTGTCTTTGCTTCTTTTTGCTAACTATTGCAACTTGTCCAGAACCCAAAAATGGATCAAGCACAAGATCATTTTTTTTCGATGAGTATTCTAAAATTTTTTCAATTAGTTCAGAAGGAAGTTTGGTAGGAGTTTTTTTATCTCCCGTCCAATATTCACGCTTTATTAACCAGACATCTTCCTTGTCTTGGTAGTGGAGGCTTTTTCCATCTGAGCTTTTAGAATTTTTTTTAAATCTAGTAAAAGAATAGAATTTTCTTTTCTTTGGATTTTTACACACGTATAGGCAATGATAATGCGATGTGACAAACTTTTTAGAAGTTACAACACCAAATTGATACTTCCATATGATGTGGTTTATGGTAGTAAAGCCAACATCGTCTAATGCCATTAAAATGTCCTTGAGGTTATTCCATCCAGAAAAAATATACATGCTTCCAGATTCTTTTAATATTCTAAAAGCCTCACTCATCCATTGAAATGAAAAATCATAATACTGTTCAGCTTTGATTTCGTTATATCCAGAAATTACTCTAGATGCTGTTCTGTTATAGTTTTCCTTTTTTGCCTTAAAGTCAATGGCAAAAGGAGGGTCAGTAATTATTAGATCTATTTTTTTATCAGGAATTAGGGTCATTCCTGTTATACAATTCATGTTGTAAATTTTGTTTAATTCAATTTTTTTCAAATTCATCAATTGTAATTGCTATCTAGTTTAATAATGTCATGAAAATACAAAAATAAAATGATGGACTGAAAATCCATCACAAGTGATTGATTTTTTTGTAGCTATTTGTAATCCAATTTATTTTTTATACGGTTTACTTGGGCCATCTCTTCTCTTAGATGAGCTTTTAAAAGTCGCTCATGTTGTTTTTTGTGAGCCCAATATGCGTTTAGAACAGACTGCCTTGTTTTTGCTCGTTTGAGGGCAGTATTGAATTGCTTGTGAATTTTAG
>JBHIUZ010000016.1:13600-25915 GCA_042138025.1 Nitrosopumilaceae archaeon | reverse complement strand
AGAGATGATAGGGTATGGAATTGGAATAATTTTGTTAAATCTTGGAATATATTTTGGTGCTCCACTATTTACTATAATCAAAATAAGGAAATATCTTAATAACTAATCATATTTTCGTAAATCATGAATAGGGATTCTTTTTCGGATGAAGAAATAAAACAAATTTTTTCATTAAAAAATGTAGCAGTAATTGGAATGTCAAAAAATCAAGAAAAGGCAGCTCATTACGTTCCTAAATATTTAGCCCAAAATGGATATAACATACTTCCTGTAAATCCTACAGCCAATGAAATTTTAGATAAGAAATGTTACCATTCTATAAATGAAATACCTGAATCAATTGATATAGTAGACGTGTTTAGGCCATCAGATCAAGTGTTACCTGTAGTTCAAGAAGCAATAAAAAAGAAACCAAAAGTAATTTGGTTACAAGAAGGGATTCATAATGTTGAAGCAGAAGAACTTGCACGTAAAGCGGGAATCAAAGTTATTTTTAACAGATGTATGCTTGCCGAACATCAAAGATTATTATAAAAATGTCCAAAAAAACCTTTTCTGATTTCTACCAATCTCTTTTAGAATTAATAAAATCATATGAAAAACACAACACAATGATAAAGGTAGATGAAAATATTGAATCAAACATAATTAGAATCTATGGTGAAAAAATTGATTCTTTATCAAGAGCTAAAAATGGAATTGAAGATGTTGCGGAGCTTACTTATACTGTTGCTGAACATCATCCATACTGGGGACTTTTGTATAACTGTACTCAAATTGGAAAAACTACTTTAGATAATTGGAATGGTAACCTTAGTCAAGAAGATCTTGATGAAATTGATTGGTCTATTGATGAGCTCAAAAATTCCTGTAAAAAACTAAAAGATGATTTAACCAAACTATAGAGGCAGAGATAAATATTCTAAGCAAAAAATCATAATATGCCGATTAAAATCGGTCTTATCGGCAAAACAAATACCGGCAAGACTACTTTTTTTAATGCAGCTACCTTATCCTCAGCTGAAATTTCTTCATACCCATTTACTACAAAAAAAGCAGAAACCGCCACAGCTCACGCCATTACTTTATGTGTTCATTCTGAATTTGGAGTTGATGATAACCCAAATAATTCACAATGTAAAGATGGATGGAGATACATCCCAATTGAGTTAATTGATCTTCCCGGATTAATTAAAGATGCTTGGAAAGGAAAGGGATTGGGAAATCAGTTTCTATCTATTGCTGCTCAATCCGATGCTTTACTTCACATTGTAGATGTTTCTGGAAGCGTTGATTCATCTGGGAAAGTAACTGAAATTGGTTCAGGAGACCCAATTTCAGATTTTGCAGACATTGAAGAAGAGCTAATAATGTGGTATCATAAAATTTTAGAGGGAAATCGTGAGAAGGTTTCAAAATTACTTGAAGGTGACTCGGATAAAATTGATGTCTTAACTGACCTTTATCGTGGAATTGGTGCAAAAAAAGATCATGTAAAAGATGCACTCAAAGCAACAAATTTAGAAGATAAAAATTTTAGTGATTTTGATTCACAAGATACTAAAAAATTTGCTGCTTATCTTAGACATATTTCAAAACCAACTTTGATAGTTGCAAATAAAATAGACATTAAAGGTGGAGATAAAACCTTTGACCGATTAAGGGAACGTTACAATGACATGATTGTTGTTCCAGCTAGTGCTGATAGTGAGCTAAGCTTAAGAAGAGCAGAACAAAAAAGGTTAATCAAATATTCTCCAGGTTCTGAACAATTTGAAATACTAAATCCAGAAGAACTAAACGAAAAACAAAAAAATGCGTTAGAATTTATCAAAAGAGGAATTATGGGTGAATACATGCGTACTGGTGTTCAATTTGCAATAAACATTGCAGTGTTCAAATTACTTAAAATGAATTCTGTTTATCCTGTAGCAAATGAGGATAAACTTTCTGATAAGAAAGGTAGGGTTTTACCTGATTTAATTTTGATGAAGGATGGGTCTACTGTGGAAGACTTGGCAAAAGAAATACACACCGATTTACCTAAAGGCCTTCTTTATGGAAAAGATTTAAGATACAAATTACGACTGCCTGTTAGTTATCAGCTTCGAGATAGAGATGTTATCTCTTTAGTTAGTGCCTCCAAAAAATAAGTCTTTTTTCTAGACCCCATTTAATCGATAGAAGTTGATTTAAAACAATGTAATGTTTAATTCACTAGTTTCTAAAAGTGATGTTTCTAGTAAAATCTACGACTAGAAAAATTATATTTTTACTACTTTTAGGACTAGCCTTACTTCCAATTTTTTATCTTGAAACTGAGGCTGGAAGCCCCGATGTTCCAAATAGGCCCACAAACCTCCTTGCTCATCCTAGCTCCCCTACTCGAGTTGATTTATTTTGGAATACCCCTGAAAATGATGGAGGATCTTCTATTATAGGGTACAAAATTCAATATTACAAACTTCCATCAACTATATTTTTAGACTTGGTTACAAATACTGGAAACACCACAACGACTTATTCTCATATCGGACTAACAACTGATGCAACTTATGTTTACAGAGTTTATTCAATAAATAGTGTAGGACAAAGTGTTAATCCTTCTCCAGAAGCAATTGCTACCCCTAGATCAAACTCTACCCCATTAGAAAATATTCCGCCTAATGCTCCTACTTCGCTTACTGCAAAAGACATGTCTCCTACATCAATTGAGCTTACTTGGATAAAACCTGCTACAAACAACGGACCACCTGTTACTGGTTATAAAATTCAAGTAAAAGAAGAAAGTGGCACTTATTCTACACTAGTTGAAAATACTCAAAGTACTAATACAAAATATACTGATACTGACCTAACTACAAATACTAAATATACATACAAAGTTTCTGCAATAAATTCTATTGGTGCAAGTTCTACATCTAATGAAGCCTCTGCAACTCCCCTTTCCACATCATCACAACCCATAGAAAATATTGCTCCAAATCCACCTCGAAGTCTAAAGGCAGTTGCTGGAAGTCCAACTAAAATAATTTTATCTTGGAAAGAACCCTCGCCAAATAGTGGTCCTGATGTAACTGGATATGACATTGAATTTAAAACTACAGGAGATTATACAATGTTATCTACAGTTGGACTTGTAACTACTTACACTCATAGTGGTCTTAATGAAGGAACACTTTACACTTATCGGGTATATGCAAAAAATTCTGATGGAACTAGCTTTCCATCAAATATTGCATCAACAAAGCCGGGTCATACTATGGTGCCAACTAGTTTAATAGCAGACGACATATCTCCTACTTCCGTTCTCCTATCTTGGGTTGCTCCATCTAATACATTTGGTGGAACTATCACCGGTTACACTATTTCAGAAGAATTAGCACCTGGAGTTTATAATACTATAAAAGAAACGAACAATCAGCAAACCAGTTATACTGTAACTGGACTAAAAACTGGAGATGAATATACCTTTGTTGTTAAAGCAAGATATAATATTGGAACCAACTCTGATTTTTCAGATTCTGCAACGGTTACACCCACATTAGATTCTAAACCTCCATCAAAATACACCATTCCCAGTCCACCACAAAATTTGATTGCTATGGCAACATCTCCAATACAAATTGATCTTAACTGGAATTATCCAAAAACTGATGGAGGAACCCCCGTTACTGGATATAGGATAGATGTAAAAGTTGCAAATGGCACGTATGTTACTCTAGAAAAAAACACCGAAAGCACAACTAGAGTATATTCTCATCTAGATCGGAAAACTGATACAATGTATTCTTACAAGGTTTATGCTATTAATCTGGCAGGAACAAGTGGCCCTTCTAACGAAGCATCAGCTACGCCCTCTGAAACTTCTACGCCTCCACAACCCGACAAAGAACCTGGACCTCCCCTATCTTTAATTGCAAATGCATTTTCCCCCACCCAAATTAATCTCTCATGGAACCCCCCTGCTGATGATGGAGGCTCGCCAATTACTGGTTACAAAATTGAGGTAAAAAAAGACAATGAAAACTATAAAATTCTCTCATCTAATGTTGGAAAAAATACAAAATATTCTCATACGGGAGTAATGACTGGTACAACATATCAGTACAAGGTATATTCAATAAATTCAATTGGTACTAGTCTTTCATATGCCACAATTAGTGTGACTCCACAACCAGATGAACCTGAATCGACATCTAATATTCCAGATTTTATAGATCCTACACAAGGTGGTCAATACTATCTTGATAGATATAACAATGAACCCGCATACAAAGACTGGTTTGATACAAATTTTCCAGATTATACTATTGAAGAAGCTATAGAATTAGCTATTCCAGGATTTTTTTCTGAAAATACATCAGAAAAACCCATTCTTTCTTTTGTAGATACTTCCCGTGACCCACAATATTACATTGATAGATACAACAATGAACCATCGTACAAAGACTGGTTTGATTCTAATTTCCCTGATTATACAATTTATGAAGCAGTAGGAGTACAAGAGCCAGTTTTAGAAATAGGTACATGCGGACCTGGAACTGTTTTGATAGATGGATACTGTGTGGCAGAAAAAAAATCTGGTGGTGGATGTTTAATTGCAACAGCTGCCTATGGCTCTGAAATTTCTCCTCAAGTTCAATCACTACGTGAATTACGAGACAATACTCTACTTAAAACAAATTCAGGAAAAACCTTCATGAGCGGGTTTAATGCATTTTATTATTCCTTTTCTCCAACTATTGCTGATTGGGAAAGACAAAACTCTATTTTTAAAGAAGGTGTCAAGATAACTATATCTCCTTTGCTTACTTCACTTACATTACTAAATTATGTAAATATTGACAGTGAGTGGGAAGTTTTATCATATGGAATTGGACTAATTTTATTAAACATAGGAATGTATTTCGTAATTCCTGCCTTTGTAGTAATAAAAATTAAAAGATTGCATTTAAGAAAAAATTTTGAAACTTGTAGATTTTAATCTCAATCTTAAATTTTTTTTAGTTTGTGTTCTGCCTGAATTTTTTCTTTTTTCATCCAAGTAGTTTTATTTTTATGATCAATTAACTCAATCCCCATTTCAGTAATTTGTTTTCTAATTTTATCTGCCTCTGAGAATTTTTTTTCTAGACGTAGGGATTCTCGTTTTTTTATTAATTCATTAATAGAGATGATCTCTTCAATACTAATTGCTGGAATTATTAACCCAAGAACATTCATCATTTTCTCAAAAGTAGGAATTGCCAGTTCTGAAATGGATTTTGTAATTGTTTCTTGTGCCGCTAATTGATTAATTTCATTTACAAATTTAAAAAAAGCAGATAATGCTAAATGCGTATTCAAATCATTATCTAAGGCATCATCAAATCTATCTTGACAATCTAAGATTACTTTTTCAATCTGACTAATATCTCCATCTCCTTCGGCAAGATTCATTTCATAATAACATGATTCAACTTGTCTCCATTTCGTAATATTTTCAACTAATAATTCTTCTGAATAATCAATTGGTTTTGAATAGTGTCCAGATAAACAAAATAGTCTAATTATATTTGGACCATAATTTTCTAGTACTTGTCTAATTGTTTTTATATTTCCTTTTGATTTTGACATTTTTTCTCCATTAATTGTAATCATTCCTACGTGCATCCAAATTTTTGTAAATGGTTTTTGCGTGAATGATTCAGATTGCGCTATTTCATTTTCATGATGTGGAAAAATTAAATCTCTCCCTCCCCCATGAATCTCAAAATTTTCTCCCAAATATTTTATGCTCATAGTTGAGCATTCTATATGCCATCCTGGCCTTCCACGCCCCCACGGGCTCTCCCAAGAAGGATCATCATTTGAAAATTTCCATAATGCAAAGTCTAGTGGATTATTTTTTGATTCATCTACTTCGACTCTAGCTCCCGATAAAAGATCTTCGATTTTTTTCTTTGAAAGCTTCCCATATTCTGGAAATTTTTCAACTGAAAAATAAACCCCATTTTTTGAAATATACGCAGTATTTTTATCTACAAGACTTTTAATTAGTTTCTGCATATCTTCAATATGTTCTGTGGCTTTGGGATATTTTGTTGCTCTAAGAACATTTAGATTATCAAAATCTCTAAAGTAATTATCAATATACCTCGAACTAATAGCTGATGCACGTAAATTTTCTCGTTTAGCTCTGTTAATGATTTTATCATCTACATCTGTAAAGTTTTGTATGAATTCAATATCAATTCCTTTTGATTCTAAATATCGTCGTAAAACATCAAAAACAATAATAGTTCGTGCATGCCCAATATGAGATTCATCATAAACTGTTACCCCGCATACATAAATTCTAACTTTGTTAGACGTGTCTAGAACTTTTTCGTTTTTACTTAAGGTATCTTTAATTTTCATATTTTTTACCATATAACTTATAATTTTGCTGCAGTTATTCTCTTATGTTCACTTGTTTTGTATAATAAATTAATTCTATTAACAATTTTTTCATTAATATTTGTAATTTCAATAGTTTCATCAACTGATAATTTTTCATCCACGATACAATGTAAGATTAAGTCAATTTCTTCGTATTTGGCGCCAATTTCCTCTTCGGCATTATGATCTAGCCACAAGTTCGGACTACTTTTTTTTACTATTATTGTATTTGGGACTCCAAGATATTTTGCAAGTTCTCTTACCTGTGTCTTATAAAGTGACACAATTGGAAGAATATCTGCTGACCCGTCACCAAATTTTGTAAAGTATCCAATAAAAAATTCACTTTTATCACTGGTCCCAACAACTAACAAGTTTTTAGAATTTGCATAATAGTAAAGTAAATCTGATCTTATTCTAGCTCTTAAATTTCCTAATGCTTTTTTATTTGGTTCTATATATTTTGAGTATTCTGAAACTATCAAGTTAATATCAATCAGTTTGTAATCAATTCCTAAATCTTCAATAATTTTTAATGCATCTTCAGTTTCTTCTTTTGGTGATATTTTTGAATCTGGCATTACAAGGGCAAGAGTTTTTTCTTTAAAGACTTTGGCACAAAGAAAAGCAGTTGTAACCGAATCAATCCCACCACTTAACCCAAGTATCAGTCCATTAGTTTTAGAAATCGAAACTTGTTCTTTAAGAAATATTTCTATTTTTTTAATTATTGACGAATAATCCTGATTTAAAATTTCATTTAGAATTTTCTGATTCATAATTTATTATTTTCAATGATTTGGCATAAAAATTATGGGTCTTTTGTTACGGTGCTGCATGAGTATGAAAATATCATTTTTCTAAAAATCAGTCAGGATCGATTAAAATAAACACACTCATTCTCTTATCTCATAAATTATGATTAAAATTTATGAAATCAAGAAAAACACTTTTGATTATATTTTTTGTAATAACCTCTGTAATAGGATTTGCTACTTTGCAAGATTATATTTTAGATGAAAATCAACTAGTTGAAGTAAATGAAACCTCTCCATCTACTGAAAAAACAATAATTGTTGGAATTACCGACGGTGTTGGTTTAGGTCAACGTGGATAAAATTATCTATTTAGATATAGCCTGAATCACTTCTGATATATTATATGGTTTATCAAAAACTGCTGCTACTTCATTTTTTTCAAATTCATAATTAGGTTTGTATGCAGTTAAAACAATAATTTTTACATTTTCATCTTCTTTTTTTAAATTTTTTATTGCGAATTTACCATCAAATTCTGGCATCATCATATCTAAAAGTACTGCATCAGGTTGGTGTATTCTAAATAATTCTACGGCTTCTTTTCCGTCATATCCTTTTCCTTCAACAGATATCCCCTTCATTTCTAATAATGTTGATAATGTACGTACAGCGTCATAATCATCATCAATAACAATAACTCTCATCATTCCTTAAAAAAATAAAATTATATAATACAACTAGTATGTTCTAGAAAAACATGTTAGACATAATTTAATAAAATTACACATTTATGTAAATACCATCCTTCCTATCTTCAACTTTATAGGTTTGAAGGGTTACATCCTTTAGATAATCGATAAGTTTACCAGTTTTAATATTATAATGCCAAAAATGTAAAGGACATTCTACAATATCCCCATCTAATTTACCTGGTGCAATATGGCCGTCTTGATGAACACATATTGCATCAATTCCATGATATCCGTCTTGATTAAACACTGCAATTTTTTTTCCATCTATGTTAAACTCTCGACCTTTACCTATTGCAATAGATCCCTTTTCTGCTACTTTTTTCCAAGTCATTTAAAAATTATTTAAAATTACCACTTATTTAGATTCTTATCTAGTTTTGATAGAATTTTATAACAGGTTTCTTCTGTTGTCAAATATTGAGTAAAATTAAGAATCCAAAACTTGCCAAACAAGGGAAATTATCTTATGACTGGGCAAGAAGCCATATGCAAATTCTTGATAACACTCTAAATCGATTAAAAAAATCTAAACCTCTAAAAGGAATTACGCTAGGATTTTGTCTGCATATTACCAAGGAAACATCTGTGCTCCTCATGGGGGCAAAAGAGCTTGGAGCAAAAGTGGCTGCATGTGGTGGAAATCCTTTAACAACCCAAGATGATATTGCTGCATTTTTAGCTTCAGAAGGGATTCACATGTATGCATGGTCAGGTCAAACTGCAAAAGAGTATGACTGGTGTATTCAACAAGTC
Organism: Nitrosopumilaceae archaeon; assembly: GCA_042138025.1. Taxonomy (GTDB): domain Archaea; phylum Thermoproteota; class Nitrososphaeria; order Nitrososphaerales; family Nitrosopumilaceae; genus CSP1-1. Next base: position 17,229 of record JBHIUZ010000016.1, on the reverse strand, counting down.
TTAAACCATAAACCCCAAATTCTCACTGATGACGGTTCAGATTTGAACATTAAAGCTCATTTTGAAAAACAAAACCAATCATTAAAAATTTTAGGAGCTACTGAAGAAACTACTGCTGGAGTTAATAGAATAAAGGCTGTTGAAAAACAGGGAAAGCTTCGCTATCCTGTCATTGCCGTAAATGATGCCGATACAAAACATATGTTTGATAATAGGTATGGCACAGGACAAAGTACAATTGATGGTTATCTTAGAGCAATGAATTTGATGTTTGCAGCAAAACGTGTGGTTGTAGTAGGATATGGATGGGTTGGTAAAGGTGTTGCTTCACGCTCACATGGTATGGGATCTAAAGTTATTGTTACCGAGGTAGATCCAGTAAAAGCTCTAGAAGCTCATATGGATGGTTATGATGTTATGCCTATGGCACAAGCCGCTAAAATTGGTGATATTTTTATTACTTGTACTGGAATGACTAGTGTAATCAGGAAAGAACATCTACTAAAGATGAAAAATGGTGCTGTTGTAGGAAATGTAGGTCACTTTGATGTAGAAGTTGATGCAAACTTTTTACTTAAAAAATCAAAATCGGTAAGAAGGGTGAGGCCGAATCTTGATGAATGTACTTTATCAAACGGAAAGAAAATTTATCTTTTAGCAGAAGGACGAATAGCTAACTTGGTTGCCGCAGAAGGACATCCTGCAGAAGTCATGGCCCAATCCTTTTCAAATCAATTAGGCTCAATTTTGTATATCCTTAAAAATCATAAAAAAATGGAAAATAAAGTAATTCCTGTACCAAAAGAAATTGATAAACAAATTGCCTTTGATGCATTAAGGGCAATGAATGTTAAAATTGATAAACTTACAAAAGAACAAATAAAATACATGAATAGTTGGAACTAAATCTCATAATATAGAACTAAAACTTGGAATAGATAATCTATATTCATAAATCCGTAAATGGTATATTGTATTCAATATTTTATAGTATTAATGCTCCGCACATCGCATCTCTCAAATTAGTGCCTTTGCAAAGTTCTCGTTTTGTGCGGAGCGTTTTATAATGTACGGGCCATTGATGATTGATGTTCCTCATTTTCATCATTACAAAGGATATAGTTAATGTTAGAAATTTTCAAGCTATAACTTCAAGTATAGTTATAGGACAAATCTCAATTAATGCAAAAAAAAGCCATCATTACTAGTGCGTTACCATATTCTAACGGGGAAATCCATCTAGGTCATGTTGCTTCTACTTATCTCCCAGCAGATGTCACGACTAGATTTTTGAAGCAAAATGAAGTAGAAGCCTATTACATTTGTGCATCAGATGATTTTGGAACTCCAATTTTAATTCAATCAGAAAAAGAGGGAAAAAGCCCTGAAGAATATGTTGCATATTGGAATAAACGAGATTATGATGATTTTTCAGCTTTTAACATAGATTTTGATTTTTTCTATAAAACTAGCTCCAAAGAAAATATTGAATTTGTTCAATATGTTTTTAAAAAATTACAAGCGTCAAATCATATTTACGAATCTGAAATTGTTCAATTCTATTGTAATAACGACAAAAAATTTCTCCCTGATAGATATGTGATTGGTACATGCCCATATTGCAAAGCAGAAGAACAATACTCTGATCTATGTGAAAAATGTGGTCGTGTTCCAGAAGAAATTGACGATCCGCACTGTTCTATATGCGGCCAAACTCCAATTAAAGAAAAAACAACTCATTACTTTTTCAAATTAAAAAATTTTTCAAAGCAGCTAAATGAATACCTTGAAAACGCTCCTCATCTTCAAAAAGATGTTAAAAAATATGTCCAAAATTGGATAAAAACAGGTTTAATTGATTGGGATATCACACGTGATATTTCTTGGGGTGTGCCAATACCTGGCTCCAAAGGTCAGGTGTTTTATGGATGGTTTGATAATCATCTTGCCTACATTTCATCCACTCTCAAATTTCTAAAAGATAAAGGAATTGATGGTAAAGAATTTTGGAACTCAGCTGACATTTACCATTTTATTGGAAAAGATATTGTTTACCATCATTATCTATTTTTGCCTGCAATGAGAATTGGGATTGAAAAAGAATTCAAATTACCTGATTATATTCCTACAAGAGGACATCTAACTTTACAATCTAAAAAGATTTCAAAAAGTAGAAACTGGTACATTGGATTAAAAGAATTTCTTAATTATTATCCTGCAGATTATTTGAGATTTTATTTAATTTCAATAAACCCCTACTCTCAAGATGACATTAATTTTGATTGGGATTCATTTGAAACAAAAATTAATTCAGAGTTAATTGGTAATATAGGTAATTTTGTTAATCGTGCGTTAGGATTTACAAAAAAAAGTTTTGACGGTAAACTTCCAAATTTTGAAGATTATGATCAATTAGACCAAGATGCTAAAGACAAGATCAACAACTTATCTGATGATGTAGGAATTCTTATGGAACAAAACCATTTGGATAGAGCATTAAAGAAAATTCTTGAATTTTCAGCCCATTTTAACCAATATTTTCAACATAAAGAACCTTGGAAAAAAGAAAAGGGAACAAACACATGTGTATATCTCTCTGTAAATGCCGTAAAGAGTCTCTCAATTGCACTTTTTCCATTCATTCCTGAATCTTCTCAAAAAATTTGGATGCAATTAGGACTCAAAGGTGATGTTTCAGACCAAAAATGGAAATCAATTTCTGAAATAACTATCAATAGTGGTCATAATCTGGGAGAACCATCTCCATTATTTACAAAAGTAGAGCCAACTGACATTGAAAATCACAAGAAAAATTTAGGAAAATAAAGTAAAATTGAATTCATTACACAAAAAAATTCTCAGAATTTCAACAAGAGGTAATTATGATCTATCAACAGGAAAAAAAATTAAGAAAAATTCTTTTCGTTTATACCCAAAAAAAAGCTTTGATAAATTAAATGGCACAAAAGAACTCGTCATTATGATTCATGGACTTCGTAATGACCGCAAAGGTGCCATAGATAAAATTATTCTTGCTAAACGAAGATTACAACAATTAGGTTATGTTTATCCTGTGATAGGATTTAGTTATGATTCAAACACAAAGGGTGCACATATTAAAAAATCCCAGGTAAAAGCGCTTCGAGTTGGTCAAAAAATAGCAAAACAAAATGGGCAAAATCTTTCGGAATTTATAATTTATTTTAAGAAAAAAAATCCAATTACAAAGATTAGATTAATTGGCCATTCACTTGGAACCGAAGTCATTTTAAGTACTATAAAAAAACTTGCAAGCTCGCCTAAGAATAAAAATATTATTGAGAGTGTATACTTTTTTGGGTCCTCTTTAGAAAATGATTTTGCCCAATCAAAAAAATCAGGAAAAATTCTCCAAAAAATTATCAAAAATAAAATTTTAAATTATTACTGTCCAACAGATGAAGTTTTAAAACAATCACAACAAGAGGGTTTGATAAAAAACCCCCTAGGATATTTAGGACATACTAAAAAACCGATCAAAAAATTTATTCAAAAAAAAATTTTAGCTAAAAATCATAGATTTGCTAGTTATTCAATGATGTTAAAATCCTTTCCTTAAGATAATGTCAATGTGTAGTTTAATTTATTAT
>JBHIUZ010000016.1:0-13500 GCA_042138025.1 Nitrosopumilaceae archaeon | reverse complement strand
TCCCCAAAGATTTGAACATTTAATACGAAATCATTTTTAGTTAAAAAATACGATGCAATCGATTAATTTTGTAGTATTAGGTGAGCAAACAATTGCTAATGATTTTGGTAAAAAGGGAACCTCTACTGATGTTACATTATTTGATAAAAAAGAGTCTGACATTATTAGAACTTGGGTCACTCCAAGTGGGTTTCCTGATAAAATTCAACCACTTTTTCAAGCAATAAACCTGGCCGAATACGTAATCTTCTATGTTGCATCTTTAGACAAGTTTACCGGGGAACAAATTATTGCATTAGATATGTTAAAAAAAACTGACGGTATTCTTAGTCATTCGTATGAAGTAGATGAAAATAGATTATTTGCAATGATTAAAGGAACTGTTTTAGAGAAATATAAGCACGTTAATTCATCTGATATTAAACAGGAGATAAACAAAATACCTCCTACATCAAAACAAGGAAAAACAAAAATTGTAATTGATCATTGCTTTGATGTTAAAGGAGTAGGAACTGTTGTACTGGGGAAAGTTCTTCAAGGAAAATTAAAACAATATGATAATTTAAAATTATTTCCTAACGGTCAAGATGTTATGATTAAATCAATTCAAATGCACGATGATCCAGTAGAGGAGGCAACATCCCCTGCTAGAGTTGGATTGTCAGTAAAAGGAATTAAAGTAGATGAAGTTAACAGAGGAGATTATCTTTGTGAAGATTTCTCTCAAAATATTCAAAGTGAATTAAAACTTGACTTTAAGCAAAATCCGTTTTACAAAAACCCAATAGCTGAAAATCAAATGTGTCTTGTAAGTATTGGAATGCAAATAAAGGCAGCTAAATTCAAATCAATTAATCCTCTTATTTTGGAATTTGAAAAACCAGTAGTATGCGATAAAAATGAAATTTGTGTAATTCTAAAGCCTGAATCCACTACAGTACGGATTCTTGGCAGTGGGAAAATTTTATAATTTTTTTTGCCATAGTGGAACCATTTCTAAGGGATATTTTCCTCTCTGCTTTAGTAAAATAATGACTTTGTTCCTATATGGGACAAAAAGCTCGAATTATGTATGCGATAATTCTTGCATTGGGCATTGGGATTGTTACTTCAGTATCTACTGTATTTGCGGTTGAATCTAATGATAATACCTCAAATGCATTTAGTATGATATTTGCTTTCTTTCAAGAGATAAAATCGGGTCTAATTACTGATGGGGTATCTTCGTTATCTCCTTCTGAAAGTAATTCAGCCGCATTAATTGGTCAATTAAAAAATGAAGTAGACGAATTAAAATCAAGAATAAACTCCCTTGAAGAACCTGCAAAAGTTTACTCTACAGAACTGTACCCTATTACTGATATTGATTGTAGTGACAGAAATATGATTGAAGCCTTTTTGAGTGGTTGGTGTCCACATCAATCAAGAAACATCTATTTTATTGAAGACGCAAGAGTGAAAGATAACTCCATAGTAGCAATATCATTAGAACAAAAAAATGGTGACAAATTGGATGATCAAACAATATGTGGAGTAATAGATCAAGATTTATTCAATTTTAGCTTCTATGATGAAAAAACTGGTAAAGCAAAACTTCTTGAAAATTTACATGGCTTTGTAATGAAATGTGATCAAAGTCCAATTGATAATAAATCAATTTTAAAATACACTATAATCAATACATAAAGAGAAATTTTCATATTTAATTAAAACCAAATTAATTCATAATCATGCGCGGTTTGATGATGGGTAGATTCCAACCTTTTCATTTAGGACATTTAGAACTAGTAAAGCAGATTTTAAATGAATGTGATGAAGTAATAATTGCATTAACTGGTTCTCAATTCAACTACATTGAAAAAGATCCTTTTACCTCTGGAGAACGCATAGAGATGATACATAAAACTCTAAAGGAAAATAATTTTGATTTATCCAGATGTTATATCGTAGCAATTGAAAATCAATTCAACGTATCAACATGGGCTTCATATCTTAAATCATCATTGCCACATTTTGACAAAGTTTACAGTGGAAATGATTATGTTGTAATGCTATTAGCTGATTTTGGGTATGCAGTAGTTACTCCTAAATTTTTTGATCGAGAACAATATAATGCCACCAAAATAAGACAAATGATCGCAAATGATGGCCAATGGGAAAAACTTGTTCCATCCTCGGTAGTTGAAATTATTAAAAAAATTAATGGAGTAAAACGAATAAAAACAATTTTTAAAACTGATACAAAACCTCAGGAGTATTAATTGAAAGGGCTAAGAGCATGTCCAATTTGTCCTGACTGTGGGTCAAAGAAATTTGAACGTCTTGATGTTTCAAATGTGAAGGTAAAATGTTTGAATTGTAAGAAAATTATATCCATATAATTACTTTCAATTTCATATCTAGAGTATAATTTGATAGAATGATCTATAAAGGATGATTTTTTCAAGAAATTTATGCCAAACAAATGGTGGGATGGAATAAATTGTTTAGAATTTGATATTGAATTAATTGATTATAGAAAATATTTGAATTGTCCTAAATGCAAAGCCGTAGAACTTTATTGTTTGAAACATAGAAATGAAGTTGAAATGATTATGGCCACTAGATCTATTAAAAAACAAAAATTGAGTTAAAATAAAAAAAACAAGGCACAAATGAAACACAACTACTTGGTATGGCAGGTATGTGTCCTTGTTCAATATTATTACAAATTAAAAATACATAAGAAATTGTTTGTAATTTTTCCCAAACACATTTTTTTCATTAAAGTATAGAATTTTTATGAATTAAAAAAATCTTGTTTTGCAAATGCTTTGTTAATCTTATTCATAGCATCATCATTTGTTATCTTACCTAAATTCCACTTGAGAACAACTTCGGCTACATCATTTAGAATTAAAGCGGCTTTTTCTTGAAATTTTGTTTGTTTGATGATTCCAGCCATTGATTAAATTTTACTATAAAATTAGTTAAGAAATTGTTTGTAATTTATTCCAGACATTTTAAGGCCAAAAGGCTTTAAATTTGCTTTAATTTGAGGCCTAGCATGGCAAAAACTTGGAAAGATGCTGATGTGAGTCTAGACCCTATTAGGAATCAAACTATAGCAGTTATTGGTTATGGAATTCAAGGTGACGCACAAGCTAATAACATGAAAGACTCTGGCCTTAATATCCTAATTGGATTAAAAGAGGGTGGAAAAAGCTGGAAGAAGGCACAAAGCGATGGGCATAAGGTAATGTCAGTATCACAAGCATGCAAAGAAGCAGATATCATCCATATTTTAATTCCTGATATGATACAATCAAAAATTTACAAAGAAGAAATTGGGCCAAACCTTTCTGAAGGAAATGCTCTTTCTTTTTCTCACGCTGCAGCAATTTATTGGAAATGGATTGAGGCTCCAGATAATGTAGATGTAATTATGGTTGCCCCAAAAGGTCCTGGTTCTAAGGTGCGAGAAACATATCTTGATGGTTTTGGCACTCCTTCAATTGTAGCTGTTAATCAAGATTATACAAAAAAAGCATGGGATAGGACTTTGGGAATCGCAAAAGCAATTGGTAGTACAAGGGCAGGAGTTATTCAAACAACTTTTCAAGAAGAGGTAGAAACTGATTGGTTTGGTGAACAAGCTGACCTATGTGGTGGCTCTGCCTCTATGATAACAAATGCTTTTGAAACACTAGTTGAAGCAGGTTATCAACCAGAGATTGCATACTTTGAAGTTTTACATGAACTAAAATTAATTGTAGATATGATACAAAGATATGGAATTGCAGGAATGTATAGAAGAGTAAGTGAGACTGCGCGATATGGTGGGTTAACTAGAGGGCCTGTAGTAATGAATCAAGATAATAAAGAACAAATGAAAAAAGTTTTGAAACAAATTACAGATGGAACGTTTAATGAAGAATGGATTAGTGACTACAAAAAGAATGGAAAAAATGCATTTGATAGATATATGAAAGAATTAGAATCCCATCAAATAGAAAAAGTTGGAAAAAATATGCGAAAAATGATGTGGCCTGACTCTACTGAATAATAATTTAGATTTTTCTAAGCTTTGAAACACCGTTAGTAATATGCTCTATAATTAAAGACAAAGGTGTTCCTGGCCCAAAAACTCCTGAAACGCCAGCTTTGAGTAGATCATTTTTGTCTTCTTCAGGAATGACTCCTCCTCCTACCACCAACACATCTTTGATGCCTTTCTTTTTTAGAGCATTTACGACTCTTGGAAAAAGTGTTCCATGCGCACCATTTAGGAGACTAAGAGCAATTGCATCGACATCCTCATCTTCAGCTATTTGAGAAATTCGTTCAGGTGTAGCAAATAACCCTGAATAGATGACTTCCATTCCTGCATCTCGAAAAGCCCTACACAAAACTAAAGCCCCTCTATCATGCCCATCTAGTCCTAGCTTTGCAACTAGGATTTTGATACTTCGAGAGGCGGTCTTTTGCTTCATAATTATGATATATGATTTGAGATCTTAAAATGTTTTTTAAAATATTATGACTGTTGCATTTGTAAAATTTCATCTGAAAGGGACAAATAGAGCCAATTTTTCATTTAGCGTAATAATGATTCGACCTGTAAACTATAATTTAGAATTTGAACCAAATTTTAAAAATTTTACATTCTATGGAAAAGAAATAATTGAAATTAAAATTACAAAACCTACTAGGGCATTTTCATTAAATGCGGCTGAACTTAAGATAAAAAAATGTCATATTATTTTTAAAAATAAAACAATTAAAGCAAAATCAAAACTAGATGAAAAAAATGAACTATTAACTATTAATCTGTCTCAAAAAATCAATGGTAATGTCAAACTATTTTTAGAATTTACTGGAATTTTAAATAATAGATTATTGGGTTTTTACAAAAGTGAATATAAAGATTCTAATGGTAATAAAAAATATCTTGCCACAACCCAATTTGAAGCAGCAGATGCACGTCGTGCATTTCCTTGTTGGGATGAGCCAGCAGTAAAGGCTACATTTGACATTAGTATTATTGCAGATAAAAAATTAACAGCTATCTCCAATATGCCTCAAACATCAAGGAAAAAAATAGGAAACAAATATCGTTATACATTTTCGCAAACCCCAATAATGTCTACATATTTAATATATTTAGGAGTTGGAGAATTTGAATTTCTTTCAAGTAAACTTGGAAAAATACTTGTAAGAATAGTCACAACAAAAAGAAATAAATCAAAAGGAAAACTAGCACTTGAGTTAACCAAAAAGTTTCTTAGATATTATGAAAAATATTTTGGAATAAAATATCCCTTACCAAAACTTGACATGATAGCAATTCCAGATTTTGCTGCAGGGGCAATGGAGAATTGGGGTGCAATAACCTTTAGAGAAACAATTCTGCTTTATGATCCCAAAACATCTTCAAGTAAAACTAAACAATTCATAGCCGAAGTTATTTCACATGAGCTTGCTCATCAATGGTTTGGAAATCTAGTTACTATGAAATGGTGGAACGATTTATGGCTAAATGAGAGCTTTGCAACCTACATGGCAACAAAAATTGTGAATGCATTTTATCCACAATGGGACCTTTGGGACCAGTTCTTAGAGTCATCAATGAACTCTGCAATGTCATTAGATGCTCTTAAAACATCTCATCCAATTGATGTCAAAGTAACCAAACCATCTGAAATTAGAGAAATTTTTGATAGCATTAGCTATGATAAAGGTGGGTGTATTTTGCGTATGCTAGAATATTTTGTTGGCCCTCAAAACTTCAAAAATGGATTACACCATTATCTCACCAAACACAAATACAAAAATGCATCAGGTCAAGATTTATGGAATTCTATTGAAAGAATTTCAAAAAAACCTGTCAAATCAATGATGAATAGCTGGATTAAACAAATTGGATTCCCATTAGTTACTGTTGAACAAAAAAATTCAAAAATTATTCTAACTCAAAAAAGATTTTTGTTAGAAGAAGATAAAAAACATCAAAAAGGATTATGGAAAATTCCAATCTCACTTGGTACTAAAAATTCTCCAACAAAATTAATGAGTAAGAAAACCGAATCTTTTTCATTACAAAAAAAAATTTTACCTTTAGTTAACTCATCAAAAAAAGGATTTTTTAGAATCAATTATGATGCACAAATAATATCAATACTAAAACCCCTTGTTGAAAATAATACTCTAAATTATGTTGATAGATGGAACCTACAAAACGATTTATTTGCCATCTGTATATCTGGAAAAGAAAATATTTCCTCTTATCTTGATTTATCAGAAGCTTATCACCAAGAAAAAAACTATCTATCATCGGGTAATGTTGCAAACAATCTTAATTTCCTTTATTTGCTGTCCTTTAACGAATCGTTTGTGGATGACATAAAACAATATGCGTATGAGTATTTTAGAAAACTTTTTGATAGATTGGGTTGGGATGCAAAACCAAATGAAAAACATACTGATACTTTACTTCGGTCAACTGTATTACTCGTTTTAGGTAAATTAGAAGATCAAGATATAATTGAAGAAGCACAAAAAAGATTTGATGCTCATATAAAACATAAAAAAACAATAAATCCAGATTTAAGCGAGGTAGTTTTTTCCCTTGCCGCATGGAATGGTGATAAAACAACTTTTAACAAACTAATTAAAATATATAGAAAATCTCCTACTCAAGAAGAAAAATTACGCGTACTTGCAGCAATTTGCTACTTTAAAGATGAAAAAGTACTTCTTAATTCTTTAAAATTCATTTTAACTAATGAAGTCCGTTCTCAAAATTTGGCCCTACCCATTGTTCGAATCTCAAGTAATCCCTATGGAAAAAAGATTATGTGGCCATGGCTCAAAAAGAATTGGAAGACATTAACTAAGAAATTCGGTCATGGTAACCCAATTGCAAATAGAATTGTATCTAGTATCTCATTAATTGCAGACGATTCAATGCAAACAGAAATCAAAAACTTTTTTAAAAAAAATCCTACTCCTGGTACAGAAATGACTTTGGCTCAAACATTAGAACGAATTAGAATTCATTCTAATTTTCTAAAAAAAGTAAAAACACAATTTCAGAATTGATTATTGATGCCTAAAAAAATTATTCCAGTTATTTCTATTACACTAATTAGTATTTTTGCCGCATTGTTTTTGTTTGAATCACTATCACTAGATAGAGAATTATATTCCCGTACATTCGTAGTTGACGCAATTTATTTTCCAGAAGAAGGTAATGTCGAAATTTCTTTTTTAGATAATTCTGGTAAAACTAAATCCGTTGTACTTGAAATTTTGGGAATGTCTGAATCATTTCAAAAAAACTATACTGGTTCTGAATTTACTCAAAAAGTTCCTTTTTTATCAGTGCCTCAGTATGGATGGAAAACAAATCCTGTGACCTTTGTCGTAGAACATGAAGAATTTGGAACTATAGGAATAAAAACAGAGATTCATGCCTCAAACGAGCCGCCGACTACAATAATCTTTAGTAAATTATGATTTTACCTGCAAGATTTTATTGTAGGACATTAAAATATGAAATAATTGGACATTGTTAGTGAATTAAAAAAGGGTAAACGAGGTGCCATTGCTAAAGCCATTTCTTTAATTGAAAATGACCCTAAAAGTGCTAGATCTCTAATTAAAAAAATATTCAAAAATTCTGGAAAGGCAATCATCATTGGAATTACAGGACCTGCAGGAGCAGGTAAAAGCTCACTAATTAACAAAACTGCTATATCTCTAAAAAAATTAGGAACAAAACCTGCGGTATTGGCAATTGATCCTACAAGTCACCTTACAGGCGGTGCTATCTTAGGCGATAGAGTTCGAATGACAGAGTCAACTGACTCTGGAACATACATTCGAAGTATTGCATCAAGAGGTGCAACTGGTGCTATTTCAAATTCTTTAAGAAACAGTATTCGTGTTTTAGAGTATGCAGGGTTTAATCCAATAATTATTGAGAGTGTAGGTGCTGGACAAACTGAAATTGAGATTGCAAAAATTGTTGACATTACAGTTGTAGTCTTTAATCCCAATACCGGTGATAGTATTCAAACAATAAAGGCTGGTTTGACTGAAATTGGAGACATTTACCTGGTTAACAAAAGTGATTTGTCTGGTGCAGGACAACTCTTTCAAGCTGTTCAAGACTACATTGGAGATTCTGAAAAATCCCCTATAATATTAAAAACATCAACAAAAACCTCAAAAGGCGTCCTAGAATTTGCAAAAATTTTACATAAAATGATGAAGGAGAAACAAAAAACAAAAAAAACAACAGAAATGGCCCGACTTGAATCGGAATTAAAAGATATTGTTTTAAATAATATTAAACTCAAAATTGATTCTATGTTTTCCTCAGGGGACGGTTATTCTAAATATATTAAACAAGTACAATTAAAAAAAATGGATCCATTTGATGCAGCTGAAAAAATATCTAAAAAAATAACAAAGTGATATAAATGAAAAAAGAAAAACCAAAGAGCAATAAAACATTTTTCACTGACTCGCAAATTCCAATAAAACAATTTTATCAAAGAACAAAAAAATTAAAACCAGAAACTCCTGGGAAATTCCCATTCACTCGTGGAATACATCAAGGTATGTATCGTGATAGATTTTGGACCATGCGTCAATATTCTGGATTTGGCGATGCAGCTCAAACAAACAAGCGTTTCAAATTCATGTTAGAAAAAGGCCAGACGGGACTTAGCATGGCCTTTGATCTTCCAACACAAATAGGATATGATCCTGATTCCCCCCAAGCAGAAGGCGAAGTTGGTAAAGTAGGAGTCTCAATTGCATCCCTTAAAGATATGATGACTGCATTTGATGGAATTCCATTGGGAACAGTCAGCTCCTCAATGACAATTAATTCTACAGCATCGACTTTACTTGCTTACTATATTGCAGTTGGTCAATCACAGGGATTTAGCAGTAAGGATCTTAGAGGAACAACCCAAAATGATATTTTAAAAGAATACATTGCTAGAAATACTTACATCTATCCTCCAAAGCCCTCAATGCGTTTAATTGGAGATATGATTCAATATTGTGCCAAAGAAGTTCCTCAATGGTATCCAATTTCCATATCTGGTTATCACATGCGTGAAGCCGGAGCTACTGCAATTCAAGAAGTAGCTTTTACTATTGCAAACGCCATAGAATACATTCAAACCTGTCTTGATAGAGGACTAAAGATTGATGAGTTTGCACCTAGATTGTCTTTCTTTTTTTGTTGTACTATAGAACTCTTTGAAGAGGTGGCAAAATTTAGAGTTGCAAGAAAAATTTATGCTAAAATACTTAAAGAAAAATTCCATGCAAAAGACCCAAAATCAATGCAATTAAAATTTCATACTCAAACAAGTGGAGAATCATTAACTGCTCAACAACCTGATAACAACATAGTTCGTGTTGCAATTCAATCACTGGCAGCAGTTTTAGGAGGCACTCAGTCATTGCATACTAACTCACGAGATGAAGCTTTAGCATTACCTACACAAGAATCTGCAAAAATTGCTCTTCGTACACAACAAATTGTTGCTCATGAAAGTGGTGTAACTAGAACGGTAGATCCGATGGGTGGTTCACACTATCTTGAAGAACTATGTGATGAAATAGAAGAAGGTGTTTGGAAGTATCTAAAAAAGGTAGAAAAAATGGGAGGCTCTATCAAAGCAATTGAAAAAGGATTTTTTCAATCAGAGATTAGACAAAATGCATATAGATTAAAAAAAGAAGTAGATAGTAATGATAGAGTAATTGTAGGCGTCAATAAATTTACTGAAACTGATCCTACAAAACAAGAACTTCTTCGTATAGATGATAAAGTGGAAATCCAGCAGCACCAAGCACTAAAGAAATTACGCAGTACTAGAGACAACAAAAAGGTAGAGCGCGTTTTATCTAAGATGCAATCTATGGCTGAAGGTGATGGAAACCTGATGCCATATATTTTAGATTCTGTTAAAGCATATGCCACAACGGGAGAAATTAGTAATACATTTCGAGAAGTGTTTGGTGAGTATAGGCCAAAGGAGGTATTTTAGATGAAAATTGATCATATTGCAATTGCAGTAAATAATTTAGAAGAGGCCGCTAAAACCTACAAAGATGCACTAGGCGTTGATAAAATAGAATACGAAACAGTAGAGTCTGAAGGAGTAAAGCTTGCCATAATTCATTTGGAAAATGGAAGAATTGAATTAATGGAACCAATGAATGATTCTAGTCCAATTAAGAAGTTTTTAGATAAAAAAGGTCAAGGACTTCATCATATGGCATTGCAAACTGAAAACATTGAGGATGAGGTTCAAAGAATGGAGGGGTGTGGAATACAATTCTTAGGAAAAATAAGACCAGGTTCGGAAGGAACAAAGGTGACATTTATTCATCCAAAATCTCTTAGTGGCGTTCTAGCCGAACTTTGCTCACATCCAAAATAATTTCTAAAATTCTTAACTCTATTCCATCATCTTCAAAGTATCTGACGCAGTAATTATCCCAACAAATTTTGATTTCTTTGAAACTAGTATACATTTAGAGAATCTAATTAAAGGTACCAAGACATTTGCAGGAGTATCAAAATCTACTATTGGCGGTGGTGGATCCATAGTTTCAGATAACTTTGCATGTTTGAGTTCTGATTCGCCAACTTCAGCTAAATGTCTCATTATTCCATCATCTGATACTACCCCTACAGGCTTATTCCCCTCAAAAACTGGAATTTGACTAATAGAATATTTTTGCATTTTTTCTATGGCATCATGTAAAGTATTAGTTGGTTTAATTGTAACAATGTCTTTACTGCAAAAATCTCCTGCTTTATGGGGAGAGCTTTGGGTTTCAAGTGAAGCCAGACTATCAAAAATTCTTTTTGCGGTTTCATAACTTGGTTGACTCCGACCTGATTCAATTTGATTAATCATTGATGTACTGACTCCTGCCATAGTAGCAAGCTTTTTTTGGGTAATTCCAAGCTTGGTTCTAATCTGTTTTATAGTATCAATTCTTGGAAGCATTTGAGTTTAGAATCTGAATGGTGGGTTTTAAACCATTTAGAATTCTATCGTCTTTTTGCTTTCTTTCTTGTCTTTTTCTTTGATTTTTTAGCTATTTTATGCCTAGTTTTTGATGATTTTTCTAATGCTGCTTGAGCAGCTGCAACTATTGCAATTGGAATTCTATGAGGTGATGCACTCACATAGTTTAAACCATTGTTATGGCAAAATTTTATTGAACGAGGATCTCCCCCATGTTCCCCACATATTCCAAGCTCTAGATTATTTTTTACTTTTTTGCCCCTTTCAATTGCAATCTGCATTAAGCTTCCAACTCCATTAACATCAAGGGATTGAAATGGACTAGTTTCTAACAATTCTTTATCTAAATATTCAGGTAAGAATTTTCCTTCTGCATCTTCTCTGCTAAAACTAAATGTACCTTGAGTTAGATCATTTGTTCCAAAGCTAAAAAATTCTGCAGTATTTGCTAGTTCATTTGCTGTAAGTGCAGCACGAACTACTTCAATCATGGTTCCAAAATTAATTTTAATTTTCATATTGTATTTTTTTTGCATTTCAGTTTTAATTGAATCATAAATTCTTTTTATATGATTTAATTCTGCAATACTGCTAACTTGAGGAATCATTATTTGTGGCCTTGCATCAATTTTTTGTTTCATTAATTCTGCAGTAGCTTCAAAAACTGCTTTAATCTGCATTTCATAAATTTCTGGATAAGTGATTCCTACACGTACCCCTCTATGCCCCATCATTGGATTAATTTCTGCTAAATCTCTTGCACGCTCTAAAATTGATCTTGTTTTTTCAATTTCATTAGCATGTTGCTGTTCAAGTTTTCTTAGTTTATTTGCCAGTTCTTCTGGATTTGGTAAAAATTCATGCAGTGGTGGATCAAGTAATCTTATTGTAACTGGATACCCTTCCATTTCTTTTAAAATTTGTAAGAAATCACTTTTTTGTAATGCTCCTAATTTTTCTAAAACCAGTTTTCTTTTTTCTTCTGATTTTGCCATAATCATATCGACAAATAACCCAATTCTGTCTTTTCCATTGAACATTCGTTCTGTTCTGCAAAGCCCAATTCCTTGTGCTCCATACTCTCTTGCTAATTTTGCACCCTCTGGAGTATCAGCATTTGCACGGATTCCAATTTTTTTTGTTTTTTGTGCCCAATTAAGAACTGTTTTAAAATCTTGAGTAAACTTGGGGTCTATTGTTGGAACCGCTCCAATAAACACAATTCCTGTACTTCCATCAATTGTAATTACGTCTCCCTCGGAAACGGTTCTACCATTTACTTGGCATTTTCGTGACTGATAGTCAATTTTTAGATCAGAACATCCAACAATACATGCCTTTCCCATACCTCTAGCAACTACTGCGGCGTGTGATGTTTTGCCTCCTCTGCTAGTTAAAATTCCAACTGATGAAAAAAATGCTGGAACATCTTCAGGTTTTGTTTCTTCTCTAACTAAAATTACTTTAATCCCGTTCTCTCCCTTTTCAACTGCACGATGAACATCAAAAACTGCAATTCCACTTGCAGCTCCTGGGGATGCAGCTATTCCTTTGGCAAATTGTGGAAATCCTTTAGCGTTAGGATCTATTGATTTATGTAATAATTGTTCAAGTTGTTCAGGATTTAATCGAAGTAAAGCCCTTTGTTGTGTAATGAGTTTTTCTTTAGTCATGTCTACTGACGTCTTTACCATTCCAGTGGCATTCATTTTTGCAGAACGAGTTTGTAACAAATAGAATTTACCTTGTTCAACAGTAAACTCTATGTCTTGTGGTTCTTTGTAATGTTTTTCAAGATTTTTACAAGTATTTACTAGCTGTTTGTAGGTATCGGGTAATTCTGTTTTAAGCAAATCTACTGGTTTGCCTGTTCTAACTCCTGCTACTACATCTTCTCCCTGGGCGTTAACTAGATATTCTCCAAAGATTTCTTTAGCTCCATCTGCTGGATTTCTTGTAAAAACAACTCCTGTTGCACTATCATTTCCCATATTGCCAAATGCCATTGCAACAACATTTACCGCAGTCCCATCAGCTATGTCTTTTGTAATGTTATTTTTATTCCGATAAACTATTGCACGCTCTCCCATCCAACTGCTAAACACTGCTTTAATGGCAAGCTCCAATTGTTCATATGGGTCTGAAGGAAATGGCCTTCCTGTATGTTTTTCACAAATTTTTTTATAATCACATACAATTTGTTTTAAAGATTTTTCATTTAATGCACTATCTGCTTGAACCGCCTGATTTTTTTTTGCTTGTTCTAAAACTTCATCAAATTTTTTATCGTTAACTCCAAACACAACTTTGCCAAATAACTGAATAAATCTTCTATAGGAATCCCACGCAAATCTTGGATTATTACTTTTTTTAGATAATCCTAACACCGTTTCATCATTTAATCCAAGATTTAGAATTGTATCCATCATTCCTGGCATAGATATTGCTGCTC
>JBHIUZ010000015.1:0-28154 GCA_042138025.1 Nitrosopumilaceae archaeon | reverse complement strand
ATTATCACAGGTTTCATAGCAAACGATAAATTTACCTGATTAAAAAAAGTAACAATTACTTTGGAACTTGATTTTATCACAGAAAATTCGATTATTTACGTCCTTATGGCTTGGGTTGTAATTGTTCTAGTAGCTAAAGGATTAAAATTGCAAAATCGAGGATTTGAGATAAAGCCATACAGTTTGACTTACAAAAATTATGGAGTTCAATCGGCTCTTACAAAAATGTTGAGTCGGACAAGGAGAGGCATTAGGGTTTTTGCAGATGTAAGTGTAATTGCAGGATTTTTAATGATGGGTTTTGCATTCTGGTTTTTACTAAATAATGTTTCAAACTTTTTTGTAGAGCCATCAGAGTTTTCAGAATTAACAGTATTAATTCCAGGAGTTACCTTAACATCTTCTGCATCTATTGCTTACTTTTTGCTTTCAATTCCAATTGTTTTAGTTATTCATGAGGGAGCACATGGAATAGTTGCTACTTTAGAAAAAATTAAGATTAAAACTGGAGGATTTGCAATTTTTATAGCATTATTTGCAGGTTTTGTAGAACCAGATGAAGAGGAGTTTGACAAAGCAAAAAAGATTTCAAAATTAAGAGTGATTGGAGCAGGTGCTACATCAAATGTACTTTTTTCTTTTGCATTAGGAGCCATCCTTTTAACAAATCCATTATTTGCCATAATCTTACCTGAACCAATTCTTGGTTGGATGTATGAAGAACCTGATGGAGTATTGATTTTATCAATAATGGAAGGCTCTGGTGCTGAGAAGGCAGGACTGTTACCAAATGATGTAATCACGGCAATAAATGATATTAGCGTAAAAACTCCGTTAGATTTTCAAAAAGCAGAAATTGTACCTGGGGAAACAGTTAATGTTTCCATATTACGTTCTGGAGAACAATTACAATTTCCAGTAGTGATAATGCCATCTGAAGATGATCCAGAAAGAGGTTTGATTGGAATTATGAGAGATAATTCTTTTGCTTACAAACCAATTTACAATTTTATTGAATGGAATAATCCTTCAGTATCAATGTTCTTACTTTGGTTGTGGATGATTTCATTTTTCATTGGTATTATCAACATGCTGCCATTGCCGATATTAGATGGTGGAAAATTCATTCATAGTATTATTGATAAAAAAATTTCTGACAAGGCAGTAAATGGTTTAATGTGGGGAATCTACGCTTTTACCTTTGTTCTATTTGGTTTAAACATAGGACTATCTTATATGAAATCTGGATGGTTTACCATCTAATCTAAAAAATTTTTAAAAATACATTAAATCTATATCATACATAAAAAATGAGTTTGTATGAAATGTGATAGATGTGAAAATATAGCAGCCTACTCTCGTAAATACTCTGGAGAAAACTTTTGTTCTGATTGTTTTTCAGACTCTATTTTAAGAAAAACTGCAAAAACCATCTCAAAATACAATATGATAAAAAATGATGAACTTGTTTGTGTGGCAGTTTCTGGAGGAAAAGATTCTCTAGCATTACTACACATTTTAAAGAAAATGTCAAAAAATCATAATTTTAAACTTGAAGTAGTTACAATTGATGAGGGGATACCTGGGTATCGTAATGAGGCTTTAGAGATTGTAAAGAATTATTGTTCAGAGATTGATGTTCATCATTCAGTTTATTCCTATAAAGAATTATTTGATTTGACTTTAGAAGAGTCTCTAAATTTAAGGGAAAATGAAAAAATGTCTTCGTGTTCTATTTGTGGAACATTAAGAAGAAGAGCAATTGATTATGCTGCAGAAAAGATTGGTGCAGATGTAATTGCTACTGGTCACAACTTAGATGATAATCTTCAGAGCTTTTTTATTAATATGTTATCTGGGGATACAAACAAAATTGGATGGATGGATCCTGATACCTCAAAAAATGCCTTAAGAAAAATAAAACCATTCTGTGAGATTTATGAATCTGAGATAGTTTTTTACGCTTTCACTAATCAAATTCCTTTTCAAACAGAACCATGTCCTCACATGAATGAGGGAATTCGAACTGAGATTCGTGAATTTTTAAATTCTTTAGAAAACCATCATTCTGGAATTAAAAATAATTTGTTCAAATCAGGCCTTAAAATCTCTGAATTAGTAAAAAACACAAACATCAAAGAAAAACGTAATTGTTTAAATTGTGGGAATGAATGTACTGGAAAAATTTGTTCTGTGTGTAATTTAGTTTTAAAACTTAATGAAAAACGATCCTAATGCAAATATAATAATTCGTTTTAGCAAAATGTGGTAGTAGGTAGGATCAGGGTGCTAGCCGTGCCCTATTCTGAAACCGGCTATACGCAGAGATCAGTAACTGCTAGGTAAATCTCTAGATAGATAGTTCCCGCTTGGTGTACGGAAATGAACTCACGCCGAGGCGGGTGGATGCAGGACTGGGATTATCTGAAGGGATAATTCCCAAGTTCGAACCGTTGAAAGGGATGAGGTCCGGGAGGGAGCAATCCTAAGATGGAACACTCACGCTTCCTCGTCAACGTGGCGGATCTTGTATGCCTTGAAATGGGGTTACCCGTCTAGACTGGAACTAGCAGAGCTACTACTATATACTTTAAAATATTTTTTTTATTATGAATACTTTTTTTTCAGTGGGAAATAAAAGAAGTTATGCTGATTTTAAAAAACAAATACCATCACAAACTCAATCTATTGTTGAAAACTTGAGGGATTTTTGTTTTTCATTAGGAGATAATGTTATAGAAGATGTAAGAATGCATAGAATAGTTTTTTGTAAATCTATTACATTTAGATGGTTTGCAGATATTGAACCTGAAAATGAGACGATTTTACTTAAAATTCAAAAAAACCGAAAGGAAAATCAAGAGATTATTAGATTAAAGCCTGATGATAATCTTGAACATGTAAAGAAAATTCTTAGAGATGCTTTTGAAACAATTCGCTAGTAAAGAACCTCAAATTTAGTAAATTCATTTTTATATTTTTCATTTTTAATTTCTACATCTTCAACTCTTGCATTTGCAGAACCAGCATGAGACCATTCAACTATTTTACTAACATCTATATCCTCTCCCTCTAACACTGCTTCAACTCGTCCATCGTTTAGATTTCGTACCCATCCTTTAACATTATTTTTTTTTGCCATAACTTTTAATGCTTGTCTGAAAAAAACTCCTTGAACTTTTCCTTTAATAAAAAGACGAACCCTCTGTTTTGCCATGCAAAGAGTTGTTTCAACTAGTTATTAATCAATTTTGGGCTAAAAAAATAATCAGGTTAATTTGTTCGTTCTTTGATTCTCGCACGACCAGTCTTTCTAGCAGCAATACTTCCAACTTTTGCGCCAGGGGGGGCATCTCTAGATACTGTAGAACTTTGTCCTACATGCTGATGCCTTCCTCCTCCATGAGGATGTACATATGCTGCTTGCGCAACTCCTCTTACAATTGGATATTTTTGTCCCTTTGATCTAAATCTGCGCCATTTTACTCCAGCACGCATTAATGGTCTATCCCCTATACCACCACCTGCCAATGTTCCAATCATAGCACGATTTTTTGGATTAATCGTTGAGAATCTTCCAGAAGGAAGTTTGATAGTAACACCATCTGGACCATGAGAGAATACTGTAGCATTTGTTCCAGCAGATTTTATTAAAGAACCTCCATCTCCAAAATGTTTTTCTACATTACAAACAAGGGTACCGTCAGGAATATTCTGAACACTAATTACATTTCCATCTGAGATATCAGCTTTTAATCCAAATTGAATATTTGAACCAACTTTTGTTCCAAGAACTGCAGGAACAAAGGAGATAGAACCATCTTCGAATCTAATTTTTGAAAGTGGTACATCTCTTCCACTTTCATGAACTAAATCAATTACCTCAGCTTCATGTTTTTCATTTAATTCATAGGTTGGGTATTTGGCTGGTGAAAGTTTTCTAGTTTTAGCAGCTCTAAACTGCATTCCTCCCCGGCCTCTTCGTCTAACTAATGGTCTTTTACCCATGTTAGTCGGTTTTCAATTTATTACAGATTTTAAGTTTTGTGTTAGAAATGATGATTTTTGTACAAGATTTGATAATTTTGTTAGAATAATACTGCCAAAGATATAAAAACACAGGTAGAGAAATTTTCTTATGAGTCAGAACTCTCTTTCCTTAAAGGTACTAGAAGCTTATACTAGGGATGTTGGAAGAGGGGTAGCTAGAATCGATTATGATTCTATGGATACTCTAAATGCATCTACTGGAGATGTAATTGAAATTAAAGGTAAACGTCGTACTGTAGCTAAATGTCTTCCACTTTATCCTTCTGATGAAGGAAAAGGAATTATTAGAATAGATGGACTTGGACGAAATAATTCAGGTATTGCTATTGGAGATACAATTGCTGTGCGAAAAATAAAAGCAGTCGCAGCAGAAAAAGTCGTTGTAGCACCATTAGAAGCTATTCCACCTATCGATGAAAGATATCTCGCAGACGCACTTGAAAGCGTTCCATTGATCAAGGGAGATAATGTAATGGTTCCATATTTTGGTGGCAGATTAACTTTTCAAGTAATTGGTGTCACTCCAGCAGCTGATGCTGTTCTTGTTACTCAAAAAACAGTTTTCCATATAGCTGAAAAAGGAGAAACTCTTCGAGGCGTTCCACAGGTCACATATGAAGACATTGGTGGTCTTACTGATGAAATTAAAAAGGTTAGAGAAATGATAGAGTTACCACTTAGACATCCAGAAATTTTTGAAAAATTAGGAATTGAAGCTCCTAAAGGAGTGTTATTGTATGGACCACCTGGTACTGGTAAGACTCTACTTGCAAAAGCTGTTGCAAATGAAAGCAATGCACATTTTATTAGCATTTCAGGTCCTGAAATAATGAGTAAGTTTTATGGTGAAAGTGAAGCTAGATTACGAGAAATTTTCAAAGAAGCTAGAGAAAAATCACCTTCAATTATTTTTGTTGATGAGATTGATTCTATTGCTCCAAAGAGAGAAGAAGTTACTGGCGAAGTAGAAAGACGTGTTGTATCACAAATGCTTTCATTAATGGATGGATTAGAAGCAAGAGGTAAAGTAATTGTAATTTCTGCAACAAATAGACCAAATGCAATTGATCCAGCACTTAGAAGACCTGGGAGATTTGATAGAGAAATTGAAATTAAAGTTCCCGATAAGAAGGGAAGAAAAGACATTCTTGCAATTCACACAAGAAATATGCCATTAGCTGATGATGTGAATTTAGAAAAAGTAGCAGGAGTAAGTCATGGATATGTAGGTGCAGATTTGGAATACTTGTGTAAAGAAGCAGCAATGAAATGCTTGAGAAGGTTATTACCTGAACTTAATCTAGAGGATGAAAAAATTCCTCCTGAAACTTTAGATAAACTAATTGTAAATGGTGAAGATTACCAAAAAGCACTCATTGAAGTCACACCATCAGGCATGCGAGAAGTATTCATTGAAAATCCTGATATCAAATGGGATCAAGTAGGTGGATTAGCAGAAGTAAAACGCGAGCTCCAAGAAGCTGTTGAATGGCCAATGAAATATCCTGTACTGTATGACAAGTTAGGACATAAAATGCCTCGAGGAATTTTGTTGCATGGACCAAGTGGAACTGGAAAAACTTTACTAGCAAAAGCTGTCGCTACTGAAAGTGAGGCTAATTTTGTTTCTGTAAGAGGACCTGAATTATTATCAAAATGGGTTGGAGAATCAGAAAGGGGAATCAGAGAAATATTTCGAAGAGCAAGACAAGCTTCACCATGTGTAATATTTTTTGATGAGATTGATTCTATTGCTCCTATTAGAGGTGCAGGTGGAGAAACTGCTGTAACTGAAAGAGTTGTAAGTCAACTTTTAACAGAACTTGACGGAATGGAGAATATGCATGGTGTTGTAGTTCTTGCTGCAACAAATAGAGCAGATATGATAGATACTGCATTACTTCGACCAGGAAGATTTGATAAAATTATACAAATTCCATTACCTGATAAAGATAGCAGAAAGAGCATTTTATCAATTAATGTAAAAGAGATTCCTGCAGTAACTGATCCAAAGAGTCCAGATTTTGTTGATATTGAAAAAATTGCTGAACTAACAGATGGGTTAAGTGGAGCAGATGTAGCAGCAATAGCTAATACTGCTGTTTCATTAGTAATACACGAATTTCTAGATGCTCATCCTGAGGTAAAAGAGGCTGAACAGGCTTCTGAAGGAGCTAAAGTAACTATGAAACACTTTGAAGAGGCTGTAAAGAAAGTACGAGAACAAAAAGACCTCAAGATTGGACAGAAAGTTGTGGCATCATATTACAGGTAGTTTTAATAAAAAAGCCAATCTAATCCTCCTAAATGTCTGAATATAGAGGCTACACAGGAACGTCTCTTGCATTTTTAAAAGATTCTAAAGCAAAGGTAGGTGATTTAGTTAAGATTACAGAAGATTTAACGTATACTGGCATAGTTATGCCTCGGTATGAACACACCGATGATAATCATATTGCACTTAAACTAAAAAGCGGTTATAATATTGGAATAGAAGTTAAAAAAATTAAGAAAATACAAGTTTTATCTTCTGAAAAAATTGAAAAAAAAGTTCATTCAGATATAAAATCAGATTCATCATTACCAAAAATTTTACTTTTATCAACTGGTGGAACAATAGCTAGTAAAATAGACTATAGAACTGGCGCAGTAACTCCAGCCCTAACTGCAGAGGAGCTTAATCTTGCTGTACCTGAATTATCAGAACTTGCAAATATTGAAACCGAAGTTCTTTTTTCTGAATATTCAGAAAATTTAGAACCTGACCATTGGAAAAAAATTGCTGAAAAACTAGATTCTCAAGCAAAATCAAGCTACAAAGGAATTATTATTGCACATGGAACAGATACGATGCAATATAGTGCAGCATTTCTTTCTTTTGCGTTATCTGGATATCCTATCCCAATAGTTTTAGTTGGTTCACAAAGATCTTCTGATCGACCTTCATCTGATGCTGCAATAAATTTGATTTCAGCGGTGAGATTTGTTGTGGAATCAAACACACGTGGAGTTTTCGTAGTAATGCATCATAATGAAAGTGATGATTTAGTAGTAGGACACATTGGAACTAGAGTGAGAAAAAATCACACAAGCAAGAGGGGTGCTTTTCAAACGATTGGAGGCGATCCTGCTTTTCTTATCTTTGATAAAAAAATTGAAAAAAATTTAAAAACTGAATTTTTTAAGCAAGATAAATACAATCCTAGATTAAATGTTGATACACATGTAGCACTTGTAAAGTATTATCCAGGATACAATCCAGAAATAATTAATTTCTTAATAAAATCTGGATATAAGGTAATTATTTTTGAAGGAACTGGGTTAGGACATGTTGGAAAAAAAATTTATGACGATGTAAAAAAAGCAAATGAAAGTGGAATTGTTATGGGCATGACTTCACAATGTATTGATGGAAGAGTTGCCATGAATGTTTATGAAAGTGGTAGAGACCTTCAAGAGCTTGGCATAATACCATTATCTGATATGATTCCTGAAACTGCATTAGTAAAAGCAATGTGGGCTCTAGGAAATTCTAAAAATATCGAAGAGGTAAAAAAATTAATGATTCAAAATATTGCTTCAGAATTTTCTGATTAATCTTTTAAACTGAGTATTTGTAGAGGTTAATATCTAAAATGGAAATAGATAAAATTGGATTAAAAGTAGGCTTAGAAATTCATCAGCAGCTTTCAACAAATAAAAAGCTATTTTGTAATTGTTTACCTTCAGAAACTGATGAATTTACTTTTAAATTTTCTAGAAAATTGAGGGCCACTAAAAGTGAGATGGGCAAATATGATCCGGCGGCAATTTTTGAAAGTACTAAATCTAAAAAGATGATATATTATTCAAATCCAGATAGCTGCTGCTTAGTTGAACAAGATGAGGAACCTCCTCATGAACTTGATATAGATGCAAAAAAAATTGCTATACTTATTGCTTGTTCTCTTAAATCAAATATTTTCAGTGAAATTTATCCTATGAGAAAAATGGTAATTGATGGTTCAAATACATCTGGATTTCAGAGAACAATGTTAATTTCTCAAGGTGGTCATCTTAATGTTGATGGAAAAAAAATAGGAGTTCAATCAATTTGTCTTGAAGAAGATGCTGCTAAATTATTAAATGATAAAGAAACTGAAAGAGATTATAGTTTAGAGCGCTTAGGCATACCTCTTGTTGAGATTGCCTTAGAACCTGTGAGTGCAGGTCCTGTTGAAATGAGAAAAATTGCATTGGCTTTAGGCAGATTATTACGAATGACAAAAAAAGTTTCCCGAGGTCTTGGCTCGATTAGACAAGATGTAAACGTTTCAATTAATGGAAGCGGGATAGTGGAAGTAAAAGGAGTGCAACAACTAGATCAGCTTGAAAAAGTTGTAGAATATGAAGCGAAAAGACAACATGGTTTAATGAAAATTTCTGAAAAGTTATCTAAATTAGATATTGAAAAAATATCAAAGCAGTTTGATGTATTTGATATAAATGAAATAATGAAAGATTGTAAATCAAAAATTATTCAAAAATCCTTAAAAGAAAATGATTTAGTCAAAGCAATTAAAATAAAAAAATTTTCAGGAATGTTTAGTTTTTCACCTTATGAAAATATTAGATTAGGAAAAGAACTAGGTCAACTGGTTAGATTTTTTGGGATTGGAGGTATATTTCATTCAGATGAATTACCAAATTATGGTATAGACGATTCAGATATTCAGAAAATAAAAAAGAAGATCAAAAGTAATGAAGAGGATGGATTTTTAATAATTGCAGGAAAAGAAACTATGATTGATTATGCAATTGATTCAATAATAAATAGAATTTATGACGCAATAGAGGGAGTTCCTTCAGAAACTAGGATGGCTACACAAACTGGAGAGACGGTTTTTCTTAGACCAAGACCTGGAGCATCTAGAATGTATCCTGAAACAGATATTCCTCCAATTATTGTGACTAGTGATGAAATAAAATTTGCAGAAAAAAATATTCCAAAATCATGGGACGAGTCATTATCTGAGCTACAAAAAGAGTATAATCTTAATCCGCAGTTAGCAGAACAAATTTTTGATTCACAATACTTAGAATTGTTTGAAAAAATTTGTAAAAACAAAAATGATTCTCCAAATTTTATTGCCTCTGTTTTGTGCTCCACAATTACAAATCTTGAACGTTCGGGATTAAATTCCAAATTGCTAAAAACTGAAGAAATAATTAAAGCGTTTGAATTTCTTAACGTTGGAAAAATTTCTAAAGAATCTATTGAGATAATTTTTGAAAATATTATGTCGGGAAAAACCAAAACAGTTGAGGAGACTATACAAAAATTGTTAATTGGTACCCTAAATGATGAGGAATTAACAAAGATTATTGATGAGATAATCCAAAAAAATATTGATCTTATAAAAAAACAGGGTCCTCATTCAATTGGTAGTTTAATGGGAATTGCCATGAAAACTTTACGAGGAAAAGCATCTGGAGAAAAAATTAATCAATTATTAGAAAAAAAAATAACTGATATTTGTAATAAAAATTAAAGAAAATAAAATTATGCTATATTATAGCATATGTTGGAACATTAGAAACCGTAATTTTTTATTCGATTTTTCTTCTACCGGTTCCACGTCCACTGGAAACCCATCTACCTTTACCAGTTGGTCTTCCTGTGGTATCGGCAATATCGCCGAGCTTTATCTTTTTAGTTCCACGACCCATTGAAATGTAAATGTCTTTAGCTGCTTCCTTACGTTTTTTCTGAAGTTCTTGATAATTTTCTCCAGTCCAATTGTCTGATTCTTTTTCAGATACTCTACGTGAGGTGCCTCTACCACCTACTCTTACTACTTTGCCCATAATACACATAGAATTTACTATCGTTTAAAGTTGTTCTTTTAGGGTTAAATTATAAAATGTGCGGGAAGTGGGATTTGAACCCACGAACTCCTAGGAGATAAGGATCTGAACCTTACGCCTTTGACCAGGCTGGGCGACTCCCGCATCGTAGATTTTAGAAGTCTAGAATAAGTTTCTTTATTGTAAAAATACAAAAACAAACATACTCGAATAAGATTTGTAGAGTAATTGGAGTTCAGAGAAATTTATTGCATCAATTGTAAGAAAGTTCTAGGAACATATAACGTAAAATATTTTTCTGAATCCAAGATTGCCGAAGTAATAAAAGATAATCATGTTTTACACGTTCGTCAAGGTCATCATTTGGATATAAGAAAAGTTAAGAAAAAGTAAAAATTTATCTAAAGAAAATCAGTCATTCTTATCTGAATTAAGAGTTTTTTCAAATTCTTTTAAGAGATTTTTTTGATTTTTATTTAGATTCTTTGGAATGTTTACCACTAATCTAACATATTGATCTCCTCTACCTCTAGAGCTTAATCTTGGAACTCCTTTTCCTTTTAATTTAATGATGGTGTTTGGTTGGCTTCCTTGTTCAACATTAATTTTTTCTACCCCGTCTAAAGTTGGAACTTCCAAGGTTTTTCCAAGAGCTGCATCAATCATACTAATTTGTTTATCATAAAAAATATCTCCTCCATCTCTTTTAAAGTTAGGATGTGGTTGTACCCGAATACGCACTACCAAATCTCCATTAATTCCATCAGAAACCGATTCGCCTTCACCAGGAATAGTATAATCTCCTGTATCAATTCCAGCTGGAATATCAAAAGGTAAGTGCCTAATTCCTTTAGTTATACCCCTACCCTTACAATTTTTACAGGGTTTTTCTACAATTTTTCCTTGCCCATTACAAGTGTTACACATTCCTACTGTCATAAATGATGCAAAACCCATCTTCCTTGTTTGGCGAGTTTGGCCTTGACCATTACATGTTTTACATGTTTTAATTGAAGAATCATCTGCAGCACCTGAACCCTTACAAGACGTACATTCAACATCTTTATGCAAATCAATTTCCATATGTTTACCATGAAGAACATCTTCTAGTGTTATCGAAGTTTCGTAAAGTAGGTCTGAACCTTTTTGTTTTCTAAATCCTCCAAAACCACCCCCTCTACCCAAAAGTGTTTCAAAAATTGATTGAAAGCCTTCTCCTCCGCCTCTACCAAAAAGATCACTAAAAACGTCATCAAAGTTTCCACTAGCTCCTCTAAAAATATCATCTGTACTATACTTGCCATCTACTCCAGAATGTCCATATTGATCGTAAAGATTCTTTTTTTCAGGATCCGATAATACGGCATAAGCTTCTGAAACTTCTTTGAAATGCTCTGCGGCTTCTGCAGATTTGTTTCTATCAGGATGAAATTTTAAAGCTAGTTTTCTATATTGTGATTTGATTTCGTTTGGAGATGCTGTTTTTGAGATTCCTAGTACCTCATAATAGTCACGTTTGGAACTCATACCAATCATAATTATTTGCGGAGTATAAATTATCTAATTAGCAGTGGTGTTTTTTGTAGAGTCTTGATCAGCTTTAGATTCAGATTTTTCGTCTCCTTGAGTTTGTTGATTATCACTTGTTTGTTGACTTTCTCCAGTTTGGCCTTCATTTGATTGCTGGCCAGCACCAGGAGGCGGAGTTGTATTTTTATAAAGTTCAGTTGTTACTTCGTTTACTAAAGATTTTAGAGCATCCAATTTTGTTTTAATTTGTTGTGCATCATTATTCATTACTTCCTTTAGTTCTTTTACTGCATCAGAAATTTTTATGCCCTTTTCTTGAGGAATTTTATCTTTTAGATCTTGGGTAATTAGTTTTTCAGTTGTATAGATAAAACTTTCAGCCTCATTTTTAATATCTATTGCTTCTTTTTTCTTTTTATCTTCATCTGCAAACTTTTCAGCATCTTGTTTTAATTTCTCAATTTCATCTTTTGATAGTTTTGATCCAGCCTCAATTGTAATCTTTGCCTCTTTTTTTGTTCCAAGATCTGTTGCTGTAACATTTAGAATTCCATTAGCATCAATATCAAATTTCACATCAATTTGTGGAACCCCTCGTGGAGCGGGAGGTAAGTCAGTTAGGTTAAAACTTCCAAGAGATACATTATCAGCTGCCATCGGTCTTTCTCCTTGAACAATATGGATAGTTACTGCAGTTTGATTATCAGCAGCTGTTGTGAATACTTTATTTTTTGATGTAGGAATGGTAGTATTTCTTTCAATTAGAGGTTCTCTTACACCGCCAAGAGTTTCTATTCCTAAAGTTAATGGGGTTACATCAAGTAGAACAATATCACTAGTTACATCACCAGCAATAATTCCTGCCTGAATTGCAGCTCCCATTGCTACAGCTTCCATTGGATCAACTCCGGATTCTGCGTCTTTACCAATTAATGTGCTAATGAATTTTCTAACAAGTGGAATTCTTGTAGGACCACCAATAAGTACAATTTTTGATATATCAGACTTTGATAATTTTGCATCTTCTAATGCTTTTTCAACAGATGGCCTGCATTTTTCTACAATGGGATTGATAAGATCTTCAAGTTTTGCTCTAGTTAATTTTATTTCAAGATTTTTTGTACCAGATGATTGATCATGATAAATAAATGGTAGATTAATGTCAGTTTCCATTACAGTTGAAAGTTCGATTTTTGCTTTTTCAGCTGCCTCTTTAATTCTAGTCATTGCAGTGTTATCAGTAGTAAGATCTATGCCGGTATTTTTTCTAAAATCACCAACCACATAATCAATTATTACTTTATCCATGTCTGTTCCTCCAAGTTGTGTATCACCAGAAGTACTCATTACCTCAAAAACACCTCCTCCCATTTCCATTATAGTTACATCAAGTGTTCCTCCTCCAAAATCAAAGACCAGAATTTTCATATCCTCCTTGGATTTATCTAATCCAAAAGCCAAAGAAGCAGCAGTTGGTTCATTGATAATCCTAACAACGTCCAAACCTGCAATTGTCCCAGCATCTTTAGTGGCTTGACGTTGGTTATCATCAAAATAGGCAGGAACTGTGATTACTGCCTTTTCAACTTTTTCTCCTAGAAATGCTTCAGCGTCTTTTTTTATTTTTTGTAAAATGAATGCAGAGATTTGCTGAGGTTTGTATTCTTTACCTTGAACTTTAAAGATATAATCAGTACCCATTTTTCTTTTTGCTGCAGAAATAGTGTTATCAGGATTAGTAACAGCTTGACGTCTTGCTGGTTCACCTACTAGTAGATCACCATCTTTAGTAAATGCTACATAAGATGGAAATGCTTTCCCTCCAATACTAGTACCCTCAGCAGCTGCAATTAGAGATGGCTTTCCACCCATCATGACTGCAGCGGCAGAATTACTTGTTCCTAAATCAATTCCAATTATTTTTGCCATTTCATTCACCGTTTTTATTATCTAATTTTATTTTTTTCGATATCTCTACTATAGTAGGTCTAATTACTCTATTTCCAGAAATATATCCTTTCCTGATTTCTTTTGTAATAGTGCCTTCATCCAGTGAGGGATCTTCAACTATTGAAACTGCTTCATGAAAATTAGGATTAAAAATTTCTCCTAATGCATTGATCGGGGTTACTTTGTATTCTAATAAAAGAGCATTCATATTTTTTATTATTGATTCTAATCCTGAAACATCAATTTTTCCATCAGCAAGAACTTTTTTTGCTAAAATCAAATCATCATAAATAGTAAGAAAATTTAAAAATAATTTGTCAATTTTAAGATTTATTCCTTTTTCAATATCAGATTGGGTTTTGCGTTGTAAATTTTGAAAATCGGCCAAAGAATGTTTTAGTTTCTCTTCATATTCTGCAAGATTTTTTTTGGATAATTCTAATTCATTTTTTAAATTAGAAATTACTAATTCATTTGATTCATTTAAATTTTCAATTTCCTCATTAACAATACCATCATCATCACCATTTAGGGTTTCGTTAGAATTATTTGATTTATTTTTATGTTGATCTAAATCAGACATTTCAAAGTTTTTTATATTTAAGGTAATTTTACTTTTGTTGTATAATCTCACACAGTGGATTTGTTTTAATCATAATTACTTCTGCGTCTTTTCGTTTTTTTATTAGATTGTCATAATCATTTTTTGAACAAACTACAACTACGGTAGTCTTATCACTATGAAACAAGTCAAAATTTGGCCCTTCATAGGCTTCTACATCGCCAATATAATCTCGTAAGCGTGATGTAAGATTTTGAAGCATCTCTATTTTATCGCCCCTCATGGCGTGTTGATCCAAAGTCCATGAAAGAGCGATTTTTGTCCTACTAGCCTTGAGATCATTTTTCTTAAGAGTTGATCTTATTTCATCTATTAGGCGTTTAATGTAACCGTCAATTCCCTTAATGCTACCATTAACTAAATACATTAGTGTATTTGCTCCTTCAAAAGAAGAACCTAACGAACGTAAATCATATAGTTCATTTATCATGTCATCAAGAAAAATATTATTAAAATCATCAGAAATTAAATCTGATTTGGTATTTTGATCTTGAGCAAACTTGCATACTTCTAATATGCTAGATAAACCTGAAAATTTTGTTAGTATGTTTATTGCATGAAAATGTTCTGCAGAAGGTAAAGCTACAAATTTTTTTTCCTTTTTGCCACTAGAAAGTAATTCTGCAAGTTTTTCGTCTTTTATATTATTAAAAGAACCAATTACATTTGGTGTTTTGGTTAGATCTGCTAAAGGAAAATAGTAGTAAGAAATTGTTTTTCCAACCTCTAATCCAGTTACATGCTCTAGTAATGAAATATTTTCATTATTTCCGCCAAATCCAGTACCTAGATTGTAAATAACAGAACTGCCTTTCTTTAGCTGGCTTGTGGCATCTTTGAATTTAGAATGTACCTCCGTTTTTGTATCTTGTCCTGTTTTTCTAATTCTTGGGGTAAAGAAAAGATATTTTGCTTTTGATATGGCAAGATCAATAGGTTCCATTGACAGTAATGGTTCATCTTCTTTTAGGGAGGAAACATTAGGATAGGTTTTTGCAATATCTGCTTTTATGGAAATTGCTGATGGAGAAGTTTCGTCTATAATTTGGACATCTGCACCTTTTAATGCCATTTGGCAAGCTAGTGCATAACCTTCAGTACTAAGTCCAAAAACAACAATTTTAGCTCCCGCCATTTCATTTGAGCTAGGCAAATAACCCAAGAAAAACTTATTGAACTTCTAAATTCAATGAAAAATACTTGAAAATTTGGTTTGATATTCTTACTCCGAAACAACTCCTTTTTTTTGAACCTATGATTAGAAGGTTTGAAAAAAATCATCGTATTATATTGACCTCAAGAAATTATCGAGAAGTTACTCAACTAGCAAAATTACGAAAATTGAGCCTAAAATACGTGGGTAAACATGGAGGGGGTGAAAAATATGATAAACTAGATGCCAGCACAAATAGAATCAGCCAGTTATCTAAAATAATTAAAAAGCAGTCTCCCGATATTCTAATTAGTTTTTGCTCTCCTGAAGCTTCACGGGTTGCATATGGATTAGGAATTAAGCATATTGCTTTTTCAGATTCCCCTCATGCCGAAGCGGTGATGAGATTATCTGTTCCTTTAGTACAAAAATTACTAATCCCATGGATTATTCCAAAAACTGAATTTGTAAAATTTGGGATATCTAAAGAAAATATTTTACAATACAAAGCTATTGATGCTGCAATAATAGCAAAAAGAATACTAAGAAAGAACACTAAAATTCCTGTAATAGATAAAAAAAGAAAAACTATTCTAATCAGAGTAGAAGAAGATCAAGCAGCTTATTCTTCTAATAACACAAAGAAAACTATCAGTATTATTAAAAATATAATTAAAGAATTTGGTAATGAAGATGTTTTGGTTTTAGGTAGGTATGGAAAGCAGATTCGTTTTCTTAAAAAAACTTTTGGGAATAAAATAAAAATTCTTAACAAAGTAGTAGATGGCAAGATGTTACTATCATCTGTGGATGTTTTTGTTGGTTCTGGAGGAACAATGACGGCTGAATCTGCACTTTTAGGAGTTCCTACTATATCTTATAATGCAGTCCCAAATTTCATTGAAGGTTATCTTGTAAAAAATAAACTTGTTAAAAGGGAAACTAATCCTAAGCTGTTAGTTAAGTCAGTAAGGAAGATCCTTAATTCATCAAATATTGGTTATAAGAGAAAAACAAAGAAGGCTCTTAATTCAATGGAAGATCCTTATCTAATACTGGTTAAGGCAATAAGAGCAACAATTTAAGATCTAAAATTCATTAGTTTTAGATTACGTTTGGCAAAATAGAAAATAACATTAAGGGACGTGAAACTTAAAACGACGTCCGGCAGCCCGGTAGAGGAAAATATTCCACCGAATGTAGTGGTCAAGCATGGGGGCCTTTGGAGCCCCAGACCCCAGTTCGAATCTGGGCCGGGCTATTCTTTTCTTTAATTTTTAAAAATCTAATTTTGTTAGCAATTTTGTTGCT
The DNA here is from genome assembly GCA_042138025.1 of Nitrosopumilaceae archaeon. GTDB lineage: Archaea > Thermoproteota > Nitrososphaeria > Nitrososphaerales > Nitrosopumilaceae > CSP1-1. The sequence goes on along the minus strand of JBHIUZ010000015.1, from coordinate 11,691 downwards.
ATGATGAATAAACTAGTTGCAAGTACTATCAATACGAGCATCTCCATTATTACAAAATTTGTAAAGCTTCCAAAAATTCCTGCTCTAACCACATCTACTAAATACGTAAGAGGATTGAGATAAAAGGCAGTTGCCAGTGGTTCTGGTGCTCCTGATGCGGGATAAAATGCAGTACTTACAAATGCAAAAAATAAGAAAACTGTATTAATAATTACATTAAATCCTTCACTTGATTTTATCCTAGTTGAGATAATTGATGCAATCGATCCAAACAAAAGAGAACCTGTGATAGATGCAAAAATAATGATTGGAATAGTAAATAGAGTAAATGTGCTTGCTTCTGAAAAAACTGGATAAGCAATGAATGCAATTAATGCAGCACTTACTAAACCAACTATTCCAATTGTGACGACGTTACTTAGAATATAATGCGCCCTTGTAAAAGGTCCAGATAAAATTTGTTCAAACATTCCATGACGACGATCATTCCAAATAATAATTCCTGAAATTAATGTGCTGTTCATAATGTTAAAACCGATCATACCTGTTGCCAGAAATGAAGGATAATTCAAATTCATGTTTTCAAAAGGAACTGCATCGATTAGAGAGGTATATGCAAATCCAGCAACAAAAATATAGATTAGTGGAAAAATTACTTGCCAAATTAAAAATCCTGGATTAAGTGCAATGGTGAGGTTTCTGTTAACTAGTCTAATTATTGGATTCATTTGATTCATTCACAACTTTAAGAAATATTTCTTCTAGATTAGTAGGCATTGCAGAAAGATCTTCAATTGTAATATTGTTTGCATTTAAAATTTGTAAAACTTTTAGTAATACAACTTCAGATTCATCTGAAATAATAGTAATGTTTGAACCTGAATTAAAATCAATTTTGCAATCTTTGACGTCTGAGAGTAAGTTTCTAAGTTTTTCATTTACTTCAAATAGATGAATCTTTATAGTTTTTTTTCTACCAAATCTATTTTTTAAATCATCAGGAGTATCGACTGCAATTATTTTGCCTTTGTTAATTATTGCAATTTCATCACAAATGTATTCTGCTTCGGTTAAAACATGAGTAGTAAAAAAAATGGTCAAGCCATCCTTTACTTTTTGTTTTAAAAAATCAAGTAACTTTCTTCTAGCAGATGGATCTAATCCAATTGTAGGCTCATCTAAAAAAAGTAGTTCCATATCATGCATAAATTCTCTGGCTACCTGAAGCCTTCTTCTTTGTCCGATTGATAGATCCTCAGTTTTTTTCTTTCGAATATCTTGTAAATCAAAGTCAGTGAGGAGCTGTTCAACCCTTTCTTTCCTAATTTTTCTAGGAACATCCCACATCAAGCCATATTTTTCAAGTGATTTTTCTACAGAAAGCGAGGGCTCATAGCTAGGTTGCTGTAAAACAACTCCTATTTTATGCCGAATTGCAAGGGGATTATCTCTAGCATTAATCCCTAAGATCTGCAATTCTCCATCGGTGGGGTGAATGAGAGTTGTCAATAACTTGATTGTGGTGGATTTACCTGCACCATTTGGACCTAAAAAACCAAAAACCTGGCCTGATTTAACATTCAGATCTATTCCATCAACAGCATTTACAGAATTATAAGATTTGTAAAGTGATTTTGCAATTATACTAGACATGATTTGGGCTGCGATCTACCCACTAATTTAGTTAATGTAATTTTTATTAGGACATAATAACAACAAACTCTGAATTGTCTGAATTTGAGGGATTAATGAGTAAACTTTTAGAACAAAAAACTGATCTTACTCGAGCCCAGATAGAAGAAAAAATTAAGGAGAAAAAAGAAAAGATCGGGGCAGGATATCTGACTGATCAAGGTGCACTTTTTCTAATAGCGTCTGATCTTGGAGTGTCCCTGTCAGAACCACTAAAAGTCGAGATGGGATTAAAAGATCTTTACGTTGGTGCAAAGGAAATTTCATTAGAAACTCGTGTATTGAATTTATCTCCAGCAAAACAATATTCTCGAAAAGATGGTTCACCATTCTTTCTTAGAACTATGACTGTTTATGATGGGGATTCAACTGCAAGTGTAAAACTTTGGGATGAAAAAGCAAACTTGCCTGGAATTGAAGATCTAAAGCCAGGTGATCTTATCAAGATCATAAAGGCATATGTTAAATCTGATCTTAATGGAAGTCCAACAATAAACATTGGTTCTGGATCATCTTTAGAAACTGCAAATGTAGAAAGCAGTATTCCTGCAATTGACACTATCACTAAAGATGTTAGTTCAATTAAAGAAAATGAAAACAACCTCGTAGTTTCAGGGACAATTGATGGAGCAATTAATACATTGGAATTTACTAATTCACGTGGCCAGCCTGGAAAAGCTTTGCGATTAAGATTAAAAGGAAAAGATGGAAATTCTGTTAGAATAGTTCTTTGGGGAAAAGATGAAACATCTGTACCTAAGATGATTTCTCCAGGAGCAAAAACAACACTTTTTGGAGTCAAAACCAAGATGGGAAATCAAGGGCTAGAAATTCATGGTAGTGAGGCTACAATAGTCAAAATTCATGGTGAAAATGAAATAAAACCAATTGTATCTCGCATTTTATCAATTTCTAAAAACGATTCAGGAAAAAATTTGATTCTAGGGGTTGATGCCAAAAGAAACATGTTTAAAATCACCGATTCGGCTGAAAAAATAAAATCATTCAGTATAGGAGATGTTATTGAATGCATGCCATCTAAGGCATATGGAAATTCTATTGTATTAGATGAAGATTCCTTTGTAAGAAAAGTGGATGATGATTCAATTCCTTTAGTAAGTGAGCTTAGAACAAAAATTTCTGATATTAAAGTTGGAGATGATTATTGCATTGAAGCAATAATTTTAAAAAAACCCGAACGTCGTGAAGTTCAAACTAAAACTGGAGAATCGATCGCACTAAGTGAAATGTATGTTGAAGATGATACAGGACCAATATTTGTTAAAGGTTGGCGAAATCAAGCAAGACTTCTTGACAATTTTTCAATTGGAGAAGTTGTATCAATTACTGGGCTAACAGCAAAATCAGGTCTGGAAAATAAAACAGAATTATTTTTGACAGCCTTTTCAAGTATTAAAAAGAAAAATTAAGTATCCCAGAAACCTCTAGTCATTACATATTGTCTTTCAGCTTCATAGATTTGTTTGTATAAAAGTTCGTCATCAATCATATTTCTTAAAATGCGGGCAGCAGTATCGGCACCAACTCCATAACCAGATAAAACGATTAAAGCAGTATTACCAAAATTTTCTATTAATGAAGAAACCTTCCATGCTCGATCAAATTTGTGTTTTTCATCAGATGTAATTTTTTTTCCAGCATGTTTTTTTTGAATAATTTTTTGTAAATCATAATCAGAATAAAACGTTGAAGTAATTTGCCTACCCTTACAATAGGGACAAGACAAAGGATCTTTAACATCTTTTGTTTCTACAACTTTTTCCCATCTTCCACATCTAGCACAAACTAACCTATGTTTGGTTTTTAACAATCGATTTTTAACTAAATCAAGAATTCCTTTATCAATATTTGAAGGCGACGAGTAGTATTTTGTAGTATTATCTAAAATGGGTTCAGCAATCTTAGAAAATTTAGTAACATCATACCATTTTATGGCAATTTCATGATTTCGTATTTTTTTCAGGATTTTTTCAGTGTTTTGAATATCATACTTGTCATGAAATAATTCTCGAAGTGCCTCCTTTACTAAAGGAGTTTTTGCATATCGCTCATAGAGGAATCGTGCCGATTTTCGCTCATAAATTGCCCCTCTTCCTACTATACCAAATTTTTTTGCAACACACCAAGTTCTCCAGTTAACGTTATGTGTTCCTGTCAAGGAGGCAGTTACTATTACAGATAGATCGTATTCCTCGTTTAAAACCTCAGTTAGTTGCTTTTCTGAAATTCTAACTTTTGAGGAAAGGACGATTCTATATGCATCAGAACGAGATTCTACTAAAAATCCTGTTTTAGCAGAAAGCATCGAAGAAAGTAGTGCAGATAATGTGCTGTTAATTTTAGAGCCAAAACATGCATGTAATACTACAACGCTTTGAGTTCGAAGTGATTCTAAAACAATTGTTTTTTCATCAGGAATAGAATCTAGATCAAATTTTGAAATTAGATTGTTAAGAAGAGAAATTTTTCCTTCTTTAACTTTAGTTCTAAAATTTCCAACCTTTGATGCAGTCTTATAATCTACTGGAATGTTTTCTCCCTCCCAATATGGAACAGTTATTGCTCCAGAACGAATTGGTTCTACATTTACCTTAAATGATTTTTCATCAACATTTAGGATTCTCCATTGTGAGCCTCGAAGTACAAAAACATTATCGGCATCTCCAAAATCTCCGACAAATCGCTGATCCAAAGAGCCAATAATTTTTTTACCAACTGTATCAAATACTTTGAATTTTAAAATATCAGGAATTGTAGAAAGGTTTTGAAAATAATAGGTAAAAGTTCTGCTCTTCTTTTTTAGGATCATTTTTTCTCGATCAAAAAATAAAATGTAGTTAGAATCCAATAGCTCTAAAACATTGTAAAAATCATCCAAAGTCAAATTTCTAAATGGATATGCTTTTGTAAAAATTTTAAAAGCATTGTCAACTTCTACCTGACCTAATTGAATTGTTAGTCCTACAATATGATGTGCCAAAACATCTAATGAACCATCATGAATTATTTGATCTTCTATTGATCCCTGTTTGATCCGTTCTAGAATTGCATTAGCTTCGTACTCATCATCTGCGTTATTTGTAACAATTAGTCCTCTAGCTGAAGAACCTTTACTATGACGGCTTCTTCCAATTCTTTGTATTAGTTTTGATACTTGTCGTGGTGAGCCATAATGAATTACTAATTCGATTGAACCTATATCAAGACCTAGTTCAAGCGAGGAGGTACAAACTACAATACCGCGCGTGCCTTCTCTCAAAGAATGTTCAGTCTCTTCTCTGACTTGCCTAGAAAGCGAGCCATGATGCATTTCAATATTTAATGAAGATTTTTCCTTTAGGATAGAAGCTAAAAATTCGGATTCTCCTCTAGTATTTGTAAAAAGAAGAACTGGAGAATTAAGATCTAACTTAGTCACAAATTCTGTTATATATTGAGCAACATCAGAGATAGTTCCATTTACGTATTTTACATCAACGTCGTATTTGCGAATTGACGAATCACGAATAATTTTCAATTTTCGCTTTGTACCCACAAGAAATTTTCCGGATGCTTCAGGATTTCCAATTGTGGCAGATAAACCAATCCTAGTAAGATCTAATTTGGAATTTAGTTCAAGTCTTTCAAGACTAAGTGTTAGTTGTGAGCCACGCTCATTACCTAACAATTCATGAATCTCATCAATTACAATCCATTCTAATTCAGATAACGCATCTAACATTTTTTTTTGTGTTAATAAAATCACAAGCGTTTCTGGAGTAGTAATTAAAACATCTGGTGGGTTATTTGAAATTTTTTTTCGAGCTGTTTGCGAAGTATCTCCATGTCTAATTTCAATAGATAAATTATCAAATTCTGCATAGTGAATGATTCTTCTAAAAACATCTCTGTTTAAGGCGCGCAATGGAGTTACATAGATTGCTTTAATTTTCCCAGGTTGTTTAGATTTTTTCAAGTGAGAAAAAATTGGAATTACAGAACATTCAGTTTTTCCAGAACCAGTTGGAGCAATCACCAACGTATCTTTTTTTTGAAAAATTATTGGAACGGCTTTTGATTGAATTTGTGTTAGTTGTTTAAATCCTAACGAATGAAACTTTGCAGTAAGATTTTTTTCAAGTAGAGGGTTCTTCGTTTGGTTTTGTTCTAGCTCGTTCATAAACCATTACGCCAACTAGGCCGAGTGCAAAAAGAATAACTGTGATTGTAGGAATAGCATCAAAAATACCAGCCATATAATTTCATTATTCTTCATAGTTAAATAGCTTCTTAAGATAATTCAATCAAACCCTCCTTAGTAATTTGATATAAGAATTCCTTTTTTTTAAGAAATGAAGGAAATATCTCACATGAATATTTGACACCATTTTTTACGAGTTTAATTTTCACGTGTGTGTACATACTAATAGCTTGATTGAAATTTTCATTTTCAAAATCATCAAAGTGATGAATGTTATTAGTAACTATAACAGGTATTTTTTTTTGAATAGCAATTAAAGATAATTCATGCATATATTGCATAAATGTAATATTTTTTTCCAAATTTTGTTCTTGTCTCTTATATTCAAATGAAAATAAATCAGTCACATTATCAATAACAATTAAAGAATAATTGCTTTCTTTAATTTTTGGTAAAAAATGGATTTGTTCACTTGAATTAGTAATTCTAGCCACTTTTACCCTATCAAGTAGATTAGAATCCATGCTCCTAATTTTTATCAAATCAAGCATTCTTTCAGGTCTAAACTGTCCAGTTGTGTCTTGAAAGAGTACCTGACTTCCATCAAGCAAAGAGTTGATACAAATTTGCATTGAAAGTAGAGTTTTACCAGTAGCTGTAGCTCCAAAGATGTCGGTAATTGTTCCTGGTTTAATCCCACCACCGAGGTAATTATCTAATTTTTTGATTCCAGTACTAATCATGTGTAATATGTTAGAATCTTTAGAAAATTAAAGCCATTCTTTACAAAAATCAAGTGGGTAAGGCTTTTATGCTGGATATAAAGGAAAGCTGATTGAACATTCGTTGTCACAAACAAGCGCAAAAAGACCACTCACAACTCTCCAGAAAAATACCAAGAAAAATGTTATTGTTAGATTAAAAAATGATGTTCAGTACAAAGGTAAGATGGATAATGTTGATTCTTACATGAATTTGATAATGACAGATGCTGAAGAGCTGCAAGAGGATAAGGTAATTGCAAATTATGGTAGAGTTATTGTTAGAGGAAATAATGTTTTATTCATCAAATTAGAAAATGAATTTTAATTAATTATGGGTGTTCAAATGGTAAGAAGTTTTCTTTTTACTTCAGAATCTGTAACAGAGGGCCATCCAGATAAGATCTGTGATCAAATCTCTGATGCATTTTTAGATGAATTTTTAAAACAAGATCCTGATTCTAGGGTTGCAGTAGAGACTTTGGTAACAACTGGATTTGTAGCAGTTGCAGGAGAAGTAACATCTAAAGCAAAATTTGATAAAAAAGCCCAAGAGGAGGTTGTTAGAAAGGTTATTCGTGAAATTGGTTATGATAAACCAGAATTAGAGTTTGATGCTGATTCATGTGAGATAATGCTAAGACTGCATACGCAAAGTCCTGATATTAGTCAAGGTGTTAGCGCTTCAGAGGACAAAGAACAAGGAGCAGGAGACCAGGGTTTGATGTTTGGTTATGCAACTAATGAAACTAAAGAACTTATGCCAATGCCAATCATTTTAGCACATAAATTAACAAAAAAACTTTCAGAGGTAAGAAAATCAAAAGAATTACCTTGGGTAAGACCTGATGGAAAATCTCAGGTTTCCATTCAATATGAAGATGGAAAACCAAAAAAGATTGAAACAATTGTTATATCAACCCAACATTCCCCAGATGTTTCAAATTCAAAAATTACTGATTCTATTATTGAAAAAGTAATCAAACCTGTTTGCGGTAATTTATGGAATGATAAAATAAACATTCATGTAAATCCCACAGGAAAATTTGAAATTGGTGGCCCACATGGAGATGCAGGTCTTACAGGAAGAAAAATTATTGTTGATAGTTATGGAGGATGGGGAAGACATGGCGGAGGAGCTTTTTCTGGAAAGGATCCATCAAAGGTAGATAGATCTGCTTGTTACATGTGTCGCTATATAGCAAAAAACATTGTTGCAGCAGGTTTAGCTGACAAATGTGAAGTACAAGTTGCTTATGCTATTGGTGTTGCTCAACCAGTATCACTAATGGTAAATACATTTGATACTGGAAAAATTCCAGAAGAGGACATTGAAAATATTGTTAGAAAACATTTTGATATGAGACCATCTGCAATAATTTCTCAATTAGATTTGAAAAAACCTTTTTACAAAAAGACTGCAGCATATGGTCACTTTGGTAGAAACGAACCAGAATTTAAATGGGAAAAAACCGATAAAGCAGAAATATTACGACAAACTGCTGGTTTGTAAAACATCTCTAAACTTTTTAAATTTTAAACAAGATAATTTTTTTAATTTATTATGATTTCCTGTATAGTCTCCTACCATAATATTTAGATCATCAATACCATAATAGCTAAAAGGATTATCTAAAGCCTCACGGTATGCTTGTTCAAGTGGTACGTTTTTGATTTTGGTTTTTCTTTTGCCTAAGAATAACTTCACAAATTCACTAAAAGTAACTTTTTGAGGACCAACTAGATCAATTATCTTGTTTGAAAATTTTTTAGATGTTATAGCTTGGAAAATAATTTCAGCAACATCACCTACAAATATTGGCTGTAAATGGTAATTTCCTTTTCCGGGTATCGTAATTTTTCCTAATTGAATTTGATTTGTGAGATTTTTTGCAAGAGGGTCATTTTTTCCTATAATGTATGATGGACGAAAAATTGTGTAATCTAATCCAGAATTGATAATTTCTTGCTCAGCCTTATACTTTGAAATAAAATATGATGATATGGAATTATTTGAAACGCCAAGACCGCTAATATACACAATTTTTTTAATTTTAGATCGCTTGCAAATTTCAATAACTGTTTTTGTTAAATTTAGATTTACAGATTTGTATGAATTACCAATTGATTCTCTTCCTGTTCCAATTAGATGAATTAATGCATCACAGTTTTTGAGCCTATTTGAGATATCACTAATGCTAGTAACAGGAGAAATTATCTTAGATTCAGATTTGTAACTTTGAAAATTTCTTCGTGCTATACCATAAAGTTTTACTCCCTTTTTGTTTAGTAAATTTCTAGTATGTTGTGCAACAAAACCATTTGCACCAGTAACTGCTACTCGTAATTTATTGGATTTTTTCATCTTTAAGATAAGAGTTAATATGTAAAATAAATCAATTTGAGTGTGGCAGAAGTAGAAGAATCAAAAACGAAGCTTCGAACTGGATTTACAACTGGAACATGTGCTACAGCCTCTTCTATGGCTGGGTTATTAGCAATCATTAATCAAAAAAAAATTGATTCTGTAGAGGTAATTTTACCTAAAGGAGATACAATTCCAATTAAAATTCATAGATGTGAATTTGATAAAACAAAAGCAAAGTGTTCAGTAATTAAAGACGGAGGAGATGATCCAGATGTTACTCATGGTGCAGAAATTATTGTAGATTTAGAATTAACATCCAATGTAAACCAAATTGAGATTGATGGAGGAGAGGGAGTTGGAGTTGTAACAAAACCAGGACTAGGATTAGAAATTAACAAGCCTGCAATTAATCCAACACCAAAAAAAATGATAATTGAGAATCTTACAAAAACAGGAGAAAAAATTCTCAAACAAAATGGAATTAAAGTTGTAATATCTGTGCCAAAAGGAAAAGAACTAGCACTAAAAACTGACAATCCAAGACTTGGAATTGTTGGAGGAATTTCTATTTTAGGGACAAGTGGAATTGTAATTCCATACTCTACTGCATCTTTTGCAGCAGCTATACGACAGAATCTAGACGTTAGTACTGCAATGGGAAATTATGATGTAGTGTTAACAACTGGTGGAAGAAGCGAAGAATTTGCAAAAAAAATTGTTGACTTGCCTGAACACTCTTTTGTTCAGATGGGTGACTTTTCTGGATACGCAATTCAACAATGTGCAAAAAAGAATATCAAAAAAGCATATGTTGCTGGATTTATTGGAAAGCTCGCAAAGATGGCAACAGGAGTAAAACAAACTCATGTAAAGGGCTCCAAAGTTGACACTAATTTTTTGGGAACGTTGGCTGAAAAATGCGGTGCAGATGAGAAAACAGTTGAAGAAATTAAAAATGCAAATACTGCAAGACATGTTCAAGATATTGTTCTTGAAAATAATATTCAAGGATTTTTTGATGAAGTTTGCTTAAATGTTTACAATCAAATGAGAAAGCATTCTGAGGAAAAGGTGCCTATTGAGGTGATGCTTTTTGACTTTGATGGAAAGATTTTGGGAAGGCATCCTGTATAGTAAGGTATTTTATTAAAACAGGCGACTTTGATTCGTGGATAAAGTATCTATTATTGCAATTACAAAAAATGGAATTAAAATTGGTCAGGAATTAAAAAAATTTTCAAACTCTTGGAAGGTTTATGCGCCATCAAAGTTTTCAGACAATGATGATACCGTTGAGTGGTATTCAGAGCCTACATCAAATAAAATTGCACAATTATTTCAGACTAGTGATGCACTAGTTTGTATTTTTTCATTGGGTGCAGTCATTCGCCTAGTCTCACCATACATCAAAGACAAAAAGACTGATCCAGCTGTTCTAGTAATAGATGATCAAGCTAAATTTGTAATTAGTGTTTTATCTGGGCATCTAGGTGGTGCAAATGAATTAACAGTAGACATTTCTGAAAAGCTTGGCTCTACTCCAGTAATTACAACTGCAGCTGATGTTAACAAAACAATTGCAGTTGATCTTTTAGGAAAAGAGTTTGGATGGGAGATTGAAGATGACTCTACAGTAACTAAAACTAGTGCGTTTATGGTAAATGAAGAGGAGATTGGTGTGTACCAAGATGCAGGAGAAAAAAATTGGTGGAGCAAAAAACTTCCAATTAATGTAATAATTTATTCCTCTTTTGATGAGCTAAAAAAATCACAGGCAAAGGGATTTTTGATTATAACCGATAAGGAAATTAACGATGATGAGATTTTAAAAAAATCTGTTGTGTACAGGCCTCAAACACTTGTAGTTGGAGTAGGATTGCATGGTGACACTACAAAAGAAACAATTCGAAAAGGTTTGAATGAGTGTTTAGAAAAGTTCCAGCTTAGTGCAAAATCAATTGCAAGGCTTGTTTCAATAAAAAAACCAAAAGATGTTCAAGGTTTAATTGATTTGGCAAATGAGATGAATGTTCCAGTAGAATATTTTGAAAAAGAGGAGCTAGCACAAATTCAAATTCCCAATCCATCTGAGATGGTTCAGGCCTTTGAGGGCACACCAAGTGTGTCTGAAGCTGCTGCAATCAAAAGTTCTGGAGGAGAGTTAGTTGTTGAAAAACAAAAATTTCCACCTAATCTTACAATAGCTATTGCGAGGATTCCAAAATGAGACGTGGAGTATTACTAATTGATAGAGGCAGTCGCGAAAAGGAGGCAAAAGAAGAACTTGATTTTATTTGTAGTAAGGTAAAGGAAAAGGGAAGCTATGTCTTTTCTGATTACTGTTTTTTGGAGGTATTGCCTCCGTTTATCGAGGAAGGAGTAAAAAAATCACTAAAGCACGACATTGATGCACTAACGATAGTTCCATACTTTTTGTATCCTGGAAAGAAGGTCAAGGCTGCAGTAAATGATGTAATCAAGTTTCAGGCAGGAACCAATGTGAAATTTGTAGTGTCCAAACCAATGTCAATGCACAAAACAATGATAGAGTTGGTACAAAATAGGGTAACATCTGCACTTGAGAAAAATAGAATTTCTCTTCCTTCAAAGGACGTTGATGTACTCATTATTGGTCATGGAAGCAAGGACCCCAATGCACAGCTATCAAT
>JBHIUZ010000014.1:1746-28389 GCA_042138025.1 Nitrosopumilaceae archaeon | reverse complement strand
GTTACTGAACTTCGGGCTTCATTGATAATTGGGTCTCAAGGGGGTTCTTATGCGATGCTCAGATATTTAGTTGAAAGACTAAGGATAATGGTTTGTCCTTCATGGGTTAAATCCCTCGCCCAACCTATTTCAGTAGATGACGTGGTTGATTATCTTATTGGGTGCATTGAAACCCCTGAAACAACCGGTAAAATTTTAGAGATAGGTGGCCCTGAAAAATTAACATATCAGGAAATGATGAGACAGTATGCTGCTTATTTGAACAAAAATCTTTTTGTCATAGAGATCCCCTTTTTGACTACTAGACTCTCTTCATATTGGGTAGATTTAATCACCCCTGTAAAAGCATCTCTTGCTAGGCCTCTAATTGATAGTTTGGTTCATGATACTATAGTTCAAGATGATTCTATCACAAAATTAATCCCATTAAAATTAAAAACTGTTCGAGAGTCCATTGACGTAGCTACAAAAGAAATGGTAAATAATCCTCCAAAACTTAAACTTCCAGAACAAAAAACTAGTTTTATCATTAATCAAAAAATTCTAATGTGTTCACTTGTGGCATTGGCAATTATTGGAACTACTTATTACTGGCTTGATGATCGTAGTGATGTTTATCAAATAGGGTGGCTTGTTGGCTCAGTAATTTGGTATATTACAATTGTTGCTGCAATATTTTTTGTTAGGCAAAAAACTAGACTAGGATATATGATTGCAGGAGTTCTTGGATGGGTGACATTTTCTTTTTGGATGTTTGATAATTTTCATGTAGCATTTCAAACATCAATAATAGCAGATATCCCAAACCTGATAATGACTATAAGGAATTTTGTGGGAATAGGTATTGTTGCATTAGTCATTATAGCATCTCATAATGTTTTCCACAAAGTCAGACAATATCAGATTAAAGGAAACCCCGTCTAGAAATTTTATGTTTAGGAATATCTACTTCAAAGTTAGTAATAGAAAAAATTTTGTGTTAGTATATTAATGATGTATGGGAAGGTTCTACATGAAATATAAAACTGTATTAAAAGTCAAAATAAAAAAAGGGAAATAAAAAAATTGGTTAGCAAAGCCTTAATCGGTATAATATCTACAGTGATTTTATTTATTGCTGGCGTAATAATGATCTCAATTTTTAATATGTTTTCTGAAAATTGGTTAATAGGCATTGGTCTAATTGCAGGTGCTATAGGAGTAATTGCTTTAACAATTTACCTAAAAACAAAATCTTGAATTGCCACATGGCATTTACATTAAAGAAAAATTATATTTAGTCATAAAAAAGGAAGTTTGCACTTGAGTACTGAAAAAGCTAATATGATTGAAAAAAAATCAAAAACTAAAAATTATTCTGGATATGGGCGTTACCAAATAGAAGATAAGTTAGAATTACAATTACCAAAAACTGAGATACTTTTTGAAAGAAAATCCGAAAATCAATTTTCTTATTATAGAAAAAATTCTGAAAACAAAATTACAAACAAAACAATTCCAAGAAAAGAAAAAGAACTTCAAATTGAGATGGCTCCAATTTTACCATTAAATTTACCTCAGAAAAAAACTGATGATTTGATGTTTCTTCGTCTTACTAATTCAGTTTTTGTGGAAAAAGAATCTGAGATAGAATTTTTGATACAGTTTCCAATAGAAATTGGATTATTCATAATTAATCCTAAAGATGGGTCAAAGGATTTTTTTGATTGCTTTACATGCGAACCTATGCATTCAAGATTCGGGTTATATGGAATCCCAGATGGGGGTAAACTCTGTATGTATTCTAAAGTTGCAGTTTTATCAAAACATGAATATGATGAATATATTTTTGCAATTATGAAAGTCAGTCTTGAGAATACACTAGATCATGGAGTGTCTGTTGGGAAACTTGTTTTTCCAGTTTCCTATCATGATATTTATTATCAAGATGGAAAGTCTGAAGCGCATATAGACGATATTAAAGCAACAATAAAAAATGATATCGCCAATGAAGTAATTGATATCAATCACATTAATTATTCTAAAAAGAACAATGAATGGAAATTAGCCCCTAGAACAGAACCAAAAATCGAGAAAAAGGCGTTTACAATGGATAAGGGTTTTGATTAATGGTTTTTGAATTTTTAGACTCTCCTATAATGAATACAGAATTTACCATATGGAATATTCTAATCGTATCTATTATTGTAGGTGTAGGTGTTATTGCTGCACGAATTGTTAGGACTATTTTCAATAGAAGATTTGCACCAAATTTTTCTCCAGACTCTGCGAAAAATCTGAGTAAACTAATCTATTATGGGATAATTATCATTACCTTGGCAATTGCAACTACAAGCCAAGGAATAGATTTAGGAGGTCTAATCGTTGCAGGTGGATTCCTAGGAATCGTTATCGGTTTTGCATCACAGTCTGTTGTTTCAAATTTGATATCAGGAATATTCTTGATGATAGAAAAACCCGTTAAACAAGGAGAGCGAGTTGATATTCAAGGTACTGATATTTTTGGAAAATTATTAGAAATTGGTGCATTTTCATCTAGAATTCAGCTTTATGATGGAACTGTGATACGAGTTCCAAACGAAAAAGTGTTTACTTCAAATTTGAGAACTTTTTCATTATCTGAAGTTAGAAGAACTGATGCACTATTTGGAATTGCATACAAAGATGATATCCAAAAAGCAATCGAGGTAGTACGAGAAGCAATTAGAAAAAATATGCCTTACGCCCTAATGGAACCTGAACCACAATTTTTAGTAAAAGAGCTTGGAGATAATAGTGTCAATATTCTTGTAAGGGTTTGGCATCCAAGAGATAATTGGGATGAAGTGAGTCCTATTTCTCTTGCAATAATTAAAAAGGCTCTAGATGATGTAGGTATTGAAATTCCATTCCCTCAAAGAGTAATCTGGCAAGGAACAAACTCTTGAAAATTATTTTCTCATTTTTTATAGCTTTATTGCAAGACGAGAAATAATTCCAATTTGCCCAACATGCAAAAATAAAGATGGAAAGTTCTCCGCATCTAAGATTGCAGGCTATGTGGCTGGCCATGTTTTCTTATTCCCACTCATTATTTGGATTGGTTCATAGTTTACTCTTGGTTTATGTTTATTTTGGCAAAGGAATGCCCCTTGGAGTATCTTTTGGTTTCAATTTCTGTAATTGGGGCTACGAGACTGACATCTTATTACAAAGAAGATTTGGCAAAAGATGTAGGAAAATTATTACCATTTGCACTTTTAGGTATCTTTCTAACAAGCTCTGCCTTCTTTTCTGAAACTGCTAACTTTTTCTCCCTAGATGAAATAGAAGAGCGAATTGTTGAAATTCCACTTTTCATATCTCGAATTGTGGAATTTGTTATTATAATTACTGCAATGGAAATTATTCTAAGGGTTATATTTTTAGTTAAAAGAAAAATTAAACCCGTAGTTGAAGAAAAGTTAGAAGAAAAAATTGAAAAAAGTGAGGATAAACTAGAAGAAAAAATAGATAACAATATTAAAAAAATGATACAAAATTAAAAGGATATTAATCGAATTTAGAGAGTTCGTTTTTTAGTTGTTTGATTTGATACTCCACAATTCGTTTGTGGATACTGTTTTTCAGATTCATGCTTTTTTTTCATGAGGTGATAGGAAAAGGGGATAGATAAGAAAAATTGATCCTTTACTAACTCTAGTTTGAGCATTCTTTAAGATGACCATTTTTAGTCATGTATTAACGCAAAAGTTGTTTTAAATTAACCATTCTTGTTAGATTTGTGAAATATCAATAAATCATCTACTTTAAACAAACTAAATTTCACAATTCATCATGGATATTGCGCTTAACGCAGGTTTAACAGTTATTGGAATTGTAATGTTATGTTATGGAGGACATTTTTTAGTCGAAGGTGGAGTTCGAATTGCAAGACGATTTAGAATTAGCTCACTAATTATTGGCATGACCGTAGTTGCATATGGTACATCTACTCCAGAACTTGCTGCATCAATAGCTGCTGCCGGAGAACACTCTCAACTAATCCTAGGAAATATTGTTGGCTCAAATATTAGCAATATTGGAATGGTTATAGGAATCTCGGCGATTTTAGTACCACTTGTTGCCCAAAAATCTAGTGTAAGAAAGGAAATCCCTATAATGATTGGAGTTTCACTCTTACTAATTGCGTTATCCCTTGATAATGGAATTACTCAATGGGAAGGAGGTTTGTTAATTGCTGGTCTTTTTGTTTTTACCGCTTACATTTACCTAGATGTAAAAAAACAGAGAGATAATAATTCTTCAGAAAATTCAGAAGAGATTACTAAAAAAAGTAATTTTAGTAGAGCAATTTTACTAGTAGCATTAGGCGTTGGATTACTGTGGGCTGGAGCAATTCTAACTGTGGATAATGCAGTAATAATTGCAGAATCCTTTGGAATAACTGAGAGAATAATTGGCCTAACAGTAATTGCTATTGGAACATCGCTTCCAGAATTAATTACATCTGTGATTGCAATTAGAAAGGGCCATCATGATATTGGAATTGGAAATATCATCGGTAGCAACATCTACAACGTATTGATGATAATTGGTGTGGCGGGGGCAATTGGTGGAATTGTTGTAGTGCCAGAAGTTTTCATTGACTATGCTGTAATGATTGGGTTTAGTCTTGTTTTACTAATTGTTATGAAAACAGGATTGATTACAAAGCCAATGGGTATTGGTTTGGTAGGTGCATTTGCGGCCTATTTGATATGGCTTTTACTCTTATGATGAATATCTTAAGATTCTTGAAAATTAATTCCTAATTAAATTGGATTAACTTTTATGCTTTCAACTTTTACTGTGGGCGCAATTGAAGGTAATGAAGCCCACTGTAAAACATTTTTTTCATCATTCCCTATAGCAGAAATATTTTGTAACATCAAAGGTAAATTATGAACGATTCTAACTGACGTCCCAGGTGTTTTTATTTCTCCATTTTCTATTATTCGAACTCCGCTCCTTGCAGTGCATGAAAAATCTCCTTTAGTTGGATTAACTGCGTATGTGTACCACAGTCTTCCTACCAACAATCCTTTTTTTGTATCCTTAATGATCTCCTCTCTGCTTTTTTTATTTCCAATAATTTTCAAGTTATGTGGCGCAGAAATTGGAATGGGATCTGAACTTCTGCCCATTGGTGTTCCAAGTCTAGTTGCATTTCCAGATGAAGTTTCTTTACTTTCCTTGAATGCATTATACAAATCAGAATAAAGTCCTTTAAAGACTCCATTTTCAATAAGGCTTCTTGAATGTGTTGGAACTCCTTCATCATCAAAAATTTTACTGCCCAACCCTTCAGGTGCATGTGCATCATCTACTAAACTAAATTCATCCACAGCAATTTTGGAACCAAGTTTGTCTGAAAAGCAACTTTTCTTATCGCAGTATGTTTTTAGGTTAAAGTTTGATGAAAAAACAAAGGCCAATAACTCTCCCACAGAATATGGATCAAAAATAATACTATATTCACCGGATTCAGGTTTTTTAGGATTAATTGACCCAATACACATCTGTAAAGCATCCTTCCCTACCAATTCTGGAGTAAATGCATCCAATGTTCTACAACTTGCTTGTCCTATTCCAGACACCTGATTAGTACCCTCTTCAGAATCTGTATTGATGGTTCCAGAAATGTATGTAGCATCATCTGAACAATTCAGTCCATGTGTATTTGCAATCTCTATACTTTCAGAAACTACATTGAGTGAACCTGTTATATTAGATATTTTTGAATGGTATGCCGCATTTATCATTGTTTGGGCAATATCTGCAGCCTGAGTACCTGATAATTCTTTTACCTTTTTATCATTTAATTTTTCTATTCTAGATGATGCTTTAAATTCAAACGGAAGTGATTTCCAAAATTCTTTAGGATTAGAATAAGTAGATGCAGATAAAGCGTGTTCTACAATTTTTGGGGCTTCATCAATGTTTGTGGTTTGTGCTGAAGAAATTCTTTTTTTATTAATTACTCTAATTCCAATTGATTTTTCATAATTTTGTTTAATTTCAATAATTTCAGAATCTGTAATCCTAACTGTTATTGTCTTTCTTTGAGAAAAAACAGATTCGCACTCGTCTATTTTTAATTTTTTTGCATGTGTCAATACCCCTTCACAGGTAGACATTTACTCACTTCGAGGATTTTTGTACTTGTACTTGTCGATTTTAATTAATTCAAAATAAGAGCCAAACTTTGATTGGTCCTTTACCTCATCTAACGCATCTACATGCTCATCTTCATTTTCAAATGTTTTCAAAATCTTGTATGAAGTATTGCGTTCTGCAGGAATTCGACCAATTTCTCTTACTAGACGTCTAATTTCTTTTGGTCTAATAAGTTGTCCATGCTGGGCACCTGCAGAAGTTGAAATACTTTCATTAATCAGGGTTCCACCAAAGTCATTTGCTCCCCACATAAGTAATAACTGCGACATTTTTTGTCCTTCTTTGACCCAAGACATTTGGATATTGTTAATGTAGTTGTTGAGCATAATTCTTGCGATTGCATGTGTTAGTAGTACATCTTTAGCACTTGCTCCATGTTGAATATTTTCATGTAGATTATGTTTGTACATAGGTGCTTCATTAAAGACAAAATTCAATGGAACAAACTCTGTAAATCCACCAGTATCTTTTTGAATCTGACGAATTTTTGCAATGTGGTTTACTCTATCACGTGCACTCTCAATGTGGCCAAACATCATAGTTGATGTTGTTTTAATTCCCATCTTATGTGCAGTCTTGACGATATTTACCCAATCCTTGACTTTAATTCTACCTGGGGAGATTAAATCCCGCATTTTTTGGTCTAGTATCTCAGCTGCGGTACCAGGAAGTGTATCGACTCCGGCTTCTTTTAGTCTGCCCAGATATTCTAGAACTGAAACCTCAGAACGGGAAGCTCCATACAAAACCTCCTCCGGAGAAAACCCATGAATGTGAATGTCCGGGATTTCATTTTTGATTGATTTACATATGTTCTCATACAGTGATGCATCCATATCTGGTGGAAGTCCTGCTTGGATGCATACTTCGGTTGCTCCAAAATCATAAGCTTCTTTTGCTCTTCTAACTATCTCTTCAGTTGGAATGAAATAGGCTTCATCTTCTCTAAAATCTCTACTAAATGCACAAAAACCACATTGTTTTATGCAAACATTTGTAAAATTGATATTTCTATTAACAACATAAGTGACTTTATCTCCCACTCTCCTTTTTCTTAGCTCATCAGCTACTGCCCCTATAAGATGAAAATCTAAACCATTTGCAGAATAGAGAATCTCTGCTTGTTTAGGAGAAACTTCTTTTTCTGAGAGTGCTCGATTTAGAGTATCTGAGATCAGAGGATCAGAGTTTTTCAAAAAGGAGTCAAGATTATGAATTTGTAAGGTCATCTCCAGTATTCCTCCTTGACTAGATTATCCCCATCATTTAACTCTGCCATTTTCTCTTGAAGATCTGAATTAACAAAGCTAAAAAACTCTGGATAAATTGGAAACCTTGCTTTCAGATCATATCCTGCTTTAGAAGAATTTTTTTCAATGTTTTTGATTTCTGGCCATGAAAATTCTGGGTTAACATAGTCTGGAGTTAGTGGTGAGATTCCTCCCCAGTCATTTATTCCAACCGATAGAAAACTTTGATATGAGTTAGGTGAGAGATTAGGAGGAATCTGAATATTCATCTGTGGAATTATAATCCTAGTTAGTGCAACAACTATTTTGAAATAAATTTCTTCAGCTGATGGATAAGCATTCATGAATGTATCTGGCTTTGGTTGAAAGTTTTGTAAAATAATTTCTTGAATGTGACCGTATTCTTCATGAAGTTTTTTTATTGCAAATATTGAATCAATTATTTCATATGGAGTTTCTCCAATCCCAACTAACAATCCAGTAGTCATTGGTATCCCAAGCTCACCTGCATTTTGTAAAACGGCCAACCTTGCTTTTGGATACTTGCTAGGTGCACCATGATGTGGATTGCCCTCTTCTGTTAGACGCTCACTAACATTTTCTAGCATCAGCCCCATACTGACATTAGTTTTTTGTAGCTGGGCGAGTTCATTTTTTGTCAAGTTTCCAGCATTTGTATGCGGAAATAATCCACTTGCTAGAGCAAGCTCAGACGCATGAACCAAATATTCTGCAGTATTTGAAAAACCCTCTTTTTTTAACCAGTCTCGAGCTTCCTGAAAAGATTGTTCAGGTCTTTCCCCAGTAACAAACAAGGCCTCAGTACATCTGTATTTTTTTGCAAGTTTAGCTAACTCTTGAACGTTTTTTATTGTCATTAAAGATAATTTTGATTCGTCTGGTTGAGCTTTGTAAGTACAGTAAGAACAAGTGTCTCGGCAAAGATTTACTATATTAAAAAACGCCTTTTTAGAAAAAGTAACAATTTTTTTATGATTTTTATCTCTCAAAACATTTGCTGTTTGAAATATCTCATTAGGAGACTTTTTTGATGACTCAAATAATTCATAGCAATCGTTTTTTTGAATTTCTTTTCCATCTAAAACTCTGTTTAATACCTCACATTCAAGAATAAGATTACTCAACACTTCAATTTCTTGAATCCAAGTATTTATTCTTGTAGCGTATCTTCAGTTTGTTTTGAAAAACTTTCCAAATTTAATAATTTTTTATTAAAATTAACCTGAATTTGGTCTTTCATCAAGCTTTACTACGAAATTTGAAATTCTTCCGTCTCTTTGTACTTCTAAAACCATTTCATCGCCAACTGCTTTGTATCTTTGAAGGTGAATCAAAATATCATCAATTTGTCTAACAATTTTTCCATCGACTGAAATAATTATATCACCACCAATAGGGTACTCTACTCCTTCAATCTCTCGCGTTTCATCAGATCCTTTTAGTCCAGCTTTTTCTGCAGGGCTACCTTCAACAACATTCACTATGAGAAAACCTCTTGCTTCAACAAGATTAAGTGCTTTTGCTAGTGCAGGATCGATATCCCTCCCTGAAATTCCAACCCATGGATGATGATATACTCCATCTGTGATTAGTTTTGGAACTATTTTTGCAATTGTATTTGATGGAACTGCAAACCCAATCCCCGTGAATTCCCCAGTTGCTGATTGTATAGCAGTGTTAATTCCAATAATTTCTGCCCTTGAATTAAGAAGAGGTCCACCAGAATTTCCTGGATTAATAGCAGCATCCGTTTGAATTACATCAGGAATTGAAAATCCTGTATCTTGTGGTAAAAGCCTTCCTAATGCACTAATAATTCCTGCAGTCATTGTACCTGATAATCCAAATGGATTACCGATGGCAGCTACTTGCATTCCAACCTTGAGATTTGAAGAATCTCCAATATGGAGAGGTTTTAACAAAGAAGGATCTGCATCTACTTTAATCACAGCAATATCTGTAGCCGCGTCAACTCCTATAACTTTGGCATCATAGGATCTGCCATCAAGAAAAGTTACAACTACTTTAACAGCATCTTTAACAACATGTTCATTTGTAATCACATGTCCTTTTTTATCAAAAACAAAACCAGACCCAACTCCATTGGGTCCATTTACTTGTGCAGTTCTTTGAATATTAACTTGAACTACTCCCTCTTCAGTTGTTTCAAAAATTTGAATTAGTGAAAGATTTTTAGTAATTGGTAAGGGCGTTTCAGTTCCAACTGAACTTGGTTCATGTCCATTTGAAACTATAATTTCAGGAGGTGGTGTGATGGTAGTTGGAGGAATTAATACAAAGGTAAATGCTAATAATACAACAGTTGCTCCTAAAAGACTTCCAACTATTAATCCAGATTTTTGCATGAAACTCGATTAATATGATATAATCTATAACCCTTACTACACCTCTAATGAGCTGACAGCATGCTCTTTCATAGAATATCTTCTACCTCTCCATGAAACTGAGTTTTGACTATTTGCTTGAATCATACCTGTAAGGAATCCTGCAATTACAATGAAACTCCCTACTGGTGCAAACAGTGTAAAGATTTTTCTAAGTTGTAATCCTTTAGTACCATCAATAAAACCTGCAAGATAAATTAGGCCAGATGCCACTGTTGAAGAAATTAGTAAGATCAAAAAAGATAGATTGTATTCAAAAAAAATCATAGAGTATCCTAAAATTGGAAACGGCATAAATAACAAAAATAATACTGCTACAAATACTCCAACTGCAATACTTTTTCCTTGAAGAAATAATGGAATCATTAATCTTTTTAATCCATTCCAAAGTGTTGTTCTATTTCTTGCCCAAACAGCTTCCAAAAGATGTTCTCCACGAACCATTCTTAAGTTATATCCTTGCTCTTTGACTTTTTTTCCTAATGCCCCATCTTCAATAATTTCATGTTTTACTCCCTCATGTGTCCCAATTGCCTCGTAAACAGATTTTTTAATAATAAAAAAACTTCCAAAAAAGTAGCCCGTTTTTTTTGAAGGATCATTTACTCGAAGAGCAGAAAACCTTGTATGTAAAAATGTAGAAAGCATTGGTAATGTAATACGTGTCCAATTATCAAAACAAATCATTTTAGGAATCACGGTTAAAGC
Source organism: Nitrosopumilaceae archaeon (assembly GCA_042138025.1). GTDB lineage: Archaea > Thermoproteota > Nitrososphaeria > Nitrososphaerales > Nitrosopumilaceae > CSP1-1. The sequence continues at coordinate 17,807 of JBHIUZ010000014.1, read as the reverse complement.
ATCTAATTTCATTGATAATAGATGCGATACAGCAAGTGATAGAACATTTTTAGAATATTTTGTATCTGAATCGGTACATACTATCAATTCTCCTGTTGCTTTTTGATAACCTTCCATACAAGCCCAATTTTTTCCCATCCAGTTATTTGGCTTTGGCCTTGCACAAACATAAATTATTTTTGGATCCTCGCTAGCATATTTTTTTAGAATCACTGGTGTAGAATCCTCTGATGAATCATCAATTACGATAATTTCATAATTTTCATAATCTTGAGCTAATATGGAGTCAAGACATTTAGATATTAGTTTTTCTTCATTTCTAGCAGGAATAATAATTGACACTTTGGGTTTTTCATGTTCTGTTTTCTCGAATTTATCTAAATATGGAGTCATACTAAATGATCTTAACATTGATTTTATCAAAATTCCCCAAGTTATTGAGATAGCAATTAAAATTCCAACTAAAATATAATTTATAATTTCAATAATGAATTCCATAAATTATTTTTCAGCTTCTGATTTTATTGATTGAAGAGCTTGTTCTGTTCCGCTTTTGACATGTTTTTTTATCATACTTGTAAACATCCCCATCATTCCTGAGAGTTTCACATCCCAAACAACTTCTAGGAATGCTCCATTATCTTGCGGTTTAAGATTGACTGTTTTTGTTCCTTGAATGACTCCTTTAGTAAAAATAATCTTAATTTTTTCTTTAGGGTATAGGATCACTTCCTGTAAACATTTTGAATCTCTAAAAGCTAGAGTAACTTCTCGATTTACTTTATTCCCATCTTTAGAAATATTACGTATTTCTTTTGTACCCTTCCAATATTTTGTCTCATTATCAATATCTGAAATTATTTCCCACACTTTGTCCACTGAAGATTTAATTTTAATTGAAACCTCTATTTTTGCCATGCTGACCAATCAAGAATGATGAAATATTAGTCTTGATTTTCGAAATTGATTTTAACTGGTCACAAAAACCTCCTTTATGGAAATATCTTATGAAGATTTTACAAAATTGGATCTTCGTGTGGCAAAAATAGATTCAGTAGAACCAATCCCTGGTAAATCAAAAATTGTAAAAGGTATTGTTGATATTGGAACCGAAAAACGCGTAGTAATAATTGGAGGTGCTCAATTTTATCAGCCAGATGATTTAGTTGGTAAAATAGTAATCATCGTTGCTAACCTTGAACCAAAAAAATTAGCAGGTATTGAATCAAATGCAATGTTGCTTGCAGCGGATGTAAATGATAAACCATTTTGGCTTACTATAAAAGAAGACGTTCCCCTTGGAACAAAAATAAAATAATTATCCTATACCAGGTCCTTCTTTTTTATTTTCTATTGGCTGATCTATTATCTTATCGTCTAATTCTTTAGTTTCAATTTCTATCTTTAATATCTTGCCAATAACCTTTAGGATATTACTTGCTGCTTTGTATTGCGGAGATTCTGTATCAACAATTTCCCCAAAGAGTCCGATTCCATCAATCTCTTTACTCTTTGTAATTCCTAAAATTATTCCATTAAACCATGTGATGCTTTTGACTTCAGCAGAAAGTGGTTTTACATTATTTATTTTTAATAAATTCATTGATGAAGAATTTGTAGCTACTCCATAAACTTCATTTCCTTTTCCTACTTCACTTGGTAAATACCCTCCAGCTGAAATTACCATCTTTATGTTTCCCATCTGACTAACAGTGTCGATGACTTTATTTGCAATTTTAAAAACTGTTCCAGGTTCTTGCGGTTGGTTTTCTCCTGTAAATATTACAATTGAATTTTTCTCATCAACAGCAAGGAAATATTCGTCTGTTGGTAGATTGATTAATCCCTCTTTGATATTTATCCAAGGTTTATCAGCTAAAAACAATTGAGCAGCTTTTTTTGCTTGTAATTTTTTTGAAAGATGCTGAGTAACTAATCCCCCAACTTTTCCCATATCTGGAAGAGAACTAATTAAAATGATGTCTTTGAGTTTATACTGATGAATATTTTTTATTTCCATTATTTATCCGATTTATAATATTACATAACCATATTTGTAATTATAATAGGGTAGTTATTTCAAAAACTAGTCATAAATCATTAGTTTTTTTTCTTCTAGTAAAGCATGAAGATTATTAACAGATCTATACACATCTGGTTCTTTTTTAGCACCAGTACACACTAATTTTCCAGATGAGAAAAGAAGAATTACAGTTTTTGGATCCAACATTCTATGAATTAAACCTGGGAATTGTTCTGGCTCATACATACTTCTAGGTAGAGTTCTAGCTGCTTGTTCTAAGTGTATTTTTCCTCCAAGATTAATTGACGCTACAATGTTTTGAATCGTTACTGTTGCTTCTTTTTTTACTTTAATACCACCTTTTCGTAATCGCTGTACAACAGTTTTTACAGCTTTTTTTGACATTTCTTCAGACTTTGCACCGGTGCATACCATCTTGCCTGATGTAAAAATGAGTGTAGCTGTTTTTGGAGTCTTTAATCTAAAAACTAATCCAGGAAATTGATCAGGGTGATATTCCACATCAGGAAAATTTCGAGTAATCTCATTAAGATCCATTTTTTGGTCTACAGATGCAGATGCTACTACATTTTCAATGCTTACGATGGGTTTAGTTTGAGGCATATTACAGGATTTTTGTATATTTACTATAATAAAAGCAATCACTAAATTTTTGATACCTGTTACTATATTTTTGAAAAAATAAGTTCCTTAGTACAGTTTTTTTAACGAATGATTTATTTTGGAAAGCCGATCGCAGTGTCTATTGGATTTAACCAATTTTAATCTCGATGAATTTTTTGGTTTCGGCGATGATACTAATCCACTATTATGGTTGATATGGATTATTCCTATTGTAATTTTTGTTTTTTATGGACAGAGAATTCAACTTCAGATTACCTCTGGGGAAATTAAAAAAAATATTGGAAAACTAAAAGATTTCAAAGATGAATCAAAAAATGAACTAATTAATTACATTACAAAAAATTTTACAACAGTTAAGGATCCAAAAATAAAACTTGATAGATTTATTGATAATTTTACAATAATGCCTGTCGATCTTGATCCTGGAGGAATCATCCCAAAAATAAGACACGTTGTACGCTCAAGAGATGATGTTACCCGTGAACAAGTAAAATTACTATTTACTAATATTTCTGATTTAGACCGAACCAAAGTTCAAACTATTATAGAAATAGTTACATCACTTCAATTACTCTATAAAATTGTAAATCACCTGTATCTTACAGCAAAAAAACAAAATAACTATCCACTTATTTTACCACTTCAAATGATGATGCCTTTTATTATGGAAGAGGCTACTGCATTACACAAGGCAGTCCCCACAATAATGCAAGGAATGCCAATAGGAGATGGCATAGGACCAATGGTTGTTGGTAAAATGATGCTTGATATTAAAAAAGAAAAATCTACATTTGAAACCGTGTGGAGCCAAACAGATTATGAAGGCAGAAAACTTTTTTTGATGAAAGCAGAAGGGCCTTCTGCAACAGTTGGTAGACCTGGAGACGCACTTGAATCAATTATATCTAAAAATAAAATTGATATTATCATTATGATTGATGCATCATTGAAATTAGAAGGTGAAGAATCCGGAACAATTGCTCAAGGATTTGGAGCAGCTATCGGCGGGATAGGAACCGATAGATTTCAAATTGAAGAAATTGCTACAAAAAATAAAATTCCTGTATATGCTATTGTAATTAAACAATCTGTAAAAGAAGCAATTAATTTGATGACTAAAGAAATCGCTGACAAAGCTGATGAAGTTCGTTCTCAGATAAGTGAGATAATTTCTGAAAATACAAAATCGGGAAACTCTGTGCTAGTGATTGGAGTAGGAAATTCAATAGGTGTATCACAATGATGTTTTCAAAAAAAGAAGAAATTAGAACTCCATTTACAATCGAAGAATGTAAGTCTTGTAATAAAGAATCTAAACGAAAATTTAAGGAAGGTGATTTTATTTTCAAAGAAACTTCTCAATGTGCTCTATGCCAAGGAAAATTAAGAATATCTAAAATTTTTGGTGAAATTATTAAAGAGTAGTTGTAATTGATACTCCATTTTCGGTGGGTATGAATGTGTGCTCTGCTTGAGCAACCCTTTGACCATTTCTTTCTATTAAAATTGGATAGGCATGAACAACTTTCTTTTTAATTAGAATTTCCAATAGTTCTCTTGCTTTTTTTTCTTCCCAATCTTTGAGCAACCATCTTAACGCAAAGGGCAGCATATTGAAATTGTCCCAAATATATTCTTGAAGTCTATCGGCTTCCTCATTTTTGGTACGTTTTCTAGAACCAAGAGCAAATATGTTTTTGATTGGCCCCTCTTTGACAATCCCCGCCCCTGATTCTGTAGTAACAAAAGGTTCACATGCATAAGCCTCATCCCCCTTGAAAGAAAATGAACCAATTGACCAAATATTTGGAATTGATTTTCCAGCATGGATTGTATACTGTGCAAGTGAATGTCCACTAAGATTCATTATTGGTTTGAAACCATACTGTTTTACCGTTTTTTCTATAGTTCTTCCAACATCACTTGATTTAACTCCAATTTTTATCATAGACATTGCATTGTTTAGTGCATCCTCTGCAGCCTGAACAAGATTATCAAATTGAGGATCATAACATACAGTAACTGCGGTGTCAGCAATGTATCCATTAACTTGAGCCCCAAGATCGATTTTTATTAAATCAGAATCCCCAACTGTTTTTTCATCATTAGGCTCTGCCGTATAATGTGCTGCAACTTCATTAACACTAGTATTAACAGGAAAAGCACGTTTTGCACCTAGTTTTAAGATTTGACTTTCAACCTCTTCGCAAATCTTTTCTAATGTAACCCCCACCCAATTTTTTTTCCTGACATTTTCTCTAACTTCAGCTGCAATTTTTCCAGCTTTGATATAATCTTCTACCTGCATCGAATTTGTTGTTTAGATGTTATTTAAAATCGTATCATATGTGAAGCTTAAATTGGGGATATCAATGTGAAATTCGAAGGGATTGTGGTCTAGCTTGGTATGATTCGGGCTTTGGGTGCCTGAGGTCGCAGGTTCAAATCCTGTCAATCCCACTTTTATTTTTTAATTTAAATTAATCAGATGTTCTCCATAAGGAGATACTTCATATTTTACCTTGATGAATAATTTATGCCAGACGATGAAGAAGAGTTAGAGTAATGACTTTAGATGAAGTGAAACTAATATCTCTGAGTTCTGGCATAAGTTTTTATCAAATTCAAAATAATTGAAACAATTGGGTTTTGAAAAACGAGACATCATTCTAATTTCTGGAGTTTTACTCTTCATGATTGGACTAATTCCTTTCATGCAACCAATCTATGCTGTTATAATCGCAATTTCAATTTATGTTGGAATAAAAATTTTCGTTGGGAGAAGAAAAAAAATGCTTGATAAAAAAATTGGAGAAGGATTTTGTGTGGAATGTGGAGAAAAGGTAGTTGGAAAAAAATGCCCTAATTGTGATAATGATGAAAAATAACCTATGATGGTTCGAATAATTTCTTCGTGGGCCTTATATCACATAGAGGCCAAATTGATGTATGGCCTCACAAGTATATTGTACTTTTACAACTAGCTCAACTTTTCCACAATTCTTACCTAAAATTACATCTTCCAAGAGAAATTATCAGTGAGCGTGGATATATGAAGTCGCATTTATTTATCGCAATTTTTGGATTTCTTCTATTTGGTGGTTCCATTTATCCTGCGATGGGACAAGAGGTTTCAGGAGGTCATGTGGTAATTAATGAAATTGATATTAATCCACCCGGAAATGATTCATTAAATATTTCTGAATGGGTCGAGTTGTATAATCCAACTGACACTGCAGTAGATATCGGTGGCTGGTCAATTGCATCAACTACAGTACTTAAACAGACTTTAATAATTCCTCAAGGCACAATTATCAAACCACATGGTTTTCTTACATATTCTTACAAGAGCGTATGGTTTACTGATGTATCAGAACTTGTAGAGCTACGTGATGCTAATGGAGTAATTGTTGATAAAACTCCAATAATCACTGATCTTAAAAATGACTTTACTTCTTGGCAAAGGATTTTTGATGGCCTTGATACTGATTCAGATAGTGATTGGAAATTTGTAAAATCAAACGCTGGATCTTCAAATGGAAAACCTGCACAATCAGTTGATTCTGCAAAGACAACAATTTCTATATCAACTGATAAACAAAATTATATTTTTCAAGAAACTGCAAAAATAACTGGTAAAGTATCTAAACAAGTGTTTGTGGAAAAACCTTTTTTCCAAGCAGCACAAATTAAGATAAAAATTTTTGGACCAAATGGATATGAAAATAACATAAATGTTTATCCAGATTTATTTTTACAATATAAAACATCTCTTAGTCTGCAAGAAGTTTTAGGGATTAAGGAAGGGGCTTATTATGTAATAGTAGAATATGGTGATGCTGTAGCATCAACCCAATTTACTGTTGATGACGAAATTATTTTAGTTGAAGAGAAAGTTAATGCCGCACTTAGCATTTCTACCAATAAAGATTCCTACATTCCTGGTGAGAAGGTAACTATAACAGCTAACACAAATGAAATCATGCCATATGAAGGCCTAAAATTTAAAGTAACAGATCCTAATGGAAAACAAACTTTTGATGGAACTCTTTATCCAAACACAAAGGGTGAATTTACAACGTCAATTTTCATGACCACTGTTAATCCGGTTTATGGATTTCACCAAATAACTGCAGAATACTCTACACACTCTACTGCGACATCCTTTGAATTATCTAAAGACGTTAAAGAATCAAAACCAATTTCATTAAAAACTGATAAAACTGCTTATGGATTAGGAGAAACTGTAATCATTACTGGCAGACTGAATGATTTATGGTTATTTTCACTAGATCTTCAAATACAACAAGTTGGCTTGGGGTCACTTTCATCAACTGTTAGTGATACGATAAAGGTTTTAGATTCAGTACGATTAGCAGGAGATAGTACATTTAGATATGAATTTAAAATTGCAGACAATGTTAAAAGACTTGGTGCTTATACAGTTACAGTTTCAAAAAGCATTGGTTCTGAAACCGTAACGTTTTATGTTGTTGAAAACCCAGATGAATTTGTAGCATCATCTATTCCATTTACACTATTTACTGATAAAGTAAACTATGACCTAGGAGATATAATTATAATTTCTGGTAAAGTAAACAATCCAATTAAAACTAGTAGTTTTCAATCTCCAACAATTGATATTGCAATTAAACCAGTAGATGGGTCTGCAATTACTTCATCAGCTTCTAAACCATCTGCCAATAAACCTAATAACATACTTTACACTTTAACCGCAGTCCCAGATAGTATTGGAAACTACAAAGTTGTGGACACATTATATAATGTCATTTATCCTCCAGGTGAATATCAAATAAAAGCAACATATGCAAATGGAAAACTCTCAGCTACATCCCAATTTTCAATAGTAGATCCACTTGCAATTGATGCCCCAATTGTAACATTGGACAAAACAGTATATGGTTTAGGTGAAAAGGTACAGCTTTCTGCATTAATCCCAGGTGCTGGTTCTGGTAAAGCAGATGTTGCAATAGTTCTTACAAAACCTAATGGAAATACTGATAAATTTGGCGGTATAGTTGATAATGGCAGATTTTCATGGACTTGGACTACGCCATTAACTGAAAAACCAAATGTTGTTCAAAATGACAGAACTGTTTTCTCAAGTAATTATGGCGTTTACAAAATTAGTCTTTCTCAATCAGATTCTGCACCTGTCGTAGTATTTTTCAAAGTATCTCCTAATCCTGAAGAAGACTCTCTAAATGTTAAACCATTAACTGTTACTACAAAACTTCCTGTCTATAATGCAGCTGAAAATCAAAAAATAACAGTTTTAGGAACTGCAATAAAAAGAGTTCAAGGAACACAAGGACTTGTAGTTCCTGATAGAGTCGACATCCTTATCAAATCCCCATCAGGTCAGTCTGTTTCTTCATCCTCTGTTTATTTAGACGCAGGTGGAAATTTCCAAAGTACTTTTGATATGCCAGTAACAGTGTATACGCAAGGCACATACAAAGTAACTGCAGTGTATCAGGGAATTAGGGCTGATAACTTTTTTGAAGTAAATAACGACTTTAAACTTGGCGGGGATGCTAAACTATCCCTAGTAATTGGTACGGACAAGGAGGAATATCATCCTGGGGATATAGCCAAAATTACTGCTAGACCATCAAAATTACTTTTTGTAGAATCAATCCAGGTTGGGGTGCCAACTGAAGAGCAAACTAAATTAAATTGTGGCTCTTTTGTTTGTGGTTCGGGAGTAAAGAAAACAACTCTAAGACAAGACCCTACAGGCACATTCATTTATGAACACAAGTTTCCAAGTGATGCTAAATTAGTACCATATGTTATTACCTTTAATACTGAATTTGGAACCTTTACTAAAAAAATACAACTAGTAGAAAAAATTCCTGAACCTGAACCATCTATTTTAGGTGAAAGAATAATTGAAAAAGTTAACCGAATAACAGAACCAGAAATACAAATTACTGTAAATGAAAAAATGGTTGATGAAAAAACATTGGCTCCTAGAGTTATCCAAGGTTCTCTGTTTACTACATTAAGAGGAGAGGAATCTAATGTAAATCTAAAAATTACTACGCAAGGTGGTATTTGTGTAATTGGTCCAGATGATAATTGTTTGGTAAAAGAGTCTACTAGAAAACCTGGACAAATATACCAAGTAGTAAACATTGATGGAATCGACTATAATGTAAGATATAGCGGGCCTGACGTATTACTTGAAAAATACACTATCTTACCAGTTGATTCTGAAGCATTCTTACCTGATTCAACATGGGATGTCAAAATCCTCAAAGACGAGCAATCCTCTAGACTTTACTACAAAGTTACTTATGTAGTTACAGAATAAACACAAATACTTAATATTTCAAAAATAATTAAATGAAAATTAATGTGTTAATGTTAAAACAAGATGATCCAAAAAAATGCTCTGCAGCTAAACTTGTAAAATTCAAATTAGCAAAAAATATTAAAAAAACATCAAACAAAACACTTGTTTTAGATCCTTTTGCAAAAAAAACTGTTTTGAATAGTGATAAAAAACTTGTAAATTCTATTACTGCAATTGATTGTTCATGGAATCTTGCTGAACAAACATTTGCCACCCATTTTTTGGGAATTCATAGAAAACTCCCACCTCTTTTTGCAGGAAATCCTGTAAACTATTCAAAATTAAACAAACTGACTACCGTAGAAGCAATTTCTGCAACAGCATTTATTTTAGGAAACAAGAATTTGTGTATAAAATTACTTGATAAATTCAAGTGGGGCCACACTTTTTTTGAGCTTAACAAAGATTTGTTACAAGATTACTCAAAACTAGAATCCGATGACCAAATAATTTCCCTTCTTAAAGAATACGAAATTCATCAATAATCAAATATTTTGACAAATTTAGTAACTAAATCGATGGTTACAGATTTATTCACGGTTATTTTCCAGACGGGTGAATAGGGTAATTTTATGTCCGCAGAATCTCAAAAATCAGTTTCGTATATCCTCTCAAAACCAGTTTCACAATATATGGATAAAGACGTCCTTGTTTTACATGAATCTACATCTACAAGAGCTGCTACAAGGTTACTACAAAGATATGAACGCGACGACATTGTAGTTACTGATGATAAGAAAATCCCAATTGGAATTGTTACAGATGAAGACATTTTAGCTCAGGTTAGTGATGTTACAGTTTATGCAGAATCTACTACTCTAAAGCAAATAATGAGCTCACCTATAGTTACCATTCAAGAATATTCTACTTTACGAAATGCATTAGAAATTATGCGAAAAAACCATATCAGAAAACTTCCTGTGATTTCTAAAAAACAATTTGTTGTTGGCATGGTTTATCAAGCAACTATTGCAGCAGCTATTAGGAAATCTACTGCAACTCATCCTAGATTCCTTAGCCCTCCCGTAAAATCAATTTTGGGAAATCTTGGATTTGTACTCCAATTTGCTGGTGTGCTGTTACTTGTTCCAGCGGTTCTAGCTACTGTTCTAAATGATACTGTTATTGCAACTGGAATTTACCTGACTACTGTACTTTTGCTTGTTACAGGATTTTTTCTAAACTCTTATGGTGAAAAATCAAGCTTAAATCTTCAGCAAGCTTCCCTGCTTGTTTTTGCTAGTTTGTTTATCTTGACATTATTTGGAACCATTCCTTACCTGTATGTCTTACCTTATGGGACAGACCATGAAGTAGATCTTTTTGCCAATGCTTTTTTTTCAAGTGCAGCAGGATTTACCACTGGAGGAATTTCATTATTTGATACTCCAGAAGATTTGCCACAAAGTTTTACATTTTATCGAAGCTTCACACAACTTATTGGAGGAATGAGTTTCATTTATCTTGTAATTACTGCATTTTATCCTGAAAGTAAACTACAAGCTATGCGTGGTTTTATTTCAGGAAAGACATTACATTTAAGAGAATTATTTGCAACAATCTCTGTAATTTTTGCAGTCTACATCATCATTGTTGCTCTACTATTGTATATTTTTGGAGAACGAAATATTATTGATAATTTTTCATTAGCAATGAGTACTCTTGCAACAGGAGGATTTCTACCAAGCTCTACAATTTTGCAAAATATGCTAGTAGAAGAATACATTGTTTTAATGGGGGCAATGATTTTAGGCGCCCTGCCATTTACATTTCATTATGCTTTTGTTCGAAAAAGATTCCTGTCCCCTAAACTAGGTAAAGAAGTATTAGTCTTCTTTGCTATTTTGGCAGGCGCGATTGTAATTTTTAGTTTTACTAGTGGACTGGATCCCATTCGTTCGGTTTTCTATCCAATTTCTGCTGGTTCCACAGCCGGATTACAACTTGAAAGTTTAGATGGATTATCTGGCGCATCACAAATAATCTTAGTTCTATTAATGTTCATTGGGGGCTGTGGGTTTTCAACTGCTGGAGGCATCAAAGTTTTTAGATTCATGCAACTAAGAAATATTGTTAAAATATTTCGATTTAACACAAGACAGGAATTATCAAATGAAAATAAAAAAGAAATAACTACCTCCCTTATCGTCATTGCCTTATTTCCAATAATTTCTCTAATAGTAGCCTCTCATCTAGTTGATATTACCGGTGCCGAATTTAATGATGCGTTTGTTGAATCAACTGGAATAATTACTACTGGAGGGCTATCTACTCACGTATTAACAAATGATGTAAATCCTGGAACTAAAATCATCTTAAGTTTTTTGATGATATTTGGAAGATTGGAAATAATTGCAATATTATACATATTTTTGCCAAAACTAATAGTATAATTTTTTTAAAACTGTTCCAATTTTTAACCTATTAAATAAGCAATGTAAGCTAGCAATCCAGCAAATCCAGTAATGGCTAATCCTATAGGACTAAGCATTCCTTGAATCTTTGAGAAACTATATGTAAAAATTCAGGTTTAATCTTTTTGAGTTATCGAATGGCACTTTTGGAAATTCTTTCATAGATAGGCGTGTTCATCTTTTTCTGTATGTGGGGAATATCTTCAAATTAAACCGATTCTAAACTGTATCAAGTGCGAGCTGGTGAACGAAACACTGCTACGGCAGAGGAAACTCCTCCCTCCATGCAGGATTCGTGTTCTGGCGACAGATAGTCAGAGATGACTGGTATCAGAATAGAAAAAAATCCAACCTAGCTTACTATGATGGCAAAACCTGAGGTTTCTAGAGAAGGAATGAAAAAGCTGACCCACGAGGAGCAAGGCCAAATCGAGCTTAAAGTTCCTGCACTAAGTTCAGGTAGGCTGCAAAGCGAAATATCGTTAAAACAAAAGGAGGGTTACGGCCAGCACGCACATTTTAAGACGGCTTCCAACCTTTCGGCATAGAGCCTCTTGTACTGCCAGAACTTGATGGTTCATCTTTCTTTTCTTGCTCGTATACACTTCTGGTTTGTTCATAAGAAGTATCTCCTTTCAAATGAGCCTCGCCTCTAACAGTTTGATACCCTCCTGATGCCGCACTAGTTGCATATCCTTGTAATTGTGATGGGTCGATTCCTTGTTGGCCTTGTCCTTCTTCAGCTTTTAATTTTCTACTACTCATAAACAAGACAGCAATTGCTCCAATTCCAGCCAAGCCCGCCATTCCATAAATAATCATAATGGGAAAACCTCCTCCAGTAGTATCGCCAAAATCTTCAGGTGCTTGTGGTGTAACTCCTAAAACTTCTGCATTATCTAAAACATCAATGCTTGCAAAACCAATTACTGCAACATTTGCTGAATCAGCTGATTCAACAGAACGTACAATGTATTTTTTATCGGCAGTTAACTCTACCTCAAATGATTTTTCAACTTGTCTTCCTTCTCTAATACTGCTTTCTCCCATGGTATAGGTGGTTACAACAAATCCTGCAATCTCTTCAGATAATCCAAATTGGCTTGCATCTGAAGAAATACCAGTTGGATCAAAAAGCTTGTGCCAATTTCCAAGTGGTTGGTCTCTAATTCCATCTGCATTAATCAAATTAGCAGAAAGAATTGAGTCAGCTTCTGTTCCAGAAATTATAGATATTGTATCAGGTTCTTTAGATTGTAATATTGATCCTGGAAAATTAATCTCAACCCCATCTATTACCACTGGTGAATTCACAGTAAGTCCTCTCCAGGCAATATCTACAAGAGATGGACTGTTTGCTGAATATGTACGAATATTATAATTTGATAAAGTAGGTTCTAACACAATCCTATAATCAATTAAAGCAGTTAATGGATTTCCATTTAATTTTGCACTATAATGTATATCTAAATCGGTAATATGCGAATTACTGCCATCTAAAGCAATTTTTTGATTTAATTTGTTAATCAAATCTTGAACTCCTGGATTTGAAGAATCAGCATTAATTGATACTTCCCAGTTTTTTCCTCTTAACTGATTTGCAATCTCCCCTCCTTCATTATATACAATAGAAAGTGTTCGTTGGTAAGTCATTTTGACTTTAACGGATTCTGCATCAGGGATTATTTTTGCATCCAGTTGCGCTCCAAATGCAGATGTTCCGCTTCCAATAAGTAAAAGCCCGGTAAATAATATTATGAAAAATGATGCCCTAAACACGAAAATTGATCGCTGTTTGGACAATAATAAACTTTCCCTGAATAATTTTGATTTTATTCGATATTGAAAAAGTAATATTGAGCATGATTCAAAAAATTAATCAGTTTTAGAGCTGAAATAGATGATAACAATACTAGCGGGAGGAACGGGATCGGTCAAATTAGTACGAGGAATAGTATCTCAAACTAATGAAGTAAATGTAATTAGTAATGTTGGTGATAATTATTGGCTTTATGGAATGTATGTTTGTCCAGATATTGACACTATTATTTACGGCCTAGCGGACATTTTGGACTATGATAGAGGCTGGGGAATTCAAAAAGATACATTTGGATTTTTAAGGCAAATGGAAGTTTTTGGCGAAGAAACATGGTTTAGAATTGGAGATAGGGATGCTGCCACTCATCTAATGAGAACTAACATGCTAAAAAATGGCAAAAATTTAAGCGATATTACAAAATGGATGTGTGAAAAGTTTGCCGTAGAGGCTAAGGTAATACCTGTAACAGATAATAGCATTGAAACCAGAATTACTACTAACAAAGGTGAACTTCACTTACAAGAATACTGGGTAAAATATAGAGGAAAAGATGAAGTTGAAGGAATCCAATATATTGGTGCTGATAAAGCTCGTCCCAACCCAGAAGCAGTTAATGCAATGCATGATTCTGAACTGGTAATCATTGCTCCAGGTAACCCATTAACAAGTATTGGACCGATGTTATCAATTAAAGGAATAAGAAAAGAACTATCAAAAATTAAAAAGAAGGTGGTCGCTATAAGCCCATTGATAGGTGATCAAGCTTTCAGCGGACCAGCAGCTAAATACATGCAAGCTGCCGGCATAGAGGTTTCTTCTTTTGGATTAGCCAAAATGTATTCTGATGTCTGTTCCCATATAGTTATTGATACTAAAGACAAAGCACTTGCAAAACAAATTCAAAACTTGGATATGCAAGTATATGATGCAAAATTAAAAATGAATAATAAAGCTGCTGAACAAGCATTAGCCTCATATGTTTTAAAACAAATTCACGTGTAATTTGAAAATTGCAGCTATAATTCCCGTAAAGACTTTCTCGAAGGCTAAAACAAGATTAAATTTATCGCCCATTCAAACTGAGACGCTATGTCGATTGATGTTAGAGGAAGTTCTTAGGACAATTTCAACCACTAAAAATATAGATAAAATTTTCGTTGTTTCAAAAGATGAATATGCTTTACAACAAAGTAAAAAATTTGGCGTAGAAGAAATTTTTGATCATGACGAATCAGGTGTAAATCATGCGGTATCTCTTGCTGATAATTATCTTAATAATGCTGAGTTTGATGCATCAATTGTTTTTCCGCAAGACATTCCATTTATTCAATCTATAGATATTGAAAATCTAATTCAATTTCAAAAATTTTCAAGTTCTGTTTTAGTCGTTCCATCAAGACGGTTTGATGGAACAAATGCATTGTTTAGAATGCCTACTAATCTAATGAAAACACATTATGACGAGGATAGCTATAAAATTCATTTAGAAGTTGGGAAATCTTTGACCCCTAACACATCCTTGATTTTTTTGAGAAGAATAATGTTTGATATTGATAATCAAGATGATTTAGATTTACTACTATCACAGGATGAAAAACCAGCATTTTGCAAGAAAGTTTGCGAAATTTACTAGCTTATTTCTAAACTAATCGATAAACTTATAATCAACCATACAGAAATACATAAATACGAGAATTTAAGGATTCGGCGAGATGTTATTAAATGGTAAAAAGTACAAACCCAAAAGATAGGTGCCCTAGGTGTGCAAAAGGTACAGTAGTTACTGACACTAATACTGGAGAAAATTTTTGTGGTAAATGTGGATTTGTTTTAACGGATCAAGCAATAGAATCCGGGCCTGAATGGCGGTCTTTTTCAAAAGAAGAGCATGAAGGTAGAAGCCGTGCTGGGGTTCCAACATCTTTGGCAATGCATGATATGGGTCTTGCAACAATCATTGGACCCGCTGATAGAGACGCAACTGGAAAACCTCTATCTGCATCAATGAGAAGCACAATCGAGCGCCTTAGAACATGGGATAGTAGAAGCCAAGTTCATGAACCCGTAGATAGAAATTTTCGACAAGCATTTAGTGAGCTAGATAGACTCAAAGATAAACTAGCAGTGGGGGACGCAGTAATTGAAAAAGCTGCATACATTTATCGAAAAGCCCTAGAAAAAGGACTAGTTAGGGGACGTTCAATTTCTGCATTAATTGCCTCTGCTCTTTATGCCGCCTGTCGAGACACAGAAACTCCAAGAACTCTTAAAGATATAGGAAATTCTAGTAACATCAAAAGAAAGGATATTGCTAGATGCTATAGATTGTTACTTAGAGAACTTAGCTTAAAAATGCCAGTGGTTGATCCAATAAAATGTGTTGCACGAATTGCCAGTAAAGCAGGTTTATCAGAAAAAACCAAGCGTGAAGCTACTAAAATTCTTCAAACAGCCGAAGAAATAAAAATTTCTGCCGGGAAAGATCCAATGGGACTAGCGGCTGCGGCACTTTATGTAGCATGCGTTACAAATGGAGAAAATAAAACACAACGTGACGTAGCTGAAGCTGCCGGAGTCACTGAAGTAACTATTCGAAATAGATACAAGGGATTAAAAATAGCACTAAATCTTTGATTTTTTACATAATCAAAAACTTCTATGAAAATTTTTTGGAATAAAATATTTTTCTACATTTGGTATTTTAACTTAAAAAAAATGCATCTCTCATCTTTAAGACTGAGAGTAATCGTTGAGTGATATGGCTCAAACAAAAGCTCA
>JBHIUZ010000014.1:0-1646 GCA_042138025.1 Nitrosopumilaceae archaeon | reverse complement strand
AACAGTTTTTTTCGTTCACTTGGATTCTCAATAAATGACCTTTGATAAGTATGAGTTTTTTGTTTACAATGATTGTTTTCAAAATTTGTATCGAGAAAATTACTAAATTCATTCTGAAGATTTTCACTAGAACCAATAAACAATGCGTTTAACTTCTTGTCATACAAGACAAATATTCCCGGCTTTGATTTAACGAATCTTGCACTATCAAGCCATAGTAAAACTTTTTCTTCAAGAATTTCCATATCTTTTTTACTGATCTAGATTAAAACACTTACAATCGCAATTAAACATACCAGCTTTTCCCATACACTGATCATGATGAGCATTATAGCATTTATTGCAAATGACCATATCCATTCCCTATATAGATTTTAGAATGCATAGCTCTAAATTCTTTAGAATTCCAAAAAATCATACCAATTTGTTTATCCTGCCGCATCCTATAAACGAATGTAATATTCAATTTTCAGTCTAATCGCATCTTATTGTTTTTTGTTTTTTTAAATTAACAAAATTCAAAACAAGTATTGCGATTGAAATTATCCCTGTAATGATTAACAATATTTCAAGACTGTTAGTAAGCGAATGAGAAAATGCATTTTTAATTGAAATTTCATTAATATCTGCTAAAAAATATACATACGAAAAAATAAAATAATTTGTTGACCAATGTAATAAAATTGCTGAAACAAGTCCGTGTTTAAAATAGACCCATCCAATAATAATTCCACTTGCACTTGCCTGCGCAAATTTTCCTAAACTCCATGGTTCTCCTGAAATAATATGAGCTATTCCAAAAAATATACCTACTAGAACAATCAAAATTACAGCTTTTTTTATTTCATAAATATGAAGTGTTTGTTTTGGATTCCATAATGATTTAAAAAATAATTTAATTGATGTTTTATGAGAGTACATCATATACAGAGGTAATCCCAATAAAATTACTCTAAACCCAACTTCTTCCCCAATTGGAGCAACTGTGATGTTAAAAAATTGAATTAAAATGTCTGATGGTTTAGGAGGTTCTGTTGATATTCCTACACTATTTTGAATAAAATCTATTATCAATGAAATAACTATTAAAATTGTAAACCATTTGATGACGGAAACTAAATAGTTTGATTTTGATTCGTATTTTCCCTCTGACATAATAGGTGAGAGAGTTTTTAGAAAATTTTTTTTAGGGCCTAAAACTGAAATAGAAAAAATAATTATAAAAATACACCAAAAAACAATGAACACATCCCCTAACTCAAACTCTACTGGAATTTCTAAACCTATTCCCGCTGGAAAAAAATCAAAATCCGTTATGGGATAATCATAACTTACAGAATCTTCTAAATTCGAATTAAAAATAACATAAGCACCTAAAGGAAATGATAATATCATTAAACCGAAAATTATTGACACTAGAGCTGAAAAAGGAATTCCCAATGCTTGCATAAACTTGTTTTGTTCAGGCAATCTATCTAATGGATTTCTATTGTTGATTCAGAAAATCCAAGTTTGACTAATGTTTCTTTGATTGTATCTCGATGATCGCCTTGCAAAAAAATGTATCCATCTTTTGCAGTACCCCCACAAGCATATTTTGCTTTTAATTCCTTTGCTACACTTTCTAAATCATTTATCTTAGGATC
>JBHIUZ010000013.1:0-28617 GCA_042138025.1 Nitrosopumilaceae archaeon | reverse complement strand
TTGTAGATTTTTTCTGCAATTTTAAAACTTGTATCATCTGAACAATAAATTATTCGTGGAATATTTTCAAGATGCCATTTTTTATTTTGGGGATCAATTCTTTCTGGACAAAAACAAAATCCATAATCTACACCGATCTTAAATCCCTTAGATTCAACAACTTTTTGCATCTCATCTGTTGTGCCTCCACCAACACTACTTTCAAGTATGATTACATCACCTGGTGCTGATGTTGAGAGAAAATTTTCAATGGCTTCTTTTACAAATTTGTTTGAAGGTGTACTTTCATCAGGTATTGGAGTATGAACAGAAATTATTCCAATTTTTGGATTTTCTGATTTTTTTGGAGAAGTAACTAGTTCAAGACTATTGTTTTCTCTGCAATGCAAAAATTCATTTTTTAAATGCAGCTCAGAATCCATCAATTCATCGTTTTTTAATCTCTCAATTCTCTTTTGATTGATATCAACTCCTATTACCTTGAATCCACTTGAAGCTAATCTTACAGCCAATGGAAATCCTACATAACCTAAACCAAATATTTCAATGAGAAATGATTTTGAATCAATTGCTTTTAGAGTTTTTTCTAACATACTTTTTAGCTCAGAAGGAGACATAACTTAAGACTATTTGTATTTTGAGAATTGTAAACTGGTCAAATGAATAAAATTTGTCCACAAATTTAATTATAAACTATTGAACATGGATTTTACTTGTGAAAGTTGCATTAATTGTTGGAACCAGACCTCAAATTATTAAATCACAACCCTTGATAAAAGAAATAATTTCAAGAAAATCCAAAGTTAGCATCATTCATACCGGCCAACATTATGATTATGAAATGTCTAAAACATTTTTTAATGAATTAAAAATTAAAAACCCAGATTTCAATTTAGGAGTATCTAAAGGTTCATCTTCAAAACAGTTAGGAGAAATTATATCGAAATTAGAAAAACCATTAAAAAAAATTAATCCTGATGTAGTAGTTGTTCCTGGAGATACAAGATCTGCATTGGGGGCAGCATTATCTGCAAATAGATTGAGTATCCCATTAGCTCACCTTGAATCAGGAGCTAGAAGCTATGATAACAAAATGGAGGAGGAAATAAACAGAAGATTAATTGACCATTGCTCGGATCTACTTTTTACACCGACAATGAATTGTTTTAAAAATCTAAAAAAGGAATCTGTACTTGGAAAAATATTCTTTACTGGAGATACAATGTATGATGTTTTTTTACAATACAAAAAAATTTTAAAAATAGGAACTAATAAAGAACGAAATTATATTTTAATGACAATTCATAGAAGAGAAAATATTTTAAATATTCCAAAATTAAAACAAATACTTTATCTAACAAAAAATATATCAAATCAAGGATACAAAATTATTTTTCCACTTCATCCCCACACAAAAAGGCAAATTAAATCTAATAACTTTTCATTAAAAGGAATTGATATTATTGAACCAGTAAAATATTCTAAAATGTTAACAATGTTATCTCAAGCAAAATTACTTTTAACTGATTCAGGTGGATTACAAAAAGAGGCATTTTGGTCAAATACTCCATGTGTAACAATCCGAGATAATACTGAATGGATAGAAACCTTAATGGGAAATCATAATGCCTTATTAAGAAATGTAAAATCTTCAGATTCTAAAAAAATCTTAAAAATTCTAAAATTTAACCCACCCAAAAAAATTTCCACTCCGAAAACCTTTGGAGATGGTAGAGCATCCAAAAAAATTACTTCAATTCTTCTCAAGCAATTTTAAATAAAGATCTTTTTCTTTTTCTTCCATTACATCACTATTGATTTTTTTTGCTATATCTAATCCATCCTGAATCATTTTTTTCTGCAATTTCTCATCAGAAATTATTTTACTAATAGCATCCTTGAAGGAATCTGGATTATTTTTTACTAATAATGCGAATTCTTTAATAATATCTGGATTAGGATCAAATTCTTGTTGAGGTAACACCACTGGTAAACCAGAAGCTGCCGCCTCTAATGCAGGAATCGCAAATCCTCCATATTTTATAGGAAGAGCAAAGATTGTTGCTGAAGCATAATATTCTTGAATTCGTTCATTTGGAATTGAAGTTTCAAATCGTACCTTTTCTTCAATCCCTAAATCTCTTGTCAGCTTTACAAGATTATCATATTCAAGACCATTTCCAATAATTAACAAAATAACATCCAAATCTTTTATTGCCTTGATTAAACATTCCTGATTTTTTTCTTTAATTAGACGACCAACACAAATGATTACCGGTTTTGATTCTTTGAAAATAGGTTTAACCTCTGGACTAAATTGAGAGAGATTAATTCTATTGTAAATTAAATTGATATCTTTTCCTCCCATTTTTTCAGCGTAATTTCTAATAAAATCATAAATAATTATTATTTTATCCGCATTTTTTAGGGAAATTGGTTCCAAAGTTTTTTTTGTATACAAAAGTTTGAGATATGTTTTGTAATCCTTGTTTTTTCTAGAGAAATATCTTCGATCTCTATCATAGTCTCCATGTAATGATATTACTAGTGGAATGTCTAATTTTTTTTTAACCTGAACTGCCATCCATCCTTGTAAAAGTGGATTATATGCACGAAGTATGTCTGGTTTAATTTCTTTAATTAATTCAATAATTTTTTTCTTTTTAGAATTTTTGTTGACTAAATTTACTTTTCCAACAACATGAATTTTAAAATAAGCATTGCCAGCTACATCTTTTACTTCCTCTTCTTTAATATCATCATCAAATAAACTAATTACGTGAACTTCATCAAACATATTTTTTGGATTAAAATATCTTGACTTAATCTCCCCTTTTTTAAAATATGATATTAGAGGATCATTAGGAAAAACACAAATTTTTTTCAATACCAGATTCTCATTTTTTAGGAACAAAATTTAGTTATTATGGATATTTGTAGACAAATAAGCTTAATTTCTAGATTAAATTTGTTTTAATGATTAAAAAAAAGTGTAAAAAATGGTTAAAACATCTCATTCTCTCTCTCGGTACATTAGTAATGTATCGAGATATCGTAAACGATATGGTATGTATACTGGCTTTCGAACTTTGATTCACTATGGAATTAGATTATTAAAGAAAAGTACCATAAATTACTCTAAATCTCAAACAGTTAATGTGAATGGATACAAATTAAATATTGTACCTAATGATGTTGGAATTTCATCAGAATTATTGGTTTTCAAAGTTCATGAACCACTTACCACTAAATTAATTTCTAAATTACTTAAAAAAGGAATGGTGTGTCTTGATATTGGAAGTAATATTGGGTATTATGCATTATTAGAACGCAAAATTGTAGGCGATGACGGTAAAGTTATAGCAATAGAACCCTCTCCAGCTAATTATAATATTCTTAAAGAAAATATTAAACTACAAAATTCATCAAATATTGAAAATTATAATTTTGCTGCTGGAAACAAAAATGGTATTACGAAATTTGTAATTGATAAACGATCAAATGGTTGTATGACAGTACCAGAAGGAGAAGAACCTATAATTCCTGGAGAAATTATTGAGGTTCCAATAAAAAAAATAGATGACTTCATAGAAGAAATTAACTTAGAAAAATTAGATTTTTTACGCATGGATGTTGAAGGTTACGAACAATATGTTTTTGATGGAATGCAAAAAACTTTAGAAAAATTTAAACCTATGATCCAAATCGAAGTTCATGCATCTTTAATGGGAAATGAAACTACAATAAATTTACTTGAAAACCTTAAAAGACAAGGATATGACATTTTATATTATATTCCGAGAGATGTTGATGTACCAATTATAGGAACATCAAGAAATATTAAAAAATATGATATTCCATTTATTGTTGAAAAGCTTCAGAAAAAATTATTACCAAGCTTTTTCATGTTAATATTAAAGAATATGAAGAATTAAAATTTCATCTGTGTGATTTAATTTCATTTAGTATTTTATGAAAAAGTAGTTTAGTTCTGCTATCAATAAGATATGTGATTCCCAAATATAAAATAATTCCACTTACAAAGAAAGGAATAAAATTTGGAATAAAACTAAAAACACTCTCTTCATAAACTAAAAATTCATCCATAAGAAAATATATTGAACCAAATACTACAACTGTAGTAATAAGATATTTTAAAAATATTTTTGGTTTTAATTTAAGTTTAAAATCTTTTCTTACCAAATATAAAAGATACAAAGTATACGGAATTTGAACTCCTAATGATATAATTGCCCAGTAGACAATAATTTCTACTTCCGATTCAACTGTTTCTGAATATAAAATTAGTATTATAGCCAAAATTACTAAATATCCAGCTCGTTGAATTAGCCTTAATGTCGGGAGAAATAATAGGTTACTACGTAAGTAATCCCTGAATCCAGCATTTTCTATCATGTCCACATTTTCAATTCCTTTTAGTGCTTGTATAAATAACTCAGAAAAAGCTCGTAAAAATACAGATGGAACAAGAAAAATAACTACTAAAACTGCAACCTCATAAAGTGGATTGAGAATAAACAAAGCAGGTCTTGCAAAAATTATGGATATACCTGCAATAGGAAAAGAAACATAGAAGAAAAGATGTAGATTTTCTTGAAGATACTCTTTTTTTCCACCTCCTAATAACTTTGGATAAACAGCTTTTCCAATTTTTGATGAATGTGCAACAATATGAGCAACTGCTCTAGATGCGCTCCAATATGCTATTACTCCTACAGATCCAGTAAATATGGTAACTAGTGCAACGTCTGTAACATTGACAACCACAGATATGTATGGATAGATTGGTACCCAAAATAATTTAATCCATTTCTTTAAAAATTTTATTTGAAATTTTCCATGTAATTTTTGACGAGTAGTTATTAAAAGTAAAGCAATACTTGCAAGATTTGATAAGAATATTGTAATAATAAGTCCCATTAAGCCAAATTCAAAATAAAAAATTAAAACTAACGCAAGAGGAATTTTTACAATTTCAAAAATTAAAAAACCATATTCTTCCATTTGAGGGCGAAATCCCTGATTGATACTTTTTAAAATTGTATTAAAAAATTCAGCAGGAACTAATATTCCAGCGAAAAATAATAAAGTTAGATCAACTTCAATTGTTTCATTGAAAAAATACACAATGAGTAAATATCCAAAAAAGGCAATTGATGCAAAAATACCAGTAGACGCAAAGGCTGTTTTTCCGGATTCTTGTCCTCGTGCTATCTCTCGTGTACACCAATATGAAACTGTAGGACTAAGAAAATATACATAACTTGTGAAAGTACCTATTAAAGCCCATGTTCCGAATTCATCTTGAGATAATCCTCTAGTAATGATCACTGTAAAAATTAATCCTGTAATTACAGTAGCAAAACTTGCTAAAAAAGCAATTATTCCAGAATATGTTACTCTAATACCAGACAATTTTTATCATTAGTTTTAATGAATCTCATTTCTAATGCTTTCATCAATTTTTTGTTATCCATGATTAATATATTATAAGTTTATTTGTAGACAAATTCTATTTTTTTTACTGAAGTTTATATCTTTAAGATTTAATTAAATTGATAGAACATGAATCTAAAAATTAATGAGATGACATTTAACGCAAGACAATCTATTCTCCCTTCATTAAACAATCATCAAAAAATTCATAAATTTTCATTAACTCTTTATAATATTTATTGTAAATTAACAGGGAATTTTCATTTGCTTCCTAATTTTTACATATTAGGTGCGGCTAAATCAGGAACATCTTCTCTTTACGAATATCTAATTCAAAATCCATTTATCCATTCTGCTCTTACTAAGGAACCTCGATTTTTTGATAAATATTACTACAAAGGCTTAGATTGGTACAAAGTACAATTTCCTACAAAAATTCAAAAATTGATAAATAAAAATTTTTTAAATAAAAATTTTATTACTGGAGAATCAACAGTTCGTTATTTTGATCATCCACATGTTCCACAACGAATTAAAAAAATCACTCCAAAAGCAAAATTCATAATCCTTTTAAGAAATCCCATTGATAGAGCTTATTCACATTACTTGATGATGAAAAATAAAAGAAAAGAAAATCTTTCTTTCCAGGAAGCAATAGATCAAGAATTTCATAGAACAAAAGAAGAATTTTTAAAGATGGAAAATGATGAAAATTTTTACAGCTCAGAATACTATCATCATGCATATTTAGATCGAGGTATCTATATTAAAAAACTGCAACGATGGATGAAGACTTTTCCTAAAAATCAGTTTTTAATAATACAAAGTGAAGACTTTTTTAAAAATCCAGACAGTATTTATAAATATGTTCTAAAATTCCTTGACTTGCCAGAATGGCATCTAAATGAATATGAAATAATTGGCCCAGGTAAATATAAAAAATCTAAAATGAATTCAAATACAAGAAAAAAACTCATAGAATTTTTTAATCCATACAATGAACAATTGTACAAATTTTTAGGAAAAAGATTTGATTGGGATTAGTTACGATTAAAATGATTTCTGAAAGAGATAGAATAAAAAAAAAAATTTTTGAAATAAATCCAAAAAGATGGAAAGCTGACAATTTCGACGTGAGATATTTTCTGATTTTTAAACTTAAAAATATTGAAAAACAGAAAATTCTAGATACCGGAGGTGGAGTAGGTATAATACTATCTGAATTAGATAAAAATAATTATCGTGTCAATCTTGATTTATCATTTAATGATCTAAAAAACTGTATACAAAATGTTGACCCAGAAATTAATCCAGTATGTGCTTCAATAACTCATCTTCCATTTAAACAAGAAATTTTTGATATTGTAATAAGCTCTCATGTAATTGAATTGGCAAAATTAATAGATGTTAATCAAAAAACTAAGGGAGGAAATGATTCTAAAAATGTTAATCTACTAATTCATGAAAATCATAGGGTTTTAAAAAATGGAGGAAAAATGTTTCTAACAACTCCAAATTTTGAATATAAACAAAGTCCTAACAAACTATCATTTTTAGAATTAAAATATGTACTCTCTAAGTTCTTTAAAGATTTTAAAATATATTTCTACAATACTTTACCAAAAATTAATAATAACAGAAAACTTGATTTTTCTAATGTCGTTCCAAAAGTATGGGCAAAATTTTCCAATCCGGATATAATTATTCATTCATTATTAAAAGAAAATAGTAAAAATAACTATAGTGTTTATTTTTACGCTTATGCAAGAAAAAAAATAAGTTGATTTCATGTTTACTCAAGTAAATAAAACACGTTTAGGAACCAGACGTTTATTACGTAAAAAACTAGATAAACATAAAAAATTACAAAAGTTGACAACAAATATTTATTTAAAATATTGTAAAGTTTCTGGATTTACACATACTCTTCCAGATTTTTTATTAATAGGTTTTCCCAAATGTGGAACAACTTCATTATATGAATATCTTATACAACATCCAGATATTTATTCTCCCATTGGCAAAGAAATCGATTATTTTGATCGACTTTATAGTAAAGGATTAGATTGGTACAAAGTACGTTTTCCTCTAAAAATCCAAAAATTTTTTGTAAAAAATGTAATTGGTAAAAATTTCATTACAGGTGAAGCCACACCAAGATATGTTTATCATCCACATACGTTAGTAAGAATAAAAAAAACAATACCAAATGTAAAATTTATTGTGTTATTAAGAAATCCCATAGAAAGATCTTTTTCACATTATAACATGAACGTTAGAAATGGGTATGAATACCTTACATTTGACAATGCAATAAAACGTGAAAATGAACGCATTAAGGGAAGATATGAAAAAATGAGAAATAATGAAAATTATTACAGTTGGGATTATGATTTATTTGGATACCTTGAACAAAGTAAGTATTTTGAAAAACTTAAAGTATGGATGGCAGAATTTCCACAAGAACAATTTTTAATCATTCAAAGTGAAGATTTTTTAAAAAATCCTTCAAAAATTTATCATAGAGTTCTAAAATTTCTTAATCTTTCAAAATGGGAGCCTGAACAGTATAAACTCTATAAAAAAAAGGAATACGAAAATTCTAAAATTAATTCGACTTTGAGAAAAGAATTAATAGAATATTTTAGGCCCCATAACGAAAAACTCTACAATTTACTTAGGACTAATTTTAATTGGAATGATATCTGAATTGTATTTCTACTGATCTGGATGTGTTGTTTCTATACTATAAGATCTTGCCCATGTTTTTTTAAAATTACTTGTAGGGCATTGAATATGATTAGGTTGTTTTTCATCATCATATTCCCAATCTTTTCCTAATGGTCTTCCACATTTGGAACAAGTTATAGAAAAATTTTTTTTGATAGCTTTTTCTTTTTTAACTACTGCAAAAGCATAAACACTGGTTTTATTGAACCATTTTGCATAAAAAAAATCTTTAATATTTTTTGAGAGAATAGATCGAAATCCAGACACCTGTAATAATCTGTCAAGATACCTCTGTTCCCAAACATGGGGTTGTGATGAACTTTTTTCATTATCAACAACACATACCAATGTTGCATTTTTCTTCATTATACGGTTAATTTCAAATATCAATTGCCGCCCATTTTCAACATAATTTAATGAATTGATTGCAATGATAAAGTCAAATATCTCATTTTTGAATGGTAGGGGATTTTCTAGATCCACTACAACATCCGGTTTACATTTATTCTGCCTATCAACTCCAATCGTTTTACAGTGTTTAAACTGTGCCCAGTTATCCTTACCTATTCCAATATCACATCCATATGACTTTCCTCTACTATATTTTTCAATCAAATGAGCAATAAACCAATGTTGAGTCATAAGGATTATCAACAACAAATTCTTAATAACAGTATTAAAATTAATCTTATTCTTTATCACAAATAATAATAAATAATTGATGAAATGCTATGCTAAATTTAGAAATAAATGAATATCCAGATCAAGAGTGGAATAATCGATTAATTAATTCAAAAATGGGTACATTTTATCAAACAAAAGATTATGGTTTATATTTAAATAAAATTTCCCAAAAACCACTATTCCTTCAATTCATTAATGAAAAAAAAAATGTTGTAGCCCAATTACTCATTTCATCCTATTCAAGATTCAAAAAAAAGAAAGGTCTTTTAAAAATTGCGAGTTATTTTCCAATATCTAAAAAAGAATTTTTTAAATGGGTATATGGTCCTGTTATTTTTGAGGAAGAATACACTTCTGAAGTCTATCGATCATTAAACAAATTTTTAATTTCAAAAAAAAATCTTGTTAAGGGTTCAACCCATCCCTTTTCCAAAAATCAACTTGTATTTAATAATCAATACACTGTTCTTCCTTGGTGTACATTCATTATTGACTTGAACCAAGATAAAAAAAAAATTTTTGAAAAAATCCACAAACACAGTGGACGTAAAAATATAGAAAGAGCCATAGAGAGAGGAATTAAAATAGAGGAAATCAATGAAAATTCTTTATTGGAATATAATGATATGATTAATGAAAAAAGAAAACTACTTGGGAAAGAAGAATCTCCTTATGATATTAGATATGATTATTGGAAAACCATGAAACAAATAGGTTACATTGGTTTAATCGCAAAGAAAAAGAATGTTCCAGTGGGAGCATTGTTTTTTAACCATTTTAATAAATACATTATAGAGAGTGGATTAGTCAGATCAGACCTAGATTATGAAGAGAAATTATATTCTCAAGATCTAATAAAATGGAAAATTATTGAATGGGGTATTGATAATAAAATGAACTGGTATGATTTTGCAGGTGCTAACCCAAATCCATCTAATTCAAAGGAGGAAGGAATTTTAAGGTACAAGCGAAAATGGGGGGGAAAACAATATGACTATATGCTTATTCAAAATTACAACTAAACGTTAATTATCAAACCATTTCTTAAAAAACTAATTATGAAAAAAAAACTTCTATTTTGGATAGATTTTGGATTTATTCACTTTGGAATTGCAAAGGCTTTACAAGATGCTTACGACTCTGATTTTTTTGCTATAATAGATATCAATGATAAAGCCAAAGAATTTTTTGAAACGCAAAATATTGTAAAATTTAAAAATATCTGGTATTATCTTGATGAAACAAAAAACTGGCATAATAAACCAAATATCAAATATCTAAAATCCTTTGAAGAAAAATATAAAATTAATCTATGGAGCGTAGCATACACTGATAGAGCATTCTTTAGATTTAACAAATATTATAATTTTTCATATGATAACGTTTTATCAATTTTAGAACAAGAATGCAGATTTTTTGAACGAATATTAGATGAAGTAGAACCTGATTTTCTTCTACTTTGGGTTACAAATGCACATAATACACATTTACTGCATCAAATTTGCAAAGCAAGAGAGATAGAAATCTTAATGTTTACTCCTACACGATTTGGAAATAGATTTACTATCTCTCATGATTATGATAAATTAGATGAAAGGGAATTAGATAATGTAATGAAATTAAGTAACAAATTAAACGATAAAAATTTATCAAATTATCTAGAAAAATATGATCCACAAAAAATTATCTTTAAAAAAAGTAAATTAGGTTATCAATCATTCAAATCAGAAAGATACAAAGCTGTTCTAAAATTTTTTATATCTAAATTAGACGAAAGTTATAAAATTCGTTATAGCTATATAGGCAGAACAAAATGGGCTCTCTTAAAAGAAAAATTTTCTAGAAAAATAGAAAAATATAGAATTGAAAATTTCATGAAAAAAAATTTTATTCAAAAAATAGACCAACAAACAAATTTTATCTATTTTTCATTACATTCTGAACCCGAGAGAGCTCTACTAATTGGTGCACCTTACTTTGATGATCAATTTTCATTAATTATGTATATATCCAAATCCATACCTATAGATTACAAATTATATGTTAAAGATCATCCAGCCATGAGAAAATTTAACTGGAGACCGATCTCATATTATTCAGAATTAATGAAGTTACCAAACATTGAATTCTTACATCCATCAGTTGAAAGAGATGAAATATTGAAAAATTGTTCGTTGGTAATGTCTGTAGGTGGTACCACAGCAGTAGAAGCAGCATTTTTCAAAAAACCATCAATAATATTTCAAGAAAATGATTTACCTTTAATTCCGTCTATTCATAGGATCAAAAACTTAGACGAACTACCTAACACAATTCGTAGTGCATTGAATGAAAAGATAGATGCTTCAAAATTAAATAATTATCTCAAAATTATTGATACTAATACATTTTTTTTGGACTTAGAAAGTATAAACACAGATTTTGCTTACACATTTGGTTTTAAAGGTCCTAACATCGATGGAAAATTACCGAGTGATAAAGTAAAACAATTTTTGGATAAGAATAAAATTCAATTTAAAAAATTAGCTTTGGAACATATTAAGAAGATAGAACAATATAATAATAAAAATGAAAAATCACATTTACATTCAAGCTAGACTATGCTCTAAACGATTACCGAATAAGGTTCTAAAAAAAATTTTAGGAAAAACTATTTTAGAACTAATGATAGAACGATTGTATAAAGTAAATAATATAGATAAAATTATTCTAACAACTGGTTCTAAAGAAGAGAATAATGAGCTTGTTAATGAAGCTAAACGTCTTAAAATTGACTATTATTGTGGTTCTGAAGAAAACATCCTAAATCGTTTCTATCAAGCCAGCAAGAAATTCAATTCAGATAATATCATCAGAATAATGGCTGATAGCCCATTAATTGATTTTCACCTGATTAACAAGGGTTTAGAAATCTTTCTTACACATGATTGCGATATTCTAAGTATTGATAGAAAACCATCTTACCCTCATGGATTAAATTTTCAAATTTTTTCTAGGGAATCATTAGAAAAATCATGGAAAGATCATTTCAAAAATTTTAATAATATTAAAAAATTTGAAAATACTTTCATTTCTCCTACTATCTACATGTTAGAGAAAAAGAAATTTAAAAATTATGATCTTGTAGGATTAGAAAATACATCTCATCTTAGACTCACGCTGGATTATGAAGAAGATTTTACAGTCATAAAAAAAATCTATGAAGGGTTATATCCACAAAAAAAATTTTTTGCTTTAGACGATGTATTGAACTTTTTAAAAAATAATCCAGATATCTTAGATATTAATAAAAAATTTCATAAAGAATCATATTCCAACATAAAAATTGAAAAATAATCATCTAGGAAATTTTCTAATAAATTAGGATATATTTTTTAGTGTCCTTGTTATATAAATTTCAGTTTTAATGAAAAACGTGAAAATTGGAAATAAAATAGTAGGTGATGGAAACCCATGTTTAATTTCACTTGAGCCGGGTTCCACTTTTACCAATATTGATGAAGCAATAAAATTAACATCTTTTACAGCCAAATCCGGAGCTAATGCAGTAAAATTTCAAACTTTGCGTGTTGGAGATGCGGAAAGATATATGGCAATAAAAGATATTAAAATTGATTTCACAACTCCTTCAGGAAAAAAACAAGAACTAATGCTAGGTGCAATAAAAAGAAAAGAACTTTCAGACGACGATTGGAAACGCATTAGAAAATATTCAAAAGAATTAGGTTTGATTTTTATTGCTACGCCTGCATTTCCTGAGACAGTAGATCTTCTAGAGGATCTAAAAGTTGATGCTCTAAAGGTTAGCAAAGGGGATATCAACAACGTTTTATTAATTGAAAAAATGGCTCAAACTCAGATACCAATAATCCTTGATGCTAGAGAAAAATTTTCTGATGTTGATAAAGGAATTGAAATTTGTAAACAAAATGATAATGATCAAATTATTATAATGCACTGTCCATCTGGCTATCCAGTGGAAAATTCAGGTGTACATCTAAAAGCAATTTCAGCTATTAAAGAAAAGTATGATTATCCAGTAGGATTTGCAGACCATTCTTACGGCGATTTAATGAATTATCCAGCTATCGCATTAGGTGTTAATATGTTAGAAAAAACAATCACTCTAGATAAAAATGTGGAAAAAACAGAACATTTCATGTCTTTAGAACCACAAGAATTAAAACCATTTATCGAAAATATTCGAGCTGTAGAGCAAGCTATGGGTGATGCAAATATTCTTAATTCTTCTCGAGTACCTAACAATGCTAGAAGAAGTTTTGTTGCAAAGACAGATATTAAAATTGGAGAAATTTTATCTAGGAGTAATCTAGACTATAAACGACCAGGTGACCTAGGAATTCCTACCAGTGAAGGGTTTAATCTTTTAGGAAAAAAAGCTAAACAAAACATCAAAAAAGAAACTGTTCTTCAATGGGAAATGTTTGAATAATCTTTTTGAAAAAAATAATATCACAGAATAGCTTGCTTGATAACAATTCTATCAGGAAATTTCTTATAAAAAATTATTCTTTTATTGGTAGAAACTTAGAAATAAAACAACTCAAGCATAATTATCGTAATAGTATAAATTATAAAATTCTAACTAAAACTAATTCATATGTTTTGAGAAAATTTTTAGATAGATCATCACCAATTAAAATTGAAAAGATTTGTAAAATTCTTGAAATTTGTAGAAAGAAAAATGTAAAAGTTTTAGAACCAATAAA
The DNA here is from genome assembly GCA_042138025.1 of Nitrosopumilaceae archaeon. Taxonomy (GTDB): domain Archaea; phylum Thermoproteota; class Nitrososphaeria; order Nitrososphaerales; family Nitrosopumilaceae; genus CSP1-1. The sequence continues at coordinate 15,016 of JBHIUZ010000013.1, read as the reverse complement.
AAATACCAAAGGTTATTACGTTGATAAAAAAAATTGTATTTTTCTTACAAAATATTATTCAGGACACCTTTATAAAAACTCGAAAGAAGATTTTGATGATTTTTCAAAAAATGTTGCTATTTTACACAACACACTACTAAAAAATTCTATTTCATTTAACTATAAACCTTTTAAAAAAGAACATAAGATTCTAACAATTAATGAAATTGAAAATATTCGTAGTAAAATCAAATGTAAAAAAAAATACGAGGATTTTGATTATAAAATAATTAAAGACTTCGACTTTCTATTGAAAGTTTTTGGAGATTGGCAGAAAACATCTAAATCCTTTGATTCTTTAAAATTCAAAAAACAATTAATTCATAATGATCTTCAACCAGGAAATGTCATTTTTAATAGAGGAAAAGTGAATGCTATAATCGATTTTAATGGGATGTCAAAAGGGTACAAAATTGAAGATATTGCTTTTGCAAGCTTTCGTTTTTCGGTATTTTCAACTAATAATTTATTAATAATAAATAAAAAAATTGAAAGATTTTTGAAAAATTATGCAAAATATAGTAACATTGAGCAGGAACAATTAGATAGTTTTCATTTGTTCCTCACACGAAAAATCTTAATAGGAATAAGTAGAATTTTGAGATTAAAATATTTTTGTAACTCTGATCTTTGGATTATTGACTATGAAAAATCAATGAAATTTCTTAGAATCTCGAATAAACTTGCTTTAAAACCTCAATTCTAAACTATCATTAAAAGAATTAATAAAACATGAAATATTAAAAGGGATTATTAAATCCTGAAGTATTTATTTAAAATTATAGGAAGAATGATTATGTTTGATGAATGGAAAATTCCACTTTACAAAATTTACAATGACGATGAGGATATTCAATTAATTACAAAAATAATTAAAAGAGGTTCTAGATGGGCTATGGGACCAGAAATTGAAGAATTTGAAAATGCTTTGAAGGATTATTTAGATACTGAATACTGTGCCTCTCTAAATTCTGGAACATCTTCCCTTAATGCAACACTTCTAGCATATGGTCTAAAAGAAAATGATGAAGTATTAATTCCATCATTTACTTTTATTGCTACAGCAAATTCAATATTACTTGCAAATGTAAAACCCAAGTTCACGGATATTGAAGAAAATACGTTTGGTTTAGATCCTCATGCTGTATCAAAGAATATTTCTACAAACACAAAAGCAATCATGCCAGTAGATATAGGTGGACAACCCTGTAACATTCTCGAAATTAAAAAGTTAGCCGAAGAAAATAATTTAATCCTAATCGAAGATGCTGCCGAAGCGTTAGGTTCTACTGTAAATGGAAAAAAAGTAGGTTCAATTTCAGATTCAACTATTTTTAGTTTTTGTGGAAATAAAGTTCTTACAACAGGTGAAGGAGGTGCGGTTGTAACAAATTCTAAACAAATTTATGAAAAAATCAAATTGATACGTTCTCATGGACGAACAAATGATTCAGCATATTTTGAAAATCCATTAAAATCACAATATGTTGGATTGGGATATAATTGGAGAATGTCATCTTTTACAGCAGCCTTAGGGTTATCACAATTAAGAAAATTAGACAAACTTATTCATATGAGACAAGAAAATGCAAAATATATTTCCTCAAAATTATCAAAATTTGAAGAAATTAAATTACCAAATGAAATACCCAATTCTGAAAATATCTATCAAATGTACACAATTAGGGTATCAGCTAAAATACGTGATAATTTACAAAATTTTTTATTAACTAAGAAAATTTTTTGTAAAGTTTATTTTGAACCAATTCATCATCAATCATTTTATAGATCTTACTTAAAAAATGAAATTTCTTTGCCAGTTACTGAAAAAATTTCCCAAGAGGTTTTAACCCTGCCTTTGTATCCTAATATGGAAAATGAAGAGAAAAACTACTTAGTTGATTCTGTGTCAGAATTTTTCGAAAATAACTGAAAGAATGTCACTAATAAATATAATATATCTGAAGGTAAAATCCATTATCAATGTTTAAAATTGGAAAACATCTGGTTGGGGAACGCCAACCTATTTTTATAATTGCTGAACCAGGCATTAATCATTTTGGAAAAATTGGTATAGCAAAAAAATTAATCAAAACAGCTGCCAAATGTGGAGCTGATGCGATAAAATTTCAAACAATCTTTCCTGAAGAAGTCTATTCAGAAAAAGTAAATCCTGAATTGTTTCATAAATTACAAAAATCCTGTTTTACAAAAAAACAATGGATAGAATTAAAAAAATATGCAAAAAACAATGAAATAGAATTTTTTTGTACTCCAGCTGGTGAAAAATCAGCAAAGCTACTAAAAGAAATTGGAGTTCCGTGCTTCAAAATTGGTTCTGGTGAATTAAATAAAAAACAACTTATTGATTATGTAGCAGAAGTAAAGTTCCCAGTCTTAATTTCAACCGGTATGACAACAATCCAAGAAATTACTAATTTAGTTAAGAAATTCAAAATTAGTAAATGCCCATTTGCATTACTACATTGTAATTCAAGTTACCCTACCCCTTACGAAGATGCTAACCTAAGCACAATATTACTTCTCAAGAAAAAATTTCATATACCAATAGGATATTCTGATCACACTATTGGTACTACATCTTGTTTAGCTGCTGCAGCTTTGGGTGCATGTATAATAGAAAAACATTTTATTCTTGATAAAAGTGCATGGGCAATTGAAGATAAACTATCATCAAATCCTAAAGAGTTAACATCTTTGATTAAAAACGTCCGATTAATCGAAAAATCCATTGGTAAACCTAGAAAAGGCTTAACTAATTCAGAAAAAAAATCAAAAGAAACTATGCGGTATAGTATAGCAGCAGTAAAAAATATTCCTGCAGGAACAAAGATTACTAAATCTTTGTTAACAATTTTAAGGCCTGGTACTGGAATTCAACCAAAATTTATTGATAACCTAATAGGTCTTACTACAAAACAATCTATCAAAGAAGGAACATTAGTAGGATGGGATAAATTAAAGGATTGAAAATAGAAGATAGTTCTTATTCAAAAAAAGTAATTTTATTTCGTTGTATTACTGACTCATATTATGGATTAGGTCATTTTCAGAGATGTATTGTATTAGCTAACGAATTAAAAAAAATGGGATATTTAACTAAATTCATAATTACACATAATGAATTTATCGAAAAAGAATTGAGAAGCTCAAAAATTCCATATATAAAAATTCCTAATTATAATTCAATAACGAAAGAATCTAAAAATATTTTTTCAATAATGAATTCAAATCGTTATAAAATTATTGTAGTTGACATGAGAGAATTTAGTGAGAAATTATGTAAAAATTTATTTTATAAAAAAATAAAAACAATTCTTATTGATGATGCATGGACAAAAAATGCCTATGCTGATTTAATTTTTAATGGAACCTTAATAAAACAATATCAGAAATATAAGAAAAAAAATAAAAATTGTAAAATTTTTGTAGGACCACAATATAATTTAATTAAAGAAGAATTCAAAATATTCAGAAAAAAAACTAAGAAAATTACTACTAAATCATCTTATGTAGTAGTCATAACAACTGGTGGAACGGATCCTAATGAAGTATCTTTAATTGTAATTAAATCCATACTTATGGTACCAAATCTTAAAATAATTGTAATTGTGGGACCATTTTCCAAAAATCTAAAAAAAATACAAGAAATAGCTAAAGGACAACGAAATATTAAAATTTTAGAGTCTCCAAAAAATATCTGGAAAATATTTAACCTTGCTGATTTAGTTATCTCATCTGCTGGAAATACTCTTTATGAACTCTCTATTCAACATGTGCCTACAATCTGTATAGCGGCTGAAGAACATCAAATTCCTTATGGTAGATTATTTTCAGGATACGGATTTAGTATTTTCCTTGGATTATGGAAAAATATCAATGAGAAACAAATACAAACTACACTAACAAAACTTTTAACCGATGTTAATCTAAGAAAAAAAATTTCAAAACCTAATAAAAAAATTCTAGATGAAAATGGTACAAAAAAAATTTCTCTTGAAATATCAAAATTTATTAAAATATTGGAAAATTATTAACTAGAATGATAAATTTGAGGAAAAGATGATTGGGAATAAGATTTTAATTTTTTATTATATATATCAACAATAGTTTCTTTGAAAAGATGAAATAAAAACCAATGAGAGATTGCATTTGCCTCATTAACAGATGTAATAGGTTCGTGATAATCAAAGTATTTTATCTTAATTATATCTCCAGTATCGTAATTTTCATCCATATAATGGACAGTTACTCCCCAATGAATTTCTTTATTTTTAATTGCCTGCTGGTATTGATTTGGCCCTTTATATTTTGGCAGTGGACCGGGATGAAAATTAACAAATCCTCTAGAAGGTGTAGAAAGTAGAGGTTCTATGATTTTTCTTGGATATGCGTATGAGATTCCCAAGTCAAAAGACTTGATGGGAGGATTGTCATGTATAGTAAAAATTTCATGCTCTAGATTTACTCTGCTAAGAAATCTGTGAATTTTTTCAGTATGTCTAGTTTTTGTATATACCCTTATCATTGGACTTCATAATATTTTATTTATGTTAAATTTTTGTCTTCTCACTGTTAAATTCTTATCTTCTCATTGAATCTTTAATTGCAGAAATTATTAAATTAACATCCTCATCTAATAGCGAAGGGTAAATTGGTAAAGAAACATATCTTGTAGTTAATTTAAAGGAATTTGGAAACTTCTCTTTATCAAACCATCCCTCCATAGGTACAACAGCTTTAATTCCCTTTAATGACAAATCTTGAATTAATTTTAAAGGTTTATGAGATTTCATTAATGCTCTATATCTAACAGCTTTTAAGTTCTGTTTATCCGAAATTGGAAGATCAAGTAACTCTATACCCGCTTCTTTATATCTATTGAATATTTCCTCACGTTTTGAAATAAAACTCTGTATTTTCTTTAGTTGTTCTCGACCTATAGCAGCTTGTAAATCCGTCATTTGGAAGTTAAATTTTGGAAAATTATCTTTTTTGGTATCATAATCTAGAATTTTTCTGATCGGTTCTAACAAATCTTTCGTTTTTGAAATAATTATTCCCCCCTGTCCGCCCGTAGTGATTAGCTTTGTTGCATAAAAAGAAAAAATCCCTAGAGTTCCTTGTAGACCAACATACTTTCCTCTAACTTTAGCCCCTAATGCTTGACTACAATCCTCAATCACATTTTCAACATTAACATTAGTTAAATCCAATGGTAAACCAAACATATGAGGAATTATGGATATATCTGGTTTATTTTTTTCAAGTTGTAGTAAGTCAATATTGGGAGAATTATTTGATACATCAATTAGGTCTTCTCTACCTCCAACTAATCTTACCGCATGTTCTAAAGCAGAGCAAACATATGCAGGAAAGGAAACTTTTTTTTCTTGAGCTCCTAAAACCCACATTGAAAGATACAGGGCAGCACTACCAGATGATAATGCAACAGCGTGACTTTCCGGCAATCCAATAAATCTACAAAATTCATTCTCAAAAGATTTAACTTCTTTTCCTTGTGCTAAGTAACCTGAACGAATAACTCTCAGTGCTGCTGCTTCTTCTTCAGAACCTAATGTTGGTCTGTTATGAGCTATCATATTCTCACTTAACTATATAGGATTCTTAATCCAATACAGCATAACATTTTCCAGGTTCAAAAGGAAATCTTTCTATTTTAATTTTATTAATTCCAATTGCTTCTATGGCAGCAAGAGTTTCACCAACAAAACTTTTTGCATTTAGTTCATCAAAAGCAATAATTGAACCCTTAGGCATTCTTGGAAGAAAATTATCTAATGCAACTTTTGTTGGTTCATAAACATCTGCATCAAGATATAATAAACTTACAATAGTATGGGGATTTTCTTTAAGAAATTGTGGAACCGTAACAGTGATATCACCTTTTACTAATTCTACTTTTGAAACATGATTCAAAAACCTATTCTTGTCATACAATCTTATCGATTCTTTTAAATCATCATACGAATTTACTGCTAATCCACCTTCGTGGGCAAATTCTGAGGTAGATTTGGCATCAGATTTGCCTATTGTAGGAAATCCTGAAAATGTATCAAATCCAATAATTTTTCTTTGATGATTTACTGGTTCTAGAATAGAGCTTAATTGGGCAAAAGTCATTAAACCGCCTCCTAAAAGGACACCACACTCAATTATCGAACCATGAATGTGTAGAACCTTTTTGAATATCTCGTACTTTGCAATAAATTTTGATAAATCTTGCCTTGGAACAAATTTAGAAAAATTAGATATTTTATCTAAAAGTGACCCAACACTAGATTTAAAGTATTTTTCTAATTCAGAATAATATTCAATCTCATTATCCGTTGCACGTCTAATTTCTCTATTCATAGGGATTTTTGTCAAGAAAATCACTTTTCAATAATATGATATAGATGTTATGAATAAGAGTATAGAGTATTTTGTTAACAAAAAATATTTTTACTTTACTCCAAGCCTAATTAACTAGTGCATTCTTTAAAATGTTTACTGCATTTTCACCTTCATTAAAAAGAAGATCAATAGCTGCCATATTTGGAAGAAAAGGTTCGAAACATTGTTTGTATTTAGGATGAATAAAATTTTGAAATTTCACATTAATTTTATTTGATGAAAAATCGTTTAGCCTTAGATGCTCTTTAGCCCAAACTGTACCTGAAATATATACATCGGTATTAAGTTCTTTACAAATATTGAGAATCCGTTCTGAACCTTGACCCTGAATATCTAATTCTGATGAACGAAATATTTTTGTCTTAATTTGTAATTGTTTCATAATGAATTCAATAATTTCTATATCAAGATCAATTAACAAATCATATTTTTTTCCATATATTAATTCTATATTTTTTTTATAATCTTCAAAATACTTAGCTTTTGCATAATTAAAAATTATAGATTTTTCATGTTTCTTTGCCCAATTTTTAGTATTATCAATTTTCACTTCATTAATCTTAGTGTTTTTTCCAGCAATAATAGGGATCGTAAGATATATCCAATTAGTATTAGTACGAATTTTATTTCTATTATGAAAACTTTTTTTATTGATTTGTACATCATCAAAAAAAACAAACTTATCACATTGCATCATTTTTTTAAAAAAACCTAACCAAGGCAAATATGTTGGTTGATGTATACCTAAAGTTACCATTTTTTCTCATCTCGTTAAATTATTTCAATAGAAACATTTTGTAGAATTTTTAATCATTTACATGAATTATCCACATGTTTTTCTTTTCAACTGCATGCTTTATTTCGTTTTTGTCTATTAATTTTTCAGCAATTTTTTCCCCTTTACGAAGTCCTATTATGTTATGATTAGATGAAATTTTATTAGCTAGTTTTTTTAAACTATATTCCCTCATTTTTGGAATAAAGATCTCCCCTCGGTTTATCATTGTAAGACTTTCCAAAATAAAACTAACTGCTTCTTCAATAGAAAAGAAATATCTTTTCATAGAAGGATCAGTAATGGTTAGTGAATCATTTTTTTCAGCTTCCTCTTTCCATACCTCAAAAACGTTACCTCTTGTTTCAAAAACATTTCCAAATCTTATGGTTCCAAATTTTGTGTCAGGAATATGAATACCTGCCCAACTTACCAGCCTTTCACTTAGCTGTTTTGTCGTTCCATAAAGTGTAGTAGATTCAACTGCCTTATCTGTACTAATGTTTAACAATTTTTCAGGTTTTAATTCAGTTGCAATTTTTATTAAATTTACGGTACCATTTACATTTGTATCAATTGTTTCAATGGGATTAAATTCAGATATTTCAATATTTTTTATTGCTGCTGTATGAATAATTATATCTATATTGTTACATGCCATTGTAATTCTATCTTTATCTAAAATGCTTCCAAGAAGTAAACGAAGTCTAGGATCATCATTTGATCTTTTTAATTTAAACAATGCATGCTCATCAATATCTAGAGCTCTTACAGTCTTAATTGGATAATCTAATAATCTTTTTATGAGATGTGACCCAATACTACCTCCACCCCCTGTAACAAGAATTGTTTTATTCTTTAATTCCTTTTTTACATTAGGATTTAATTTAATCAAAACTGAACTCCTCGCAATTAACTTTCTATACTTCTTATTAACTGAAAGGATTCGGCTCTTTTTAAATTGGATTCAACACCTCTCATGATTGCATAGCTATTGATTGATTCTACTGATCTTGGATGAGGAAATTTCATTACTTCACTATGATATGTTTTAAAAGCTTTAATTTTAAAAGATAATTCCTTTGATATATCCTCATAAACATTAGGATTAAATGGAACTCTGAAAGGCCCTGGAATTTCATAACATAAGATTTTTCTTACTGAACTAGAAAAAGGCCTCGTTGCAACTAACGTTGATTCAAAAACTCTTTGATGATCGAGATTCAAATCATTGTTTGATGTTGTGTAAACTATCTCTGGTTTGAATTTTTTAATAGTTTTCTCTATTCCTTTATTGATATTAAAATGTGGAATATTTTCTAACATCATATCAGGAAAATCCAAAAACTCTACATCAGAGATTCCTAAAATTTTACTTGATTTTAGACAAGAATTGCGTCTCACTTTAACCATTTTTTTATCTAAATATTGAGCAGTGGCACCTTCAGATACCACTAATAACCTAATCGTATTATCATTTTTGGAGTGTTTTTTTATGGTTCCACCCATACCTAAAACCTCATCATCTGGATGGGCTGCGATTATCAGAATTTTCAATTCTGTTTTTATGTTATGTAAAGTAATAAAATTTTTTTGTAGACAAATTTACATTTAATAACTTTATTTATTATTTATCCCGATTCAACTTTTTTTCACTACCGAATAGATTAAGTTTAATTAAAAAAATCCTATTTTTTTGCTTGGATATAGTTAAGTTAAAGCAATATTAACCAAATTTGGTAAAGATTGACTGATTGGATACTTCCAGAGATTACACATGGAAAAATGACAAAATACAACTATATTGTTCAATACCCTGAAAACTTGAAACTTGGAAAAAATTTTGATGTTGGTGAGTTTACTTATATCAATGCTCAATATGGTGTAGAGATTAATGATTATGTTCAGATTGGTTCACATTGCTCAATTTATTCCCACTCTACAATTGATGATAAAAAAGGCCCTATTATCCTAAAAAAAAATTGTAGAATTGGTACCCATAGCACAATAATGCCTAATGTAACTATTGGTGAAAATTCTATTGTTGCCGCATATTCATTTGTTAATGAAAGTATCCCAAGTAATGAGATATGGTCAGGAATTCCTGCGAAATTTAAAAATGTAAGGTAAGTGTTGAATTAACTTTGATTTTAAAAATAATCACTCAAAGTGGATCTAAAATAATTCTAGAAAAGTGGGTTAATACATGAAAATTCTGGTTGTAGGTTATGGTTCAATAGGAAAACGACATGTAAAAAATTTATTACATCATACAAATTTTCAAATTTTGATATGTACAAAACAAAAAAGATTATTATTGCCAAAAAAAAGATGTAAAATTTTTAATTCCTTAAAAAAATCAATTGAACAAAAACCACAATGTGCAATTGTTGCAAATGAAACAAGCCTTCATGTTGAAACTGCAACTAAATTAGCAGAAGCAGGTTGTCATCTTTTCATTGAAAAACCACTTTCAAATTCTTCTAAAGGACTTAAAAAATTAGAACAATTAATTAAAAAACACAAGATTATTACACTTATGGGATGTAACTTACGTTTTCACCCTGGATTAAAAAGAATTAAACAAATTCTTTCAAGAAATGCAATTGGAAAAATAATTTCTGTTCAAGCTGAATTTGGGTCATATCTTCCAGATTGGCATCCTAAGGAAGATTATCGAATTAGTTTCGCTTCAAAAAAATCATTAGGAGGAGGAGTTATTCTAACAATTATACATGAACTAGATTATCTGTATTGGTTATTTGGAAATGTACAAGAAGTTTCCTCGTTAACAGGAAAATTTAGCGATCTAAAAATTAACGTAGAAGATTTATCTGCCATATTACTTAAATTCAGAAACAATGTGATTGGAGAACTTCATTTGGACTATTTTCAGAGACCCATAACTCGAAAATGTAAAATTCTAGGAACAAAAGGAACCATTTTTTGGGATTTCGAATTAACTAAATTGAAAATTTATGATGTTCGAAAAAAAAGATGGATTGATAAAATGAGTATAAAAAAATATAATAAAAATCAAATGTACATTGATGAAATCAAGTATTTTTTCAATTGCATTCGAAAGAAACAAAAATCATTTAATGATTTATCTGAAGGAATTAAAGTTTTAGATATTGCTTTAGCAATAAAAAAATCATCTAGACAAAAAAAACATGTGAAAATAAGATGAAGAAAAAAAACTCTATAAACAATATATTTAATATAAAAGGTAGAAATGTTATTCTTACAGGTTCTTCTGGGCTGTTAGGGAATCAATTTTCTAATATTCTTAGTGAAGCTGGAGCAAATGTTATTCTTGTAGATATAGTAAATAAAAAAAATAAATCTTTAGAAAAAACTATACAGAAAAATTATAAAACTAATCCCTTTTCAATTGAAGCAGATATTTCAAAAAAAGATGAAGTAGTCAAATTAAAAAACAAAATTATAAAAAAATATCATAACATTGACGTCCTAATTAATAATGCTGCGTTTACTCCAAGAACCCATCCTAAAAGGTCTTCGCCATTAGAAATTTACCCTTTGGATTTATGGGAAAATACTTTAGCGACAAATTTAACTGGGACATTTCTATGTTGCCAAGAATTTGGAAAGATTATGGCAAAACAACGGAAAGGATCTATTATCAACATTTCATCCATCTATGGTATGGTGGGTACAGATCCAAGAATATATGGTAAGAGTAAAATTAATGCACCTCCATCATACGCTGCTACAAAAGGAGGGCTCATAAATCTCACTAGATACTTGGCGGCATATTGGCATAGCAAAAATGTTCGAGTAAATACACTCTCTTTAGGAGGAATATTTAATAATCAAAATCCTAACTTTGTTAGGAAATATTCTCAAAAAACCATGTTGAATAGAATGGCTAAAAAAGATGAGTATAATGCTGCAATTCTTTTCTTAGCTTCTGATGCATCATCATACATGACTGGATCTAATCTTGTGATTGATGGAGGATGGACTGCATGGTGAAATTAAATTAAAATCCAATAATTTTATAAATAATTTTTCTTGACAGATTGATTTAGGAGAAAAAATATTTAAAAATTGAAAAATTTTTATCGGAAGATAATAAAATTAAAGATTATTAACAAAAGGTAATATACACGCATAAAATCTTTCATTATAATGTATGCTGACATTGATTTAGTGATTGGTTTAGGAGAAATAGGTGGACCTATCTATCAAGTCCTTCAGAAAGGTGGGATTACTATAGGTTATGATACTGATGCTAAAAAAATGAATTCTAAAAAATATAACCTCTACAAAGATAAACCAATATCATTTGTACATATTTGTATTCCATTCACAAAAAAATTTGTAACTGCTGTAGTAAATATTGCTAAACAGAAAAAACCACAAGCATTGATTATTCATAGTACCATTGAACCTTATACAACAGAAAGAATTCAAAAAAAACTAGATATTCCAGTTTTCTATAGTGCAACTAGAGGAGTTCATAGTAGAATGATACAGGATTTAAAAAAATACGTTAAATTTTATTCGGTATATGATTGGGCCCCAAACGCAAAACATACAAGTAAAATATTCGTTAAGAAAATGAAAAACGTAGGTATCAAAACAAAAAAAATGTCTACTCCGCTTTCATTAGAACTTGCAAAAATTGTTGTAGATACATCCTACTATGGTTGGCTAATTAATTATGCTCAAATAAGTAACATGATAGCTATTAAACATGGAATTAATTATGATGAGATGTGGACTTTTTCAGATGAGATTCATAAATATTTGGGAAACAGACCAAAAATGTATCCCGGATTTATTGGCGGACATTGTGTTATTCCCAATTTAGATCTAATTAAAGAAAAATCATTATTTGAAATTGATAGGATAAATAAAATGTATTCAAAAAAAGTAAAAAATTCAAAATCAATTAAGAAAAAATATGATAAATCCAAAAAATCTTCTTACGATTCGAGTAAAATTTAATGATTAATGATATCCCTTTCGGGAACTTCATTCCTGAAGCAAAAATTGCTATTCAAGCTGCTACTGAAGCAGGTAATGCAGTTATGGATGTATATTGTCACAAATTTTCTTCATCTGTAAAAAATGGTAATGAACCGCTCACAGAAGCTGACATTAAAAGTAACGAAATAATTATAAAATTTATTTCAAATTCTGGTTACCCAATACTTTCTGAAGAATGCGTTGATGATAAAAAAAGACTGGAATACAAAAAAATTTGGATAATTGATCCACTAGATGGTACATCAGATTTTATCAAGAAAACTGGAGAATTTACTATTATGATTTCTCTTGTTGAAAATCATCTACCTATTTTAGGTGTAATATATTGGCCAACTAAATCAACATTATATCTTGCACAAAAAGGCAAAGGTGCTTACAAATCCATTAACCATACTTGGTCAAGGTTAGCAGTTAGTAAAGTTTCAGAAATAGAAAAGTGTAGAGCCGTTGGAAGTAGGAATCATATTTCCAAAGAGGAAAAATTTTTTATCAAAAACCTTCACTTATCTAAATTTACTTCAAAAGGTAGTTCACTTAAAGTCGCAGAAATTTCTTCAGGAAATGCAGAATTGTATTTTACTACAACGAATAAAATAAAACAATGGGATACATGTGCGTCTTATTGTTTAATTAATGAAGCAGGAGGAAAAATGACTGACATGTTAGGAAATGATATAAAATACAATACTGAAAAAATAAATCATGAAAATGGATTACTCGTATCTAACGGATTAATTCAGGAAAAAATAATTCATATTTATAATGAATTTATAAAAAATAATAAAAATAATTTAAGATTTTAAATAACTATTAGTTTTGAGATAGTTTAAAATTTCTTCAACATTTTTATCTAAAGTTCTATTTTCCGTCTCAATGATTAAATCGGGATTTTTGGGAACATCATAGGGATCATCAATTCCAGTAAAACTTTTAATTTCATTATTTCTAGCTTTTTTATACATTCCTTTTACATCTCGTTTTTCACATACATCTAGAGTACATTTTACATATGTTTCAATAAAATGGTCATTTCCAATTATTTCCCGAGCTGAACTCCTATTTTCTTCATATGGACTAATTAAGGATACACTAACTGGGACATTATGTTTCAATAGAAGCTTTGCCAAATGAGCTACTTTTCTATTATGTTCGTTTCTCCCTTCACGAGAGAAGTCTTTGGGGGATAACCATTCACGAAGCTCATCTCCATCTAAAACAGCTAAATTTGGAATTTTTTCCTGAAGTTTACGGGCAATGGTAGTTTTTCCAGAACAAGGTAATCCTGTCATCCATAGTACAAAAGACATATTATGAATTCACAGTTTTCCCAATAATTTTAATCATATTAAATCTATTTCATATATTCTGAACTTATAATTTATTTTTAATAAAATCAATTGATTTTATTGGAGTAGGATCAACTTTTGATAAAACTGCACGATAAATTGAACAATAATCAAGAAGGTAAATTAAATTAATTAGCTTTGATAAAATATTTCCTTTAATTGAAAAAATTTCTTTATAATCAATATTATTTTCTTTAAAATATTCTCTCATAATCTCCCATCTTTCTTTGGTTTTTATATAATCTTCATCTCCTTCTAACATGATGGGTTGGACATTAGATGGTTTTTCCCAGGAAACGATTCCATTATGACTAGCCTCTAGTACCTCTTCAGCAATTGCATGAATTTTTGCATTTTCCTGAAGAGAATTTTTAAATCTTATTGCAGCTGCTTGTAATCCAAATGGATAATAAATCATCGGAATTCCATGTATCCATTCAGCCAATTTTAAAGCAGGATTATTCTCAGAAAGATTTTTTGAAGAAATAATTTTACAAAGTTCTTCTAGGTGTTCAATTGACTCTAAAACATCTTTTTTATTAATAGGAAGGATGGGTTCTAATACTTTTAACATAGAATACAAAAATTCTGTAAAAGAAGTTCTTGGTGAAAGATGTTGTGGAATTTTTCTATAATTAATTTGATTCTTATTGCAGTATTCTTCCATTTTACCCCCTGATGAAAATGAAATAATTTTTGAATCTAATTTTTTTGCAGATTCTAGTACTGTTAAGGTTTCTACAGTATTTCCTGAAACACTGACAAAAATAACTAATGTATCTGAATCTACCGTTTTTGGTAATAGGTAACCCTTTACAAGAGACACATGAATTTTTGTTTTTGATAAAATTGCAGAAAAAATATCAGCTAATGCACCAGATCCCCCCATTCCAACAAATACTATGTGATTAACATTTTTGAAACTTATAGGCTCAATATCTGAATGATAGGCATTTTTTGCAATTTCAGGCCATTTATCATAGATTGCATACATTTTCTGCGAGTCGTATTTGTTTAGAGTTTCAATATCTAGCAAGAATTTTCATAATTCTAATATCAATATATTACTTGATACAAAAAATATTGGGCTGATTTTAAATATAGTACAAGTTCGAGAAAAATTAGCCATGGAAGAAACAACTACTCTTCATTCATCTTTGAAAACAGTTGAATGGAAGAATAACAAAGTTGTAATGATTGATCAAACCAAATTACCAAATGAATTAGTTTTCGTAGAATTTACTAATTATAATGAAGTAGCAGATGCCATAAGAAAATTAGTTGTTCGAGGTGCACCTGCTATTGGGGTATCGGGTGCCTTTGGTTTGGCACTAGCTGCATTACAAAGTAATGCAACCACCAAAGAAGAATTAATCAGTGATCTATTAAAAGCAAAAAA
>JBHIUZ010000012.1:28324-33316 GCA_042138025.1 Nitrosopumilaceae archaeon | reverse complement strand
AAAATTGGTATTGCAGAAAAAACTAAACGTTTTGCAATCAAAGTTTTAAAAAATGCTCAAGAAAAAGAAGTTTCAGCTGGTAAAGATCCAATGGGTTTAGCAGCAGCCGCTTTGTATCTATCATGTGTTAAAAATGGTGAAGATAAGACACAAAGAGATATAGCTGAATCTGCAAATGTTACAGAAGTTACGATAAGAAATAGGTATAAGGGTTTAAAAGAATTACTTAATTTATAATCATAAATTAAAATTACTACGTCGAAGTACCATTTACTACCATCATGGCAACACGCTCAAAAATACTTAACATAGTTTCTCCGGTTAACATATCAATAATTCTTTGACCAAAATGCTCAATTGCAAAATCTACACTATCCCCCAAAAATTTTGTTTCAACTACATTTAGAATTTCATCAACAGTTTGTTCAGCCATAACTTCTGATGATTCTGTTCCATCAATCGTAAAACCAAAAACTGATGGCATTATATCGCTAACTAAATCTGGAGTAATATCTGACATAATTGCCGATGCTGCATCTGAAGTAGGATTTCGTATCGCATTATGAATTATCTCTGATTCCATCAAAACATTTTACATATTTCTTACCTATAATAACGAAGGATAATCTAGTAATATTGGCCAACCAATTTGGAAATTTACTTTAAATCCAATTCCATTCTGGAAGGTTATTTTTCAAAATCAATTCTCTTTTTCTTTTTTGATGAATCCTCCTTCCAAGTTATCTGGAGGAGGAATTTTTTTAGCCTTTCCAAGACCTACTGTAGTAATTATAACTGATACCAAGATAATGAAAAATACAATTTCTGGATATGCGTCCCCATTCGGTAATCCAAGAGTTAAAGGGAAAGTTGCTAAAACTGCTGCTGCAAGACCACGTGGGATCATCACTGTAGTTACTTTTCTGTCTAGTTTAGAGAATTTCTTTGTTAATGAAATTTTTGTTACTATAGATCTTCCAAAATATATTGCAAGTGTTGCAATGATGCCAAAAACTATGTATTCTATTCTTCCAAAACTTGCAAGCAATCCAACAAATACAAAGAAAAATGATCTAACTAGAAATGTAAGCTGATTATGCATTGTATCGCTAGTAGAAATGTCTGGAAGTTTGAATTTTAGATAACCTGAGAGACGATGTCTATTTCCTAACATTAAACCAAAGACTAATGCTGTTAAAGCTCCTGACTCTCCAAACGATTTTGCCAAAAAGAATAGTACAAATAAGATTCCTAATGTCAGCATGTAAGAGTGTTGAGCATTAGACAATTTTGTAGTTACATACAACCAAGGAATCCCTACCCCCAATCCTAGAAGTAACCCAACTGCAACCGCTTTTCCAAAAGTAACTCCTAAAAGATCTAGATCAAAATGACCAGATAACACTGCTTCAAACATGATAAAAGCCACTATGGTAGACAAAATATCTGTCATTGCCGATTCAAAACTTAGCATTGACTTTGTTTCTTCTGAAACACGAATTTCTCGGACTAGGCTAAATACAATGATAGAACTACTGCCACCAACTATTGAAGAAAGTAAAATACTATCAAGCCAATTCCATCCTAAACCATAATGTGCTAAGATTGTAACAACAACCATTGATAAAATAAATCCCAAAAAAGCTAGCACAACTGCAAAATGAGCAGTTTTCATTATCTGTTTGATATCTAGATTCAGCCCTCCATCAAACATGATTATTATTAATGCCAAGGCAGCAAAGTAAGGAACAATTTCAAAAACTACATCAGCTTGAATAATTCCTAATACTGGACCTATTATTACACCTAAAATCATTAAAAATGCAATATCTGGGATTCCAGTTTTTTTAAAAAATGCCTCTCCAGCTACTCCTAGAAAAATTGTTACCCCTGCAGCTAAAAGTACTACATGCGCTGCTGCAATTGAATCCTGTCCAGAAAAACCGCTAATTGCCTCTTGTAAATTATATAGACCTTGAATTAAAAAATTAGAGTTTAATTCTTCTTCAGTAAGTTTAGGAAGTGGATTATCTTTAAAATATGAATTTAGTAGATCTAATATTCCAAAAAAAGTAAGATTCATCAATGCCAACTTAGTTTTTTATGTCTACTTAATAGAAGAAGAAGTCAAGGAAGATATACAAATTAAAACATCCCTTTATCTCATTTATCCTAAATGAGTGCATCAAATACCTTACGCAAAGACCATGAACAAATTAAGAGATTAGAAAAAGTTGTTAACAAATGTTACCATGAACTTTATGCTGGAAGAACTATCCCATTTTCAGATATTGAAATAATCACATTAGTTATATCAGAATTTCTGGATTCTATTCACTATTCAAGAGAAGAAAATTCTTATTTTCCATGTGTTGCAAGTTATGGTACTCTAAATAAAGAAATTCATACGTTTTTAATAGAACACGAATTTGGAAGTAGAATTGCTAGAAATATTGCAAAACATCTTCAAAGATGGAAAAATGGAGAAGATGCAAGAGAACCAGTTGCAAGGTTCCTTAGAACTTATTCAATTTACTTAAATGATCATATGAGAAAAGAGGAGGAGTTTTTTGAAAAAGCCGAAAAAATTGTCCTTTCAAAAGAGGAAGAACAAGAAATGTATGAACAATTTCAATCGGTGATGGCAATTACAAAAAAAATTGAAGAAATGATTAAACTAATTGATTATCTAGAAAATCAAGCCTGGTATAATAATTAATTTTAATTAGAATTCGAAGAATTTTTACAGTATGTTCTAGTATAATTCATTGAAGAATATCTTATGGAAATAATGGGTAGAGGACTAAACCAAATTATTCATGAATCCCCACTGTATTTTCATATTCTTCTAAAATTTGCTGGATACAAGCTTTTCAATAAACGAAGTCCTCTATATGGTTCAGCAGATATCATAAATGTCTGTAATCTTCATTGTGATCATTGTTATTGGTGGCTCAATAGAAAAGAAAATGAAGAACTATCAGTAGAACAATGGAAAAAAATCATTGATGAAAAATTCAAAAAACATCATATTTTCATAGTAACACTCGTTGGGGGTGAACCTATGATGAGACCAGAAATTGTTAAACTCTTCGTTAAAGAATTTCCTAAAAGAGCATGTGTGGTTACAAATGGGACATATCCTCTTCTATATCTCAAAAATCTCTATTTTTATTGGATTTCAATAGATGGAACTGAAAAAATCCATAATGATATTCGTGGAGATGGAGCTTGGGAAAAAACTAGAGATAATGTAATTAATTATGTAGAAAAAAATGGGAAAAATGCTTGGAAGGATATTTGGATAACAATGACAATTAATTCAAGAAATTACATGACAGTAAAAAAAGTAGTTGAAGAGTGGAGAGAATATTCTAATAAAATAGGGTTTCAATTTCATACCCCATTTATGA
Source organism: Nitrosopumilaceae archaeon (assembly GCA_042138025.1). GTDB lineage: Archaea > Thermoproteota > Nitrososphaeria > Nitrososphaerales > Nitrosopumilaceae > CSP1-1. Next base: position 29,903 of record JBHIUZ010000012.1, on the reverse strand, counting down.
AAGGTGATCCTTTATGGCTTCCATTTGGTGAAAAAAGATCAAAGGTTGTAGACGAAATTATCTCCATGCAGGAAAATGGGTATAAAGATTACATAATTAATCCAAAAAAGCAACTTGAAATAATGAAGCATAGTTGGGGAGGAAAAGAAACTACTCCAATTGATTGTCCAACATGGGCCATTTTATCAGTTGATCATATGGGAAGAGAAAAAAAACCATGCTGTATTGGAAGTGCTGAAACTACCTCAATGAAACCTAGATGTGAAGAATGCGGTCTTGGCTGTTACTCGGTTTTAATTGGATATGGAATGAAAGGTTAGGTAGTTAACTCTGGTTTTAGGGTCCAAACGACAGCAAGAATAACAAACGGGACTGAAATCATAGCTGTAATCTGAAGAATAATTATTAACTGAGTTTGAGATGCTTCAGCAGGAGCAGTTAAAATCCATGGTAGTGGAAGCGTGATCACAAACCAAATTATTGAAAGTAAAGCAATAATTTCAATTTTTTTCTTAGTTCGTTGATTCATGATTATTCTCCTGAAATATCAAAATCTTATACCAAATGTCCATCGACGGTTAATCATAAAATTGATTGCCCCTGCAAAGCATATGGAAATTAAGGCAGCCACCATATAGTATACAGATAAAGATTCAACAAGAAGATAAACCGAACCCAATTGTATTGCCATCCCCAATAAACTAACGCTTACAAATTTTACATACATCACAATTGTTCTTTGAGAATTAATCGAATCTCTAAATGTCCAAAATTTGTTTAAAATAAAATTTGAAGTAATTGAAGCTGAGATTGCTAAAGTATAGGAAAGGAAATACCACAATCCAACATACTCCGTTAGATAGAAAAGTAATCCAAGATTTACCAGAATTCCACTTGCTCCTACAGCATAATATTTTGCAGCATGTTTTGCAAAAAGAGACAGTTTACTTTTTTCTTGATCTCTTAATGTCATGTAGCTTTCCGAAGTTGAGATGTTCTTAATAAATAAAATCTTAAGCATAAAAAAGACGTTTACTAGAAATTTTAAAATTTTTAGGACTAATCTTCTATTAAAAAATAATTTAGGCTCAAAAAATTATAGATAATTAGTATTTTATTTGTAAAAAATATAAAAAAGTGTTAAATACTTTAAAAACATATACTATTTGATGCGAAAGGATGCAAATCCTATCGACTAAAAATGCGTGATTCCGCAGAACAAATGTGAATGTTTGAGGTAAATTTTACCTTAACAATGAGAGGAAATCTCTCGAAGTTCTGCAATAGGGGTCACGCCCCTTTTGATTTTTTATATTTTGATGATATCTATAGAAACTGGACCCTGAAGATTTCCATTTGGATTAATTAGAATCGTTACTTCTTGTGTATTTGGTAAATTGATAATGTTGTTTCCTAAATATTTCCATGTATAATAGGTTGAAACCCCAGTTTCATGAGGGGTTCCTTCTAAAATGAATTCTTCACTGAAATTAAGAAATTCTCCATTAATTGAAATTTTCAATACCTTAGGACTATCCCCATTAGGCACAAATCTAATCTCATACTTTCCTTCATCAAT
>JBHIUZ010000012.1:0-28224 GCA_042138025.1 Nitrosopumilaceae archaeon | reverse complement strand
CCTTAGGACTATCCCCATTAGGCACAAATCTAATCTCATACTTTCCTTCATCAATCTCAAAAGAATCTGAGAATAATCCATTCACATATTTTTTAGGATCAGCCAGTGTAACATGAAAAAAAACATTTTCTTCATTTTCAGTTTTGGTATCAGAAGAAGCAAAAAATCCAATAGAGACGATGACTATAATAGCTAAAACAATATAGAAGACTAGTTTTATTTTCATCAAAAATAGATTATTTAGCGAAAAATAAAAACAAATTCAAAAATTACCAAATTTTAGAATTCTAAAATTCATTTTTAGGATCAAAATTTTTTCTTACGTAATATTTAAATACATACCTTCTCATCTATGCGTAAAATGCAAAAATGTCCACTTTGCGGAGAATCACTAAATAACGAGTCAGGAATGCATACTCATATCAAAAAAATTCATCCCCAAAGAACTACTCTTCTAAATATCTAGATAACAAATTTTCTATTTATTTAGTTAGGGAAATTTTATTCACTGTTAATCATTTTTCACATCTTTGATTAAAAATCTATTTTTGAAGCAGTTTACGTGCCAAATTTCCATAACAAGTGGTCAAAACCACCAACTCCAGGAATTAGCGAAAGAATAAACGATGTAATCAAACCTAAAGGTGCCTTAAAGCCAAGAGTTGAAATGGCTGTAAAGCGGCTTCGAGGTCAGATATCAAAATTAGATAATATGCTTAATAAATTAAAAGAAAGAGACGAAAAAATTTTCAGCAGAATTGTTACTGCTACTCAGCAGCATGACACTCATGCTTCAAAAGTTTTATCAAATGAGCTAGCTGAAGTTAGAAAAGTTAGTAGAGTCTTGGGAAATGCAAGAATGGCATTAGAACAAATCGAACTTAGACTTACAACATTCCACGATTTAGGTGATACAGTAGTAACAATAATGCCTACAATCGGTTTAATGAGAAATCTAAAATCATCACTTGTAAAATTCATGCCAGAAGCTGATCAAGAAGTTAATAGAATGACTGAAATGCTTGGTGGATTAATGACTGATACATTTACAGGCGATTCATCATTTGGTGTTGAAGCAACCACCAACGCTGAATCCGATAAGATTTTACAGGAAGCAGCTGCAGTTGCCGAATCAGCAGTAAGTGAAAAATTCCCATCTATGCCGGTTGAACAGGCAACTCCATCATCTACAACTACACGTTACATGTAGTTTTATTCACTCTATTCTATTTGGAAAAATTATGATTCTGTTCTAGAATCTTTAAAATTTTTTATTCTTTCCCCTTCAGTGTTTACTACAGAATCAATTCCTGAAAGTTTTCCTCGTAAATTGTTTATCAAAGCACCAACCTCATCAGCTTCATGTTCTACTGCTCCCCTTTTTCTAGTAAGATTTTGAATTCCCTGATTCTCTTCTTCGATATACTCACTAACCTTCATCAATTTTTCTTTAAGATTCTTAATATCTACAGATTCATCCTCAATTTCTTTTTCTAGATTAGTTCTCTTATCTTTTAGATTTTTAATCATTAATCCAACATAGTCTATAGCCTCTTCTAATTTTACCCGTTTATCTTTTAGAGCCCTAATTCCTATCTGACTTTCTGATGTAGTATCACTTTGGACTTGAGGTTTAGGTTGAGATTCGGAGAATTCTTTTTGAGCATTATTATGATGTTCAGGCTCTTCTTTAGGCCTTTCTTCAACCATTTCTGAGCCGGAGGATTCCTGATGTTCTGGCTTTTCTTTCCTAAATTTCTCAAACATAATTACTAGAATTGATGTGTACAGTATCGAATAAAAAGTTACAGATATGATAAACTGACAATTTAGCTTTTCTTCCGTAAATTAAACCCTTTTTTTGCAGTTTGGGAACCTTTCCCCCGCGCTTGAATATTGACAAAAATAGCTAGTTTTGAGAGTGAAACACCTGTTCCGCTAGGCGTTCCGCTACGAAGTTTCAGAATGTCCCTCTTAAATCAAGCATTCGTATACTAACCATGTCAAAACAACAATACAGATCGGAAATGGGCATCATGGGAGATATCCTTGGTGTGACCATGGACGGTGGACGTAGTGGAGTTATAGTCTCTGCAATATCCAGAAGAGCAAATCTCTCTCATTATGCAGTACTTGATAAATGTGAGAAGTTAGTTTCTGCAGGATTAGTAGAGTCCGTAAAGAACGACAGGAATAGAGTATATTTGATGACTGAAAAGGGAGTCCAATTCTTCCAAGAGTTCCAAAGATTCCAGTCCCTCGTTGAATCAATGAATCTAAGGTATTAGGAAAATGAACCAACAAATGGTAGTGCCCTACTGGCAAGACCACTTTCCAGAGGATGGAATGCTTTTTGTAAGGACTAGAAGCATCCTCACATCTATGGGAAGGGCTACACTTGTCGCTGTAGGCTTAATAGTAATGGCCATTTCGATGCCAATTCAAAGTACCTTTGGTACAGTAAAGGCTCTTGATCTAATAGTATATTCGGATGGAACTACTCATGTCTCATCTGAAATTTCCACAGATCCACTTCAGCCAGATTTTTCAGTTAATCTATTTGGTCCTACGATTGATAACTTTGTAGCTGAGGATGAAAATGGTTTCTTACTTTCAGCAAACATTGAAGGTAATATAGCTGTGGTAGAAACCCTTGGCGCTTCTGTAATTTCAGTTAATTATGATATACATGATTTAGTATCAAAAGAAGGCAGAATATGGTCTTTTAAAATTAATTCTCCAGTAGAGTTCTCACTTTTGATGCCAGGCAATATTGTCATTGTTGGAATGAGCACTTATCCTCTTAATTTACAGACAGTAAATGATCAATCTCAACTGTTATTGGCAAAAGGCCCAATCGAGATAAACTATTTTTTTGGAGTATCTGAACTTCCTCCACCTACAACAAACTCGCCTGATCCAAATTCTGAAAACTCAATTTACTTAATTGGAGGAGGTATTGTAGCTGCTGGGGCAATTGCAGCTGTTTTAATGAAACGTTCAAAAAAATCTTCAACAAAAATCGGTTCAGAAGCTATTGCAAAACAAGAGTTTCAAGAAAAACCCATTAGCATTGAAACGATATTTGAGCAAAGACCAGAATTAAGAGAAGATGATAAACAACTTATCGCATTTATCTCAGATAATGGCGGACAAGCGTATGAAAGTGAACTTCGCAAAAAATTTCTCCAACCAAGAACCACAATGTGGAGAGCAGTAAAAAGATTAGAAAGATATGGAATTATAGAAATTGAAAAAAAGGAATTACAGAATTTAGTGATATTGAAGAAAAAACTGGAGGATGAAAAATGAGAAAAAAAATTATATCTGTTGCATTATTTGCTTTAGTATGTTCTATGCTTTTTGGAAGTATTCCAAACTATGTTTATGCAGACTCTCAATCTGATTCGTTAATCAGGATTGCATCACAGGCTAGAGACCAAGTTAAAATTCAATTATTAAAAATTGATGCTACTCAAGAAATTAAAGAAAAATTTGAGCTTGGTTCAGAAAAAATTGAATTACTTATTGAAGCTTCAAAAAATGATGAAATCTCCACAGCAAGAGAGCATTTCCTTTCTGCCATGACTATATTCAATGAAATCATACAACAAATATCTGAACAAACATCAACTTCTAAAGCAGCTTTATCCTCGTCACAAACTCCAATTCCTTCTTACATTTCATCTGAAATTGATAGATTGGAAAGATATATCGATCAGCTAAAGAGAATCGCCATAAAAAATGGATTTGAACTTGATTCTACTTCCGTCGAAAAATTAATTGAAAAGGCAAGAAATGAAATCAAGGAAGAAAATTCAGAAGTTACTTCTACTATTGAAGATATAAAACAATCAATAGTGGATCTAAATAATTCACTTAAAGAAAAAACTAGACAATATACAACTGATCGTGCAGTATCACTTGCCGAAAAGCATCTTGAAGATTTAGACAAGCTTATTGCAGAAGCAAAAGATATCGGAGTATCCCAAGATACACTTGACAGATTAATTGATGCCAGAGAACAGTTGAATTCTGTTTCTGACGCTTCTAATGTTGGAAAAATTATTGATGAGGTCAAAAAACTACTTTCCGTAAAAAAGCAATTTGAGGATACTAAAATTCAGAGAATTCAAGTTAGAACTGATCAACTAGAATTAACATATGAGCGACTATCTACTCAAATTGATAATCTTCCAGAATTAGACAAAGCAAAAGAAATGCTCTCAGAGCTTAAAGCCATGATTTCCGAGAAAAAAACTAATGACGCTATACGATTGTTAAACTCACTAAATAATTTACTTAATGAAATTGAAAATTCAATAAAATCTGAAGAGGCAGCAAAAGAAGAAAGCAATGAAGAGAAAATCTCTTCTCTGGCTGATTCAAAAATAGATAGAATCAAGATAAAACTTGAAAGACTTGAAAATTCATTAAATAAACTAAATGATGAAATTGGAGACAATGCTGCTTCAAAACGATGGCTCAATAATGCATTTTCATTATTAGAAGACGCAAGGAATCAGGTTGATGATTCATCTGATGTTGCCTTAGATCTAATAATGAATATAGAACAGATCATTAAGAGAATCGAAAATACAATTCAATAAATTAACAGAAACTTCATATACATTTTCAAAACGTAGTCAAGTACGTGGCTTCAAAACAAATTACCATAGGAGTTGGAATTCCAATGATTGTTGTGGGTGCACTTTTAGCTCTTTTATGGGCTCCAGCCGAGGTAGAATTAGGCGAAACTGTTGAATTTGTAGGAAGTTTGATAGGAATTTTAGGTGTTGTATTTTTTATTGCAGGACTTTTTTATACTAAAGAACCTGTTTTGCAATAATTACTTAATAATTATTGAAGTAGATATCATCGAATAAATAACTACACAAATAAGATTGTCTACTTGAAAGTTAGATTATTTGAAATATTCACATCAGTTGAAGGTGAGGGTATTCTTTATGGAACTAAAACAATGTTTGTTAGATTGGCAGGATGCCCATTTACTTGTTTTTATTGTGATACACTTGATGCACTTCCAATGAATTCTGGAAATGAATACGAAATCGATGAAGCTTGCCAAATGATTGATAAAAATTTAGAAAAAAATACTTACAAAGTAAATTTTACTGGTGGTGAACCACTAATTCAAACAAATGCTGTCATAGAAATGGCAAAATATGTAAAATCCAAAAATATTCCTACTTATTTAGAATCATCTTGCTATGATTCGGAAAAATTTTCACAGGTTCTCCCATATATCGATTTTATTAAAATTGAATTTAAGACTCCAGAAGCCAAATTCGTTGACGAAAACCATTATTCAAAATTAATAGAAAATGCTTTGCAATGCCTGAAAACTTCTATAGATTCAAAAAAGATTACTTACATAAAAATAGTAGTTAGTGAAAAAACAGAACTCGTAGATTTTAAAGAACTTTTAGATAAGATCTTTAACATTGTTTCAAAAAAAGATCTAGCTGGATTTATCATTCAACCTACTTATGGAATAGCAGAGCCAAGTCTAAAAAAACTTTTGAAGTTTTATGATCTTGTTTTTCCTTATTATGAGGAAGTAAGAGTGATACCACAACTACACAAATTCATAGGTGCTCCATGAAACCCTAGTGTTAATTTGATAATCTAGGTAAAACTTTCAAATACAAGCACGATTTTCTTATGTTCATATGGATAAAGAAAGAGTAAAAAAACTCGTACGAGAACTAATAATTGAATTAGGTGAGGATCCAACTAGGGAAGGCTTACAAAAAACCCCAGAACGAATTGCCGATATGTATACAGAGATTTTTGGTGGATATGATACTGATTCCCAACTCTCTATTCAATTCTCTGAAGATTCAGATGTAGTAGTTGCAAAAGATATTCAATTTTATTCAATGTGTGAACACCACATGTTGCCATTTTTTGGAAAAATTCATGTAGCCTATTCCCCTAATGGTAGAGTTTTTGGAATATCAAAACTAATTCGTTTGGTTGAAAAATATTCTAAAAGACTTCAAATCCAAGAACGACTAACAAAAAATATTGCTGATGAACTTTATGCTCAGGGAGTAAAAGGTGTTGCTGTAATAGCAGAAGCTGAACATCTTTGCATGAAGATGAGGGGAGTACGAAATAATGCAACAATGACATCAGTAGCCTTTAGAGGAATTTATGAAAAGAAAGAGGACAGAGTAGCTATTATAGAAATGATTCAAAAAAATTCCTCTGATTTTGTGTCAAAACTCTCCTGAAAAGATAAATAATCACCTGGAAAATCACATTTGTGGTAACTCACGATAATATTCACATACCAACAGAATCATTCCCTCATTGGATATGGTTTGTAATTGAATTTGCTATAGTGTTAGCTATTTCCGCCCTTCTTTCCCGGGAAATAACCGGTACATTTCAAGGTCTAGAAGAGACAATGCAAAATTGGATCTTTATGGGATTTCTAACATTGATTTTTGGAAGCTGGTATATTATCATTAGAGGTTTTATTCTTAAAAAACCAATCCTATCAGGACGACATTAAAATTCAAATATTTTTGAAATCTAATTCAAATATTTTGTTTTATCAACAATTCCTGCTTTAACAAAGGCAGTTTTACGGTTGTGACATGATTCACAAACCCCACATTGAAATTTTTTGTTTTCATAACAACTCCATGTATTGAAAATTTTTTCTCCTAAAACCAATAATCCTTTTTTTAATAAATCACTTTTTGTTAATCCCTTTCTATATGGTGACCAAATACTAATTTTTTTTCTAATTCCTAATTTTATACCATCAATTTCACCTTCATTGAAGGCAGATTCTATTTTCTTTGAAAAGCTTGGTCTACAATCAGGATAATTTTTGTCACCCTTATGTGCACCATATGCAACTAATGACGCATTTAATTTAAATGCCCATGCAGTTGCAATCGATAAAAAAATTGCATTTCTAATTGGAACTACTATAGAATAATTAAATTTCTGGGGTATTTTATTTTGTGAACTAGTAAGCACATTAGTTTTTCCATAAAGATTTTTCATAAAACTAATATCTACAATTTTGTGTTCTTTTAATCCCAAAGTTTTAGAAAATGATTTTGCTATTTTAATTTCTTTATTTGCTCTCTGACCGTATGAAAAAGAAATTCCATATAAGTTATACTTTGATTTAAGAAAAAGACAGGTACAAATTGAATCTATACCTCCACTAAAAATTACAACAGCTTTTTTCAAAATAACACCATTATATATTGAAAAAAATCATTTTTTAATTACAGTTGCTCCCTTACTTGGTTTACATATTATAGAATCAGAATTTTTATTTACTGATGCAAATCCTTTTTTCATTGCCAAAGAAATTTTTTTAAGATTTGACTTCTTTGTAGCAAAAGCAATTACTGATGGACCTGCTCCACTAATTGTAACACCCAATGCCCCTGCATTAAGTGCATTTCTTTTCACTTTACTGAATCCAGGAATCATGTGTTGCCTTGCTGGTTCTATAATAATATCTACTACCGATTTTCCAATAAGTTTTGAATCTTTTTTTATAAATCCTGTTACTATCGCAGTTGCATTTGCCAAATTAATTATGCTGTCAGAAAATTTAATTTTTGATGGGATAACTCCTCTAGATACCTGGGTTTTTTTTGCGGGGACTTGAAGCTTTGGAATTGCTATACATAATGCCAGATCGTTTGGTGGTTCAATTTTTATTACATTCAGAGGATTGGATTGAACAATTACAAATCCTCCTAGAACTGATGCAGCTACATTATCATAATGAGCTGTTCCAGCACTAGCTTTTTCGCCCATTCCGGCAAATTTGACTAGAGAGTTTGAATCAAGTCTCAGATTAAACAATTGGTTAATTGCAACCGCGGTAGCAGCAGCTGATGCGGCACTGCTGCCCATCCCAAATCCTGCAGGTATTCCTTTTTTAATGTTAATTTCAATTCCATCTTTAATCTTGAATTTTTTTAACATATTTTTTGCAACAAGACCTGCGGTATTTTTTTGCGGATTAGAGGGAATTGAATCAGATGTGATAATCTTAATTCCTTTACCCTTCTTTGTTATTTTCACCTCATCATAAAATGCATTTAATGCTAGTCCAAAAACATCAAATCCAGGGCCCAAGTTTGCAGTTGATGATGGCGCTTTTACTGTAATACTCTTTGCCACTAATCTTCCACCTCTTCACCTAAGTTAATGATTCTACTTAATGCACTTTGTAAATTAACCATCCCTTCTCCCGTAACATTTGATATTGGAATTAATCCTTGTGCAAATCCACCCATGTTTAGACTTCTCAAAATATTTGTAGTAAGAGTATAAGTTTCACCATCTGATTCATTTGAAATGGCAGTTTCAAGTGATTTAAGATTAGTAGACCATTGAAGAATCTCTTTCATTTTTGTTCCTATAAGATCCATTTTTGTAATGATGTTAATAGTTGATATATTTAGTCGTAATTTTATCGAAGTAGCTAAAAGAGCAATTGAAACAAAATTTACTGGAGTAGTTATCAAAGAACCATCATATAAGAAAATATTTACTTTCTCTTCAGCGTCTAAATTTTGTACAAAAAAAGGACCACTGGATCTATAAGCAAATAATTCAATTTGACCTGGAGTATCTACAATCAAATAATCCGGATTTACCTCATCGATTTGATTTTGAATATCATCAATTTTAGAAGCAATAAGATCATTTGCCATAATCAAAGCACCATTTGGTCCAAGATCATACTGTTTCATAATTGAAACTATATCGACATGATCTCTAACATCAATATCACAAGTATAAGGTAAGTTCTCCACTCCTGGATCAAGATTTAAAATAGCAGCAAAAACACCATTTTTTGTATAATATTCATATATTTTTGATACAAAAAGAGATTTTCCAGCACCTGCAGTACCTGTAACAAAAATTATTTTCAACCCTTTTCGGTGTATTTTTTTTTGATTCGCTTATATTTGAATCCATGAGAAAACCATCGAATGAATTGGCGAATTATTGCTATACCTGTAACAATGATTCCTATCATTATCATTGCTATTCAATTTGATGTAAAAGCAGAGGATATTTTAGCAATTGGAGTTGTTCCATTTTTAGGCGCTGTAGCTGCTATAATAATAAAATTAGGTCTGCAGGGGATTAAATTCAGCTATATCGCGAGAAACTATCTTGGTGCATTTGATTCTATATGGAAAATGTCTGGCGTAAGAATAGGCAGCGAATTCATAAAATTTACAACTCCAATGTTTGTGGGAGCAGAATTTGTTGTAATTTATTGGTTACATAAGAAAGGTGTTCAACCTTCAAAAGCAATGTGGATTGCTATCTTAGATATTGTTACAGAAGTATTAGCAGGAGGAGTATTAGCTATTTTAGCAGGAATTCTTGCATTACTTAGTGGAGCATATGTGGTTGCTGCAATAATTTTAGCAACTAGTATTTTTGTTACTTCTTTATGGATGTCTCTATTTTTCCTTTCGGCAAAAAGGACTTTTCAAATTCCAAAAATTATTTCTAACCTTGTGATTAAATTATTAAAAGAAAAAGGTAACCAATCGATTCAAAAAACTAACATGTGGATGGAAGAAGTTTGTATGATGAGTAGAGAAAATCTTAAGACAAAAAAATCTAAAAAAGTTTTTGTAAATGGATTTGCAATTTCTATTGTATCATGGATTTTTTATGGATTATCTTTTATGATTATAGCTTCAGGAACAGGTTACCTAATTGAGCCATTTGATTCTTTAATGGCCGTAATGGGAGCAAATGCAATTGGTAATTTACCTATTACTGTAGGCGGTTCAGGTTTAGCTGAATTTGGCATTGTTGCATACATTTATGATCTTAATCCTTTTAATTTTGAAATTCCAGAAGGTACCGATATCTGGGATGCTGTAATTGGTTGGCGAATTGCCACTTATTATGTACCTATAGCAATTACATGGATTTTATTAGTTAAACTAGCCTTAAGTAAATATTCTCAAAAAAATATTTCATAGAAACTGCTTTATCTTTAGGACTACATTATCCAAGGATGAAATTCAAAGATAAGGTAGTATTAATCACAGGAGCATCAAGCGGTATAGGAAAGGCAACTGCTATTCAATTTGCCAGTTGTGGATCAAATGTAATTCTAGTTGGAAGAAGAAAAGAAAAATTACTTGAAGTTGAAAAAGAAATCTTGAAAAACCCTATAACAACACTAGTATGTTCTTGCGATGTCTCAAATAAATCTCAGGTCAAAGAAATGAGTAAAGCTGTTCTTGATAAATTTGGAAGAATAGATATTCTCGTAAATAATGCAGGTTATGCAATATATGGTAGAGTTTCAGAGTTAAAGATTGATGAAATAGAATCTCAAATGGCCACTAATTATTTTGGAATGATTTACTGTACCAAATATTTTCTTCCAAAAATGCTTGAACAAAAATCTGGTCATATTGTAAATGTAGCTTCTGTTGCGGGTAGTTTTGGTTTACCTGGAATTGCTTCTTACTGTGCATCAAAGTTTGCAATGTTAGGATTTTCAGAAGGTTTACAACATGAACTAAAAGATACGGGGGTAAAGATAACTGTTGTAAGCCCTATAATGGTTAGAACAAATTTTTTTGATCACCCATCTTTTGATTCAATGGCAAAAAATTCAGCAACATCAATTAGTCCTAATAAGGTTGCTAAAGCAATTTTAAAAGCTGCAAACTCATCTAGGCTAGAAATAATTGTCCCATCTTTAGTTAGGGGAGCTGTATGGGCAAAGCATACTTTTCCTTACTTAATTAATCCTATTGTAGGTTATTCATTTAAAAAACAATTAGAATCTAAAGAACAATCAAAATAAAACTTATTCTTCAACATCATCTTGTGCTTCATCAGAGCCAACATCAAGTATTTCTAATTTTTTTAAATTAAATTGATAAATTGCATCCATTTCGATTTCTTTTTCTTTTTTTAGAAAATCGGACACTTTTTTACTTAACGGCGCTTTTAATGAATCCATAGTAAATTCATAAACTACTCCACGTTCTAATTCAGCAGCTTTGATATTTTTTGGCAAATCTAATGTGACGATATGTCTGCCATCCTCTACTGGTTCATATAATTGAGCGTCTGCTTTACCATCTTTATCATAAATTTCAAGAATATATCCAGTTTTTTTTTCTTCAATAGGTTTTCCAAATTTTGCATTTTGAATTTCATCTGTAACCCATTTTGGAATATCCTCTTTCTTTTTTGCCATTTAATCAACTTCCTATCTTATTATTTGTCTTTTTTACTTTTTTGCCACCAATCTAAATAATCATACTGTCTATCTTCACGAGTTGACTCACGTCGATTTAATCGATCTCTGATATCACTAATCTGTTCTCTAGTGGCATACAAGCCACATTTTTTACAAATAAAGTGTTTTGTTCTAGAATCCATTTTCATAGGAATTTCAATTTTTTCAAATAATTTGAATTTGTCATCTCTATTTCTATCCTCTTCAGGTGTTTCAGCTTCATATTTTTCTAGTATCTTTTTCTTTTCCCTTGCAACACATTCAGGGCAATCTGGCAATGAATGTCCTTTCAAAATTTTCAATAAAAGCGTTGCCTAAATCACTTCAGATCTAGCATAAAATTTACTTTTTTAATGTAACTGGTACGCGGATTATATCTTCATCCCTTACGGTCAGTTCGCCCATCGAACATACCGCGTACCAGAACAGAGTTTATTATAATAAAATATTATTATGTCTTCGTATCAAGTTCTTCACTTACTATTTTCGATGTAGATTCTGCTCCATTTGATATAAAATTCTTGCAAAAATCCTCCAGGTGTTCCTTAAAAAAATTCTCTTTATTTTTGATTTTTCTTATTCCTTGAATCACCTGATTCTTGTTTTTAGCAAGAATTCCTAAGTTTTTTTCTTCAGCCCATTTCAAATTATTTGTGTGTTCATCATACACAGGAATTCCAATAACTGGTTTACCGTTTACACCAAGTATCTCGCCCATTACCGTATGGGAACCATTAATTACTGCATACTTACATGTTCGTAACACAGTTTGTTTTTCAGTTTCAGTCAAAAAACCAATATCTATCTGAATCCAATCTATTTTTTTATCCAAAGCTTCGGAAATAGAATATTTTTTTCCATCCTTGCCAAGAACAACATCAATTGATGAATCCTTTCTAGCATGTGAAATAATTCTTTTTTCTTCAACCATTTCACTGTCATTAAATACTTGCTGATATTTTTCTCCGGTAACATTATTTGTAGATTTATTTCCAGTACGCATCCAATATCCAAACTCTTCATTAATTAGTAATTTTTCTAAGTTTGTTTCAGGTTGAGTTTTAGTTTTATTTTTAATAGCAAAATGACCTACATATGTTACCTTTTCTTTTATTTTTTCAGGAAAATTGAGATTATATTCACTTATAGTATAGGGGGGTGGAGAATCTGCTACAATAATTCTAGTTGCTTTTGCAATTTGTTTTGCGACAAAAACTAATGACGGATAAAAATAAAATCTGGATTTCCAAAGTCTTGGAAAAAATTGATTTGTAATAAATAAACTAGTAATTCCACGATTTTTTGCTAATAAATTAGAACCCATGTCACCATCATTTATTACAAGATCAAATTTTTCTCTGTCATACAGTCTTCTTTCTTCTTTAAGATAGTCTGAAATTTGTTTGATTAATGGAGGATTTTTTAAAATTGGCAAGAAAATATTTAACATTGATAATGTGAGACTAGGACCCATTTTCCCATCAATTGGAGTTGGCATCAAAATTTCATGAATTAAGTGTCGTTTATTTGGAAATTCTTCAAGTAATTTTTGATAAATTTCTGCTTTACTAGAATAATGAATTTCAATTTCATTTTTCATATTTACTTTAAGAGCATTGTTTAATGTCATCATTCTTGTATAATGGCCACTGCCCCAAGGATAGATGAACTCGCCTATTTTTTTCATATACAAAATGTAATTGATGGTGTTTAAATTTTCAATGCTCTGATTTCAAAGAATCAAGAATGTCATGTATATTATTTGGTCCTACCGTAATTCTAACACTACGTTTTGTTTTTATTGCTTTTTGTGCTAATTCCTTTACATTATTTTTCTCTTTTAGAACTGAATTAAATTTCAGCTTGCCTAACTTTTCTATTCTCGTCAAATATTTTTCTAATCCTAATTCCTTAGCATAATTTAGTACATTTTCATCAAATCCAGATAATGACATATAGGGAATTATGTTATTTTGAGAAATTCTTTTTGTAATTTTATCAATAAATGATTGAGGAAAAATAATTGGAGAAAGTGCTAATGACAATCTGTTTACTTTATTTGAAGAATTAACAGATATCATTATTTCAGTAACAGTTTCAATTAATTCTAAATATTTTTTTGAACTCGAATTAGTAATATCAACTTTAAAAAATTCTAATTCAATTTTTGATTTTAGCATACGTGGAATTAACGCATTTAAAATTTTTACAAATTTTAGTAAATCAGATTCTTTGTTATAACATACAATAATTTTCACATCAAATCCTGCTTTAATTGTTTCAAGACATGAAACTGAAGATAATTCATCATAGATGCAACAAATAATTTTTTCATTTTGAAAATTATTTGGAATTCCACCATTTCCTTTATCTGTAAATATACATACGTAGGCATTTAATTTTGTAAGATATGTATAGAGAAGCTTATCATGCTTGTCTTCAGTTCCAGGTTTAGCTCCAAGCTTAGAAGTTTTTTCTATTAGTGAAGAAGTTGCAGCAAATTCTATATCTTTTGGTAGGTAACCTTTAGACTCTCCTTCTACTTTGACATAAAATGTATCGCCTTTTAATAAAAGATTAGAACCAATTTTTGTAATTGATGAAACCAGTACATCATATTCATTTTTAATTTGCTTTGCTATTGCTACCTTTTTTATTCCAAAAAGTAAATTTATTGTACTTGATGCAAAAACTGGATCATTTGCTTCAACTACAATAAGTGAATCGTCTTTTCTAATTTTTTGAAAGCTTTGATTTTGAATACTAAGGATTTTTTTGATATTTGATATTAGAACATTTATCTTATTTTGAGCAAATATTGATGGAAAAATTATAACTAATGCGTTATTCGTCATCTCGTTTTGTTATTTAGAGTGGTTTATAATTTTAGAATGATTTTTGCCTAATATGTCTCGTAATAATTATAAAACAAACCAAATCATCATTTTACATGAGCAAATTTACATCTGAACAAATAGCCGATATTAACAATAAATTCAAAACTCCTGAAGAGGTTCTAAAATGGGGTTTAGACAACCTTCATCCTAAACTTGCTCTTGCATCTAGTTTTGGTGCTGAAGATGTAGTAGTTATTGATATGTTATTAAAAATTAATCCAAAGGCAAGAATTTTCACTTTAGATACTGGCCGTTTAAATCAAGAGACATATGATGTAATGGATGAAATTCGCAAAAAATACAACACAGAGATTGAAATTACATTTCCAGATGCTCAAGAAGTTATAGAGATGGTTCAGGTTAATGGCATGAATTTATTTTATGAAAGTCCAGAAAACAGGAAGCTATGCTGTGGAGTAAGAAAAGTTCATCCTCTAAACAAAATGCTAAGTAAACTTGATGGATGGATTACGGGTCTAAGAAGTGATCAAACTAAAAACCGAGGTAATGTTACAAAAATTGAAATTGATGAGCAACATAATGGTATGATAAAATTAAATCCTATCATTGACTGGTCTTGGGATCAAACTTGGGATTACATTAAAGCAAATAATCTTCCTTACAACAAATTGCATGATAAAGGATTTCCAAGTATTGGTTGTGAACCATGTACCAGAGCAGTAAAGCCTGGTGAAGATTTACGAGCAGGCCGTTGGTGGTGGGAACAAGACTCTGAAAGAGAATGTGGTCTGCATATGGATCATAAAAAATAGCTATCTTGTCTCAAAGTATTGGAGTAGCCAAGCCTCATGGAGGTAAATTAGTAAATAGAAATTCAAAGCAAAACACATCTGGATTATTTTCTTATTCGGTTGGTGAAGATCTAGCAAATGATGTAGAAAACATCGCTGATGGAATATTCAGTCCTTTAGAGGGATTTTTAGGTCAACAGGACTTTGAATCTGTTGTTACTAGAGGACGTTTAGCCAATGACTTGGCCTGGACGATTCCAATTATTCTTGATGTTGATGAACCAACTGCTAAAAAAATGAAAGATGCGGGCGATGTTTTGTTAACAAATTCTTCTTCTGAGGGGTTTGCAATTTTACATGTAGAAGAAACATATCATTTTGATAAAGAAAAAACTGTAAAGGGAGTTTATGGAACTAATGATTCTAAACATCCTGGTGTTGCAAGAACAATGGAACAAAAAGATATTCTAGTAGGTGGAAAAATTGATTACATAAAAAAGCCACAAGATTCTGAAATTAGAAAATATAGAAAAACTCCTACAGAAACAAGAGAAGGATTTCAAAAAGCTGGTTGGAAAACCATTGTAGCCTTTCAAACTCGAAATCCCCCACACGTAGCTCATGAAATGCTTCAAAAAACTTCACTTACTACCAGAGATGGCGTTTTTATTAATCCCCTAATTGGCAAAAAAAAGTCTGGCGATTTTGTTGACGAAGTAATTATCAAATCTTATGAAAGCCTCATCGAACATTATTATCCAAAAAATAGATGTCAAATGGCTACATTACACACGGAAATGAGATATGCAGGTCCTAAAGAAGCCATTCATCATGGAATAATGAGACAGAATTATGGATGTACTCATATCATTATAGGAAGGGATCATGCAGGTGTTGGTAATTATTACGACCCATTTGCCGCCCAAAAAATTTTTGATGATTATCCTGATTTGGAGATTACACCAATTTTCTTTCCTGCATTTTTCTATTGTAAAAAATGTCTTAATTTTACAAATGATAGAGTTTGTCCTCACGATGTTGAATCAAGAGAGCAACTTAGTGGAACAAAACTTCGAAGTTTGATTCAAGAAGGTAAACCCCCATCAGAATTCATTCTAAGACCCGAAGTTTCAAAAATTATTTTAGCGTATGACAAACCATTTGTCGACTAGATTTTTATTCGTGACTAAAGCAACTTAACTATGAAACTTATTATCACTTTATTGTTAGTATTTTCAATAGGATTTGTCCCTGCTTTTGCTCAATCACAACAAAATCCATCCCTAGTTTTACAAACTATTGAAATTCCTGCTCATGATTTTAACACAGTTAGTCGAGATTCAATAATTATAGATTTAGAAAAACCACATACCATTAGCTGGCAAGTTACAATTAGAAATGACTTACTTTATGCTAATCCAAATGGTAACGCTGTAGTTAGATTTTATGATGAAAATACTCCTGAAAAATTTGTTGAGATTGGAATGGGTAGTCCACCCGAAGAAAAATTTTGGATTGCAGTACAAATTCCAGATGATCCAGGGTATGTAGTTGTACACAGCAAACCTGAACGTGGTTGGGTACCAACGTCAACTCAAATTTTAGCATATACTGAACGTGCCGGATTGACAGTAAATAATGGTGAAAGAATTGTAATTTCTAATTTAGATATTGGGACTTTTCAGATAGGATCGTATTCAGTTTTTGGTAAAGAAGGTTCAACTGATCCTCCTGCGGTAAATTCTGGAAACCTTCAATTAGAAATCATGTCAGGAGACCCGGCAGCTAATCAACTACATCTTTATCCTTTTTTCTTAGCTGGTGGAATTGGGGTAATTGTTGCAATATTGCTAGTTACTAAGAAGCGTACTTAGTTTTGTAATATTTACACTGATTTTTAATTTTACATACACCACATAATGGAGATATGGGTTTGCAAATATTTTGCCCATACATAACAAAAGTATCATTTATCTCAAGCCAAAATTTTTTTGCAATTTTTTTCATTAATTCCTGTTCAGTATCTTCTGGAGTTTTTGTATTTACCAAACCAAGTCTATTTGAGATTCTATGAACATGTATGTCTACAGGAATTGCCGGTTTTTCATATGCATATACTAGAACACAATTTGCGGTTTTTCTTCCAACACCAGGCAATGTGAGAAGATCTTCAATAGATGATGGAACTTTTCCTTTATACTTTGAGCTAATAATCGAAGCAACATCAATTATTCGTTTGGCCTTAACATGATAGAATCCAATTGATTTTATTATTTTCTCCACATCTTTAATCCTCGCCTTAGACAATGCACGCGCAGATTTGTATTTTAAAAATAATTTTTTGACAACTTTTGTAGTATTTTCATCTCTAGTTCGTGCAGATAGAATGGTCCCAATTAGTATACTAAATGGGCCACCTGTTTCTGCCTCATGTAGTTCTCGTAAAGCAGTCATTCTTGGTGGTTTTACTGAATTCATAGTATCCATCATTCCACGAAGAATTGTTTTCATACCAATTGGTATGATTGATTCTATTATAATCTAAACTTGAAAAACGAAAACTGGTATACAAATATTATAACAGTCATAAAAGAATGATCTCTATTGGAATTAACAAAAGAAGAGGAAGCCTCACTTAAAGGTGAAAATGGTGAAACTTTAGAATTAGCTTATAGAATCTTAGTTGCAACTGGAGAGGCTACAAATGCTGAAAAATTAATTCCTATAGAATGGGCTCATGTGTCAGGGGTTAATTATAATACAATCGGTGATGCTGGAGAAGAATTTCTTTCTAATCTAAGTAAGGATGCAAAAGTCAAAGTAAAAACTACCGTTAATCCTATGGGTTATGATATTGACAATGTTTCAAATTATAATTTAGATGATGAATTTATAAAAAAACAAGAAAGCATAAGAGATTCATATAACAAAATGGGAGTTACTCCATCATTTTCCTGTATACCATATGAAATATTTGATCTACCAAAAAATAATTCTCAAGTATCTTTTGCAGAAACAAATGCAGCAATTTATGCAAATTCTATTGCACATCTTAAAACAAACAAAGAAAGTGCCTTTAGTGCCTTAGCTAGTGCTCTCACTGGAAAAAGTCCATATTCTGATCTAAGAAAAGAACAACAACCTCCAAATCTTACCATCCGAATGAAGCTAGATAATCCAAATGAGTTAGAATTAGGAATGTTAGGATACTATGCAGGAAAAATTGCTGATAGCTCTGTTAGAATTTCAGGTGTAAATAAAATGAATAGGCGTAGTTGCAAATCTCTTTGTGGAGGAATGGGAACATCTGGTCGTTGTGGTAAATTTATTTTAGAAGATGATGATAGTAATTCAGAAAAAGTTGATTTTGATAAAAAAGAAATGCAAAATGTTTATGATGAATTAAACACAACAGATTCTAGTGATCTAATTACTTTAGGTAGTCCACAACTAGGTTTAGAGGAATTATCTGATCTGAGTTCTATGTTAAAAGGAAAATCATTTAAGAAGAGATGTATGGTTTTTTGTCCAAGATCTATACAAAATCAAGCTAAAAAACTAGGATATACAGGAGAATTAGAGCGTGCTGGATGTGAGATTTTATCAGATTGCTGTACATGTCTTACCCCTTTAATTGATAAAGAAAAGGTAGATGGAGTAACTACTAACAGCATCAAGGGAGCTTACTATCTAAAAAATTCCAACGGCGTAGATGTAAATCTAAAGTCTTTAACAAAAATCATCTCAGAGGAAACAAAATGACTCTGAAAGTAATTGTTAAAGGAAAAGTTGTTGGCAAAATTTTGAAATCTAAAAATCCTATCAATTTTTTAGGTGCAGTAGATAAAAAAACAGGTATAATTAGAGACCAAAAACATGATCTTTTTGAAAAATCACTAAAAAACTCTATTCTAGTTTTTCCTCATGGAATAGGAAGCAGTGTAGGAGCATACACAATTTATTCGCTAAAATCAAATAACTCTGCACCAATTGCTATGATTTGTAAAAAAGCTGATCTCTCTGTAGTTTCAGGATGCGCCTTGGCAAATATCCCAATGGTAATAGCTAATCAAGAACAATATGATTCACTTGTAGATGGTCAAGAGATTACTCTAGATGCTGAATCAGGAAACTTTACTGTAAACTAGTTCTCCAATTTTATACGTACAACAGAACCACTAGGATTTGTTTCTTTGAAAACAATTCCCTCAAATTTTTGAATCTTTGTTTCTTTTTTCTTCCAACAATCTTTTGTTAGTCCAGCTTTCTCACACGTATGCCCTAAAAATTCTTCCTCATTCCATCCATATTCAATCGGAACTTGGGGTAATAGTAAACCAGAGTTAAATCCATTCTTTACAATTAAACCATCTCTACCAACCTTAATCTTAGAAGGATACTCGGATGGATCTGATACTTCGATTACTTCAGGCGGCGTAAGAATCGATACCTCAAAGGTAATTTGATCTAACTCTTTAAAAGTTACTGAAGGAAATCTTGGGTCTTCAGTTGCAGCTGAGATTGCTGCCTCTACAAGCGCATTAAATAATTTCTTGTGTGGAAGGGGATAACCAATACATCCACGCAGATTTGATTGATGATTTAATGTAACAAATACACCTGCATTAGAGGAAAAATACTCTACAAATTCCTTATCTAGTTTTAGTTTATTTTTTGTTTTTAAATATTCGGTTACAACTGATCTTGCTGTCTTTACAAGTAATTCTCCATCTGAATCTGATAACTTGCTATAGTCTTTCATTTAATTTCGAAGTAAATTTTTGTAGGTTTTTAATATGAGTTCCTTCCCAGTAAATCTTCTTACACACCTTACAAGTCCAAAAATCATTCATATTTTCAAAAACTCCTTTTGGAATCTTCTCAGAAACTTCGTTTTTCTCAGTATATTGAAGCTCACCATTACACACTGGACATCTTGAAGTACTACCACTCACCTTACATTTACCAAGATTTGTTTTATCGTTTATTAGAAGAAACTGTTCTATTTCATCATCACTGGTAATTTGAATGGTCAAAATTTGCTTTTTTTTGGCTTTATGCACTAAAGGCATATCTTTAGTAATTAATATGCGCTGTTCATTTTTTGCAAATTGAATTATCTCATCATCTTTCATAGAAGATGAATATAGTGAATCATAACCTAAAAGGCGAAGTTTTTTTGCAAGCTTTCCAAGCATTGCATCTACAATAAAGAGAGGTTTTTCATTACTCACTTACCTTCTCACCTAATCCAGATTCTACAATATGACTGTCTCCCGCTGGTAATACACGAACAAATTCATCTGTGCTAATTACTTTTACAATATCTCCTTTTAATTTTGTAAATTCTTTTTTAATTAATTTAGCAGTATCTACCATATCTGAACCACTTGGTTCAATTATGACATAACATACACAATTTTTCTTAATTGGTTGTGGTGGTCCACAAGTAATCAAATAATCTGATTCTTGTTTCATTAAACCAACTGCAAGCTTTAATGTCGAAACATTAACAAAATTGCGTGTTCCATCAATTACAAAAGATCCTTTAGGAAGAAATTGACCACTAGGTGCTGCCTTTTTTACTTGATCAGGTTCTACCCAAAAAGCATTTAATCCGTACATTGCTTCTCTCCATGCTCTGCTAAAACAAACAGTAGCTTGAGCAACCTCGTTAAGACTTGTTGGACGAATTTCTTTATTTGCACCCTTAAGTATGTAAAATGGAGAACCATGAACTTCAGCATGGAACACTTTATCATCTTTTTCCAAATGTTTTCGAATTATAGCTGTATTTGATGATGAATCTCTTCCTCCTATAGCTAAAATGCCATCTGATGTATAGAACCACCTGTATCTTTCATACCAATTTTTCTTTCTAATTTCTGAATAAGTAATTGACGCTTCAACAACTTTTGCTTGACTTTTCTCTTTTTCTATTTTCTTTTCAGTAAGTTTTTTTAGTTTCTCGATAGCAGAAATCGCTGCAGATTTTCGTTTAGATTCATCAAATAATTTTGAAGATATTGTAGGTAGAGAAGCTTTAGTATTAATCTTAATTTTTTCATCATCTATTTTTATTAAAAAGACACCTTTTTCCTGAATTAGTTCTGCCCCATGTTTTTTTATTTGTTCTAAAGCTTTAGGATCTTCTATTGATGTTATACCTTGTGAGATTAATTCTAAAAGAAATTTTGCAACATTAGCTATTTTTAATGACTTTTCAGTAACTAATGTAATTGCTTTAGTTTGTTCTTCTAATTTATTTTCAAGCTCTAAAAGTTTTTTGTCAAGAGCACTTGCTTGTATAGATTTACCACTAGAAACAATTGACTCTGTAAATAAAATGTCTAATCCTTCCATAAAACTAGAAGCATTTTCAGCGTTATCTTTTAGCTTACCTAATCTAATTGGATATACATCTGATTTGCCTTCATTTCTTACTATTACAGTTTCATGATTTCCATTGACTACATCTCTAATTATTTCATTAACTACATCAAAAATTTTTTTGGTATTGTCTTTTGTTAGCTGATTTCCAGATATTTTTGATTCAACTTGAGCTTTTTTACATATTTCTTCTGCATATTTTGTTGGTAAGCCGAGTGTCCTTCCAATCCATTTAGCAGTTGGTATCGTAGATGATAATATGCCTTCGATATCATTTAATGTCAAATTAAAAATATTAATAGAATTTTCTGGTGGTGGGGTATAAGTAATTCCAACCTTTAGCTGACGATGTCTTACATCTATAGAATGTAATAGTGCTAATATCTTCATTTCCTTATTACATAAAATAATATTTCCTTCGCCAAAAAATTCTCCAATTATAATAAACTCCTTATCAAAACCACTAAAAGTCAAATAGGCAATTCTTTCAGCTCCTATTTGTTCAATTTTTGTTAGTTTTAATCGTAGTAGATCACTTCTCAGGCGTTTTAACAGTTTGTTGGTTTCAATTTGTTCTACTTTCTTTGAAGTAGTCCATAATCCCATTGTAGAAAACATCAAAAGTACATCTGGTTTTTCTGGATGATGTAATTTGAAAAGCAAACATTTACTATTGATTCCATAAATGTTGCTAAGATAGTAATCAAGTGTTTTTTTTGAGATCTCATTTACCAAATATTTTAATTCAATTCCTGCAAGTGTCATTGTATAATCCTCTGAATCTAAAATTAGACACTACTCTTCTTAAATGACTCTTTTATTATCCAAAGATTTTATACGAGGCTATCCACAGTCAACCTAGAAATTTCTTGGCTAGACATAATCCTAAGAAAAAAAAGGAATCAGAAAAACCAGATACTCCTGATAAACCAGAGATTTCTGATACAAGTGATACTCCACCTACTGAGCCTGTACAAAGTGATCAAGAAAAAAGCTATACTAAACGAAAGTTAGATAAACTTTTTTGGTTAAGAATTGGACTTGCAGTATTAGCTGGAATAGCTGCTACCTTTTTGTTTGATACAATTGAGGGTGAAGAACGAAGATGGGCCTCAATTGTATTTATGATAATTGTCTTCATTGTTTCTATTATAATAGCAAAAGGAATGAATCTGAAATTACCAAAATCTGATAGAAAAAAACTTGTCACAACAGGAATTGGAAGTTATATCTTCATCTACTTGTTTATGTGGATCTTAACTTATACTATAGTAAATCTTCCAAAAGACTCGATTTTTTCAATCCCACTCTCATAGCACTAAAATAGTAAAACAAGTTCAATTTTCTAAATGTGGAAGAACAAAACTCCTGGTATTCCTGATGAACAATTTGAAAGAACAGAAGATGTTCCAATAACCAAGGAAGAAATTAGAGCTTTACAAATAAGCAAAGCCAGACTTTGCCCAGGCCAAACAGTTTATGATATTGGATGTGGAAGTGGTTCTATATCTGTAGAGGCTTCAATTCAAATTGAATCAAATGGTAAAGTTTTTGCGATTGACATTGATCCAAATGCTACAGAACTAACAAAAAAAAATCTAGAAAAATTTGGTCTATCTAATGTTAAAGTTATTTTAGGAAATGCAAAAGAAAAAATTTCTGATCTTCCCGAAGCTGACGCAATATTTATTGGTGGCACAGGGGGTGATACACAAAAAATAATTGAACTATGTCAAAATAAATTAAAACCAGGTGGACGAATAGTGATAGGAGTTATTTTAATTGAAACTCTATATTCTGTAATATCGATCATGGAAAAACTAAATTTTACATCAGTTGATATCACACAGATTACAATATCTAAAAGTCGTAAGACATCTACAGGTACAATGATGCTAGCTAGGAATCCAGTTACAATTATTTCAGCTACAAAAACTTAGTTTCGATCTAGTCTAGCTTTTAATTAGGAATAAATTTCTCAAGTTTATGGCTGAATTAATCTGTGTGGGTTGTGGACCTGGAGATCCTGAATTACTAACTGTAAAAGCTGTAAATGCAATAAAGAATGCTGACGTGATAATGTGTCCTACATCAAAAGAGGGAAAACCAAGTATGGCCTTATCTGTAGTTTCCTCATTAATTGATCAACAGAAAAAACCAGAGATTGTTCAGCTAGTGTTTCCAATGACTAAAGACACTGATATTCTAAAGAATACTTGGGAAAAAAACTCTGAAATTATCGCAGAACACTCACTTTCAAATAAAAAAGTTGTATATCTTACAGTTGGTGATCCTTATCTTTATAGTA
Organism: Nitrosopumilaceae archaeon; assembly: GCA_042138025.1. Taxonomy (GTDB): domain Archaea; phylum Thermoproteota; class Nitrososphaeria; order Nitrososphaerales; family Nitrosopumilaceae; genus CSP1-1. Next base: position 4,572 of record JBHIUZ010000012.1, on the reverse strand, counting down.
CCTGGATATACCTTCATCGAGAGCTTTCAATTAAACACCCTGAAATCAAAATTACTGTTATTCCTGGGATTGTTTCCATGTTTACGTTTGCATCCAAAGTTGGTATCAGTCTAGCTGAAGGCGCGGAAAAAATGGCAGTCATTCCATCATGTTATGATCTAACAACTGTAAAAGAGATTGCAAAAAATTGCGATACTATGATTTTTCTTAAAGATGGAAGATATTTTGATAAAGTAATCGATCTCATAAGAGATGCAGGATTTTCTAACGAATCTATTTTTGCTATTGGACAAGATTTGGGAACAGATCACGAAATTGTAAAAAAATTAACCCTTGGTGAGGTGAATCAAGACACTCTAACTTCAAAATATTTTTCAATCATGGTGATAAAGCGTGTCTAAAGTTTTTTTTGTAGGATGTGGTCCTGGGGATCCTGATCTAATTACAATTAAAGCTAAAAAACTAATTCAAAAAGCTGATGTAGTTGTTTATTCTGGATCATTGATTCCTGAATCTATTCTCAAATTATGCAAAAAAGGAAAATTACATAATGCTGCAAAACTAGTTCGCGAAGAAATTTTCAAACTATTAAGAAATAATGCAAAAAAAGGTAAACTAGTTGTTAGATTACATGATGGTGATCCTACCATATATGGTGCAATTAAAGAACAAATTGATAATCTTAAAAAAGTAGGAATAACATCTGAAATTATTCCAGGTGTTACATCCTTTTTAGCTTCAGCAGCTGCTCTTGGAACACAGCTAACTCTACCAGGAGTTACTCAAACAATTATTGTTACTAGGGCAGAAAAACGTACTAAAGTTCCAAAAAGTGAACAAATTACTGAACTTGCTAAACATCATGCAACTATGATATTTTACCTTAGTGTTCATCTCTTATCTGATATAGTAAAGCAAGTAATTGCTGGTGGATACAAAAAATCTACTCCTGTAGGTGTAGTGTATCGTGCAAGTTGGAATGATCAAAAAGTAATTATCGGTACATTAAATGATATCAGAAAAAAAGTTTGGAAGGAAAAAATTACACGTACAGCAATAATAATTATTGGTGATGTTATAAAACCAACATCGTATGAATATTCAAGATTATATGATAAAACTTTCAGTCACGGTTATAGAAAGAAAAATAATAAAAAATAATCATAGCTCATCAAAAAAGAACTATGGTTAATCTATTCTAGGGTTATTGTCCAAGTGACTGATAGAGTATCTGCATTTGTAACTGCAAGACCCGTTCCACTTTGACCAGGAATATCTCTTACAGAGAACATATTATCTGATCCTCCAACATCGCTATCAAATAGTCCTGATTGAGTAACTACAGTTCCTGCTTGTCCAAGTGTATTGAATGTAAATGCTGGAGATACAATTGATACAGTTGTGTCAGCACCTGTTCCTAAAGTATCTGCTGGTGATATAGTAACAGTACTTGCTAGTCGAGCCATCTCACCATTTGTTCCATCATTATCTAAAGCAATATCATCAACACTTGATATAGGAAACGCAGTAGTTGAATTTCCAATTGCTATAAATGAAAATCCATTATCTGTTCCTAAAGTACATACAGTAGTACTAGAAGTGTCGAAGATTGATGTTGCAGCACAATCAGTTCCTACGTCAACTATTACATTATCCGATTGAGAATAATGCTTGATATTACCATCAGTACCTCTTACTTCATAAGTTACATGGCCTATCATTTTGCCAGTTTCATGAATATCAGAAGCAACTTGCATAGTTCCAAATGAGGTTGCTGAAATAGCGTCTAGGCTGATGAATCCTGCCATACCAACCACAAGAGCACCTATCAAAGCTAGGCTTGTGTATTTTTTCATTAATTGGCTATTACCTAGTTTTACCTATATGCTTAATGGAATTTTTTTTGAACAAATAGTTCCATTATGGTCATTAAGGGGCTGAAAGGCCCATTTTCTCATCTAATACTATGGAAAGATTCCTTCCTAGAGGCTTTTGATTATTCTTCATATCATTCCCCTCATCCCCCAAAATAGGTTCAGAGGATGCACCATTATTTCCCATCATAGAAAATGAATCAAATGATAAAAAGACCAAAACCCCAATAACTATTACAGATACTATAATACCAAAAATAATTCCATTCTTCATATTCACTTTTAGAAATATTAGTCTATAAACTTGCTTTTGAAAGTCATTAAAATAAAAAAACTTTTCATCTAACTACAAAGTATCACTTTATCATGAAACATTATATTTTTCCTATTATGGTTTTGTTGTTAATGCCATTAATGAATACTGGATATGGTGTAGAACCTATTCTTATTTCAATTTCAAGTTCAATGGGTGAGGTAGTATTTGATGGCAAGTGGACAAATGAACTAGAATGGAAACAATCATCATGGGATACTTCATCAACACATGATGGAACATTACATATTAGAACAGCTCATCAAGGAGATTTTATTTATGTTTTATTAGATGCAATAGATGATCAAACAATTGATCATATTTCAGATAAAGCAATGATTTGTATTGATGGACAAAATGACAAAACAATTATTCCTAACTCAAATGATTATTGTTTTTCTACTGCACTTGATAGTAAACAAAGTTTTGTTTACCAAGGAGGATCTTCATTAGCATTAAATGGATTTTTCAAAAAAATTTCAAATAATGATGGATTTATTGGAATTGGAAGTAAATCAGATCACAATGATAAGTATAGTAAAATTCCGCATGCTAGCTATGAATTCAAAATTCCAATAAATCTTTTTGAAAGATCAGATATTTACGGTTTTTATGTTCAAGTATTTGATGCAAGTTCAAAATTATATTATACTTGGCCACAAAATATTATCCCAGAAAATTCATTTGATATTCCTAGTCCAAGTAAATGGGGAGAATTAGTATCCCCAGACAAATCAATACCGGAATTTGAATTGCCAATATTAACAATGATTCCAGTATTATTTTTTGTTATTTACTTCACAAGGTTTTTACAAAAGCCAAAAAGAGATAAGTTAGGAAAATGAATATTTCCATTGTAATTCCAACTTATAATGAAAAAGACACTCTTCCAGCTCTAATAGAAAAACTATCAAGAGAACTAAAGAAAATTGCTGAAAAATTTTCTATAATAATTATGGATGATGCATCTCCAGATGGAACAGGAAAAATTGCTCAAGATCTTAACAAAAAATATCAAAATATCACAGTTATTGAAAGAACATCAAAACTAGGACTTGGGTCTGCATACAAACAAGGATTTCAAATTGCATTGGATAGATTTGATCCCGATTATGTTGTTCAAATGGATGCTGATAATTCACATGATCCAAAAGAAATCTCAACAATGGCAAACAAAATAAAAAATCATGATTATGTAATAGCTAGCAGACACCTACCAGGATCTATTATTGTAGGTTGGGGAACAGGACGTAAATTACTTCATACAGTTGCTGGAAGCTTTGCAAAGGGTTGTGCAAAATTAGAGATAAAAGATCCTACAAGTGGATTTAGAATGTTTAAAAAAAATGTACTAAGCATGGTAAATTTTTCTGAAATTAAATCAGAAGGATTTGCTTTTCAAGTAGAACTACTTTGTTATCTTAGAAGAAAAGGCTTACACGGTATAGAAATTCCAACAAGATTTGTTAACAGAGAAATTGGAAAATCTAAAATGGGATTCGGAGAAATTATTCAATTTTCAAAAATGTGTATTAATCTATTACGTAATCGTATTTGAAATTAAAAAGAAAAAAGGGAAATTCGTCAGCCTACATCTACTAGAGAATTACTCATAAGTAGAGGAGGTTGATGAAGTTGTCGAACTTGGTGACGATAGTCCTTCAAGTGATGGCACAGATGGAAATTTGTCTCCAATTTGTTGTTCTGCAACAGCAGAAGCTTCTTGGAGAATTTTGTCCGTCTCTTCGTTTGTTACTTCGTTTTCCATGTTGAAAGAATCTCCTGACAATGAATCTACCATTAGTCCATTGAGTGTCTGTGTCATGGAATTTAACTCCGTGTCTGCTTCTGGCATGAATCGTCCTAACGAAGACTTTAATCCCTTCATGGTCGACATTGCTGGTCCTATTGCAACCATTGCATCGCCGAGGTCATGAATCGTAGTCAATCGTAATTGAACTTGTTCTAGTGACATTCTTGCATTTCCAAGCATTCTTGAAACTTTACGAATTTCTGCTAACTCATTTGATAATACCTTACTTGTACTGGTATCATGCTGTTGCATTGCAGTAACTATTCTTTTGAAGATTTGTTGATCTCTTTCTTGAAGTTTACCTGTCATAGAGTCCATCTTTGATATTTGGACTTGTAGTTTGTTAACTGCAGTCTGTATTCTTGGCTTTAAAGCCCCTTGTGGTTTAACAGCTTCTCGTAGTTTGCCTGTAACACTTTGAGTTTCCTGTCGTGCCCATGTCTTATCAAAACTTGGCATAAGCGGTAGTTTAGGAGTGGCTTCTTAATGTGAGGTGTGTATTTAGATCGACTTTGAACTAAATTTAGCTAACAAAATGTAAATCATATAGTAATTTTTGATAGATTATGGTA